>JAZKFB010000025.1:0-154751 GCA_040386695.1 Verrucomicrobiota bacterium
CTGATGAAATCAGGGTTTTCGGCTTCTGTCCGCTTTTTTCATTCCAGACTTTAGGCTCAAGCTTACGGAATCCTTATCGGCCGCACTTGGCAATTCGAATCCGCTACTGAACTCAAGACCCTCCGTAGAAGAAAAGGAGGATTTCGCCCGCCACAATCTTACCGATATGTTGGGGACGAGGAGCTGATGAAATTGTCGCCGTCGCGCGGTTAACCGGCCGACACGCGAAGTCAAATCTGCCGCGACCGGGCGCGGGACAAGTCCCGCTGGGGAAAGCGGTGACAAGTCACCGCAGTCCAGGGCCTTTGGCTGGGGCTTTGTGGGTAAAACAAAGCCGGGACCGCCTTTTGGCGATCCCGGCCTTTTCCGATGAACCAATCTGATGACGGGTCTTATTCCGCCCTGGTGAAGACGACTTTGCCGTTGTCGGCGGTGACCTGGATGGTGTCGCCCTCGTGGAATTTGCCGTCGAGTATTTCGAGGCTGAGGGGGTCGAGGAGCTGCCGCTGGATGGCGCGTTTCAGAGGACGCGCGCCGTAGGCGGGATCGTAGCCCTGGTCGCCGATGAGGCGCACGGCTTCGTCCGTGAGTTCGAGACGCAGGTTCTGCTTTTCGAGGCGGGAAATCACGCGCTGGAGCTGGATGCGGACGATCTCGCCGAGATCGGTGTCGCTGAGGCGGTCGAAGATGATCGTCTCGTCGATGCGGTTCAGGAATTCCGGCCGGAAGTGCTCGCGCAGGGCCTGCGTCACGCGGGCCTCGCGCTGCTCCTTGTTGGCATCGTCGAGAATATACTGGCTGCCCAGATTGCTGGTCATGATGAGCACCGTGTTTTTGAAATCCACGGTTCTGCCCTGCCCGTCCGTGATGCGGCCGTCGTCGAGCACCTGCAGCAGGACGTTGAAGACATCCGGGTGCGCTTTTTCGACTTCATCGAAAAGGACCACGCTGTAGGGCCGGCGGCGGACGGCTTCGGTGAGCTGGCCGCCCTCATCGTAACCGACGTAGCCGGGAGGCGCGCCGATGAGCCGGGAAACGGCGTGTTTCTCCATGTATTCGCTCATGTCGATGCGCGTCATGGCGTTCTCGTCGTCGAAGAGAAACTCCGCGAGAGCCCGGGAAAGCTCCGTTTTCCCCACCCCGGTCGGGCCGAGGAAGAGGAACGAGCCGATGGGCCGGTTCTCATCCTGAAGCCCGGCGCGGGCGCGGCGCACGGCGTTGGAGACGGCGGTGATGGCGTCGCGCTGGCCGATGACCCGGGCGCGCAGGCGCTCCTCCATGTGGACGAGTTTGGCGCGCTCGCCCTCCTGAAGCCGGGACACATTGATGCCTGTCCAGGAAGCCACGATGCGGGCAATGTCGTCCGGAGTCACCTCCTCGCGCAGCAGGGCCGGACCACTGCCGGTCTTTTCCTGCGCGGCGTGGGCCTGGCTGGCGGCGGCGAGCTGCTGCTCCAGTTGGGGAATAAGACCATACTGGATTTCCCCGGCACGTCCGAAGTCGCCGCGCCGCTGGGCCTGCTCCTGCTCGGTGCGGAGGCGGTCGATTTCCTCCTTCACCTTGCGGCCGGCCTGCACGATTTCCTTTTCCTTCAGCCACTGGGCTTTGAGGGTGCTGCTGGATTCCTTGAGGTCCGCCATGTGCTTTTCAAGCTTGGTCAGACGGTCCCGGCTTGCGGCGTCCTTTTCCTTTTTCAGAACCTGACGCTCCATCTCCATCTGCATGATCTCGCGCTCAATGACGTCGATTTCCGTGGGCATGGAATCCAGCTCGATCTTGATGCGGCTGGCGGCCTCATCCACGAGATCGATGGCTTTGTCCGGCAGAAAACGGTCGGTGATGTAGCGGTTCGACAGGGTCGCGGCGGCAATGAGCGCGCTGTCCTGAATGCGCACGCCGTGATGCACCTCGTAGCGCTCTTTAAGTCCGCGCAGAATGCCGATGGTGTCCTCCACGCTGGGCTCGCCGACCATGACCGGCTGGAACCGGCGCTCCAGGGCGGGGTCTTTTTCGATGTATTTCCGGTATTCGTCCAGGGTGGTGGCGCCGACACAGCGCAGTTCTCCACGGGCCAGCTGCGGTTTCAGCAGGTTCCCGGCATCCATCGCACCCTCGCTTTTACCCGCACCGACGATGGTGTGCAGCTCGTCGATGAAGAGAATGATCTGGCCGTCGCTGGACGCGATTTCCTTGAGAAAGGCTTTCAGACGCTCCTCGAATTCCCCGCGGAACTTGGCTCCGGCCATCATGCCGCCGAGGTCCATGCTGATGAGGCGTTTGCCCTTCAGGGAATCCGGCACATCGCCCGCGACAATGCGGCGCGCGAGGCCTTCGGCGATGGCGGTTTTGCCGACGCCGGGCTCGCCGATGAGCACGGGATTGTTTTTGCTGCGGCGGCTGAGCACCTGCATGACGCGGCGGATTTCCTCATCGCGGCCGATCACGGGATCGATCTTCCCGGCTTTGGCGCGGGCGGTGAGATCGGTGCCGTATTTCTCCAGCGTCTGGTATTTGCCCTCCGGATCCTGATCGGAAACGCGCTGGGCTCCGCGCACCGTGGTCAGGGCCTGAGCGGTGGCGGCGTAGGTCAGGCCGGCGGTTTTGAAAAGATCGCCCAGTTCGCCGGGCTTTTTCAGCAAAGCGAGCAGCAAGTGTTCCACGCTGAGGTAGTCGTCCTTCAGCTTTTTCTGCTCGTCCTCGGCCTGCGTCAGGACGACGCGGAGCTCATTGCTCATGTTCAGGCTGGAGGATCCCTCCACGCGGGCCTGGCGGTTCAGCAGGGCTTCGGTGGCGGTTTGCAGACTGGCGGGGGAAACGCCGATTTTATCCAGCAGGGGACGGGTCAGCCCCTCCTCCTGTTCCAGCAAAGCGAGCAGCAGATGCGCGGGCCGCAGCTCGGAATGCTGCCGGCGGGTGGCGATGCTCTGCGCGGCGGAGAGAGCTTCCTGGGTTTTAAGGGTGAAAGTTTCGGGGCTCATGGATTGGATGTAAAAGACGGGTTGAGGCTTTCCGGCAACAACGGGTCGCACAGCTATCCCGCATGGACCGCGCCACTTACATTTACGGGCAAATCCGCCGCTTTGAAGCGCGCAATGTCACACTCTGCGCGACATGATGCTGCACAGGTGCGGCGCAATGACACGCCGGCCGGCCCGGCGCTGCGGCAGGCGCAGGTCACCGCCGCGTCATTCGCCGCAAAAGCCACGGACGATGCGCGGGGCTCGGGGCTGGCTCCACTGGAGAAAGACGGCGGACTTCCGCGCTCCCGATCGCCCGGTTTTCCGGATGGAGACGGGATGAGTCCGGAAGCGCGGATCACCCGAAATGAACGGGCTTTTCGTAGATGGCCAGCACCAGACAGCCGGCCTCGCTGAAAACCTCATGGCTGGTTCCCGGAGGGTGGATGCGCAGAGTGCCGGCGGGCAGGATGCCATGCTCGTCCCGCTGGCTGCCGGCGAGAATGAGGATGTGCTCGTAGCCTTCGTGGCAGTGCCGGGGCACGCGGCCGGCCTCCTGATAACGCAGCAGAGCCGCCGAGGGACCCGTCAGGCCATCGCCGTAAAGACGGTGAATCTCCACGCCTTCGCGGAAAGGTTCCCAGGCCAGCTGTCCGGGGTTTTGCGCCAGTTGAAGGAGGCCGGGTAATTCAATGATCGGGGGATCAGGCAAAGGAGGGATGGCGGGAGAGGAGGGGGGAGCAGGGGAGGCCACAAGGAGGAAGGTGGGAGGGCGTAAGTCCGCAGTCAGCCACGTCAGGGCGTGATGGCTTTGATGAAGGCGGCGGAACCGCTGACGGCTCCGAAGACTCCTCCCTGCATTTTGATCATTTTCAAAGCCGCCAGATGGTTGCCGTGATCGGTGGCGCCGGTGCAGTCGGAAAGCAGCAGGCATTCATACCCCCGGTCATTGGCCTCGCGCATGGTGGTGTGGACGCAGACGTCGGTGGTGATGCCGGCGAGGACGATGTTTTTGATGCCTTTGCGGCGCAGCAGCATGTCCAGATCGGTCCCGTAGAAGGAACCCTTGCCCGGCTTGTCGATGATGGCCTCGCCGGGCAGCGGATACAGATCGGGAATGATGTCCCACCCGGGTTCGCCTCTGGTTAAAATGCGGCCGCAGGGCCCGGCGTCGCCGATGCCGGCTCCGATGCGTTTCGAGCGCCAGAGCTTGTTCTCAGGCAGATCCGAGAGATCGGGACGGTGCCCTTCCCTCGTGTGCATGATGTGATATCCCAGAGGCCGCGCGGCCGCGAAAACCGACTGGATCGGGCCGATGGGCGCGCGGGTCAGGGAAAGATCGTAGCCCATCCGGTCAACGTAGCCGCCGGGACCGCAGAAATCGGTCTGCATGTCGATCACCAGAAAAGCGGTGTTCTCCGGGCGGAGGTCGCCATTCCAGGGCCAGGGATAGGGATCAGCGTCAACGTAAGGCATAACAGAAAGGAGGCGGGTGGACTTATGGGAATGGAGCAGGTGTTCGGAAAGCAGAAAGCGGTCCGCCACCCTGGGCGGCGGGCCGCTTCTGCCTGTTTTATTTTACGAGCACCGGAGTTTCAGACGGTGGGCTCGGGCAGAGCCGCACTGTGGCCCGCGTGCCCGGGCTCCTTCGCGGGCTGCGGAATGATATTGCAGAGCCTGGCCGCCGCAAAGAACACCCCTCCGACCGCGAGGTAGCTGACCGCGACCACCGGCGTCATGGCGATGCCGATGCGCTCCCCGTGCATCAGACCGAAGAAAGTCAGCACACCCCCGGCGAGGGAGAAGAGCGAGGCTTTCACAAAGGAACGGTCGATGACGTGCACCGCGATGGCCGTGAGAATCAGACCCGCAAGCACCGCTCCTCCGCCGAGAACCTCCAGTCCATGGTAGAGAACACCCTCGTTTTTCATGGCCGCCACCAGCTTTTCCCTGGCTTCCGGAGTCAGCGCCGGCATCACCGTGCCGGCGGCGGCCAGAGAGTTGTTGATCTGGGTAAGTCCCCAGGCCGCGAGGTGCGGGGCGAATCCGAGGACGATCGCCGGGGCGTGCTCCTTCGGCGTTTCCTGAAAGGCCTGGGAGCCGATGAGCATCCCGATGTAAAGCAGGATGGGCAGGATGGCCACGGTGGGAACCAGCGCCAGCATCAGCGAGATGACGCCGAACCAGCAGAGCACAATCACAAACAGGCCGGTGGCGGCGGAATAACCGATCCGACCGCCCATCGACTTCCAGCCTGGATGACCGATGTAGACGGCGTTGATGAAGGGGTTCCCCATCAGACAGCCGATCAGACTGACAATGCCGTCCGCCGTCAGGACGCTGGTGGTGGGATAAGCGTCCCCGGCCACTTCCGCGCTCTCCACATTGTCGATGGCCTCCACGAGATCGTAGATGCCGAAGGGAATGGCCGTCACCAGGAGGATGCCGAGGAATTCAAATCCGCCGAAAACATGGCTGAAGGCGGGCATGGGAATGTTGAACCCGAAATTGGCCACGGAATCCGTGAGGCCTTTGACACTCAGTCCGCCAAAATTGAACCCCAGCGCCGTGGAGCCCCAGGCGATCAGGGTGCCCGCCGCGATGGCGACCAGACCGGCGGGGATGCCCCGGTATTTCACGCCGCCGAACCAGCTCAGCAGGATAATCGCGAAGCAGGTGAGTCCGATGACCGGAGTCATGAACACTTCCAGCGCCGGCTTCATGGAGATGAAGGTGACGGAAACCCCGGCCAGAGTGCCCAGCAGGGCGGCGCGCGGCGTGATCCTCCGGATGAGGCGGCCGGCGAAACCGCCGATCATGAGCACGAAACTCTGAATGAACACCCACGTCAGCCCGGCCTCCCAGGCCTTCACCGGATCGCCGGTGCTCAGCTTGATCGGCAGCATGATCACAAAGACGACGATGAACATGTGCGGCACACTGATGCCGGAAGGCAGGGCGCAGACGTCCGCGCGTCCCGTTTTTTTCGACAGGCGGTAGGCCAGCCAGGCATAATACATCGTGGACAGAAAGAGCATCAGGCCGACCGCCGGCAGGATCTTTCCGAACACCAGCTCGTCCGGCATCCTGAGCACAAAACGCAGCAGAGCGGTGAGGGTGAGCAGATTGACGAGGATATTGGTCCCGAATCCGAAGAAGGCGTTCCAGTCTCCGGGCACCCAGATTCTGGGTTTGGTTGAAGTCAGGTTCATGAATGGTGGATGGTGTTTTTTGAAGTTGTCAGGTTAAGCCCTGGCCGGACTCAGGTCAGGTCAGGTGAGGGCGGCGAGGATATGGGAGGAGTGCGTGACCCAGCCAAAAATGCCGCCCTGGGCTTTGATCATTTTGAGCCCCATCTCCTGGAATTCCGGGAAATAGGAACCCACGCAGTCCTCCGGGATGAGGCATTCATAACCGCGGTCATTGGCTTCGCGGACGGTGGTGTTGACGCAGACTTCCGTGGTCACACCGGTGACCACCAGCTGGGTGAGGCCCCGGTTCCGGAGGATGGTCTCCAGATCGGTGGCGAAGAAGGCGCCTTTGCCCGGCTTGTCGATCACCGGCTCCAGGGGCAGCGGATACAGCTCGGGAATGATGTCGTGTCCGGCCTCCCCGCGAATCAGAATGCGGCCCATCGGCCCGGGGTCGCCAATCGTTTTCGCGCCGTGCCCGCGCACTTTCTTGGCGGACGGGAGATCACTCAGGTCCGGCCGGTGACCTTCCCGGGTGTGAATCACCGTCAGCCCCGCCGCCCGCCAGGCCGCCAGCAGAACCCTGTTGGGTTCGATGGTCCGGCGGAGCTGCGAGACATCATTGCCCAGCATTTCGCCGAAGCCGTCAGGCTCCAGAAAGTCGCGCTGCATATCAATGATCAGCAGCGCGCACTTTTCCCTCACCAGTTCGAACGGATAGGGTTCGGCTTCGATGGGGACAGCGGCGGCGGTGATTTCCATGACGGTGCGGACGGACAAAGGGTTTAAACCGAATGGGTTCGGGCAGCAGGACGCGGGCCTAGAAGAAGATCGAGAGACCGCCGGAGAACTGGACGAGATCTTTTTTGTGCTCGTTCGGCGTCAGGACCATGTTGCCATCGAGGAGGCCGTCGTTTTCGAGGTGATAATATTTCACCCCCGCATAGACCGACCAGAAACCGGCGGATTTCGGGATGAACTTGAGAGGCACGCTGGCTTTCAGGCCGGTGCTGAACACCGCCAGTCCGGAGCCGCCTCCCGAGCCGTCGAACTTCTGATAAAAGTCATCGCCGACCAGATTGATGTAAGTCGGAAACTCGAACTTCACCGCGTCCAGATTGATCGTGGGATTGAGACCCAGGGTGAAATAGAAGCTCTGATCGGAGGTGGCGTTGTTGAAGACCACCGTGGCCTTCTCGTCCAGTTCCTGCCAGTAAGCGACAAAGGGATTCAGGGAAAATTTCCCGCCGCCCCACAGCGATGAGTCGTCATAGGAAACCTTGAGTTCCAGATGCGTGGAGGTGGGATAGGAATCCACCATGCTCTCAAACTGGGTCACCGTGGTGTCCAGCTTCCAGTTGCCCGCGAATTTGAAAGTCAGCCCGAGAATGGGGTCATACTCATTCCAGTGCCCCGGGTCCGCGCCGGATTTTTCGCTGTGGATGGAGCTCCAGACGCCGGTGGTCAGGCTGAGGTTTTTGAGATAGTTCGACTCACTGGAGTACAGGTCCCAGAAGACGAGGAACAGCGGCTGGAAAACAAGCCCCTCATTCTCCACGTTCAGGCCGCGCGGGGTGATGTAGTGGTCGGAAAAGTCCAGCTGCAGCAGAATATGCGCCCAGGGATCGGATTCCGGCGGAATCATCACTGGCGGAGCCGTCGCCGGAGCCGCCGGCGTGGTGCCCGCCACGGAGGCTCCGGGCGCCGCCAGCTCAATCGCGGCCGCCAGCAGAGGAAGAGACAGAAGCTTGGGTAATTTCATGTGGATGTGGATGGTGTCGTGAACACCCCATCCCTCCGCACCCCCTGTGCCAGACGCGATCAATCACATTCAACACGTTCAAAATCAAAATACTATCATTTTTCACAAACCCGCTCCGGACAACTTCCCGGTGTTGCGGATGTTCCGCCCTGCAACATCCGCAACAGACCGCCCCCCGTCAGGAATCCTGTTTCCCGGGAAAGGCGCGGAACCCGGGCGCGGGTCCCGGTTTCCTGAGATCCTTATCGTCGGTCATCGGCTGAATCCTTCAGCATGGCTCCTGAACGCCTCCCTGTCCCCGGCTTCAAAACCGCAAAAAAGAGGGCAGGACGCGGTCTTCGCGTCCTGCCCTGGAGGTGGGGCCGGGTCATTGGCGGCGCTGAGGCCGCCGCCCGGCAAGCCAGCGGCTTCAGCCGGGTGTCACTGCGGAATAACGACGCGGTAGAAGGCGCGGCCGGCCGGAGGATTCGGATCCTCGAACTGCACCTGCCCATTGGCCGGCGCGATCGGCTGGCCGATCACGGACCAGCTGTTGGCCGGCGTGAGGGTGGTGGAGCGCTGGATGGGATAGGTGATTCCAGGAGTTCCGGGGAAGCTGATCACCGGCTTTCCAGTGGCGGAAAGCGTGATGGTGACCGGCGGCAGGTTGGTGATGGGGGCCGGAGCGGCATAAACTTTCAGCCCGTCCACCCGGAGGCCGGTGGGGCCCGGGAGGTCACCGGCATTGAGGATCACGAAGTCAATGGTGTTCATCCCGCTGACAAAATCCGCTCTGGCATCGTCAAACGAGAAGGATTCGAATGCGGCGAAGTTGCCGGAGCCCACGATGCCTGTGGGGTTTCCATTCACCCGGATGGCAAGTCCGTTGTTGTCGGAGGTCCACTGGCCCGAGACGATAGCGGTGGCGGGAGCGAAGCCGGTGAGGTCAAAGGTCGTGCGGTAAACGTAAATCCCGGGGCCGGCGCCGGCGTCCACCAGCGTTCCGGCGGCCGCGCCGGTGTTGAGGCTGGGGCCGATCCATTTCGACGTGTCGCTGTTGGCCAGCCATGGACCCGGGGCCACGATGGGCCAGGCGGTGGAATCCTCGACGATGGCGAGAATATCATTTTCCCCGGCCGGGTTGTTCAGAAGCTGATAATGCGCATCTCCGGAGCCGTCAGCCAGCACCACGCCCATGTCATCCACACCGGAACTGAAAATGCCGTCCACCGGATGACGCGCGTAGAGCGTGGCATTGGCGCTGGTGACCGAGCCCAGGGAGCTGATGGCCTTCAGGGCATAGACCCCGTTGTTCGCGTCGGCAAAAGAGCTGATACTGTAGGTGGCGGTGGTGGCACCGGGGATGTTGGCCCCATCCTTGGTCCACTGGTAGCTGACCACACCGCTGCCGTAGGCCCGGGCGCTGAGAGTGACGCTCTGGCCGTTGATGATTCCACCGCCCACCGGCTGCTCCACGATGACGGGCTGGATGCCGGCGGGGACCTCCACCGACGAGATCCGCAGGCCTGTGGGACCGGCGGGAGCCAGATTCTCCACCACAAAGTCCACGGTGTTCACTCCGGCATGGAGGGAGGGGGCCGTGAGTTTGTTGAGGTTGACGATGGTGTAGCGGTCAAAGCCCTGGCTGAGACGGATGCCGGGAGCGGGCTGCCCGTTCACCAGAATGGCGTTCGTCAGGTTATCCACCGCGTAAAACAGACAGGCGTTGAAAGTGTCGGGATTGGCTCCGGCATCCACGCTGGTGCTGTAGGTGAAAGCCCCGACCGCGCCGGCGGGGGTGGTGGTGTTTGGCAGGGATCCGATCCAGTTGCTGTAACTGGAGTTTGCCACCCAGGCAGGCAGGGGAATTCCGGTCTGGACGACTGCGGGGATATTGGGGTCGCCGTCGGGATTCACCGTCACTTTGTAGTGAGGATCCGCGCTGGGATCACCGTTTCCGTCCGTTTCAGGCAGCGCGGCTCCGGCGCTGTCCACTCCCGTGGAGAACAGAGGACCGGCTTTCGGCGTGTAAACCTCCACGTAGGCGGCGTTGCTGGTGGCCGAGCCCATCACGTTGGTGGCCTTCAGCGTGTAAAGACCCGCTCCCGCTCCGCCCTTGCCGTTGATGCTCAGAACGTTGGTGGTCGCTCCGCTGTACACTTCCCCGTCACTGACGCGGGTGCCGTTCAGATACCATTCGTAACTCGGAACCGGCACGCCGGAGGCCCCGGAGGAAATCGTGACCGTGTCCCCGGCAATGACTCTGGCATTGGCCGGCTGGGCGGCGATGACCGGAGCGATATTCCCGGCGGGAACGACCTCGCGGTTGCTGAATCCGTACATGTGGAAGGTGGCATTGCTCAGCCCCCGCATGGTGACGGCCATTTTGCCGTCGGCACCCGAGGTGTAACTGTGCATGATCCGGATGCCGGTGTCGTTGCCGAAGGAATCCTGATCCACGGTGAGGGCTTCCGTGCCGGAGGCGGAGCGGAAATCGATCCACCGGACATTCGACGGATCAAAGGCGACCGAATAGAAAGTGAGGAGATATTTGGTGTTCGGTTTCAGGCCCTCCAGCGTCAGGGTGCCGGGATCACCGCCGTAAATGAAATCATTCGCCAGCTGCCGCCCATCGACGTCATTGATGCTGTTGCCGTCGTTCACGAAAGTGTTGGGCACACCCGTCAGACTGAATTGGCCGGCCACGGCGGGATTTCCCCCGACGATTCCCTTGAAGAACAGACCGTTGATTCCGGGAGTGGCGGTGCTGTTGAGGTTGTAGAGATGGGTATAGTTGTATTGCGGATCCAGCCCGGAGGTAGAGGCGTCGGACCATTGCTCATAGCTCCAGGCCGGGGCGGGGGCGGCGGTGACCGTGAAATCATCAATCACCACGGTGGTATCCGAGGTTTGCTGATTCTGGAGGACCAGGGGCGTGGTGGCGGAGTCCGCTGTGAACAGTAAATCCACAGAGCGGTAGGGCGCGGTTCCGCCCACGTTGAAGATGTGGGAATTCATCAGCTCGGTGCCGCCCACACTTACACTGAGGATGGGGTCCTGGCCCGTGCGCGCGTTGACGCGGAAGCTGAGACGGTACTGGGTGCCGGCGGTGAGACCACTGATGGTGGTGCTCATTTCCGTGGGGCCGTTGGGGGTGCTTTGAATAAAAGCGACCTGGGCTCCCTGCGGAATGGTGCCATTGTTGGCGAAGGGGGAATCCCCGCTGGGATTGAGCCCATAATTTTCCGGCGGACTGCCTGCCCAGCCGGTGATGGGTGAGTTGAGGGAAACGTAGCCGGGGGAGACCGTGAAGCTGTCGGTTTCGAAGCCGGGATTGGGAATCGTCTGGGCGGCCAGCGGGCCGGCGGCGCAGGTGAGAAGGACAGCTGTCAGCGGGAAACGGCCGCAAAAAGCCGTCAGGGAACGGGGGGTATGCTTTTTCATGAGATTTGACCGGAAAAGGATCCCGGCATCTCATGAATGCGTTAAAAAAACGTGGGGAGTCAACGTGAAAAGCACGTATGAAAGCATTCCCATGGGTGAATTCATGAAGGAATTATTAATTTCCCCTCCGTTCGTGCAACTCCTTTAAGAGCCGCTTACCGGCTGAGCTTTCGGCGGATCTGTTTTTTGAATCTTAGCCGCCTGGGAACGCTGCCATCCCATCCAGGCCAAGGCCGCCATGATCCCGAGCATGGTCAGAATGGCGCACACATCCAGCCACGCGATGCCACGTTTTCCCCGGAGGAAGGGCGTGGCGGGCGGGATGGATTTCATGATGACAAAAATGGCGGGATGGATCGGATGGATCAGGCTGATTGGACAGAGCCGCGGGATGGACCTGATTTTCCCATGGGGTCACGCTGCCGGCCGCGCGGAGGAGGGCTCGCCGCCCGGGAAGATTTCCGGGATGCGGCTTTCCTGCTTGTCCCGCATCCATTTCCAGAGGTGCTCCTTCATGGTGGCAAAAGTTTCCGGGTAAAGAAGCTTCACATCGTGCTCGCAGTGCGGGTCGGTGCGCAGATCGTAGAGACGCACGATATCGTAGTGCTGACCGGGGGTGAAGACCAGTTTCCACTGCTCGGTGCGCAGGACGCGCTCCTTGGTCTGGATGACGAGTTCCTGGTATTTGTCCTTGAGCACGAAGTGGCAGTCGAAATCCTCGTCGATCTGTGTGGTGGAGTCCATCGAAGCGTCGTAGCTCAGCGGCTCCTCGCCGGGGATGTAGCGTTTGCAGAAAAGGTAGGAGGTTTCCCCGAAGAAGGCCAGACCGAGGTCGGCCTTGGGATCCTTCAGATAAGGCATCAGACTGGTGCCCTCCATGCGGGGATCGCGGCCCATACCGGTAAGGTCCAGGAGAGTGGGGGCAAAGTCGATGCTGCGCACCACCTTGGTCACCTTCTCCGGTTTGTCACCCCGGCCGGGGACGTAGAGAATCGCGGGAATGTTGCTGTTCTGGTCGCCGCCGTTGAAGGACAGGCCGTGGCCGAAGGTGGTGTTGGGCTCAAACAGGTCGTCGCCGTGGTCACCGGTGATGAGAACGATGGTGTTGTCCAGCTGCCCGGTGGCTTTGAGCTGATCCAGGACGGTCTTCACGCAGTCGTCAAACTTCCGCACACATCCGTCGTAAAGACCATTGATCTGGGCGACGTCCTCCTCCGGCATGGTGCGCCACTTGTTGGCCATGTCCACACTGCCGATCCACTGGTCCACATTGAACTGGAACTGGTGTTTGTGCGGTCCCTGGTATTTCGGGTCCGTGAATTTGGAGGAATATTTCTCGTCGGCGGTGTAGGGAATGTGGGTGCAGGAGTAGAAAACCGTCCAGAAAAACGGTTTCTGACTCCGGCTCTGCACCGCCAGACGGTCCACCACACGCTCGGTGACCACATCGGGAGTGACGTAGAAAGCGCTGCATTCCAGTTTCGGGAAGAGAAAATACCCGATCGGGTTGTCGTAATACAGCGGCATGGCCGCGTGGGCGAGGTACACCGCCTGGCTCATGTAAACCTTGAAATTGTCGAAGGTCGTGGCCTGCACCTTTTCAAAACCCATCGGCATGACATCAAACACCCCGGCGCACCAGTCGCCCATCACCGCGGTGTCGTATCCCTGATCCCGCAGCACCCGGGCGAGAGCCGGGGATTTCTCGTTCACCTTCGTCACCTGCGACTTGTTCGGAAACATGTGCTGCAGCCCGTGGGTGTGCGGATACTGGCTGGACATCATGGTCGTCAGGGACTCCACCGTGGACGAGATGGGGGTGAAACATTTCTGGAAATTCACGGACTTCGCCGCCAGTTCATCAATGGTCGGACTGGTGGGGCGTTCGTAACCGTTGCAGCTCAGGCGGTCGGCGCGCAGGGAATCGCTGGCGAGAATGAGAATGTTCGGCCGTTTGTCGGTCCGCACCTGCTCATTGACCCGGTAATGCCACGCGGGAATCGCCCACGCGATCACTCCCAGGGCGGCCACCGCCATGCCGGAGATCGCCACCCGCGCGCCCTGAGGCCATTCCGGGAGGTAATGACGCAGGATTTTCTGTCCGTAATACACCATCAGCGCCAACAGAATCAGCGCTGGCACCATCTGGAGCATGACCATGAAAAAATAAGGCTGCACCGAGGCTGGAATGAGATCCCGGATGCGGAAATACCAATGGTCCGAGTGCAGTCCGCTCAACAGCCAGGGGCGGGTATGGACCATCCGCAGGGTGCAGAAACTGGTGATCACCGCCGCCAGCGTCAGAGTCCGCCAAATGATGCCCCAACGGGTCACCTTCGGCTTATTCCGCAGGTAATGCTTCACCACCGGATAAATAATCAGCGCAAACCCCAGAGCCAGAGGCAGGTAGCCCTTCACCAGGACATCCACGTTGTTCCAGATGAGATACCACTGAAAGCGGTCCATGGCGATGTCCGCGAACTTATTGGTCATCGCGCCTGTGGAGCCCGCAAGGGTCGCAAGTCCGATGGCGAAGGTCACCAGCTGATACGCCAGCGCCGTGAACAGCACCCATCTGAAAACAGGAGCGGGGCGCGGCTGAACAGCGGAGTCCGGGGAGACGGTTGACGGGATTGGCACAGGGAAAGGTTCGCAAACCCCCAAAAACCCGCAAGCCCGAAGAATGAGGCGACCAGGAGATTGCCAGGTTGAACCAGCGGCGGGTGGAACAGGCGGTCCCGGCTGTTCCACCCGTCATCCGCGGACCGGGAGCAGAACACCCGACGCTCAACGCCTAAACTCTCTTGCCACGCCGGAACCGCCGTGTCAGTAAGCCTTGACTTTCCCGCACCCCGCTCATGCCCAAGGACCCATCCATCCAGAAAATTCTCGTCATCGGCTCCGGCCCCATCGTCATCGGACAGGGCTGCGAATTCGATTACTCAGGCGTGCAGGCCTGCAAGGCCCTGAAGGAGGAGGGCATCACCGTGGTGCTCATCAACTCCAATCCGGCCACCATCATGACCGATCCGGAGTTCGCCGCCCGGACTTACATCGAGCCGATCACGCCCGAAGTGATTGAAAAAATCATCGCCAAGGAGAAACCCGACTCCCTTCTCCCGACCCTTGGCGGCCAGACCGCCCTGAACGCCTCCATGACCCTGCACCGCACCGGGGTGCTGGAAAAATACGGGGTGCGCATGATCGGCGCCAAGCCCGAGGCCATCGAGATGGGCGAGGACCGCCAGCTTTTTAAAGAGGCCATGATCCGCATCGGCCTCGACATGCCGAAAAGCGGCATCGCCCACACCATGGAGGAGGCCCGGCGCGTGTCCGACGAGATCGGCACCTACCCGCTGATCATCCGCCCGGCCTACACCCTTGGCGGCGCGGGCGGCGGCATCGCCTATAATAAAGAGGAGTTCGAAACCATCATCGCCCGCGGCCTCGACCTCTCGCCGGTCAGCGAGGTCCTCATCGACGAGAGCCTGCTGGGCTGGAAGGAGTTCGAAATGGAGGTCATGCGCGACCACGCGGACAACTGCGTGGTCATCTGCTCCATCGAAAACCTCGACCCCATGGGCGTCCACACCGGCGACTCCATCACCGTGGCCCCGGTGCAGACCCTGACGGACAAGGAGTACCAGATCATGCGCGACGCCAGCTTCGCCGTGATCCGCGAGATCGGCGTGGAAACCGGCGGGTCGAATATCCAGTTCGCCACCCACCCGGAGACGGGCCGCATGATCGTCATCGAGATGAATCCCCGCGTGAGCCGCAGCTCCGCCCTGGCCTCCAAAGCCACCGGATTCCCCATCGCCAAAATCGCCGCCAAGCTGGCCGTGGGCTACACCCTCGACGAGATCAAAAACGACATCACCCGCGAGACCCCCGCCAGTTTTGAGCCGGTGATCGATTACGTGGTGGTCAAGGTCCCGCGCTTCACCTTCGAGAAATTCCCCACCGCCGACGCCACCCTGACCACCCAGATGAAGTCCGTGGGCGAGGCCATGGCCATCGGCCGCACCTTCAAAGAGGCGCTGCAAAAAGCCCTGCGCTCCCTGGAAACCGGCCGCGCCGGACTCGGTGCCGACGGCAAGGACCCGGTGATCACAGACCGGGAGGAGATCGTGAGAAAACTCACCATTCCCAATGCCGACCGCATCTTCTGGCTGAGCGTGGCTTTTGAACGGGGCTGGGAACTTGAGGAGATCCATGAGCTGACTAAAATCGATCCATGGTTCCTGCATCAAATCCAGGACATCGTCCGGGAAGCCGATTGGTTGGTCGATTATCCCCATGCAGAACGGGCTGGAAAGGCGGACTTGGTGGAAGGATTGCCCATTACGGCGGAAGATCTCAGACGCGCCAAGAAAAAGGGATTCTCCGACCGGCAGATCGCTCATTGCCTCAAATTGACCGAAGGGGATGTGCGTGTTGCCAGGAAGGCTGCTGGCATCATCCCCACCTACCGCCTAGTGGACACCTGCGCGGCCGAGTTCGAGGCCTACACGCCGTATTATTACTCCACCTACGGCGAGGAAAACGAGACCCGCCCCAGCGACAAACGCAAAGTCATGATCCTCGGCGGCGGGCCCAACCGCATCGGGCAGGGCATCGAGTTTGACTACTGCTGCGTGCACGCCGCTTTCGCGCTGAAGGAGATGGGCTTCGAGACCATCATGGTCAACTCGAACCCCGAGACCGTCTCCACCGACTACGACACCAGCGACAAGCTCTTCTTCGAGCCCCTCACCCTTGAGGATGTGCTCAATATTTACGAAGCCGAGCAATGCTGGGGCGTCATCGTCCAGCTCGGCGGCCAGACCCCGCTGAATCTCGCCGCCAAACTCAAGGAGGCCGGCTGCAACATCATCGGCACCTCGCCCGAAAGCATCGAGCAGGCCGAGGACCGCAAATTCTTCGCCGCCCTTCTCGACAAACTCGGCCTCAACCAGGCCGAAAGCGGCACCGCCACCACCGCCGACGAGGCCGTCGCCGTGGCCAACCGCATCGGTTACCCCGTGCTCGTGCGCCCCAGCTTTGTGCTCGGCGGCCGCGCCATGCAGATCGTCTTCACGGACGAGGAAATCCGCCACTACATGACCTACGCCGTGCAGGCCTCACCCGAGCGCCCGGTGCTCGTGGACCGGTTCCTGGAGGACGCCGCCGAAGTCGATGTGGACCTTATTTCCGACGGCGAAACCACCGTGCTCGGGGCCATCATGGAGCACATCGAGCAGGCCGGCATTCACTCCGGGGACAGCGCCTCCGTCATTCCCAGCTTCGCCCTCAGCGAAGGCATCAAGGAAAAGATCACCATCGCCTCCAAAGCCCTCGCCAAAGAGCTGAAGGTGCTCGGCCTCATGAACATCCAGTTCGCCGTGAAGGACGAGGTCCTCTACGTCATCGAGGTCAATCCCCGCGCCAGCCGCACCGTGCCCTTTGTCAGCAAAGCCATCGGCCGACCGCTGGCGAAATACGCCGCCAAGATCATGACCGGCGAGACCACGCTGAAGGAGATCGGTTTCACCACCGAGATTGTCCCCAAACAATACAACGTCAAAGAGGCCGTTTTCCCCTTCTCCAAATTCCCCGGCATCGACGTCATCCTCGGCCCCGAGATGAAATCCACCGGCGAAGTCATGGGCATCGACGCCGAATTCGCCATGGCCTACGCCAAGGCCGAAATGGCCGCCGGGGGCTCCCTGCCGCTGAAGGGCAACGTCTTCATCAGCGTCCGCAACCGCCACAAGGACCGCATCGCGCCCATCGCCAAGGACTACCACGACCTCGGCTTCGTCATATACGCCACCGCCGGCACGGCCAAAGTCCTCCAGGAAGCCGGCGTCCCGGTGAAAATCCTCTTCAAACTCGCCGAAGGCCGCCGCCCCAACGTGCTGGATATGATCAAAAACGGCGAAATCGCCCTCGTGATCAACACCCCCAGCGAGCGCATCACCCGCGCCGACGAGGTCCGCATCCGCAGCGCCGCCACCGCCGCCCGCATCCCCATCATCACCACCCTCCGCGGCTCCCGCGCCAGCGCCCAGGCCATCTCCTCCCTCCAGCGCAACGCCCTCGAAGTGAAGCCCCTCCAGGACTACCATCTGTAGGCGGGGTTTGAACAGAAGACAGCGAAGAGAGGCTGATTCCGGGTGTCAGCGTGGAATCAGCGTCCCGGCGCCTGCCGGAGCATCGGCTGTGGAGCTCGTGTTGCGGCCGGATCGCCTCCAGGCCTTTCCTTTCTCCTTTTTGTCCCCACACGCCCTCCCGCTCAAATTTCCCCGTCCGCCCGTCAGTCCACCACGGCGGCGGTCACCAGCTCCAGCACGTGGCGCAGGCCGTCATCGCCGCCCTGACTGCCTTCGAAGAACGGAGTCGCGGGGAGCGGTTTCCACTCGTCGCGGTCGGTTTTCGGTTCCGGCTGCGGCAGGCCGGTCAGCGAGGGGTCATACTGGCTGTTGCCGCCCCCGAGCTTGTAAATCACCACATCCAGCGACGGCACCACAACCAGCCCGAACCCGCCCGCGCCGGATTTGAAAAACGCATCCCGCGGCGCGCCCGCCACATGGCCGTCGGCATTGTGCTCAAACTGCAGGCTGAAAGGCGTGTGCGGATTGAACGGTGACGGCTGGCGGCACAGCGCGATGTAATCCGCCGGCACCAGATCCTGATCCCCCCACTTCCCGTTGCGCAGTAGGCAGTAACCGAACCGCAGCGCGTCCGTGGCCCGGAGCGCGGTGCTGCCCGCGCCGTTCGCGTGGGGCATCACAAAATCCCCGCGGTGCAGACAGTAATCCCACGGCCCCCAGCCCATGGGTTTGGCCAGCCGCTCATGGATATAATCCTTCAGCTCCATGCCCGTGACGCGCCGCAGCACCATGGAGGCGATATGCGGGGCCGGCGAGGAGTAGGAATAGCCCGCGCCGGGATCCGTCCACAGCGGCACTTTCAGCGACGACTGGTCAAGGTCCCGGATATTCTGGCCCGGCGAGGGTTTCAGCGGCGAGGCCTTGCCCATGACCACGCCCGTCGGCGCCCCGCCCTCGCCATTGTAGCCGGCGGTCATACAGAGCAGTTGCCCCAAGGTGATGTCCGCCCTCCGGGGATCATCCAGCGGCAGGGCTTCAGGCAGATATTCTTCGGTGAAAACGTGCGTCGCCAGGCCCTCCGGGATTTTATCCTGAAACTCCCGCAGCATCACGCCGCAGGCGATGCTGGTGAAAGCCTTGCCGGTGGACGCCATGTCCGGATTGGCGTTCCGGGAGGCGCGGCCGAAATATTTCTCCAGCACCAGATACCCGCGCCGCACCACCAGCAGCCCGCCGTTGCGCGTGCCGCGCTCCGTGAGCTGCCAGGCCCGCTCCAGCCGCTCCGCGTCCATGCCCGCCAGCTGGCGGATCCGCGCCGGATCCGTCAGGGTGCGCCAGCCGCCCTCACTGTCCGGCGGTGGAAAATAAGCGCCGGCGTCGGCGTCGTCCCCCGAAGCCGGCGTGAGGATGAGGGAACAAACAGCGGCGAGACGGAGAACCGGCAGGAGGAGGCGAAGCATGATCGTGAGTTCGGCTGACTGGCACCTTCTGAAAGCGCAGGCCGTCCGGAATCTTTCGCCGCACCTGAGTATGAACACTTTTTGGTCTAATTCCCCAAGGCTCCCGCATTCCCCGCGCTCCCGTTTCCCGGGTTGTCCGCGGCCTCCCGGCCCGCCAGCCCCGACAAGAGTGAATCCACCTCCGCCACCGGTCCGTTGCCGTCCAGCGCCGCCAGATCCCCGCGCAGCCGCCCGCCCGCCAGGGACAGCGAATGCCGGAAATCGTGCGGCGTGTGATCCCGCGGATGACGCTGCCGGGCGGAGGCGATTTCCGCCTCGATCCGGAGAATCTGCTCATCCACATGCGCCAGCCGCCGCGCCGATTCCTCCGCGTGGTGGCGCCGGCTTTCCAGCAGGGAAACCGCCTGCTCCGCCAGGCGCGCCGCCGCCGGATCGGAAAGATCCAGAACCGCCCGCGCGTGAAGCCCGTGCAGATCGTCATCCGGCGCCGTCTCCCGTCCCGCCGCCAGCGTCTCGCGGGCCAGCAGCAGCTTCAGATGCAGCCAGGTGAAAACCTCCGCCGTGGCCTCCGGATCGCTTCCCGGGGAGACGCGCGTCAGCTCCTGGCAGGCCGCGCGGAGAACGTGATGCCGGTGCCTCGGCCCCGGCGGCAACTGATTGTAAAGCGCCAGCCGCCGCTCCTCCACCCGCTTCCAGGCCTGACGGCGGTGAACCGCGTCCACCTTCCGCCGGTAACCGGTCCGCCCGGCTGTCAGGGCCAGCCAGACGGCCTCAAATCCGCCGCCCACCGCCCAGAATACCGGGTTGTCCAGACCCAGGACGCCAAAGAGCCCAAGGGCCGCCAGATTCACCGGCACCTCCCCCAGAACGGGGAACCGCCACCGATGAAAAACCGCCGCTCGCAGATAAGGCCAGGCCATGGACTGATGGGATGATGGTTTTGCGGGTATCGGAGAGTTGGAATCCCGGTTTTCAGAGCCCGGATTTGAAATCTGAAATCCAGGATTCCGGCTTTAAACGGTCAGTCAAAAACGGAATTCCGGATCCCGCGCCACGCAGCCACCGATCCCCGCCGCCCGCAACCGGGCTTGATCGCGGGCGCAAACCGCCTGAAATCAGATCCGTGTCCGATGAATTCCCCGATTTTGACCGCCCCCTGCAGGGCCCGCTGCTGGCGGCGGTGTCGCGCTCGTTTTACCTCAGCCTGCGGTTTCTGCCGCCCCCCGTGCGCGGGCCGCTGAGCGTGAGTTACCTGCTGGCCCGCGCCGCCGACACCGTCGCGGACGTGACCACCAGCCCGGCGGCGGAGCGGCTGGAGCTTCTGGAAAGATTCCGCCCTGCCCTCGCGGAGGGGCCGATGCCCGATTTTTTGGGGAAAGTGTCCGCCTTCTCCGTCCGAGTGGATCATCCGGGCGAGCGTGAACTGCTCCAGCGGCTGCCTGAATGCTTCACCCAGCTCAAAAAACTCCCTCCGGCGGTTCAGGACTGCGTGCGCCGCGTCATGGATCACATTCTCGACGGCATGATTCTGGATCTCCGCCGCTTCCCCTCGCCCGAACCGCTGCGCAGCCTGACGACCGACGCGGAACTGGATGCATACACGTGGCTGGTGGCGGGCTGTGTCGGGGAATTCTGGACGGAAATCTGCGCTTTGGAGCTGCCCGGCGTTTTCCGCAGGTCCCCGGAGAGCATGAAAGCGCTCGGCGGCCGCTACGGCAAAGGCCTGCAGCTCATCAACATCCTGCGCGACCAGCCCGGCGACGCGGCCATCGGCCGGTGCTACCTGCCCTCGGAATCGCTGCGCGCGGCCGGATTGTCCGGGGAAATCATCTGGCCCACCGCTGACTGGATTCCCTGGCAGACCGTCCGGAAAGACCTGATCGCCCGCGCCCGGATGTTTCTGGCCGACGGCTGGCAATACGCCGCCGCCCTGCGGTCCATCCGCCTGCGCTTCGCCACCCTCATGCCTCTGCTCATCGGGGAGGGCACGCTGGCCCGCATGGAGGCCCTGCCCGCCGATGGAGCCCCGGAAGCCGTCAGAATCACCCGCCGCGAAGTGAAGCGCCTCGCCCGCAAAGCCCTGTGGATGGCCCTCACCAACCGCATCACCCCGCCCGCTCCATGAACGATTCCGAATGGGATGACTGGAGAAAAAATCTGGCGGAAACCCTTCAGGCCTTCGCCACCACCCGCATGCCCTTCGGCAAATACGGTCCGCAGCATTACCCGCCCCAGGGCCTGCCCATTCACCAGCTTCCGGCGGAATATCTCATGTGGTTCCGCCAGCAGGGTTTCCCCAAAGGCAAACTCGGCCGCCTGCTGGAAGCCCTGTGCGAGATCCACCGCACCGGCGCCGAAGCCATCCTCGCTCCCCTGCGCGGCCCGGATTCCCATCCGCATCCGCTCAGAAAAACCCGGCGGAAGTCCTTCGACTTCGGCGGGGATCCGGAGTGAGGCGGGCGGGGCCGGCAAAAAAGTCCTCTCCGCCGACAATCTTTCCGCAATGATGAATTCCGGTTGCGCTTCCTGCTGTGGCCACCATGGTGCGCGGCTGCCGGAGAGGCCGCATCACGGGACGTAGCTCAGCTTGGTAGAGCGCCTGCTTTGGGAGCAGGAAGTCGTCAGTTCGAATCTGGCCGTCCCGACTCTTTTCCTCCACCTTTAAAAGGTCCGATCCGCATCACCACTCTCCTGATGCGTGGCACAGAAATACGGCACGGGTCACTCCCGGGCTGATGGAGGGGAGGAGGACGATCCGTCCCCGGTTTTATTGCCGCGCGTCCAGAGTTTCGCGCCGCGCCTGCTGGAGGGTCTGGCGCCGATTTCCCGAAGCAGCCGGATCGTCTCCGTCTTTCCCGTCCCGGTGGCCAGCATCAGGGACTCCAGCCGCCGGTGAGTGACGGGGCGCCCGTCAACCTGGGTCTGACTCAATTCCGCCAGAAGCAGCGCCCGCAGTCTTTCAGAACGGACCACAGGGTCCTCCTTCTCCTCCTGAATTGAGGACAGTTTTCCGGATTTCAGCAAATTTTTCAGGAATGATAACATGGTCAGATTCAATGAACGGCCTGCCCGCCGGGGCATCCCGTTTCGGCCTTTGGCTGGTCCGTGCAGGAGCCATACCAGCAGTAAGCGGAAACGTGCGGATTTCTTCGTGAACATTCCGAAATGAACCCATTTCCGCCGTGGACTTCCACTTATCCGCGGAAGGGCGCGGCCCATCATGTTATGGCCATTCCCCGGCCGCCCGCGCAGCTTGGCCGTTTCCCGCCCCGGCAGGCCGTCACCAGCTCCGCATCCGCCGCAGGTCCCGTGCCGCAGGCGGTCTTCCGTCCGATCCGTCCGGTGACAGAAAAATTGCGGCAAATTGAAAATTCCTGTCGGATTCTGTCCTGCGGCCAGTTCCTGTTCTGTGAAGCCGATCTGATTTTCCATGAACGCCATCCTCCCCGAAGCCGAAGACCCCGCGCTGCTCCGCGACTATGTGGAGCACGCCTCGGAACGCGCCTTCGCGGAACTCGTGCGCCGCCATCTGCCGCACGTTTACGCCGGAGCCCTCCGCCGGGTGAATGGCGACCGCGCCCTGGCCGCCGATGTCGCCCAGACGGTCTTCGCCGATTTCGCCCGCAAAGCGCCCGGCCTCACCCACCTCACCGTGCCCGGAGGCTGGCTGCACCGTCACGCGGGGTTTGTGGCCGGAAAACTCATCGACAAGGAGCGCCGCCGCCGCCGGCGCGAACAGGAGGCCGCCGCCATGAACACGCCCGCCGAATACGAAGGTGATCCCGTCTGGGCCGCCACCGCGCCGCTTCTGGATGCCGCGCTCGACACCCTGCCCCGCCCGGACCGCGACGCCATCGTGCTCCGCTTTTTCGAACACCGTGATTTCCACGCCGTCGGCGCCGCCCTCGGCATCAGTGACGACACCGCCCAGAAACGCGTCAGCCGTGCTCTGGAAAAACTGCGCGCTGTCCTGACAGGACGCGGCACGGCCACCGCCGGCGTCACCGCCGCCGCCCTGCCCGCGCTGCTGCTGAACTTCGCCGCTCCGCCCGCGCCCGCCGCCCTCGCCGCCGCCGTTCCCGGCAAAGCCCTCGCTCTCGCCGCCGCCCAACCCGCAGGCTGGCTCGCGGCTTTTCACCGCGCCTCCGGCTGGAGGAAAACCGCCGCCGGATTCGCCGCCGCCGCCGCCCTGGCCGCCGTGCCGCTCACTCTTCAGCACCGCAGGCTGCTGACCGCCGATTCCGAAAACGACCGCCTCGCCCGGCAGGCCGCTCCGGCCACACCCGACGCCATTCCCTCCCCGGCCGCCGGCAATGCGGCCAAACCGCCCGCGCCTGACATCCCGGACCTCATCGCCCAGGCCGCCGCCGCCCTCCGCGGGGGCAAACAGGACGTCTCCGCCGTGGCCGCCGCGCTGGGACTTCTGGCCCGGGTTTCTCCTGACAACATGCAGGAGGCCCTCGCCCGCGTCCGCGAAGTCACCGACGAGCCCGCCCGGGCCCTGCTTTATAAATACCTCCTCAGCTTCTGGGCGGAGAGCAATCCGGGCATGGCCCTGGCTTTCGCCTACAATGAGGTGCCGGCCGAGCAGCGGGCCTCGGTTTGTGAGGGCGTGCTCACCGCCTGGGCCTCGCAGAATCCCGAATCCCTCATGGGCTGGCGGTCCAAAAGCGGAGCCCTCGCCCCGCCGCCGGTGGAGGACTC
The DNA here is from genome assembly GCA_040386695.1 of Verrucomicrobiota bacterium. Classification (GTDB taxonomy): domain Bacteria; phylum Verrucomicrobiota; class Verrucomicrobiia; order Verrucomicrobiales; family V1-33; genus CAIZWU01. The sequence continues at coordinate 23,593 of JAZKFB010000025.1, forward strand.
GCTCATGGCCACCGTGTTCCGCACCCTGTCCTCCCGCAATCCCGCCACCGCCTTCCAGCTGCTGGAGCGCCCGCAAAGCGGCAACAGCCGCGCCCAGGCCCTGCGCGGCATCATGGACACCGTCCGCACCGACGCCGACCGCACGCGGATGCTCGGTCTCATCGACAACTGTCAGGACAGCGAAATCCGCCTTCAGGCCCGCCGCGCCGTGGTCGAGCACTGGGCGCAGCGCGATCCCGCCGCCGCCGCCGCATGGGTCGATGCCGCGCAGCCCGCCTGGGAGCGCACCCGGCTGATGGACAGTCTCGGCTACGCCTGGCTGCAGTCCGACCCCGCCAGCGCGGCGGACTGGTGGCTCCAGCGCGCGCCGGGGCCGGACACCCTGGTGAAAATCATCAACGTCTGGGCGCAGGAGGATCCCAACGCCGCCGGCACCTGGCTTTCCAGACAAACGCCCGGCCCGCAGAGCGACACCGCCCGCATGACTTTCGCCCGCCAGGTCGCCGACCTCGATCCCGCCAGCGCCCTCCGCTGGGCGGAAACCGTCACCGATCCCGCCCAGCGCGAAACCACCATCGACCACATCTGGCAGACCTGGCGCGCCCGCGACGCCACCGAAGCCGGCGCCTTCCTCAGCACCGCCAACTGGCCCCCCGACCGCCTCGCCCGCCTGGACGCGACGAAGTAAATCAGAGGTCAGAGGTCAGAGGTCAGAGGTCAGAGGTCAGAGGTCGGAAGTCAGAGGTCAGAAGTCAGAAGTCAGAAGTCAGAGGTCGGAAGTCAGAGGTCGGAAGTCAGCAAAGAAGGCCCGGGCAAAGTTGCCCATTTCCAGAGATCAGCGGCACGCTTTGGACTGCGGGGACTTGTCCCCGCTTTCCTCCGCGGGGCTTGCCACGCGGCGAACGTGCCCAGACATCCGTCCCGCCAACAGCCGCGAACCACGCCACGGCGGCAAGCCGCCTTTCCCAAAAGCGGGGACAAGTCCCCGCACTCCAAAGCCGTCAGCCTCAGGAGTGTCGACATGTTTCCCGCCACAGCGGCACAGGCGGACAGAATGTCCGCCCTCCTTTGAACCATCCCGCGCCTTTCATTCCTCTCGCCAGGCAACCGCCACTTTAACCGATTCCGTCAAACCACAAACCAACCCAACCAAAACCAGAACCATGAAAACCACCGCCCTCCCGAGCCTCGCCCTCGCTCTGGCCTCCCTCAGCCCGCTTCACGCCTCGCCCGTCGACTCCGACCGCGCGGCGCCCGCCAGTCCCTCCGCTGCCGCTGCTGCGGCGGCTCCGGCTTTCACCGTGCATGAATGGGGCACCTTCACCAGCGTCTCCGGCTCCACCGGAAAACTCCTGACCGGCGTCGAGCGCGGCGAGGAGGATCTGCCGTCCTTCATTTACGCCCACGAGGGCATCGCCCCCAACTATGGCATCGGCCACGGCTCCAAAGGCTGGCTCCGCCCGCTGTCCAACGTGACGGTGCGCATGGAGACCCCCGTCATTTATTTTTACACGGACAAACCCTTCTCCGCCCAGGTCGATGTCGGCTTCAAAGGCGGCTCCATCAGCCAGTGGTATCCCCAGCGCAGCGCCGGTGAAACGCCGCCCGCCCTCGTCCGCGGCGCGGACGGCAAGCCCGACTTCGCCGGCACCGCCCTCGATTTCGGCAAACCCTACCAAGGCTCCATTCAGTGGAAAGTGGACGTCATCCCCGCCGGCGATGACGCCGCCGGACGGGTCTTCAAATTCCAGGAAACCACCTCCTGGATGCATCCCCGCCAGACCGACAGCGCCCTCGTCCGCACGGCCAACGGTGAAACTGAGAAATACCTCTTCTACCGCGGGCTGGGGAATTTCGAGGTTCCCGTCATCTTCGAAGCGTCTTTTGGAGGAGGGGTCAGGATCACCAACTGCGCGGATTCCCCCACCGGCGAAATGATCGTCTTCGAAAATCTCGGCGGCAAAGCCCGCTGGCAGCTGTCGCCCTCCATCCAGCCCGGAAAAGAAACCTCCACCAGCCCCGCCATGCTGCCGCTCAGGGACAACTGGCGCGCCAGTGCTTACGAGGACGGCGCGAAAATGCTGGAGCGCGCGGGCCTCTTCCGCAAGGAGGCCGATGCCATGATGCAGACCTGGTGGAACAGCTACTTTGAGCGCGAGGGCACCCGTGTCTTCTGGATCGTGCCCGCCGACTTCACGGACAAAACCCTGCCCCTCGCCATCTCCCCCGCGCCCGCCAAAACCGTCCGCGTCATGGTCGGCCGCACGGAAATCCTCACGCCCGCCCTCGAATCCAAACTGGTCACCGACTTCAACGCCGCCACCCAGCCCGAGGGAGCCATTGCCAACCCCTGGACCAACGACCGCTTCTTCCCCGCCTACGAGGAACGCGTTAAACAGCTCCGCACCGGCATCGCCCGCACCTCCCGATAGTCTCCCTCCAGCCGGGAAAACCTCTTCCTTCCCGGGGAAGCCCCCGCCGCTTCCCCGGGAACACTCCTGTCACCCAGGGAACAAGTCAGTCACCCAGGGGAACGGGCCCGTCACCTTGAGAAAGGCTGTGATCGCGTCCAGAAAAACGCCTGCCTGCTCAAGCGAAAATCCACGCCCATCGGAAAACCGGTCTTCGGCTTCCCGCACCGCGAAGCCGCCCGGGGCAGTGGCTGGAACCCGCAGCTTTCCGACCGTGCCTCACCACGCGGAAAGCTGCGGGTCCACCATCACCACCAAATCGCCGGATCCAGCCTGCCCATCATTTCCCTCAACGGGTCCTCCGGTGCAGCGTCCGGAATCCGAACAGAACCGCCAGGCCCGCCGTGAGAGCCACCACACCGCCCCAGTTGACGCCGCGGCCGCTGGTTTTGTCCGTCACCCGCACCCGCAGCGTGGCGCCGCCCTTCATTTTCCGGAAATGCATCTCCCGCGCCTGGGCTGGGAACACCGCATCCAGCGAAACCCGGCCGGTGGTCCGCAGCCTGGTCTGGCCCGCATCCGTCACGCCGTCCATGCTCCTCCCGTCATCCTTATCCCTGCCGTCATCCCCGGATTGGGCATTCTTCACGTCCTCCCGCACCACAGCGCTTCCGGACGCCCCGTTCACGGGAGCCGGGGATTGAGGCTGTCCGGGCGGCGGCGCGGGGGCGGATTTTTTGGCTTCGGCTCCTGCGGCCGGCCCGTCCTGGGGCCTGGTGCCGGCCACCGCCTGGGCGCTGTTGTTCAGCCGGGCGTTTCCAAAACTGTAGCTCCTGTTCTGCGTGTCAAAATCCTGCCGCTTCCGCTGCTCCAGCCTGTGCCGGTCCCGCGGGGTGTTATCCGCGGGGTGGTTCATCTCCAGACTCCCGCTCAGAAACGCGCTGTCTTTTGTGGCGTCCGCAGCAGCGGACCTGCCACCCGTGGCCGGCTTCAGGGCATCATCGTTTCCCGTCTCCTGAAACCGGCTGATCTGATTGACCCGGCGGTAATTCCGCGCCGGCGGTGTCTTTTCAGGCACCTTGTCCCGCGATTCAAAAGCCCATGAGACATGGTCATTCAGACTCAGCTTTTCCCCGGCCTGTCCGGCGGCCGCCGCTTCTGCCGGTGGCGTTGCTGTGGAAGCCGCCGCCGCCGTCCCGTCCGCCGTTTTGTTGAAAACAAACTCCTTGGCCCGGTAAGCCTCCGCCTCCGGTCCCGCCACCGCCGGCTCCGGAAGCGGGCTCTCCTCCGCCGGAAAAGGCCCGCGCTCCGAATCCTTCAGAATCTGCGGGTAATCCTCACCCCTTCCCGTCGGCAGCAGCTCCCGCCAGGCGGCCTCGAGTTTCCGCACATTCCCCCGCGCCCGCGCCCGGGTCGCGCGGTCGTAGTTTTCCGACTCCGCGATGCTGCGGAGGCTGCCGATCTCGGTCAGGCGCGAGACCGCTTTTTCTCCGGACAAGGCCCCGTCCTCCACCCGCGTCATGTTGCCGCCCTCCGGCTCCAGCGTGAAGCCGTCGGGATACTGCACCGTCCAGAACGTCTGGCCGACGGATATCCCCGGGAGTTCCGGATCGTCCAGGCCTTCGGGAAATCCGCCGGCCGGAGCCGCCCGTCCGCGCAGACGGTAAATCAGCTTCACCTCCATCGCCAGCTCCCCCGGAGCGGTCTGGATCAGCGGCACCAGCAGCACCGGCAGACCGTCCACGACGCCGCTGTCGGCGCGCGTGGCCTCGTCCCCCACGATCACGGAAATCACCTCCGCTCCCTCCGGCAGATGCACCGGCAGAAACTGCAGCGAGCGGTTTGCCAGCACATACACCGCGCGCTGCCAGACATCGCCGTTGCGCAGCAGGGAAGTCGTCAGATCCGCCTGCAGCACCACCGCCGCCTGACCGGCGGACGTCTCCAGCTTCTCCACCGCCACCCGCATGGACCAGCCGGGCCGGGCGCGGTAAAACTGAGCCGCCGTCCGCCCCGACACCAGCTCCGCCGGCAGGAGACTCACCTGCTCGCGGGGCGTGATGTCCATGCCCGACGGCCGCAATTTCATGTCTCCGGCGCTTTTGTTATCCACGATCACAAAACGCGACACCCGCGCCGCGCCCGCGAAGTCAATATCCGGCAGTCCCGGGCCTCCGTCCGCCGCCATCGTCCCCAGCGGCATCTGGCCGGTCAGGGTGAAAAGCGCCGTTCCTGTCCGCAGGGACTGGAACGAGACCGTGTAACGCCTCACATTCCCCTCCACCGCGCTCACCGTCCCGCGCAAACCCTCGCCGGTGACGCGGAACTCCGGGGCTCCGGCGGGCGTGGTGAATTCGACACTCTCCACGCCGCCGCGCGTCAGCGCCAGCAGCACCCGCGTGTTCAGCTCCACCCACGAATCCCGCACCTCCGCGTCCATCACCCAGTCGATGTCATACCGCGCTGTCAGCGGCTTCAGGGAGGCCGTGGCCGTCCAGCCCGGTCCGCTGAAAACAAACCCGCGCTTGGATTCAAAAGGCGGACGGATGGTGAATCCCGTCGCCGTTTCCTCCGGCGCGACCTCCCGCAGTCCCGGAGCCGCCGGAGCCAGAACGAGGGTGGTTTCCTGATTCACCGGCGCGAGGAGCAGGCCGGAGCCTGACACTTTGGAAAATCCCCCGATCACCAGCGGAGAGAAACTGAAATCCGCCGCCCCCGCCGCCAGCGGCCGCGTCAGATTGAGCGCCAGCCGCGTGATGTTATCATCCGTGAGACTCCGCTCAAACCGGACATGAAGCGCTGTCCCCTCATGCCACCAGTCCGCCAGGCGGTCACCGCTCACGCCCTGCACGGTCGAGCCCTCCGGCACCTGGATGGTCAGGTCGCGCAGCTCGCGGTCGGCGGCCGGATGCAGCTCCAGGCCCGCGCTCAGCTCCAGCTTGTCCGCCCCCGGCTGGAGCGCGTAACGCACCACCGCCGAGGCCTCCGGCGCCTGCGGGCGAAGCTCCCAGCGCAGCAGCGCCTCCGCATGGCCCGCCGCCCGCCAGGCGCCAACGGCATCAAACCCGGCCTGCCCCGCGCCCTGTCCTTTTTCAAAATCCACGCGGTGCAGTCCGTCAGCCGGCAGCGGGCGGACCTCCACATCGTTGGTCGCCAGCACGGACCACTCCCGCTCCACGCGGGAGGCGGCGGCGGAAATCAGCGGCGCGGATTCCGTCAGCGGCAGCGCGCCCACCGGACGCTCCGCCACCAGATTCACGGAGAAAGCATCCCGCGCCGGCCGCTCCAGACGGAAGTCCAGCACCTGCGCGCCGGCTTCCCGCCGCAGTGTCCAGTTTTCCAGACCGGGCACGGAAAAACTCACCGGAGTCAGCCCCGGATCCAGACTCAGGCTGAACTCCGCGCGCTCCTGTCCCGCGAAAGTGTAATCGACGGAGGCCTCCACCCGCTCCAGCGCCGGACTGAGAAAAACCCGCGCCGTCACCTTCGCCAGGGAAGGCTCCGCCGCCTGCGCTCCCGCGCGCCGCGCCACGGTCCGGCGTTTCAGGGAAATGGCGGACACAGCGCCGAGCGGCGCGGTGAAAACCCGCCGCCCATTCGTCTCCGTCTCCACCACCGGCGAGCCGTCATTGACCACGGGGCGGGCGGGATCATCCATTGCCAGACTCAGCGCCAGCGAGGAAGCCGTGGCCGCCGGGACCTGCCACGTCACCTCCTGCCAGCCGGGGGGCAGCGGCACTTCATAACTGGCCGTGATCTGATGCGTCCCGGCTTTCTCCACCAGCAGCTGCCCGTCCTTCAGGGCGGCCGGCGCGCCGTCCAGCGACAGGTTTTTCAATCCGCTCTCCAGTGCGAACGGCACGCCCGTCCAGTCCGGGCCGCGTGTTAGCAGGACATACACGGATTCCACCCGCAGCACCCGGCCATCGGCTTCCGCGCGGTGCAGAGCGCTGGTCAAAGTGGCGGCGCGCTCCCCCGTGGCGGGAGCGGCGGCCAGCTTCGCGGCCTCCCGGGCGCGGTTGGCTTTGGCGGCGGTCCACATCCGCTGAAAGGTGGCGTAGTCGAGATAACGCCGTTCCGGGGACTGGCCCTCCGGCGGCTTGTCAGGATCAAACGGCACGATCACCGTGGGCGGCTCCGGCACTGCCGGATCGGACTCAGCGGCGAGCGGCGCGACGGCCAGTGGCGCGGGAGCGGGAGCGGGAGCGGGAGGTTCCTGCGCCCGGACGGCATTCGGGCAAAAGAGCGATCCGGAAAACAGCACGGACCCGATCAGCAGCGCCGACAGGACCTGCGGGGATGGAAAAACGCCCGCAACGGGTGTGGTGCCGCCAGCCTGGGACTGGCGACGGGGCCGCAGCATTTTTCCAAAAATCACGCGCACCACGGCGGCCAGAAGCCAGCCGATCAGCAAAGCGTTCGTCACCGGCAGCCAGTCCCCCCGGCCCAGAACCCCGGGACCAATCTGAAGCACCAGCGCGCCCACGATTCCCGTGAACCACGGACTGCGCCAGCCGCCCAGCAGCCGGAACCCGAGAATCCCCAGCGCGATCCAAAGCCAGCTCCAGCGCACCTGGTTACGCCAGGATTCATAACGGAAGGTCAGCGTTCCCGGCGGATACTGCCCGTCAAACCGATAAACCCTCCCGCCCTCCGGCAGCGCAAAGTCCAGCGGCAGAATGCCCTCGCGGTCCGAGGCGCTGACCAGCCCGCCCACGGTATTGTTGCCGGCAGCGGCAAGTCCCCGCAGCAGCACGGCGGCGGCAGCCAGTTGATCCGGCGTGTTCCTGATCACAAGCGTTCCTGTGCCGGCGGAAAACGTGGCGGTGGCTCCATTCTCAAATTTCAGGCCCAGGGCGGACAGCGCACTTCCGGCGGTTGGCTTGACCGCGAAGGCCGCAACAGCGCCTTCATTTGTCCCGACCGCAAATGGGTCAGCGGCAGTGGCATTCGCAATGGAAGAGGTTCCGGATTCCGCCAATAATGCCAGAAAATTCTCCGGCACCCTGAAGGTGCGTGTTTCCAATCCAGCCTTCTCAGGACTGTCAGGCACCTCGTCCTCCGGATCAGCGGGGCTGTTCCGCTCCAGATTATCAACGGTTCCTGGAAGGACATCCAGGACTACTGACGGCGGATAAGGCTCGTCACCGGGAATTTCCTTCAGCGAATCCTGATGGGATGCCGTCTTCAAAATCGTTTCCCGCAGCCGGTTCAGCAGCTCCAGCTTCTGCTCCCACGCCTGCCTGGCCGCGGCGTACTCCGCGGAGTTCATCTTTTCGTTCAGATTCTCTGTTTTCGGGCGGGCGGTCACTTCTCTGGTGCTGGCCAGCGCGGTTTCAATATTTTGAATATTGATGCTGAGCGTGGTTTTATAATTCTCCGCCGCGTCCCGGAGAATCTTTTCCTGCTTTCCGATGGATTCGGCCAATGCCAGCGCTTTTGGATGGTTCCTGCTGAAACCGGAGGCGGTCAGACGCTCATATTCGGCTTTGTCCTTTTTCCACCCGGAAGCGAACTGCCTGATCGTGTCGTCCTCGACTCCATAAACCATGGTGCCCTCGATCAGCTGATCGCCGGAGAGTTTGGAAAGACTTTCCAGATTCGCTTTGAATTTGTCAGCCTGTATCCGCATCTCCTGCTCCTTCTCCTTGCTCTGGAAATAAAGATTGTTGCTCGTGCCCACAAACGGCGTCGGCCCTCCCCCGGCTCCCGCCAGGGACATGTCCACAATGCCATGGAGCTTCATGAGCCTCAGGGCTTCCTCCCTGGCGGTGTTGACCCCGTCCTGCTGTGCGGCCAGGTTTACCTGCAGAATGGAGAGCGCCCGCCCGTTGCGCTCCCTCACGTCAGCCACAGTTTGTTCCTTCCTGGCCTTGGCCCGGACTGATGGAAGGATCCTGTCGTAAGCGCCGCCAAGAAAACGTCCCTCCTCCGCGACCAGCGCCAGCACCGCCGGGGCTTCCGCGGAGGCCTGCTGTTGCTTCGTCTCCGTGAGGTTTGAGTCAAAACCGCTGTAGCTGAAACCGTCCGGCAGGTGCAGCCGCCATTGGGTGTCGAGCACCGGCAGCGCGGGATCGGGCGTCACCGGCGTCAGTCGGGCGGTGGCGGAGGAGGAGGACGGGGCCAAAGCCGCGCCGGGGCATTCGCAGATCAGGCGGATGACGGCGACCGGACCGGGAAGCGGCACCCGCAGGCCGCCCTGACGATTGCGCACGGGTTTGGTGACGGCGTCGTTCACCAGCAGCGTGAGCACGCGGGCCTCCGGCGGCAGGACAACATCCAGATACTGATCCCCCGCCGTCCGCACCTCCAGCCGGGCCTGATGCCGGACCGGCCCCTCCGCGCTGACCACCGTGTCCAGCACCAGCCGGTCCACGACGGTGGACACCAGCGATCCCGGCCGGTGGCGCACGCCGTGAATGGTCAGCGCCGGATTCCCTCCCGGCCACGTCCAGGCGGAAACCAGACGATGCGAGGGTTGGTAACCGGCCAGCGGCGGAACGCGCAGCGTGTCGAGCGGATTGAGGCCGCTGGCCGTGAAGGTCAGCTCCGTGTCCGTGTTCGCTTCCACAATCATCGTCCCCGACAGCCGCCGCGCCCCGGGCACAGCCAGCACAGGAGCTTCCACCGTGAACCGCCGCTCCGGCGCCGCAGCGCTGCCGCCGGGAGTTGAAATCCCGCCCGCAGCCTGCGGCGGAGCCCCGGATGCCGGAGCGGCGGGGGAAGCCGCCGTTTCCGTGGCATCCGTCAGCGGCATGCTCAGGCGGAAACGCAGCGAGGGCCTGCCGTCCGTCTCCTGATGAAACCGCAGCCGCCAGATGTTGTCAGGCTCCAGAAACGACTCCGCCAGCAGCGGACTGTCCCAGCGCACGGACGGCGCCGCGGCCGCCGGGAAAGCGACGCGGATTTCGCGCAGCGGGCTGCGGTCGATGGACAGCGTCAGAGCGCCCTCCACCTCCAGACCGTTCAGCAGCGGCAAAGCGTAAAGCACCACGGCGGCGTCATATTCCGGCACCCGGCGGGACACGGCGAGATTGAGCTGAAAGTCGTCCAGCCTCGACCACGCGAGCTGCCCGGTGAGAGGCAAAGTTCCCGCGAACTGCGCGGGATCGCGCGGCTCCAGGCCGGACACGGGCTGGCTGACCACCTGCCGCGACTCATCAAAACTCAGGGCCACATAACCATTCACCTTTCCCGCCCCCGGCACCTTGGCGGAAGTCAGGGAAAGGGTCAGCGCCTGCTCCGTCATGTTCTGCCAGCCGGGCGGATCCAGCCGCGACTCCACCACCACGGTCCAGGGCTTTCCGGCGGCAAGGCCCTCGTTTCCCGGAAACGTGAGACCGGCCTCCGTCTTTTTCCAGGGCATCTCCTTTCCGTCGGCTGTCAGGACGGATTCGATCTCCTCCCCGGCTCCCAAATTCTCCAGACGGGGTGAAAAAAGCGTGCCGTCGCGCGGCGTCAGCGTCAGCCAGCGTTTCAGGCGGACAGCCTCGCGGGTCAGCGTGATCTGCGTGTCCAGCGTGGCGGCGAACTGCACGCGCAGCGGCTGCAGCTCCACCTCCGGCGGGTGGGGCAGAACAGGAAAAATCCAGGTGCCGAACACATTTCCCCCCGCGTCCGCCGGAGCGCGGGAGTCATCCCGCTCCGCCAGCGGACCGGCATTCACGCCACGCACCCGGAGGTCGCCGGAGGCGGTGATGGAAAACTGCCCGGACGCGCGGAACACACCCTCGGCCACCGGCGCGGGCAGCGCGAGCTTCAGCGCCGCGGCCTGATCCGGCAATGTCAGGGTCCGCTCCAGGGACAAACGCAGCGCGGCGGTTTTCCGGTCGCCGGGAGCAAAATCGAGCACCAGCCCTCCGTCCGCGAGAGTCCAGCGGAGAAGGTCCGGCCCGTCCGCTCCGAGCACCGCCGTGTCCGCAGGCAGCGGCAGCGTCAGCCTCACGGGCAGAGGCCGGAGCGGCGAATGCCAGGTCAGATCCAGCCCCGCCGACAGCCGGGCGGGATCGAGCGTGTAACGCATCCGGCATTCCTGAAAAACCGCTCCTGTCTCCAGAGGCGCCAGGTCCCGCGCGGACCACGCGACGCGGACCTCCTCCGGCCCGGCGGGCAGCGCGAACACCGCCCCGCCTTCCTGACGGGTGAAGGGCGCGGAACTTTCCAGCTTCAGCGAATCCGGCACCGCCAGGGTGAGCCGCGCGCCCGCCGCTCCCGGCGACGGAAGCGTGAAACCGCGCCGCCCCGCCGAGTCCTCCACCGGCAGCGCGAAATCCACACTCAGCGAATGCCGGCCCGCGCCGCGCACCAGAATCACCGTGCGGCTGGCGGCGTCCGCGGGATCACCGGAGGGTTGAAGCGCCGATTCCCCGTCCAGCCTCACCGCTCCCAGCCAGCGCGGATGCAGCGCCAGCGGCACCTGCGTCCAGTCAGGGGTCAGGCACTCCACTGTGAACTCCGCATGGAAGGTGACAAACCGCTCTCCCGGCGTGCCCTCATACCGCGCTTCCGTCAGCACCGCCGGAACCGGTGGCGCGACCGTTTCCGAAGCCGGACGCGGCAGGGAATCGCGCAGCAGCGAGGCAAACTGCTCCGCTGTCAGGACGATGGACCGGGACGAGGATTTCAGGGCCTCCGCGAGGTTTTTTCGAGGCACCCACAGCTCCCGCGCATCGGGAGTTGGCGCGGGCGCGGCATGGCTGGTGACTGCGCCAAGGCATGCCGCCAAGGTCAGCAGGAGCAACCCCGGCAGCGGCCCGAGATGTCGGAAGCGCGGGCTCATGGCTGGGGAGGAGTTTGAGATTTGTCAGATCCGCTGTCCGGCGCGGATGCCTCGGACGGCGCGGAGGTGCCGGAAGGTTCCGGCGGTGAAGGCGCAGTGTCCGAATTACCCGCATCCGGCGTGGACGCGGCGGGGACTTCGGCGGCCGCAGGTTTTTCCGGCAAGGCCCTGCCTGCCGGCAATTTGCGCAAAGTCTCCTTTTTCCGCGCCCCCCCGCCCAGGCCGGCCGCTTTCACGATTCCCCGGAACAGCCAGAAAAACACCGTCAGCAGCACGCCCACTGCGAAATAATGGAGGAAGGCGGAAAAGCTCACCGCCATCGCGCCCCCAAGAACCAGGGCTCCAAGGCCGGCGAAAAGCGCGTATCCCATTTTCACGCCCGCCGGTTTTTTGCGGATCAGAAAACCGATGCCGAAGCCGAGCAGCAGGCCGAGCGCCTGCAAAGTGTGCTCCTTCGATTCCGCGCGGTAGCTGGCGGTGACAGGGGCGGGGGCGCTCAGGGAATGCAGCAGAAACCTCTGCCCGTCGCGGGGAATCTGGAACTCGAACGGGCCGCGTTTGGCATCGGTGAGAACCGGCGGTGAATTCCACGTGCCGTCCTCCACTCCGGGGAGCTGCGGCCCGAGGGCGGGAATCAGCCAGCCAAAGGGTTTTCCGTATTTCGACCAGCCGCGCGCCGAGGGCTGCCGCTGCATGGCGCTGTGAAAATCCAGCCAGACCAGCCCGGCGGGAAGATAAAGCTGGAGCTGCGATTCCAGAATGGTGGCGTCCTCCAGCACGGGCACGTTCACGGAAGTGACGCCGAGAAAGGCCGCCGCGTCGATCGGTTCCCCCGTTTTCAAAGGCGCCGGAGCCTCATACACAAAACGGATCGCAAAGGCCTCCTGCTTCTCCTGGGCGGCGGGCAGACGGATGAGCAGCCCTTCCCTGTCCGCTCGGTGCTGCGGCTGCTGGGTGCGGCCGGCGACGGTGACATCGCTGAGCATCCGGCCGCGCGGCGGCAGGGTCACCGTGAAGTACTGCTGGGTGTTGTTCCGGACATGATAGACCACCTCCGTGGTCTGCGCGTTGTCCGTGGAAACCACCGTGGTCAGGTCCGCATAGGTCACGATGGCCTGGGGCACGCTGATCAGCTCATTGCGGGAAACCGGCAGGGTGACGGCGGCCGGATGTTTTTTCCATTTCCAGGCGAGGAACACGCCGGGCTTCTGCAGCGGCGCGGCCAGCTCCCGGGGATCGACCGGCTCCATGGCGGCGGATTTGTCAGGCGTCAGCACCTCCAGGCTGCCGCTTTTCACCACCGCCGTCTGTCCCGTCTCCTGGAAGAGGTCGAGCAGCGCGATTTCGGGCACCGCGAGGTTCACATTTTTCCCGGACTCCAGCGTGCCCAGCGGCGCTTCATAACTCAGCTCCACCACAAATTTCCCGGGCACCCTGTCGCGGGCCACGATCCGCCAGTACTGCCGCGAGGCGTCGGCTCCGGCGGCGGGCTGCCAGGCTTTGTCCACCTCCTTCAGCGTCCGCGTCTCCACCCGGATGTCGCCCGCGATGTCCTTCGGCACGGACAGGTAAAACGTGTCCACGCCGGAGTAGAGAATGTCCCACTGAAGCCACCAGTGATGCGAAACCGACTGATCCTTGATTTCCGTCAGGGCCAGGACCTCGCCGCTGACCTGCGGCTTCTTCGTTTTGAAACTGAGCACGGCCGCCGCCGCCTCGCCCCGGTAACGGAAACCGATGGTCCAGGGCGTGGCGCTGGCCTGCGACTGGCGCGCGGCCTCCGGGGATTTTTCCGCCAGGCGGCGCACATCCTCCTGCTTCAGACCGCCGGGATCGCGGGTGTTGGCGTCGAGGGTCTCATCAATCCGCACGCCGATCAGCGCATCGTGACGCGCCACGCCCTGCGGCGCGAAAACGGGCACGGCGGCATCCGACTCCGCGCCGGCCCGCAGCTGGCGGCCGGTGAGGACAAAAGGAGTGACGCCTTCCTGACGGTTTTTAAAACGCACCGTCAGCATCCGCCGCGCGCCCGCTCCCCCGCCGGTGCTCTCCTCGCTGAAACCCTCCACCGCCGCGCCCGTGGCCTCAACGCTGTCCCAGCCCTGCGGGATGCGCAGCCTCGCCTCGAACACGCCCGCCCTTTTCACCGTCCAGGTGAAATCCGAGCGGAAGGTCAGGCTGTCGGGCTGCACGCTGAATTCCGTGAAACTGTCCGCCTCCACCACCGGCTCGGCTTTTTTCGTGGCCAGAGTGAGGGCCCAGGGGAGTTTCAGATAACGCCAGTTCCCCAGCAGGGAGGTTCCCGGGGCTCCGGCTTTATTCTGATCAGCCTCCGCGCCGGCGGCCGGGGCCACCGCCTGCTGGCTGAGGCCGCTGACGTCCCTCACTTCCGTATCCAGCTCGCCGGACGAGCGGACCTCCACATGCCCGCTCTGCCGCAGCGCGCCCCGCGTCTCAATGCCCGGAGCCTGAAGGCTGGCGGGCAGGCGCTCGACCGGTGCCTCCAGATCCAGAGCGAGGGCAAAACCTCCCTGGACCGGCGCGTGCAGGCTGACTTTCAGAATCTGCGGGCCTTTGCCGTCCGGGGATTTTTCGGCGTTCCACTCCCGGATGTTCTCGCCCCTCACCGAAAGAACCTCGTGAGGCGGCGGCACCGCCAGCTCAAATTCGCGGACGCCCGCGCGCAGAATGCTGTAATCCACCGTGACCGCCGTGTGCAGCGCGCCGGGCACCAGAGAGCATTCCGATTTGGTGTCCGCGAAGATCAGCGGCGTCAGCTTCGACGCTCCCCCGCTCTTCTGCCAGGTAAGGGTCAGCTGGTCACGGCCGCCGAAAAACAGGGAAACCCGGGTGTCCTTCCCGTCCGGCGACGGCGCGGCGGTGAAGGCGGCGGCGGGCTCGGCGGTGAATTCCCAGCCGTTGTCGGGAATGGTCAGGTCGAGCCGGCTGACCGGCGTTTTGGGAAGGGCCAGAGTCAGGCTCTGACGGCCGGTGCCGCGCTGCACGGGGGCGAAAACCTGAAGTTTCAGCTCATATTTCCCCTTCGCCGGCAGCAGCGCCTCCATGCCGTTCTCCCCGCGCCGCAGCACCGCTTTGCCCGTTTCGGCTTTGGCCACGCTCAGCTCCTTTCCGCCCAGAGGCAGCACCGCCCAGCCCTCCCTGAAGGATTCGACCTGGAGCACGGCGTCGATCACCGCCACCTCGCCTTCGATCCTGCCGCTGAAAACCGCGCTGGCCAGCAGGCCGTCCGCCGGAGGATTCACCTTTTCCGCCTCGTTCCGCGCAAGGAGCTGATTCCACATCTCCAGAAACTCCCGGTAGGGCAGAAACACGCCCTGCCCCTGATCCCGCATCGTTTTCTCCAAGTCCTCGAACGGCACAAACACCCGGCGCTCCACGCGGGGCGGCTCCGTTCCGCTCCCGGGCGGAGACACCGGATAGGAAGCAGGCGCCGGAACCGGCTCAGGGCCTGCCGATGCCGCGGGCGGATCCGGAGCGGGAACCGGTGGCGGCAGCGCGGCGGCCGGCAGGGGAACTGGTTGAGGGACCCCGGGTGCCGGCGGCTGCGCTCCCGCCGGGCCGGCGGCGGCACGCATGGAGATCAAAACGACAGCGGCCAACCGGAGAAGCGGGAACAGTTTCATAATCACAGACAGAACAGAGCGGGGGAAAGCGGGCACGGCTCCCCCCGGCCGGCATCATGTCCGGCGGGTGATGAAACCAGGATACCGCCTGCTGCGGGCTTGCCGCTTGGGACATGCTATCCGCAATTGGCGTTCAATCTGTAAAGAAACTGTAAATTTCCTAACTTACCACGGCGGGAGGATTATGACCTCCCGCCTTATGCGTTTCAAACGCGCCATTCCGGGCCTATCCCTCATCAGGAATTTCGGCCTCGACCAGTTTGGCGAGGAGAGTCAGAGATTCCTGCCAGCCGAGATAACAGGCTTCAACGGGGATGACGGCGGGGAGCCCCTCCTGGATGATGCTCAGTTCGGTGCCGCAGGAAACCTGTCTGAGGGTGATGGTGGTCTTCATTTCGCCCGGGAGGTTCGGATCGTCGAATTTGTCGGAGTAGGAGATGAATTCGTTGGGTTTCAGTTCGAGATAAGTCCCGCCGAAGGAGTGGCTTTTGCCGGAGCTGAAGTTGGTGAAGGACATTTTATAACTGCCGCCGGCCCTGGCGTCGATTTCGTGGACTTTTCCCGTGAAGCCGTTGGGCGGCAGCCATTTGGCCATGGCGTCGGCATCCAGGAAGGCGCGGTAAACGCGCTCCGGCGTGGAGCGGAGGACGCGGTGAAGACGGACGGTTCCGGTGCTGCTGCTGCTGTTGCTGGTGTTTTCAGTGGTCATGCCTGGCTGTGGTTGAGGTTCGTGAATGGTGACGAATGAAAACCCGGATTCAGGACAATTTTTCTGAAAAATCTTTCCTGTCCGTGAAGTCCGCGGGCATGACCGGTCTTGCGGAGATGGCGGGGGATCGTTTACCTCCGTTCCATGAAAGCCATCCAGGGTTACCATGTCATCAAACCGGAGGACCTTTTCTGGCGGCCCTCCAACCTCATGAAAATCCCGAACGCGGATTATCTGGAGCGCACCGGGAGCGAAAACCTGGGCGCGCGGCTCTGGCGGCTGCCGCCCCGGAGCGCGAACACGCTGCACAAGCATATCCGCGCGGAGGAGTTTTATTTTGTGCTGGAGGGCACTGGCCGCCTGCGGGTGGGCGGGGAGACTCTGACGGTGCCGAAATACGGCGGGGTGCTGGTGGGACCGGACCAGCTGCGCCAGGTTTTCAACGACACGGACAGCGAGGTGCTGTGGCTCATCGTGGGCGGGCCGGAGGAACTGGAGTTTCTCCAGGGGTCAAAATCGGAGATGGACCTCTCGCTTATTTATCCGGTGGATCCGGCACAATTGCCCGGGGAACTCGCCGGTGCGGAGTGGCCGCCGAAAGACTGAGCCCGAGGAGTGGTTTTCCGGAACCGGGATCAGAGGGGAAAGTGAGAAGCGGGCAAAAATTTCGGCTTGCCCCCTCTCAGCGCTGACGGAACCAGCCGGTGATGCTCATGCGCGATTTCAGGGTTGGCAGGACCTCGTGCCAGTGGTCTCCGGCGAGGAAACTGACCATGGTGCCCATTCTCGGCTCAATGAGAACGAACCCTCCCGCGTGATCCCCGGCGGTGGTCCAGAGTTTGAGTTCGCCGCCGTCGCCGGGCTGCCAGTTCTCGTTGAGGTAGAGAATGGTGGTGACAATGCGGTCGCTGGTGCCGGCATGGCGGTCCAGATGGGCTTTGTAGAAAGCGCCCTCGGGGTAAATCGCGAAGTGTCCCTCGAAATCGAACAGGCCGAGAAAAAAACGCGCGTTCATCGCCAGACGCAGGATTTCCAGTTTGGCCAGATACGCCTCCTGCTCCACGGATCCGCTTTCCGGATTCAGCCACATCACCTGATCCCGGCGGATGTCCTCCCGCACTTCGAGGTTCAATCCCCTTCCCACCCCGGCCCGCCGGAATTCCCCGGCGGCGCTGGCCTTTCCGCATTCCGCCCGCAGGCGCAGCGAATCAGCCTCCGACAGGCACCCCGGCATCACCGCCCATCCGAAACTGTCCATGTGATCGAGAAATTCCTGCATTCACGGATCATCCAGAGGCGCGGGGTCATCACCAGATAAATCCTGGCAAATCGGTCATCCGTTTCCCGCCGGCGGTTTTCGGGAATTGGCCGGCGGGAACCCGCCCCTCATTCCGCGCGCCGGACCCGCTCAGGACGCTCCGGCGGGCGGAGGCGTTTTGCCGGCGCTGGCGGGCGACGGAGCGACGGATGGAGTTTCCGGCGGAGTGACGGACTTTTTGGCCCGCAGCGCGAAACTGGGAGCGGGGATGAGGCCTCCATGGCCGCCGGAGAAGCCGCGGGCGGCGCTCTGGCTTTTGTGGGGACGGGGGGCTTTGTTGGTTTGTTTCTGACTTCTCATGAGCGCCAGTTTTCCTCATTTCGCTCCGGCGGGCAACACCTGAACGGTGATGAATGAGGCGCTGCCGGAGCTCCGGTGAATGTGCTGGGTGGCTTTCCGGAAGTCGGCGGCTTTGGCCGTGGGGATGTTGACAAAAGTCTGCGGGTTCCGGTCCACGAGGGGAAACCAGGAACTCTGCACCTGCACCATGACGCGGTGGCCGCGCCGGAAGGTGTGCAGGATGTCCTGCATGGTGAACTCGATTTTCGTGACCTTTCCGGGCTCGAAGGGCTCGGGGTTTTCAAAGCTGTTGCGGAACTTGCCCCGGAAGACATCGCCGCGCACCAGCTGCTGGCAGCCGGCCATTTTCAGGGTGCCGCCGGTGGCGGATTTTGTCTCCGGATAATCGCCCGCGTAAACATCCACCAGCTTGACGACCCAGTCGGAGTCCGTGCCGGTGGTGGAGACGCTGAGGGTGACTTTAAGCGGACCGGCGAGGGTCAGATCCTCCTCCAGCGGGCCGGTTTCATAAACGACGACGTCGGGACGCGAGGCGGCGAAACGCTGATCGTGGACGGGATAGGACCGGGGGTAATCGGTGTTCAGCTCCAGCGTGAAGGGCACCGGTTTGGCGGGATCGCTCACATATTCATCGAAGGCGTCCGGTTCGGCCGGAGGCTGGAAATTGAGCTGGCTGCCGGCGTGGAAATAGAGCGTTTTCGTTTCCGCCTGTTTCGGAGGCCAGGCGTCGAATTTCCGCCACTGGTTGGTGCCGGTCTCGAAGACATGGGCTTTGGTTTCCGTCCAGGTTTTGTCGTCCTTGAGATAGTGGCGGAAAAAGGGCAGCTCGATTTTTTCGCGGTAATATTCGCCGGTTTTGGAGCGGAAACTGACGTCGCCGAGCCTGTCGCCATCCTTTTTCCCCCAGTCACCGTGCGCCCAGGGGCCCATGACGAGGAGATTGGGAGTGCCGGGATTGAACCGGCCCGTGGCGCGGTGGATTTCCAGCGGGCCGAACAGATCCTCGCCGTCATACCAGCCCCCGACGGTCATCACGGCGCAGCGGACGTTCTTCAGATGGGGCCGGATGTTGCGGGCCTGCCAGTAGGCGTCGTAGGTCGGGTGGGCCAGAAACTCCCTCCATTCCGGCGAGCGGCCCCGCAGGAGCTTGGCGTCGGACTCGCCGAGCGGGCCCATGCGCAGGAAGAAGTCATAGCCGTCGGCGGTCGGGAAATTGAAGGATTTCAGCTCCTCGTGCAGCGGGTCCTCGGCGCGCTGGGCGAAGCGGTAGAAAAAGTCGAAATTCTGGGAGAGGAAAAAGGCTCCGTTGTGGTGCAGGTCATCGCCCATGAACCAGTCGGCGATCGGGGCCTGGGGCGAGGCGGCTTTCAGCGCGGGATGGGAGTCGATCATGCCCATGGCGGTGTAGAAACCGGGATAGGAAATGCCGAACATGCCGACTTTGCCGTTGTTGTTGCGCAGGTTTTTCACCAGCCAGTCGATGGTGTCCCAGGTGTCGCTGCTCTCGTCAGTGTCCTTCGGACCTTTGTCCGGCTTGAAGGGCCGCACGTGCATGTAAACGCCTTCCGAGCCGTAGCGCCCGCGCACGTCCTGGGTCACGAGGATGAACTTGTCTTTGGCCAGCGTGCGGAAGGTGCCGGAGGGCTCGGTGTAGTTGTCATTACCGTAAGGTTTGAGCGCATACGGCGTGCGGGTGAGAATGATAGGCCAGGCCTGGGCGTCGTCCTTCGGCGCATACACCCGGGTGAACAGCCGCACGCCGTCGCGCATGGGAATGCGGTATTCATACTTCGTGTAATGCTCCGCCAGCCACGCGGCGGTGTTGTCCGCCGGGGCCGGAACGGACACCGGGGCTGGCGGCGGAGGTGTCTGCGCGGACCCGGCGCCCGGCAGAGCCAGAAAAGCGGTGATGCCAAAAACGAGGGTGGAACTCAGACGCGTGACATTCATGGATAATATAAGAATAAGCCAGGATGGTTGACCGTCAGCGCAGCGGGAAGCAAGCCAGAAGCGCTCAGCGGATGCGGATGCGGCACAATTGGGCTGGGGCGTCATTCCGATGGCTGGGGACCAGGCGGCCTTTACAAAAGGACACCATACCGCAGGCTTAAGCCATGACCCAGGAATTACTGACACTGCGTGACATTACCGGACGCCTTGAGTCCGGCGGTATCGACTACATGCTCACGGGCTCAATGGCTCTCAATTGTTATACACAACCACGGATGACGAGGGACATTGATCTGGTGGTGGCGTTTTTTCTGAAGGATGCCCGCCGCATCCAGGAAGTGCTGGGACCGGATTATTATGTCTCTCCGGATGCAGCCCGTGAAGCGGTGATCCACCAGTCAAGTTTCAACGCCATTCATCAGGAAAATTTAATGAAGGTGGATTTTATGATCCGCAAACATGAGGAATACCGGCATCATGAATTTTCCCGGCGGATCCGGCTGCGGGTCGGGGATTTTGAGGTATGGGTGGTGAGCAGGGAGGATCTCATTCTTTCCAAACTGGACTGGGCGAGGGATTCACAGTCGCTGCGGCAGCTTGCGGATGTGGAGAACCTCATTGCCACAGGCTGCGACATGGACTATCTCCGGTCATGGTCAGCAAAATTGAACCTGACAGATATGCTGACACGGGTTTCTCCGTGAGGGACACCGCCCCCGAAGTGAATGCCATGCTCTTCCAGGCCATCATGCGGCGTGCTCCGGGGGAACGGCTGCGTATGGGGATGGACATGCTGGCGACTGCGAGGAAGCTGGTATGGGCGTCCCTGCCTGCGGGCTTGAGTGAGCCTGAGCGCCGGCTTGCTTTTTACCGGCGTTTTTACGGGGAGGACTGTCCCGCCATGGACGGAACGGGCAAAATCACTGAAAGCGTCAAAGGCGGGGAGATTCCTCCATGCAGAAATGCATGAGGTTCCGGCCAAGCGGCTTGCCATTGGCGTGGTGGCTGCTAAGCGACACGACGGTTTTCCATCCGGATTGGCTGATCCGGTGTGCCGCTCCGGCGGGATTTTTCCGTTCTTACGTTTCAATTCCTTTCCTTTCCAAAAAACCATGGCTCACATTCATTTCATCGGCGGCGAAAAAGGCGGCGTCGGCAAGTCCGTCCTCGCGCGCGTTGCCGCCCAGTATTTTATCGACCGCGGCAAGCCCTTCATCGGCTTTGACACCGACCGGTCGCACGGGGCGCTGCTCCGTTTTTACACCCAGTTCGCCTCTCCCGTGGTGGTGGACCGTTACGAGAGCCTGGACACCGTGGTGGAGACGGCGGTGGAGCATCCGGACAAAAGCATTCTCGTGGATCTCGCCGCCCAGACCCACGATCCGCTGGTGAAATGGATGGACGAATCCGGCGTGCTGGAGACGGCGGAGGAACTGGGGCTGACCATCACCTACTGGCATGTGATGGACTCCGGCAGGGATTCCGTGGACCTGCTGAAAAAACTGTTCGACCGCTTCGGCGCCCGTCTGAATTATGTGATCGTGCTCAATGAGCTGCGCGGTGATAATTTCGACATTTTTGAGAAATCCGGGGAAAAGGAGCACGCGATCAACCTCAACGCCCGCATTATCCATCTGAAGCGGCTGCATGAGACCGTGATCAACAAGATCGACGCCGGCAGCACCAATTTCTGGGCGGCCAAGACCAAAAGTGAGTCGGAGACCACCGGCCTCGGCCTGCTGGAGCGGCAGCGCGTCAAAGTATGGCTGAACCGCGCCTACGACCAGATCGACGGGCTGGGGATCTGAATCTCATTTTCCATCGGCGAAGCGCCAGCCGCTTTTCCAGTCGCGCGGGAGCGACTGTCCGGTCAGGGCGGCGCGGATGAACTCCACGGGGATCGCGCCCTCGCGGAGGACGGCGTCGTGGAATTCCCGGGGCGTCAGGCGCGGCTGGCCGGTGGAGGGCGCAGGGCCGGTCAGGTCCTGATAAAGCGCCCGGATCTGCAGGCCGCCGAGCATGTAGGCGGCCTGATACAGCGGGCCATAGCTCCCGCCGATGTAGCGGCGGACCTCAGCCGTGGCGCCGGAGCGCTCGTGGCCGACGCGCTGCACCAGAAAATCGATCATGGCGTCCGGCTTCATCTCCCCAAGGTGGAATTTGAGGCTGACAATGATGCGCGCGCACCGGTGCATGCGCCAGAAAAGCGCTCCGGCTTTCTCCTCGGGCGTGGCCGCGTAGCCCTGATCCCACAGCAGCATTTCCCAGTGCAGCGCCCAGCCCTCCACCAGAAACGGCGTGCGGAACAGCTGCCGCTGCGGGGAAAAACGCCGGGACTGGAACAGTTGCAGGTGGTGGCCGGGAATCAGTTCATGGGGGGTGACAATGTGGAGAAAGGCGGCGTTGTTGCCGCGCATGGACATCAGTTTCTCCTCCTGGGACATCGACTCGTGGGCGTAGGCGATCATCATGTGCGGCGAGCCGTAAACCGCGTAGGGCAGACTCTTCTGCTGGGTCACGCCGAGCATCGCCAGCCGCCAGGTTTCCTCCGCCAGCGGGGGAATGGTCACGAGGTCGCGGTCTTTGACAAACTGAATGGCCTTCCGCGCCTCCGTCACCGCCACCGTCGGCTGGCCGCCGGGTGGCGCGTGCTGCTCCTTGATTTTCGCGACGGCCTCCGCGCCGCCGGCGCAGCCCATGGCGGCGGCGGCGAGGCTCATCTGGCCCTCGCACCACGCGAACTCCTTTTCCGCCAAGGCCACGAGTTCGGCGGCGGAATACGGAATGCATTCGGCGGACAGCTGCGCCGTCAGGGCGGCGGCTCCAATGGGATCGCCGAGCAGCGGGTCCTCCGGCTCGCCTTTGAGTCCCGCGATGTCCTTGCGCAGAAAACCGGAAAGTTCCTCCATCTCCTTCGCCAGTCCCGCCTGCGGCTGCCGCACCCACCAGCCGAAATCCGGCTGAAACCCGTCGTAAAACCGGAACCATTCCTCCATCGACTGCCGCAGCTCATCCAGCGCGGCGGCGGAGCGCTGGGCCAGCACAGGTAAAGGTTTCAGGGCTCCGGCGGGCGGTTCCTTCTCTTTTCCCTGGCCGAGCTTTTTGCGGATCTCCTTCACTTCCGCCAGCGCTTTTGCCAGGATTTCAGCGGCTTTTCCGGGATCCACGCCCTGCCGGGCATCGCGGGCGGCAAGCAGTTCCTGCAAGGGCCGGCGGAAGGAAAGCACCGGCTCCATTTCCGTCAGACGGGCGCGCCGCAGATCCAGATCCGCCAGTTCCGAGGCCAGGTGATTTTTCAACAGATGCCAGTCAATACGGGCGGGTGGCGTCAGGGGATCGTAAGGCATGGCCTCCAGCCGTTCCCGCCAGGATTTCAGCAGCGTCTCCCGGCGCGACAGACTGGACTCGGCGGCCGGGATCTCATAAGCGGCCTCAATCACGGAGCTGTCAGCGGAAAATTCCGTGATGACCTCCGCCAGACTGCTCTCCGCGGCGGCCAGCCGCAGGGGCGAAAGGAGATTCAGCGTCAGCACGGCGGCAACGGCGCTCAGCATCCCCCGGGTCCGGCGGCTCCGTTCGGCAAAGAGGGAAAAATCCTGTTTCATGCCGCGCACTTCAGCACCCCTGCCCCGCCCCGGCAACAGCCGCTTGCGCGGGACAGCCCGATTTCAGGGATTTTGCAGCCGTTGCCAGACCAGAGGCAGCTTTTCCCTCACCAGACCGGCGCTGGTTTTCGGCAGCGTTTCCGCATTCAGGGGAATATTGACCGTGTCCTCCCGGTCCAGGCTTCCGGGAAGGCGGTGGTACTTATAATCGGGTGTGACCGGTTAGTGATGTAGCCCAGGCGGCATTTTGAAGGTGTCTGAATGTCCTGCCCTGTCTTCCGGGGAAGGATTTTTTTCAGTATCCCTGCTGGTCGAGGCGCTGCCGGAACTGGTCCCAGTTCTGGAAACGTATTGACCGCCACGGCTTCTGAGAAAAACCGTTTCCGGCCCGCATCCCGAACATCGGCTTTACAAGGCGGAAGGCACTCCAATCCTCAAATCTCAAACATCACTAACCGGTCACCCCCGAAAAGATATTTCAAGCGCCTGGCGGCAATACCCTAGGATTCTACGTTTCCGGGTAAAAAGCCATGGCTCCCGAAGAAGTCTGTCCTGATAAACCGCCGACGGGCAGAACCCGAGCTGGGCAGCGATGAGCCCGTGAAGGCCGAATGAAATTCCGGGTTCCGAGCAGTTTGCCGGACTGAATGGCCGCGCCGACCCCGCCGATCCGCATCACCCGCGCCGCCGCAAAAGCGTCAGCCCCGCTCCGGCCAGCAGGAGCAGGCTCGCGGAAGGCTCCGGGATAACGGCGGCCGCAGATTCCCCTCCGGCCGCAAATCCCACAGCGGCCGATTCGCCATTGGCGAAGTTACGGTTCGCCGTGGAAATGATCTCGATGCCTGTAATATGGCCGGCCACTCGCGTTCCATCGAAAATGTCAATCGAGGCCGGTGCCGCGGCTCCGGTGCTGATGGTGATCTGACTTCCGCCAACGCCGCTGATAGCGGCTCCATTCCACGCGCTCGAATTCTCATTCTGAAAATGTGTGAACTGGCCTCCGATCAGGTTGATAACATGGGACATGCCCGTGCTCAAAACCGGAAATAGGCCGCAGGCAACGCTGTCGCGGAGCGGCAATGACAAATAGCCTTGATTAGTGCCGAAGTTTATTGCGTGATCAAAGGTCAGCCTAGTGATGATCTGATCTCCAACGGAGAGACCGTAGGCGGAACCGGATTTCTCCGGATATACGGCTTGAAGGGC
The DNA here is from genome assembly GCA_040386695.1 of Verrucomicrobiota bacterium. Taxonomy (GTDB): domain Bacteria; phylum Verrucomicrobiota; class Verrucomicrobiia; order Verrucomicrobiales; family V1-33; genus CAIZWU01. The sequence goes on from JAZKFB010000025.1 coordinate 47,515, forward strand.
GTGCACGCCTCCAAAGATTTCAAACTCAGTGACGGCCTGGGCCATGGTGACGGAGAAAACGGCTCCTACGGACTCGGAGCCATCCGAGTAAACGGTGCCCGTCGATGCGCTGCCTGTGGTGATTCCGGTCTGCCCTGAACTGGTGAAAAGCCACATCCCAACCGCGCCCCTGGCAAAGGAAGGGAGGACCAACCAGCATCCGACCCATGCCAGGAGGGGCAAAAGTTTCAAATTTGGTTTCATAGCCGACATATATGACCGATTTTTGAATCAGTGACAAGAAAAATGCCATAACCGCCACTCTCCGCACCTTTCCCCTAAGCAATCCGGTCTACTGCCGGGATTTCTCCGGAGCATCAATGCCAGATAGCCTGACTTTCACCGGTGACCCATCTATTATGACACTTATGGTGTCTCAATCAGTCACTCCGGCCACCTGTCCCGGAGCAGCCCGTTCCGTCACTTTGCCTGCCGGACTGTTTTTCGGCGGGCAGGCTGGCCCGGGAGAGCGGGAAGCCAGCAACAGGAAAAGAAAGAATCGTGAAGGAAGCTGATGCCGCTGAGCCAGGGTTGAAAAGCGCGGGCACAACCACAACACTCACACCACGACAGCGGTGGCTGCGTCGCCCGGGCAACCTCCATGACTCCCGGGATTGGTGCCGCCAGATGGTGCGGAGGGCGGAAGCCTGGCCTGCCCGGGCCTCGGGCCAGCAGTGCTGAAAAGCGGCCTCGGACTGGACACTCCGAGCCGTTTCCCGACATGGATGTCCCCCTTTGCCCAGTCCTCCCCGGTGATCCGGGCCGTCAGTTCCGGATTTGTCCGCAACATTCCCCCCTTTTTTCCGTCCGGGTCTCACCGGCCCGCCCGCCTCCCTTTTCCACCGGTGGGCGGTCCGGGCGGAGCCGCCGCAGGCGGCGGCGATCTTTTCAGCCGACAGCTTCAGGCCGCATCCGGGCGGGGGATTTTTCTTGTGGGGCATGGCGGCGGGCGTGGGTTACTTTCGCATCGCCCAGCCGGTCCACGCTACGCTCCGGGAGAAGCCTGTCACGGAAAAGGAGCCGGAAGCCATTGATTTTCAACCAGCCGCCTCTGGCTTCCCTCCGCCGCTCCGCTTCCTTCGCTCTCCTCTGTTCCCTGGCAGGGACCCACGAAAAGCAGATCGCCCCGGCCGGCTCTGGTTGCGTCAGAGGCCGGACCGGGGCGGTCTTTTTGGGGGGAATATGGCACGGTTCGAGGGGGGGAAACCGTACCCGGATTTCAGAAAAACACTTAACGCGCTTTTGCAATCTCCACGGTTATAATGGCTCATGTGAATGCATTGTCAATACCAGTTGTGCATTTTTATGATCAGTCCGCGATTTTTCCCTGTTCCAGCGAACAAATGGCATCGCCGGCATACCTCCGCTTTTTTATAACTGATTAAGCGCCAGTCAGTCAGCCACTCCCAGTCAAATCACTCCGTTCGCCCGCAGCTGCTGGTAAAACCAGAAGACAAAAGCGATGAAAAGAATCACGAGGAACAGAGCCGTCATGGCCTGCTTGGAGCGGGCGCGGTTCATGCGCTGGGATTGCCAGCGGGTGCGCATGGGACGGCCGGGGTAATCATCGTCGTCACCGGCGGCGATAAGGTTGTGGTTACGGAGACGCTCCTTGGCCATCAGCACCGGATTGCCGGTGATGGTGACCTCCAGCCGGTGAATTTTATTCTTAAGCGCGTCCTCCTGACGGCGCATCTCGCGGATATGTTCCTCCATTTCAGCAATGGTCGCCTTCTTCGGTTTGTTCGGGCGGGAATCTCCGGGATTTCTGGCCATGACCATTTTGCGGGAATGCGGGTGAATATCAGCTCCGGCGGCGGATCACCGGGCGACGAGCCAGATGAGGAATCCGAGCAGGGTGACGGCGATGACGGGGGTGGTGAAGGCGAGTCCGCAGAACAGCCAATGCCTGAACGTGTCGCGGTTGAAACTTCCCATGGGCACGGCGCTCCGGTTTTCAAAACGGGACTCCAAAGCGGGAGCCCCGGCGGCGGCCACCGGGTGTGATGCGGCGGCGGCGGCGGGCATGCCTACCGAGGTGAGCTGCTGGATGCGGGCGGAGCAGGTGATGTACTCGTCACGCGCGTCCTCGATCATGCCCAGCGCGCGGCTGAGATCCTGACGCAGATCGTGCGGATTCCACTGCTCGGGATTCAGGGAATCAATGACGTCCAGATGGTGATTAAAGGTGTCCTTGATCACCAGAAGCTGCTCGACGCGCTTCTGGGCCTCATAAGTTTCGCGGTCCAGATGGGAAAGCGCGCGGGTGAGCTTGTCGCCGATGTCGGCGCGGCCCTGCATAAAATCCTTCTGCTGGCGGCTGAGTTCCTCAAACTGCTGTTTCTCGCGTTCCAGCGCGTCCGCCTCCATGCGCAGTTGCGCCAGACGGTTCTGGGTCGTCTGCACCCGTTCCTCCAGATCCTCCCCGGCGGCGGTCATGGCTTCTCCGGGAAGAATCAGTTCCCCGCCCTCGAAATCCGGGCTCTCCATATGAAAAGTGTCCTCGCGCTGGCGGGCCAGGTGCGGCGGGAGAACGGCGGATTGGCGGGATTTGGGAGATTGCATGGAGGGGCAAGGCTGCGAACCCATTAACCTCCAGAGGTATTACAGTTTTCCTAAAAGTTCCAGCCTTTTCATTCTCCGCACGCTCAAAAAATAGGGGATGCCCGCGCACACCGCCGTCAGCAGCACCATGACCACCAGGGATCCCGCAAGAATCCACGGATAATATCCCGCCAGCGGACTTTGGGCGGTTTTCAGGTAAGCCTGCTTCCAAAATCCCGGAGCCGCAAAAACCACCATAAAAAGGATAATGTACACAAAATTCAGAATCAGGCACAGCGTTCCGCCAAACCCGGAAACCACCCGCGCGGGGCTGGGATCGTTGAAATTGGGGAAAATCACGCCGAGCCCGAGCGACAGCGAGGTCAGGCCGATGCTCATGAGCACAATGCCGATGCAGTAAATCGCCAGTTCCACGGACCCCATTCCCAGCCGCAGCCCGGAAAGCAGCATCAGCAGGCAGGTCACCGTGCCGATGACGCCGGAGAAAAGCGCCAGCTTCAGCCGGAACACGCGCTGCATTCCCACCGGCGAGAGCCCGAGAATCCAGAGCCGCCGCCCCTCCAGACTGAAAAGCGGGAAAATAAACCGCGTGGTCAGGGTGGACAGCGTGAGGCAGCAGACACCGAAATTCAGATAAGTGAGAATCAGGCGGTACATCGGCTGACGGATGTCCGCCGCCGCCGCGCGGTTCAGATTGGCGGCGTAGACGAAGAGGAGCGTGAAGACGATGGCCGACGGCACCCACTGGGCGGGATCGCGGATGAATTCGCGGATGTCCTTGGTGATCAGCGCGGCGGTGTCACGGCGGAAGAGACCCGAGCGTTTAATAAACCGCAGGGGACCGATGAATTCCAGACGGTCCAGGGTTCCGGTGGCCGACCGTTTCCGGCCGGTGATCATGGCTTTCCGGCGCTGGCTGAGATTCCACGCGCTGTAGCACAGGTGGCTGACCCCCACCACGCAGATCCAGCTGAGCATCAGGGCCTGGCTCAGCAGCAGCAGCCCGAAAAACAGCCCGTGCGCCTCATAGCCCCGTGCCCACAGCAGCACCATTTCCCCCATCCACGCGCTGGGCAGCAGACGGTTGATCATCAGGGCGGAATGCCCCAGGAGCTCGTCCAGAGCGGCGGAAAAACTGGCGGCGTTGGCCATGGCTCCGGTCTGGCGGGCGCTGATCACGCCCTCCGCCAGCTTCCAGCACGCCAGCGCCAGCAGCACCCAGCAGAGAAATTTCAGTGTCCGCCCCCAGTAACGCACCCCCAGCACCACCAGCACTCCGGCCAGCGTGGCCGGCAGCACCATGAAAGGGATGTAAACCACGAGGCACTTCAGATAAAACGTGCCGGAGGCCCCGAACGTCTGCCCGATGCTCAGAAGCAGCGGCGCGCTCAGCACCACCAGTCCCCAGCTGCTGACCACGAAGGATTCCATGACTTTCCAGCAGAAAACCGCCCGCGGATCCAGCGGCAGCGTGAGCAGCCACGACGTCTCCTTTCCCCGGAAAATGGAGCTGTAGAGCAGCACCGCGTTCGAGAAAACCAGCATGGCGAAAAAGAAGAAAAACACCATGTAGATCACCCGCTCCAGCAACAGCAGACCGACACCGGGCACGCTGGAGATGTAGTTCAGCCCTTTCTGAAACAGGAAGTAGCCGACGATGAGATAACCCGTCAGAAACAGCCCGATGGTCAGGCACATCAGACGCGAATGTTTCAGATTGTTACGGACTTTCGCCATCAGCACCCGGGTGTGCGTGCGGCGGAGGAGGGAGATTTGAGCGGCTAGAGTCACAAGGGGGCGGCGGGGAACACTCAGTGGGACCACTGTGACGCGGTCCGGTTCATTTGGCGATGGGAATCGCGCCCGGACGGCGGTTTTCCCCTCACACAAACGAGCACTCCAGCTCCAACGCCCGGGACAGGCGCCGCAGATACATCGGACGCGGGATTTCGTGCGCGCCGAACTGCTTCAGGTGCTCCGTCACCCACTGCGTGTCCAAAAGCACAAATCCCCGGGAATCCAGCCGCCGCACCAGCGCCTCCAGCGCCACCTTCGACGCGTCCGGCACCCGGCTGAACATGCTCTCCCCGAAAAACGCCCCGCCGATGGAGACTCCGTACAGGCCGCCCACCAGGGAAGTCCCCTGCCAGACCTCCACGGAATGCGCGCGGCCCATTTCGTGAAGTTTGACGTAACTGCGGTGGATGAGCCCGCTGATCCACGTGGTCTCCCGCTCCGCGCAGCCGCGCATCACCGCGCCGAAGGCCGTATTCACCCTGACGTCGAATTTGTTTTTACTCAAAACTTTGCGCAGTCCGCGGGGGACATGGAATTCCGCGATGGGAATGATTCCCCGCGGATCCGGCGAGAACCAGCCCAGCTCCCCGTTTTCCATCGACATGGGGAAAAGCCCCCCCGAATAAGCCTCCAGAAGCAGGCCGGGCTCGATGATGGATTGAGACTGGGAGGGAATCGGATGGGACATGGCGGTTGAGGGGTTTCCCGGAAAGCGGACAGCGGATTACAGATCGCGGCGGTTCAGAAGGGTTACGCCCATCATCAGCACCAGGGCGGTGAAACCGGAGGTCACCAGCACCGCCTCGCTCAGCTTTTGGCCTGTCACCGGCTGGGAGCTGTCGTCCGTCACCTGGTCCAGCACGTCCGTGTTGCCTACCTTGACATTGCCTATCTTGAACCGCCTGACGAGATCCCGGAAGCGCCGCGTCCCGTGCAGCCCGATCACCCGGTCCATCCCGTCGCTCAGCTCCTGAGTGCGGGGCAGCACCCACGCGAGGGACTGCAGAGCCGTGATCCCGCCGGACGCATGGCGCACCATTCCGCTCAGGTCGCCCTCATCCGCGTCCTCCTGCGGACGCGCCGCCGCATCCTGCAGAGTGGCCACGGAAACCGCGAAAATCAGCGTCACCACCAGCGCCGCCGAAGCCGACCGCGTCAGCACGCCAAGCATCACGGTCACCGAAGCCAGCACCGCGAACGACAGCATGGCGAAGGGAACGGCCAGAAAAATCCGCACCGGCCAGATCTCCAGCCGCCATCCGACGGTGAGAAAAAGTCCGGCCGTGCAGACGGTGGCCGGCACCGCCAGAAACGCCACTCCGCCCGCGAACCGTCCCAGCAGCACCGCCGCCCGGCTCCGGGATTTGGGAAAAAGCAGCGCCGCCTGGCCGGACTGCAGGGATTTCGGCACCACGGACGCCAGACTGAACAGCGCCAGCAGGGGAGCCGCCCCCGTCACCCACCAGCTCAGCGCCCGGTTCACCACCCCGTAAAACAGCGTCGCCTCCCACGGTGACCCCTTGGTCAGAAAGCTGCCCGGAAACAAAAACAACCCGAATCCCGCCGACCAGCCGGTGCGGTCACACTTCAGCGACGCCACCGCCAGCACCACCGCCACGGACAGCCACACGTTGAGCCAGAACAGCCGGCGCCGGCACAACAGCGCCAGCGTGTCGCGGGCAATGGTCATAAACGCAGTCAAGCAGCAGCCGGGGGCAGAAACATTTCCCCTCACTTATACGCCGGCCTGGCAAATTTCACGGCGGAATTTATAAAATCGCCGGCCGCGGCGGAGGGCGGAATTTGAACAGAAGGAAGCGAAGAAAGCGAAGAATTCGGGAAAGGGAGATCATGACTGAAGTGGCTGTTTGTTCCTTTTCCCCTCCAAATCATTCCTCCTCCTTCGCTCTCTTCGCTTCCTTCTGTTCAAATCCCCCCACCCGCACACGGCTCCTCACTGAATCCGGCAGGATGATCTTGCGTCCCCGGTGCCGGATGCTACACACTGCGCGCATGTCCCGCACCGTCCGACTGCTGCCCGGTCCCGCCGCCGCCCTCTGCCTGGCCCTCCTGCCCGGCTGCCAAGCCACCAAACCCGCCGGTGAAGCCGCCGATCCGGCCTCCCCCGGAGGAGTGAAACGATCCCCCCAGGAACAGGCGTTTCTGATCAAATGCGCGGAAATGGGCAAAAGCCCCGGCACCGTCGCCGGACGCGACGGGTGGTTTTTCGCCTCCACGGAACTCCTGCGCCTCTCCAGCCTCACCGATCCCGCGTCCCCCTCCGTCCGCGCCGCCACCGCCGCCATTTCCGATTACCGGGACCAGCTGCAGCGTGAAGGCACGGAACTCGTTTTTGTCCCCGTCCCGCCAAAGGCCGTCATCTTTCCCGACAAACTGTCGAAGGATCTGAAAATCAAAATGCGCGGCAAAAAACCCGAGCGTTTCGACTCCACCCTCCAGGAGGCTTATGAGGCCCTGCGGAAAAAAGGCGTCCGCGTGATCGACCTCACCGAACCCCTGCTCGCCGCCCGCGACGACCGTAAACTGGGCCCGGCCTTCACCAGAACCTCCACCGTCTGGAGCCCGCGCGGCGCGGAAATCGCCGCCGCCGCCATCTCGAAGGAATTCAAGGACGCCAAATGGGCCAGGGACGGAAAAACCGGCCCGCTGATCACGGAAGCCGCCACTGTCTCCTTCACCGGCTCCCTGGCCATCGGCAAAGTCCCGCCGGAATCCCTGCCCGTGCGCAACATCGGACGGTCCGCCGACGGCAAAATGAGTTCCGTGACCTTCTCCCAGGGCGGTCACGCCTTGGCCATCATCGGGGACGAAACGGTGCTCGCCTGGCGCGAGGCCAATAATCCGCAGGGCTCCAGCAGCACTTTCGCCAGTCTCGCCGATCAGCTGGCCTTCGAACTTCAGACCACGCCCGACCTTTTTCCCGGCAATGCCGACGGCCGGAATTCCGCCCGCATGAAAATCCTCCGCGAGGGCACCAACGGCGCCCGCCCGCTCGGATCCGCCAAAGTGGTGCTCTGGGTCATTGAGGCCACGGATCTGGCGGTCACGGACTGGAAAAAAGTCCCGCTGCGGCTCGATTTCAACGTTTCCCAGCCCGAACTCCAGCTCACCCCCGCCGCGGGCGCCTCCCCCGTCCCCGCCCGTCCGGCGGCGGAAACGGTCATCCCCTCCGCACCCGCCCCCGATCCGGCGGCCACGGAACCCGATCCCACCACCTCCGGCGTCCCGCCTCTCCCCCGCTGACCGCGCCGCAAACTTACGGATTTTTCCATTGCCTGCCGGACACACCGCCTTAGACTGCGATTCCCACCAATTCCCAATTTACTGCTATCCTCATGGGTCAACAACTCAACAAAATCGTCAAACGCAAACGCCGCCTCGCCCGAGTGAAGCGCAAAAAGGAAATCGCCCGCGATCTCAAAGCCAACCCCGCGCTCGCGAAATCCCGCGCCGCTGAAGCCAAAAAGACCGCTCCCGCGAAAAAGAAGACCGTCAGGAAGGCCTCCAAAAAGGCGGAAGCCGCCGTCGAGACCCCGGTGGTTGAAACTCCCGCTGTGGAAACCCCGGCTGCTGAGACCGCCGCGGAACCCGCCACTGAATCCTGAGTTCCCCGGCGCTTCCGCCGCCACTCATTCCGTTTTTCAAAAAGCCGTCCCCGCCCGCGCGGGGACGGCTTTTTCGTTTTCCCGCGCAACCACCGGAACCCGCGTTACCATTGCCCATCCCCTTCACTTTTCCTCCTCACTCCGAATCCCCTCCTTCGTTTCCTTCGCGCCCTTCTGTTCAAATCCCTTAACTCTCCCGTTCCATCCCATGAGCACCTCCCCGCAACTCCCGCCCTTCGCCCACCAGCCCGCGCCCTACACCGGCCCCGGCGCGGCGGAGGTCCATGCTCTGCGGAAAGCGTCGGTGAATCCGGCGCTTTTCCATTATTACAAGGAGCCGCTCATGATCGTGGAGGGCAAGGGCCAGTATCTTTATGACGAAAAGGGCCGCCGCTACCTCGACGCCTTTGCGGGCATCGTCACCGTCAGCGTCGGCCACTGCCATCCGCATGTGGTGGCGGCGGCGAATGCCCAGAATCAGCTGCTCCAGCACACCAGCACGATTTACCTGCACCCGAATCTCCCCCTCTACGCCGCCGCCCTCGCCGACAAAATGCCGGGGAATCTGAAAGTCGTTTATCTGGTCAACAGTGGCTCCGAAGCCAACGATCTCGCCCTTCTCATGGCCCGGGCCCACACGCGGAATTACGACGTCATCGCCCTGCGCAACGCCTACCACGGCGGCGGCGCCGGCACCATGGGACTCACCGCGCACAGCACCTGGAAATTCAATGTTCCCCACAGCTTCGGCGTGCATCATGCGCTCGCGCCCGATCCCTACCGCGGCCCCTGGGGACACGACGACCGGCAGGCCGGAGCCAAATACGCCGCCGATGTCCGCGAACTCATCAGCTTCGCCACCTCCGGCCAGATCGCCGCGTTTGTCGCGGAAAGCATCCAGGGCGTGGGCGGGGCCGTGGTTTTTCCGGATGGATATTTAAAGGAGGCCTACGCCCACACCCGCGCCGCCGGAGGCCTCTGCATCGCCGACGAGGTCCAGACCGGATTCGGCCGCACCGGCTCCCATTTCTGGGGTTTTGAAAACCAGGGCGTCGTCCCCGACATCGTCACTCTCGCCAAAGGCATCGGCAACGGCGCGCCCCTCGCCGCCGTGGTCACCACCCCGGAAATCGCGGCAAGCCTGACCAGCCGCATCCACTTCAACACCTTCGGCGGCAACCCCGTCTGCTGCGCCATCGGCAAAGCGGTGCTGGAAGTCATTGATCAGGAGGGTCTCCAGGAAAACAGCCTCCAAATCGGTGCCCAACTGAAAACCGGACTGCTCAAACTCCAGCAGAAACACAGCCTCATCGGCGAAGTCCGCGGCCTCGGCCTCATGCTCGGCGTCGAACTCGTCAAGGACCGCGCCACCAAGGAACCCGCCAAAGCCGAGTGCGCCCAAATTTTCGAAACCGCCCGCGAGATGGGCCTCCTCATCGGCAAAGGCGGCCTCCACGGCAACGTCCTCCGAATCAAGCCCCCCATGTGCCTCACCCCCGCCGACGCCGACTTCCTCCTCGCCGTTCTCGACCGGGCTTTTGAACGGGTGTGACCTCGGCGTTGTCAGGAACGTGTCGCCATGGAGAGGCTCGCCTTCCTCTCAAGTGGCGTGCCGCTCTCATGATCGAAAGGCATCGCACCGGTTTTCGAAGCTGGAGGCTTCGCGGAAATTAGCCGGTGGTTGAGCGGAGCGACACCACCGGGACCTTCCCTTCACGACTCCCCCGATCCCGGAGGGATCGAAGAACGGTTCGGCCTCTCCGATGCTCATGGCCGCCGCCCTCCCGCTTGCCCGCCGGTCTGGCGCGGAAACCCGTGGCTGGGGACCGGTGGTGTCGCTCGTGCCTCGCTCAACCACCGGCTAATATCTTTGAAGCCTCCAGCTTCAATAATGAGCGGCATCACGGGTTGCGGCATCCCTGCGATTCCGGATTTCCTTCATCTCCGCACCCCGGGAGGAGCAGGCCTGCGGCATTTGCTGGTGGATCGGCTTTGTTGAAATCAACGCGCAGGAGATCGTTCCCGGATAAGTCCGCTCCTGCCACTTCCGCATTCACAAATAACGCCGCGGCGGGTCGTCATGCACAATGACGCTGAGTTCGACATATTGCCGGATCGGGGAATAGCTGATCTTCTGCATCAGGACCTCCTCCACCTGAAAAATCCCGGAGTAGTCGTCCATGCGCACGCTGATGTGCACCGGCCGCTCCTCGCCTTTGGCGATGATGACCTCTTTGATGGCGTCGGCGGAATGCCGGTGCATGTCGCCGAGAGTCGGTTTCTGGGCCAGCATTTTGGCGATGCGCGCGCGGCCCTTGGTCATGTCCGTGCCGTCGGCGACCAGCAGGACGCCGGCTTCCACCGAGTGAATTTTGTCGTGCCCCATGTGCCCGATAATGGCTTCGCGGACCATGCAGGCGATGGCGATCTGCTTCTCCTCGTCCTCCGGATAAAGCTCCCGCAGCCAGCCCTCCACCACCGGCATGCAGATGTGAAGGCTGTGCCATTCGTGTTTGTCCCGGGTCACGCCCATGCCCACGTCGTGGAGCATCGCCGCCAGAATGATCACCACTTTGGCATCCTCCCAGGTGCCCAGTTTTTCAAATTCCATGGTCGCCTGCACCCCGCCCTCCTTCAGGAGATTCAGAATTTTCAGGGCGTGCAGCGTCACGATCCGCATGTGCACCGGCCCGTGGTCATTGTAGCCCAGCCGCACGATGGAGACGTGGTTCGCCTGATTCTGCCAAAGCCGGACCCGGGGGTCATGGCAGACTTTCTCCAGAATTTCGCGTGATTTGCCTTCCGCCAGCACCAGCAGGGCGCGGTCCAGTTCCTCTCTTTTCAGGGTTCCTACTTTCATGATTCAGTTCAATCGGGGGACGCATGGTAAACGGGCCGCGGTCACTTGTCGCCGGCAATTCCCTTCCCGCCGCGCGCCCGGTCAAACCCCGGAGAGCATCATTCCACTCCGGCGGAGCCCGGGAAGCGGGCTCCGTCCCTGAGCATTACCCACAAGTCATTCCCATCCGCATCGAAAAACCCGCCACGGACGGGGCCGGCGAGCCCTCCAAATGAACCCGGAGTTTTCCCCGCCTCCCGGCGGCTCCGGAAGTCCTACCCGGACTGGCCTCCGCTCCGGGCCGGCTCCGGGGACCGGCGGCATTCAGGGGCCGGTGGCCGAGGATGAAAGAACCTTCGTGAGAAAGACACTGTTGGGGTCCTCCCGGTAAGCCGCAAAGGGGCCGCATTCCTCAAACCCGAACCTGCGGTAAAGGCGCCGGGCGGGCTCAAAGAACTCCATGGCTCCGGTCTCAAGGCTGAGGCGGGAATACCCGCGCCTGCCGGCTTCCCGGATGAGATGCTCCAGAAGCCGTCCGGCGAGACCCTGCCGGCGGAGAGTGGAGGAGGTCCGCATGGATTTGATTTCCCCGTGCCGCCCGTCGAGCTGTTTCAGCGCGCAGCATCCCGCGATTCCCCCCTCCCGCCACAGCACCCAGAACGTGATCCCGGGACTCCTGAGTCCCGTCAGGTCCAGCACGTGCGTGCTCTCCGGCGGCGAGACCGCCCGCATCTCACGGATATGCTCCTCCAGAAACGCCGCGATTCCGGGGCCGGATAAATCATCAGGTTTGATCTCCATGTCGGCAATATGAATGACGGCAAATCCGGAGCCGGGCCTGCACGCAAACAAGGCCGCCGCGGCTTTCGGGAAAGGTTGCGGCAAATACCGGTGAAGGAGGAAAACCGCAAGCCGCGGCGCGGGAAAAAGGCTCCATTCCCGCCAGTTCCCGCCAGCCGCCGCCAATTCCCGCCAGCCGCCGCCAATCAGCCGTATTTCCGGCCAGTGTCCGGTTGCGGAGGCATGGATTCTGCGGCGTTTTTAAGAAATGGCGCTTTTTCTGACTCAATCCCCCGCCCCCGGCACCGCGATGATCCTCCATGCGGGTGATGAGGTGACCTTCGTGCTGGAAGCCTCGGGTGAGACCCTGGGAGCGGCTTTTCTACGGACCAATCTGCGCCAGGCCGCACGCCAGCGGGCGGAAACCGTGGCCGCCGTGGAGGAGGACGCGCCGCCGCCGGGGCTGGACTGGGAGGATCTGCTGATGTCGCCGGACGGTCCGCGCCGCTGGAAACTCACCCTGCCGCTGACCGATGTCGGAGTATTTGAAGCCAAGGCTTTTCTGCACGTTTCCGAAAACGATCCGCCGCTGTGGCCCGCCGGCGGAGGCAATGCGCGGATCAAAGTGGAGCCTGCCTGGACCGTGGCCGGCAACAGCATCTACGCCGCTTTTCCCCGGCTTTTCCGCGACAACGCCGGCGACGTGACGGACGAAAGTCTGAAGCCGCTCGACGATCTGGGCTACACCGTCATTCCGCCGTCCGGCACTTTCCGCGGAGTGACCCGGCGTCTGGATCACATCCTCGACGTCATGGGTTTCCGCATTGTGCTGGTCCTGCCGCCGTTTCCCGTGCCGGCGACCCACGCCCGCATGGGCCGGTATGGCAGCCCGTTCGCCGCGCTGGATTTTAAAAACGTGGACCCGGCGCTGGCGGAATTTGATCAGACCACCACGCCTCTGCAGCAGTTCCGGGAAATGGCCGACGGCATCCATGCGCGCGGAGCCCGGCTGTTCATCGACATTCCCATCAACCACACCGGCTGGGCCTCGCAGCTGATGGCGCATCATCCGGAATGGTTTGTCAGGAATGACGACGGCACTTTCCACTCACCGGGCGCGTGGGGCGTGGTCTGGGCGGATCTGGTGAAGCTGGATTACGCCCACAAAGCCCTGTGGCGGGAGATGGCGGAGGTTTTTCTCTACTGGTGCCGCCAGGGAGTGGACGGGTTCCGCTGCGATGCCGGGTATTTCGTGCCCGCGCCGGTGTGGCGTTATATTTCCGCCAAAGTCCGCACGGAGTTTCCGGACACCATCTTTTTCCTGGAGGGACTGGGCGGCCCCATCCCCGTGATGCTGGACCTGCTGGCCAATAACGGTCTGAACTGGGCTTACAGCGAGCTTTTCCAGAACACCGGCCGCGGGGCCATGGACTGGTATCTGCCCCAGGCCATCGCCCAGTCGCGGATGGAGGGCTATCAGATCAACATCGCGGAAACCCACGACAATTCCCGCCTCGCCGCCGTTTCGCCCGCCTGGGCCCGGCTGCGCATGGCGGTCGCCGCGCTGTGCAGTCCGGCGGGCGGCTGGGGACTGACCTGCGGGGGCGAATGGCTGGCCACGGAGCAAATCCGCGTGCACGGCGCGACCTCGCTGAACGAGGGCGCGGAGCCGAATCTGATCCGCCACATCGCCGCCTTGCAGGCGCTGCTGAAACAGCCCGCTTTTGAAGCCGGAGCGGAGCTTCAGCTGATCACGCGCAGCAGCGGACCGGCCGTGGCTCTGCGGAGAACCGCGCGCGGGGCCGCGCAGACGCTGCTGGTTCTCCTCAACCTGGACCCCGCGGCGGACGCGGCGGTTTCCTGGCTCAGGGAGGATTTTTCCTTTGGCGAGGAAGGAGCCTGCGACCTCACCGGAGACCCGGTGGAGGTGGTGTGGTCGGCGGCTGAGGGCACGGTTTCCCTCAGCCCCGGCCGGGTGATCGTGCTGTGCGCCGCGCCCGTCCTGCCCGTCGCGGAACCGCCGTCCGTGCGCCAGGAGGCGGCGGCTCTGGCCCGGCGGCTGGCGCTCTGGCTGGGAAAACCGGGGATGGTGCCCGCGGTTCCGCTGCTGGCGGATCCGGCGGCTTACTGCCGGGAATTGTCCGGCCTGCCGTTCGCCCCGCTCACCATCGCCGCCTGGCCGCGGGATCAGCGGCGGGAGGTGGTCTGGCTGCCCGGTGATCTGCTTATGCTCACGGCTCCGGGGCCGTTCCGTTATTCGGTCAAGGCCGGGGAACTTCACCTCGCCGAGGGCTTGAGCCTTCCGGGGGCCGCCATGCACTTCGCCATCGTGCCCCGGCCGGAGAATTTCACGGGCTCCGCCGAAGCCGTTCTGCGCGTGCCCGGCAGCGGCAGACTGACCCGCGGCACCCTGCCCCTGCTGCTCCCGCCGCCCCTCGCCGATCCTGTCCGCGAAGCCACGGGCGCGGAGGTCCGCGCGCAGCCGGATCTGCATCTGGTCCTGACCAACGGCACCGGAGCCATGGTCCACACCCGCGCCGCCTGGGGCACCGCGGGATCGCAGTATGACTCCCTGCTGGCGGCGAATCCGCATCCGGATTTCCCGGTGGACCGCCGCATGTTATTCAACCGCTGCCGCCTCTGGCTGGTGCGACGGGGATTCTCCACCGAGGTCAGCGCCAAGTGGACGGAAACCGTGAGACTCCTCGCGGCGGACACCGCGGAATGGCGCTTCCGCCTGCCCTGCGGCGACGGGCAATGGGTGCGGCTGACGGCGGTGGTCCACCTCACCGGCGGCCGCGATGCCGTGTGCCTGCGTTTTCTCCGGGAGCCTGGCGACGCGGCCGGGCCGGTGACACTGATTCTGCGCCCCGACCTGGAGGACCGGGGATTTCACGACAAATGGAGCTTCCCGGAAAGTGAGCTGCCGCGGCTGGACGCGGCGCTCGCGGTTTCCACCGACGGCTTCACCATGCCCTGCGGTCCGGGAAATCTGACGCTGAAAGTGGACAGCGGCGCGTCCTTTGTCCGGGAACGCGAGCGGCTGACGGTGGATCATCCGGTGGATGCCTCGCGCGGTCTGGGCGCGCGTTCCGACCTTTTCAGCCCCGGTTATTTCCTTGTCCGTCTGACCGCCGGGCAGCCCGTGAGCCTGACCGCCGCCCTGACGCGGCACGGTCAGGAACCCGTGACCGCCGATCCGCCTCCCGCGCAGCCCGCCGGTTTCACCCCTGAGGCCTCGGTGCGGCAGTTCATCGTGAAACGGGATGATTCCCTGACAGTGATCGCCGGTTATCCCTGGTTCCTCGACTGGGGCCGGGACACCCTCATCTGCCTGCGCGGTATCGCGGCGGCGGGAGAAACGGAGGCCGTGCGGGACATTCTGAAAACCTTCGCCCGTTATGAGAAACAGGGCACGCTGCCCAACATGATCCGGGGCGGCGACGACTCCAACCGCGACACCTCCGACGCCCCGCTCTGGTTTTTCACGGGGGTGGAGGATCTGCTGGCCCGGGAAGGCAACGACGCTTTTCTGGAGGAGAAAGCCGGCGGCCGGACCCTCCGCGAAGTGCTGGTTTCTCTGGGGCGCGGATACGCCGCCGGCACGCCCAACGGCATCCGCATGGATCCGGAATCCGGCCTCATTTTCAGTCCCTCCCACTTCACCTGGATGGACACCAACTACCCCGCCGGCACCCCGCGTCAGGGATATCCCATTGAAATTCAGGCGCTGTGGTTCGCCGCGCTCCGGCTGCTGTCGCGCATTGATCCGGAACCCCTGTGGCCGCGGCTGGCGGCAAAAGTGGAGCAGTCCATCGCCACTCTTTTCACCCGCCCCGGTCAGCCGTATCTGAGCGACTGCCTCCACGCGGCTCCCGGTCAAAGCGCCGCCGCCGCCGTGGCTGATGACCATCTGCGTCCCAACCAGCTGCTGGCCCTGACGCTCGGGGCGGTGACCGATCCCGTGATCCGCGAGGGCATGCTGACCAGCTGCCTCGAACTCCTCATCCCCGGCGCCCTGCGCACCCTGGCGGACCGGCCGGTGCTTTTCGCGCTGCCGGTGGAGCGCAACGGGCAGCTTCTGAACAACCCCCTGGCTCCTTTTCAGGGGCATTACGAGGGCGACGAGGACACCCGCCGCAAGCCCGCCTACCACAATGGCACGGGCTGGCCCTGGGTGATGCCCATGCTGGCCGAGGCCATGCTCATGGTCTGGGGGGAATCCGCCCGCCCGCGCGCGGAGGGTGTGCTGGCCTCCGCCGCCCCGCTGTTCCGCCGGTTTTCGCTGGGATCGCTGGAGGAGATCGTGGACGGAGCCTGGCCCCACGCCCCGCGCGGCTGCGGCTCCCAGGCCTGGTCCATCACCGAATGGGTCCGCGTCCGCGGAATGCTGGCCCTCCGTTTCTGACCCCCTTTTCAGCGTTTATAACCGGCGGGACCGGGTAAAGGTGGCCCCGGGCGGGACAGGCGGGAACGCCTGTTCCACCCTCCTCCTCCCGCAATACGGACATCACAGGGTCAGGACGGGCTTGCCGCGGGTTCCTTCGCCTCATGCGCCAGCCACGGAAAACGGATTCACCGCGCCGCTTTCATTTTCGACCGCACCGCTTCCGCTCCCGACCGCACCGCTTTCACTCCCGACCGCGGAACGATTTTCTTTCACTGCGGGGTCTTCTTTTTCCATGGCGGAAGCCTCGTCTTTCATGGCGGAGCCTGCGGATTTGAACGCGCGGCCCTCAAATTCCACCGTTTCCGGATCGGATTCCACCGCGCGCGCCCGGATTTCCACAGCGTACCCTTAATTTTCGGCCGCGCCGCCCTCCATTTTCACCGCGCGGCTCTGTTTTCCGATGACGTGGCCTTCAAATTCCATGGCGCGGACCTGATTTTCCACTGCGGAACCCGGATTTGCCTCCGCCTAACCTTAATTCGCCTCCAAATGGGCATGGAGTGGCATAAACCGTGAAAATTTCCTCAAAGCAGACACCGGATACCGATCATGCGGAACAAAAATATAGGAACGAACTGAAGGGCGGACGTCGGACCCATTCACTCCGTCATGGTGGTGCTCCGGGGTGCGGGGATGTTGATGCCCTCCATTTATATCCCTCAGCCTCAGCCCATTTTCGGCACCGGGCCGGGAGCCTGGCGGCACTGGAGGGACGTCTGTTCCCGCCAAGCCGCCGCCTGCTTTGCCGACCGCCGATTTCCGCAATTTTCCTCAACAAATCTTTCCCGGCCCACGTTCTTTCACCCATGCACACTCTTCAGGATAAAGTCATCATCGTCACCGGCAGCACCATGGGCATCGGGGAAGCCATTGCCCGCCAGGCCGTCGAAGCCGGAGCCCGCGTGCTGCTGCATGGTCTGGAGAAACCTGAGGGTCAGCGCGTCACCGCCTCTCTGGGTGACCGCGCCGCTTTTCACCACGACGACCTTTCCGATCCCGCCGCCGCCCCGCGCCTCGTTGACGCCGCCATCCGGGCTTTCGGGAAAATCAACGCGGTGGTCAACAACGCCGCCTGGGTGGTGCGGGGGCGCATTGAGGATGTGACGCCGGATTTCTTCGACCGCTGCATGGCGGTGAATGTCCGGGCGCCGCTGCTGCTGATTCAGGCCGCCCTGCCCCACCTCAGCGCGACGAAGGGCAGCGTGGTGAATATCGGGTCCGTGAACGCCTACTGCGGCGAGGAGAATCTTCTGCCCTACAGCATTTCCAAGGGCGCGCTCATGACCCTGACCCGGAACCTCGGCGACACCCTGCACCGCCAGCATGGGGTCCGGGTGAATCAGGTGAATCCCGGCTGGGTCCTGACCGATGCCGAGCGTCACCGCAAACACGCCGAAGGCATGGCCCACGACTGGCCCGCGCATCTTTCCAACATGTTCGCCCCCGCCGGCCGCCTGTTCACCCCGGCGGAGATCGCGGCCACGGTGCTCCATTTCCTGTCGGATTCCTTTGGTCCGGTTTCAGGTTCCGTGCTCGACCTTGAGCAGCACCCCTTCATCGGACGGAATCCGCCGAAGCTTTGAATGCCGGGAAGTTTCCCCTTCTCAGGGTTTGCCGGCCAGGGAGGCTTGGAACTGCTGGATGTGTTTCTGCTCGTCCGGGCCGAGGCGGTCGAGAGGAACCTCGTAGGGTTTATGGTCGATGAGCAGGCGGATTTTGCCGTCGCGGACGATGGTGGGTTTTCCGTTCACGGGCGGCGCGGCGCTGGCGGCGGCGGGTGAGGTTTTGGCGGTGACGGGGATGGTGGCCACGCTTTGCTCCCAGGCGATGAGCTGGCCGATGCGGGACTGGCCGTCGGCGCTTTTCCACTGCCGGACCTGTCCGAGGGTAAGATAGGTTGTCTGCCGCACGGCGGGAACCGGGGAGGGGGAAACGGTGGCTCCGGCATTGGCGGTCTGGCCGGTGGGTTTGAATTTGAAGCTCTGCGGGGTGGTGGGAGTGACCGGGAAACCCGTCTGCGCCATGGCGGCGGCGGGGAGCGCCAGGAGAACGGCATGAGGCAGGAGCAGGCGGAGCGCTTTCATGACCGGACAAATCGCAGAACGGACCTGTCAGGGCAAATCTTAAAGCGCCCGTTCCCGCCAGGACCGGAAGCTTAATTTCCCGTGATATGCGGCGTGCCGCCGGGCGTATTCACAGCCCGGCGTGTCGTCCGGCTTCCATTTCCCCGCGTTTTTCATTTTCCGCCTGTTATCCCGCTGCTTTCCCCACATGAAATTGCCCGTCACTCTCTGTCTCGCCGGTGCCGCCCTGCCTTTCACCGCGCTGGCGGCGGAACCCGCTCCGCGTCCCGTTTATGCCAGTCACCGCCTGACCCCGGAAACCGTCGGGCACGCGGTGGATATTAAAGTGGATCTGACCGGAGCAAAAAAACTCTATCTGGTGGTGCGCGATGGCGGCGACGGGTTCGCCTGCGACTGGGCGGACTGGGTGAATCCGGTGCTGCGCGGGGATTTCGGTGAGAAAAAGCTGACGGACCTGAAAGCCGTGGCCGAAAAGAGCGGCTGGGGCGCGGTCCGCAAAAACGCCAACGCCAACGGCCAGCCCATGAAAGTGGACGGCAAGGCGGCGGCGGCGGGCATCGGGGTTCACGCCACTTCGGTGATTGAATATGACCTGCCGGCAGGAACGAAGGAATTCACCGCGCAGGGGGCGCTGGATGACGGCGGGGTGAGCCAGGGCGGCGGCTCCACGGTGGTGTTTGAAGTTTACACTCAGAAACCCGTGGTCAAATTCGGCCCTGTGAACGGCGGCGCCCAGGAGCCGGGGCCGGCACTGGAGGCTCTGGATGCCCCCGCCGGGCTGAAAGTGGAGACTTTCGCCTCCGAACCCATGATTCTCAGCCCCTCGTCGATCGACATCGATCACCTCGGCCGGGTCTGGGTGGCGGAAATCGTGAACTACCGCGCCCACAGCGAAACCCGCAAGGAAGGGGACCGCATCCTGGTGCTGGAGGACACGGACCATGATGGCAAAGCCGACAAACAGACCGTTTTTTATCAGGGCAAGGACATCGACTCGCCCCACGGCGTGACGGTTCTGGGCAACCGCGTCATTGTTTCCGGAGCGGGTAAAGTCATGATCCTCACGGACGAGGATGGCGATCTGAAATCGGATAAAAAAGAGCTTCTATTCACCGGCATCACCGGGTCACAGCACGACCACAGCATTCACGCCGTGCATTTCGGTCCGGACGGAAAGCTGTATTTCAATTACGGCAACGAGGGCAAGCAGCTGAAGGACAAGGATGGAAAAATCCTCATCGACGCCGCCGGCAACGAGACCCGGAACAAAGGGCAGTATCAGGAGGGCATGATCTTCCGCTGCGACCTGGACGGCTCGCACGTCGAGACCCTGGCCTGGAATTTCCGCAACAACTGGGAGCTGGCCGTGGACAGTTTCGGCGCTATCTGGCAGAGCGACAACGACGACGACGGCAACCGTTCGGTGCGCATCAATGCCGTCCTTCCCTGGGGCAATTACGGGTTCCACGACGAGCTCACCGGCGCCACCTGGAGCAAGGGCGACGCCAAAACCCAGGAGGAGACCGTGCAGCGCCACTGGCATCAGAGCGATCCCGGCGTGGTGCCGAATCTGCTGAACACCGGCGCGGGCAGCCCCTCCGGCATCACGATTTATGAAGGCGAACTGCTGCCCGCCGTTTTCCGGAACCAGATGATCCACGCCGAGCCCGGCCAGAATGTGGCCCGCGCTTATCCCGTGAAAGTGAAGGGCGCGGGTTATTCGGCGGAAACAGTGAATATCCTCGAAGGCACCCGCGACCGCTGGTTCCGTCCTGTGGATGTGAGCACCGCCCCGGACGGCTCGCTTCTCGTTGCCGACTGGTATGACCCGGGTGTCGGCGGACATGGCATGGGCGATCTGGACCACGGCCGCATTTACCGCATCACCCCGGCGGGACATAAAGGCTACACCGTTCCCGCGTTTGACCTGAGCACGCCGGAGGGCGCGGTGGCCGCTTTGTCCCAACCGAATGAGGAGTCGCGTTATCTCGGTTTCACCACCCTGCGCACGATGGGACAGGCGGCGGTTCCGGCGCTGACGAAACTGGCGGATTCCCCGAATCCCCGTCTGAAGGCCCGCGCCCTCTGGGTGCTCAGCGGGATTCCCGGCCAAGCCGAAACCACTCTGCAACGCGCCTTCGCCGATGCTGATGAAAATATCCGCGCCACCGGCATCCGCATCGCCCGCGGCCTTGGCGGCAATGATCTCGCCTGGCTTAAAAAGGGCGCAGGCGACACCTCGGCCGGGGTGCGCCGCGAGACGGCGGTTTCCCTGCGTTTCAGCAAATCCCCGGAAGCTCCGGCCATCTGGGCGCAGCTGGCGGCCAAACACGACGGCACCGACCGCTTTTACCTTGAGGCTCTGGGCATCGGAGCCGCCCTGCGCTGGGACGAATGCCTCGCCGCTTATCTGAAACTCGTGCCCAAACCCGAGGACAGCGCCGCCGGCCGCGACATCATCTGGCGCAGCCGGGCCCAACAGACGGCCGCCATCCTCGCCACCATCGTAAAGAGCCCGGCGCTTCCCGAAGCCGACAAGGACCGCTTCATGCGCGCCTTCGACTTCCAGCCCAAAGAGGAACGCGAGAAAGCGCTGGAAAGCCTGCTCCAGTAGATAATTGCCCGCTCCACCGGGGCGGCAAAAATCCATTTCCTGTCAAAGTCCGGACCCCGGAAATCCGCCCTGCGGACTGAGGCCTGCATTGCCACCGCGCAGGCGCAGTCCCCGAACTTTACGTTCATTCGTATTAATGCATACCGCGCGGCCCGGCGCGGTCCGGCCCGGCGGATCCTTGAACGCCGCCGTCACCCCGGACACGGGAGTTTTGCAGGCTTGAAGGGGGGCGGGCTTCCATGCCTCCTCCCTGTCCTTTTCCGGGCTCCTCCATGAATACGCCCGGAATTTTCCTTGCCCCCGGCGGGCCTGCCTGAGAGAAGCGGAACACATGAAACGCATCCTTCTCTCCCTCGCCTGCCTGCTGGCCCCCGCGCTGAGCCAGGCGCAGAATCCCGCTCCTGTGCCCGCCACCACCGCCACCATCAAAGCCCTGACCCCGGAGCCCCGCGCGGAGGCCGGCAACAAGGCCCGGCATGAGCGGTTTAATGAAATCTCCAGAAAAGGTGAGGCTCAGCTTGTCTTCCTCGGCGATTCCATCACCCAGGGGTGGGAAGGAGCCGGCAGGGATCAGTGGGAAAAAAACTGGGCTCCCCTCAAAGCCGCCAATTTCGGCATCGGCGGCGACCGCACGGAACATGTGCTCTGGCGTCTGGATAATGGCAATTACGACGGCCTGAAGCCAAAGCTCACCGTGCTCATGATCGGCACCAACAACACCGGCCACCGCATGGATCCCGCCGCCGACACGGCGGCCGGAGTGAAGGCGATTGTGGAAAAACTCCGCGCCAAACAGCCTCAGATGAAGATTCTGGTCCTCGGAGTTTTCCCCCGCGGAGAGAAACCGGACGACAAAATGCGCGTCCGCACCACGGAGATCAACGGCCTCATTTCCAAACTCGCCGACGGCAAGGACGTGTTCTACCTGGATCTGGCGTCCACTTTCGTCCCCACCGATGGTATCCTGAACCGGGAAATCATGCCGGATTTCCTGCATCTCTCGCCCAAAGGCTACGAACTCTGGGCCGCCGCCATCGAGCCGAAGGTGAAGGAGCTGATGGCGAAATAGTTTTCCGGAAAATTCCGTCTGCGGCTGAAGCCCAGCCGCAGGCCTCATGCAATTTTCACCTTGAGCTAATATAGGGGAAATCCCTGGGAATTTTTCTTGCCGCACCGCTCCGGATTGATACGATGGGGTTGGAAATTCCCCGGCTGTGAGTGCGGCCGATCCGGAGTCTCCAAAACATAATACGCATTATACCAGACCCGGCGGCCAGAAACCGCCACAACCTCAACATCATATGAAATTGAAACGAAGAAATCAGGGGTTCACCCTGATTGAACTCCTCGTGGTGATCTCGATCATCGCGATGCTCGCCGCCGGCGGATTCGCCAGCTATGGTAAAATCATGCCCGGCGTCCGCGCCAACGCCACCGCCAAGACCGGCAAAGCCATCTACAACTGGCTCCAGGCCTACGCCAACGACAATGACCAGCGCTTCCCGGAGACCCAGTCGGCCTCCAATGACGCTTACCGTCAGCTGTTTGTGAAGCGTTACCTTGATGACGAGCAGGGCTTCGCGATCTCCAACGATCCCTGGCTCAACAACGCCCCCGGCGGCAACAAGAAGCCCGACAACGATATCGGCACAGAGCCGAACTTCGAGCAGGCCCTCATGCCCGGTGAATGTTCCTGGGCCTACGTGAACAACCTGGATGCGGCTTCCCAGTCGAATCTGCCCCTGATGGCCAACGCCTTCTCGGAATCCCCCGGTGTTTACGAAAAGAACAAGAACAAAAAGGGCGGTGTCTTCAGCGGCACCAAAGCCGTGTGGGTGAGCGTCGGTGGTTCCGCCAAAGTGACGGACCTCAAGGATGACCTCATGATCATGGAGAAAAAAGGCGGCCGCGACGTTGACGTGTTCAAGTCCGAATGGGGCACCAACGGCGAGGACGTGAAAAATCCCGCGGGCTGATCCCTGATCCCCGCTCCGGTCTTTGTGCCGGAAGCAATCCGAAGCCCGGACCCAGCCATGGGGCCGGGCTTTTTCGTGTCATTCTCCCATCCGGAACGGGTTTCAGGGAAAAATGAATCCGTGATTATTGGGCTCATCCGTGCCATCCGTGGCGTTCCGCCGCCTTTCAGGCGTAAGCGCAAGTCTCCTTCTCTTTTCCGTTCCCGTTCATTTCCTCCGTTCCCATGTCCGATATTGCAGGCATCGACCTCGGCACCACCCAGTCGCTCATCGGCGTCGTGGAAGCCGGTTTCCCCATTCTTCTCGCCGACGAAACCGGCAGCCGGCTGACTCCGTCCGCTGTCTATTTCGGACCGGATGAGGCGGAACCGGTGGTTGGCCGGAACGCCCTGCGCCGACGCCTCACCGAACCGTCCCGCACGGTCCTTTCCGTGAAGCGCCTGATCGGCCGCCGCGCCGGGGAATCCGCCGATGCCGATACCCTGCCCTACACGGTCCAGCCAGTAGCGGATGGTCTGCTCGGCGTGCCCATGGATGGCCGTCAGTGGTCGCCGGTGGAGATTTCAGCGGAAATCCTGCGGCACCTTAAAGCCGTTGCCGAACGCGCCCTGGAGCGGCCTGTGACCCGGGCGGTCATCACCGTGCCCGCTTACTTCAACGATGCCCAGCGTCAGGCCACCCGCCAGGCCGGAACCCTTGCCGGTTTCACGGTGGAGCGGATTCTCAACGAGCCCACCGCCGCCGCCCTCGCCTTCGGGCTGGATAAACTGGGCGCCAAA
Source organism: Verrucomicrobiota bacterium (assembly GCA_040386695.1). GTDB lineage: Bacteria > Verrucomicrobiota > Verrucomicrobiia > Verrucomicrobiales > V1-33 > CAIZWU01. Next base: position 71,064 of record JAZKFB010000025.1, read on the forward strand.
TCCAAAATCGCCGTCTATGATCTTGGCGGCGGGACCTTTGATATTTCCATTCTGGAGCTGAACGAGGGCGTTTTCCAGGTGCTGGCCACTCACGGCGACACCCGTCTGGGCGGCGATGATCTGGATCACGCTCTGGCTGACTGGCTGACGCTCAAGGCTTTCCCCGACACTCCCGCCACCGCGCTTTCCGGTGAAACCCGCGCCCGTCTTCACGATGCCGCCATCAGCGCCAAACACACACTCTCGTTCTCCGACACCGCCGAAGTCGGACTGCCTTTCCTTCACGGCGCGGAAAGTTTTGCCACCACCGTGACCCGCGCGGATTTCGAAACTCTCGCCAGGCCCATCGTGGACCGCACCCGGGCCCTCTGTCACCGGGCGCTGGCCGACGCCGACCTCACCCCCGCCGACCTCAGCGCCGCCGTGCTGGTGGGCGGCAGCACCCGCATTCCTCTGGTCCGGCTGACCGCTCAGGAGATTTTCGGCCGCGAACCCGACACCAGCCAGCATCCGGATGAAACCGTGGCCCTCGGCGCCGTCATTCAGGCCGGCATTCTGTCCGGAGCCATGCGTCAGGTCGTTCTTCTGGATGTGACACCGCTTTCCCTCGGCATGGAGACCTTCGGGGGGCTCATGAACGTGATTCTGCCCCGCAACACCACCATTCCCGCCCGCGCCGGCGAGATGTTCACCAACGCCGTCGCCAGCCAGAGTTCGATGCGCATCCGCGTGCTCCAGGGCGAACGCGAGATGGCCCGCGACAACTGGGAGCTGGGGCAGTTTGAAGTTGATTTCGAACCCGGCCCCAAAGCCAGCGCCCGCGTGGGCGTGCAGTTTGAAATTGACGCCGACGGGATTTTGAAAGTCCTCGCCCGCGACACCAAAACCAACACGGACCGCGTGCTGGAAATCACCCACGCCGCTGTGGATGTCGAGGACACCCGCGTGGAGCAAATGATCGCTGAATCCGTGGACCACGCCTTCGAGGACATGACCGAACGCCAGCTGACAGAAGCCGTTCTGAAAGCCGGAGAACTCCTCACCGCCGTGGATTCCGCCCTGCCGCAGGCCGGCGACGCCCTCGACAGCGCCACCAGGGAGCACATCCAGACCGCCGCCGCCGAAGTCCGCGCCGCCCTGTCCGCCAACGAGCTCCCACGCCTCAAAACCGCCAACCGGGAACTCGACGCCGCCACCGAATCCCTGGCCGCCATCCTCGTCGAACGCGCCATGGAAGCCGCCATGACCCGGCGGGGGATTCTTTAAATACAGAAAACCGTGGTGCGGGCCCGAAGGACCCGTTATGCAGGCCAAAGCCTGGAGGACTTCCCCGCAGGTCCAAAGGATTGCCTCACAGGCCCAAAGGGCCGTCCTCCCTCAGCCCGGGACACCGCCCAGGAATCCCCAAAAGCAGCAATTCTCCACCCTATTCGGAGCCGGAGCCACGGTGGCGCTCATGCTCCGGCGCAGGCGCGGCCTCCGCGTCCCGCAGAAAGACGCGCCACCGGACCGGAGCGCCGGAACATAAAATCAGAACCTCACCCTGCCGGCCGCGCTCAAAACCGCGCCGCGCCCGATGGTGGCCCGGATTTACCGGCCGGTGCGTGGTCAGGGTGGCCCGGCCTCTTCACTCCAAGGTGCCGAGGGTGACTCCAAGCTTGCTCTGGGCCTGAAGGCTGCGCCAGAGGTCGGCGCCTTCGGCCTGGCCTTGGATGAGCGCGCGGTAAGTGCTGATCAGGCGGCGGACGCCGGCGGGATCCTCCTCCAGCAGCTCGATGCGGCAGCGGCGGAGGCCGGCGGCGCGGAGCTGGGTGAAGTAGCGGGCTCCCGTCTGGGCCTGGGAATTGAAAAGGGTGTTGCGGCAGCCGACGTCGGCTTTGAGGGGATGCTCCATGCCCACGCGGTCGCGCAGTTTGACGGAGTGTTTTTCACAGGGACGGCCGCAGTCCAAGAAGGTCTTTCCTTTGGACATGAAGGCCGCAAACACACAGTGCTCCATGTGAAACATCGGCATATGCTGATGCAGCGTCAGCTCAAACCACTCCGGCGGCGCGGCGGCGAGAAGATCAAGCACCTGCGCGATGTTGAGGTCGTAGGAAACCGTCAGAAGTCCCAGCCCGTGCTCCTTGAAAAACGCGGCGGTGAGGGGATTGGCGATGTTGAGTGAAAAGTCGCCGACAGTTTCCATGCCCAACTTCGTGAACCACGGCACCGCGCCCAGATTCCGCACCAGAACGCCGTGCGGGGCGGCGCGTTCGATCAGTTTGAAAAATCCCTGCTCACCCGGTTTTTGAATGCGCGGGGTGGCCAGAAGCAGGCGCATGTCCGAAGTGTCACGCACCTGTTTCACGGCATCGGCATAACCGCGCACGTCCTCGAAATCCGCATAGGCCACGGCGACACCCTCAGCGGCGCAGGCCTCCACCTGGGCCATGGTCCGGCAGAGAACGGAGAGTTCGAATTTATCACGGACAGCCCCGGCGGCCGGGGGAACCGGGATGGCAGGGCTCCTATCTTTGATGATCGGGAGGATTTCGCGCCAGGGCCGGGGCGGTCCCGCGGCGGCGGGCTCCATTTTCCCACTGGCGGCCGGTCCGGCTTTCTGGACCAGATCAACAAGTTCGCGTCTCATGCGGTTCAGCTCGCTGAGAGGCAGCATGACTTCACCCTCCACTTCACTGTCGAGTGAGGCCAGATTGAAACCGGTGCCGCCGAGCCTGCCGAGCTGATCGCGCAGGGTTTCCTCCGTCAAAGGCCGCTTCAGCGCCGCCGCCAGGGGCATGGCGGACGGCACCGACGCGCCGGAAGCCGTTTCCGTCAGGCGGAGAAACTCCCCTTCCCTTCCCGACACTTTCAGCCGCAGCCCGCTGACCGGCTGCCAGGCGGCTTCCTTTTCAAAACTGGCGCGCAGACGTTTCTCCAGGGCGGGATCGCTGGTTTTCCAGACGCGGTCGCCGGGTTTGAGACCGGCAAAATCCACCTTGCCCCGGGCGAAGGTCAGGCGCTGGCCGATGATTTCAAAAACGCGGCCGCCCTGCTCGTCGTTGGTGTCGCCGCCGGTGTCGAAAACCACGCCGTCGCCCGGCTTCAAACCCGCGCCGACGGACTCCAGCTCCACCCAGTCGCTGCCCACTTGGCGCACCCGGCCGGCGAGGGCTCCGCGTTTTTTGCCGTAACGCGCGCCAACCAGCTGCTGATGATTCACGCCGTGCATCCAGCCGCTGAAAAGTCCCCGGCTGAAGGTCATTTCGAGAGCATACCGGTCCTCCGGCGTGGCCATCGGCCCCTCCGTTTTCCCGGCCATGGCGGCGTCCAGCGCCTTGCGGTAAACAGCGGTGACGGCGGCCACATATTCCGGCGACTTCAGGCGGCCCTCGATTTTGAAACTGCGCACGCCCCGCGCCAGCAGCGCCGGGACTTCCTCCACCGCCGCCAGATCCTGCGGCGACAGCAGATACCGCCGGTCGCCCAGATCCTGAAGCTCGCCGTCCACGATCAGCTCATACGGCATGCGGCAGGCCTGCGCGCACTCGCCGCGGTTGGCGCTGCGGCGGCCAAGGCTTTCGCTGGTCAGACACTGGCCGGAATACGCCACGCAGAGCGCTCCGTGCACAAAAACCTCCAGCGGCACCTCCGTGTCCCGGAAGCGCTCCAGCTCCCGCAGCGACAGCTCGCGCGAAAGCACCGCGCGGTCCAGCCCGAGGCTGGCATCCACAAAAGCGAGGCCCTCCGGCGAGGTGAGGGTCATCTGGGTGCTGGCATGCAGATTCAGCTTCGGCGTCACCGCCCGCGCCAGCCGCGCCAGACCGATGTCCTGCACAATAATCGCGTCCACCCCCGCCGCCTCCAGTCGGCGGAGCTGCTCCACGGCATCGTCCAGCTCGCTGGTGAAGATGAGCGTGTTCATGGTCACCAGCCCGCGCACGCCGTGGCCGTGGAGATATTCCATCAGCTTCGGCAGGTCCTCCTCCGTGAAATTGTCAGCCCTCATCCGCGCATTGAAGCGTGGCATGCCGAAAAAGATCGCGTCCGCCCCGTTGGCGACCGCGGCTCTCGCGCATTCCCAGTTCCCCGCCGGAGCCAGCAGCTCCGGTGCCGTGTCAGCATCCCGTGTCATCCGCCCACTCTGCGCCGGAAAAGACGCCGCCGCAACCCGGTGTCCATGAGGGTCCTCAGCCTGCTGAAGGAGGGTGGACATTCTGTCCACTGGACTCCTCGCCAGTCTACAGGCCGGAAACGTTTCAAAGCCATGACGCGCTGACAGAATGTCAGCCCTCCGCCGACCTGCTCACGCCGCGTGCGCCGGCACGCCGATGGAGCGGCGGCGGAAGAGGAATTCGAACAGATTCCCCTCATGCGGCTGGTCCCACTGCACGCGGTTGGTGGGGGTGGGCCCGAGGTTCAGCCGGTCGATTTCCGGGCATTCCAGCAATTGCTGAATCCAGTCCCGGTCCTCCGTGATGGCGGTGACCACCAGCGACGGCCCGATGACATCCAGCATCTCCGCCTGAGGCACTTCCGTGACGCTGGCGAAGGGGAACAGAAACTCGCGGTTGGCCAGCGGGTGGTTGAAATCCGGACAGCCGATGATGGTCGGCAGCAGGTAATTCATACCCTGATGCGCGGCGGCGCGCGGGGTGTTGCCCCGGAGCACGGCGGAAAAATCGACCGCGCCCCTGGTCTGAAGCCCTTCCGTGATGGTCCCGTCGATCCACTCCGGCATGGCGGCGTTGGCGAATCCCGACAGCGTGGCGTCGGCATCGTCCGCCGCGCGCGGCACCATGTCCTTCAGAGCCTCCGCGATGGCCTGACCGATTTCCTTCGCGTATTTCGGGGCCAGAATGGCGCTGGTGTTGATGCAGCTGCGGCCGCTGTTGGCGCTGACGCTTTCCACCAGCACCGGGAGAAAATCGCGCCACTGCTCGATTTTGTCCTCGCCGATCAGAATCTTGCTCCGGCCACTGCCGTGAACCTCCACCCGGGGGTCGTTGGCGTGCTGCGAAACCGTGGCGTCATCGCCGAACATCATCACGCGCCCGGCGCGCCGGACAATCAGCGCCGAACTGTCGTGGCCGCACGGCAGGAAGCTGAAGGCCTCACGGGGGAAGCCGGCTTTGATCATGGCCTCGATAATGCGCCAGGGCGTCCAGGGCTCCTCGCGTCCGGGTTTCAGAATCACGGGCACACCCAGCGCCAGCGCGGGAATCCACAGCGCATTCACCGCCGGGGAATTGCTCGGCAGAATCACCGCCAGATGGTCGGTCACGCAGCCGAAACTGACCGGAGCCCCCCCCTGCTCGCCGTAACCCCGGTCCAGAACGTCCGGGTCCAGCCCGCGGGTCAGTCCGCGCAGAATGATGTCAATCTGCCCGAACACCGCAGCCAGCCGCTGCATGTTCATGCGGATCAGCCGGTGCGGCAGCCCTCCAGTCGAGGAAAGCTGTCCCACATAATCCTCCGGCGTCTGCATCAGGCCCCCGGTGCCCAGCGGGAGAGTGTCATTCAGAAAAATCTCGCCGGCTTTTTTCACCATCGCGATCCGCTCGCGCGTGGAAATTTTCAGCAGCGCCGCCCGCGCCGGTTTGGTGCCCGTCAGGTCGCGCGCCACCAGCCCGCTGTTGGCCTGGCTGACACGCAGCACGGGCTCGCCCGTGGACACGCTCAGTATTTCGGAAACATCCAGGCTCGTGTAAGGCTGGCCGTGGCGCAGCAGGGGAAGTTCAGGAAGGGCGGACATGGGAGGGTGCGGGGAGGAGGGATTGGAGAAAGTCACGGGGCATTACGTGGAATGCGGGGGTGCCTTTTCCATATCCGGCGCACGGGTGCTGGTCCAGCGGGAAACCGAGGCTCAGAATGGAACTGATGGACGGGATGGACCTGATGGACGAAATGAGCTGCACAGCCTCTCCCGATTTATCCATTTCGTTCATCCCGTCCATCCTTTCCCCGCCTCACTGAAAGCCATCACTTCGCACTAAATTCCCCTTGCGCGGCCCCACATGTTCCCTACTGTCGCCACTCCCGGCAAAAAACGCCAAGCGCGCTTAGCTCAGTGGTAGAGCACATCCTTCACACGGATGGGGTCGCAGGTTCGAACCCTGCAGCGCGCACCATTTGATAATCAGGGAATTATCAAAGGTTTCCGACTTGGGAAACAAGTCCGTGTGACATGTCCGGTGTGACATTTTCAAAAAATCCACAGTTTCAGCAGTTCGCATCACACGCTGATGCCCAAGACTTCCAGTGAATAAATGTCACTCCGGCTGCCCGGAATTTCCCGCACCGCACCACGGTTTCACCGCCAGCGCGATCCAGCCGCCGATGAGGAACAGACCACCCAGCGGAGTCACGGGACCCAGCCATTTCCAGCCGAGAGTGCTCAATGGATACAGGCTGCCGCTGAAAAGCACCACACCCGCCAGCATGAGCCACCATGCCAGCCGGTTGGCGCGGTCCCTGGCGCCGGCGATCCAGAGCATGACCGCGGCGTGCAGCAGGTGATAGAGCACGGCGGTGCGCCAGTTGTCCTCACCGCGCGGGCGCTGCTCCAGAATCGTCCGCAGGGCATGGGCTCCGAACGCCCCCAGAATGACTCCCAGCGCCGCCAGCACCGCTGAAACGCGGGCGGCGTGGCCCTGAGTGAAAAAAGGGGAGATGGCCGCCGGAGTTGTTTTCATGGCCGGAACAACACCGGAAGCCTCCCGGCGTCAATAGCGGCACGGCACGGGGCAACACAGCGTTTGCCGCAATCAGCACCGGACCGGCGGGCGGAAACCCGCCTCTGCCTTCAGAAATGCCACGTCATCCCGAACATCGGGCCCACGCCGTCGATGCCCGGATTGGGAGTGGTGGCTCCGCCGTTGGACAGATGCTGGAAGAAACAACTGGCGCTGATGGCGAGGTTCGGGCGCAGGTAACAGCGCACCCCGGCCTGGGCGAACCAGTTGAGCGTGAAATCCTGACCCTGGGCTCCGGGCACGTTGTCCTGACTGTCCACCCAGCCCGCGCCGCCGCCCGAGCTGACAAAGAACGCGGTTTTTTTGGAGGGCAGCCAGTATTCCAGACTCGGACTGAAGGAGAAGCCGAGATAGCCGGTTTCCGGCCCGCGCGCGATGGGCTCGACCAGCAGGTTGAAGCCTGCGCGCAGGGTCAAATCCCCTTCCCCGAGCGTCATGCGGAAATGCTCCGGCGTGCGGATGGAGATGATCTGGGGCAGAATGACGTAATTAATGCTGGTGTGGACGCCCGCCTGCCAGATCACGCCGGTCTGGACATCCACGCTCCAGTGGTCGGCGGGGTCGTAGAGGCCCTCAACCACCGTCCTTCCGGTGATGGGCTGTTTATCGCCGGCGGAGCAGAGGGCGGCGGAAAAAAGGAGGAGCAGCGGGACGCGTTTCATGATGGAATGACCGATGGGAAAGCCGCGCTCAGCTTAAATTTTCCCGGCCAGCCGGAAAGCGCGGAAAAAATGAAGTTGTGTATAGGAAAAACGGTCCCCCGCCAGATCCTTGATCGGCTTCAGCGCCTCCATCTGCCCGGCGGCGGCGAATAATTCGTTCAGCTCCGGCAGGTCGGCGGGATCCAGAAACTCCTCCACCTCAAACCCCTGCGCGCCGCTGTCGGTGATGGCCTTGGCAAGGTGATTCGTGACCGTGGTCTCGGCCAGATTCCGCACGGTGGCCAGCATCCGCACCTCCTTGACGCCGCTGCGGTAAATCCGGAGCGTCTCCGCCACCGTGTCGGTCACGGACTCCCTCGCCGCGCCGGTTCCGCCTGCCGGACGCGCCGGAGACGGGCCCGGAGCCATGACCGGCGCGAAATTCCGCCGCCCGTGCTCCGCCACATGCTGGCTGATGACTTCCATAAAACCCCCGCCGAAATCCTCCAGCTTGCGGCTTCCGACGCCGGGAATCCGTGAAAATTCCGCCGCTGTCCGCGGATATTCCCGCGCCATGTGCCGCAGCGGGACATCCCCGAAAATCACATACGGCGGCACGGAACGCACCTCCGCCAGTTCGCGGCGCAGGGTCCGCAGCGACTGGAACAATACCTCATCGCAGTCGATGTTGCCGGCTTTGGGGGTTTCGGATCTGCGTTTGGAATCGCCGGCGGGCGCGGGCTGCGTGAGCACGAATTTCGCCCGCGTTTTCAAAGCGGTCAGTCCCTGCTCCGTCACGCTCAAACTGCCCATGCGCGCGGGGTCGGCGATGAGAAATCCCATGCGCACCAGCTCGCGCCCGATGGCCTGCCACTCCGGCCGCTTCATCTCCGTGCCGATGCCGTAGGTGCTCAGCTTCTGGTGGTCCTGACGGCGGATGCTCTCCGTGTTGGCGCCGCAGAGAATGTCGCAGTAATGCCCCAGCCCGAACTGCCAGCGGCTGGCCTGATTGGCCCGCAGCACGCAGGACAGCAGCTTCTGCGCGGGCACCGTGCCGTCAAAAGTCACGCGCGGACTCAGGCAGTTGTCGCAGGATCCGCAGTTCTCCTCCGGGTATTCCTCGCTGAAATAATCCAGGAGCACCCGGCGGCGGCAGCCGGAGCATTCGGAGTAATGCACCACCTGATCCAGCAGATGCCGCGAGCGCGCCGCTTCCGCGGGATCAACGACTTCCCGCAGAAAACCCAGATGCTTGGCCACATCCCCCCCGCTGAAAAGCAGCAGACAGTCCCCCGGCAGCCCGTCACGGCCCGCGCGGCCGGTTTCCTGGTAATAACCCTCCAGATTTTTCGGCAGATCGTAGTGCACCACAAACCGCACGTTGGGTTTGTTGATGCCCATGCCAAAGGCGATGGTCGCGCAGACCACCCGCACGCCGTCGCGCAGAAACCGGTCCTGATTCCCCGCCCGCACCGCCTGATCCAATCCCGCGTGATACGGCAGCGCCGGAATCCCGTCCTCCGTCAGCCGGGCGGCCAGCTGCTCCGTGGTTTTGCGCGACTGGCAGTAAATGATGCCGCTGTCGTCGGGCCGGACCTCCAGAAATTTCCGCACCTGATCGTAAGCCTGCGCTTTCGCGTCCACGCGGTAGGTCAGATTCGGCCGGTTGAAGCTGGCCGTGAACCGCACGGGATCGCGCAGCCCGAGATGCTCCTCAATATCCTCCCGCACCTGATCCGTCGCCGTCGCCGTCAGCGCCAGAAAGGGCACCCCCGGCAAAACCCCGCGCAAGGTGGGCAGCTGCCGGTATTCCGGCCGGAAATCATGGCCCCATTCGCTGATACAGTGGGCCTCATCGATGGCCACCCGCTCCACCTTCCACCGCTTCAGCTCCTCCAGAAACCCCGGCAGCATGATCCGCTCCGGAGCCGCGTAAAGCAATCTATAGCGCCCGTCCTCCAGCCCCTGAAGCCGGTGCCGGGCCTCCATGGATTCCAGCGTGGAATTCAAAAAAGTCGCCGGAATGCCCGCCGCCGTCAGCTGATCCACCTGATCCTTCATCAGCGCGATCAGCGGCGAAACCACTAGCGTCAGTCCCTGCCCCGCCATCGCCGGCAGCTGAAAACACAACGATTTCCCGCCCCCCGTCGGCAGCAGAGCCAGCACATCCCGCCCCGCCATCGTCGCCTGAATAATCTCCTCCTGCTGCGGCCGGAAGGAATCGTAACCAAAGTGATCCTTCAGCAGGCGGGAAAGCAGTATCGGGGAAGCATCAGGCATAACGGGAAGCCGGAAAGAATCACCAGTCTCCCGCTCCCCACAACCGCAAGGCTTCCAGGAGGGCTCAGGAGAATTTGGAGTGCTGGAGCTTGCTCCCGCTTTGAGGAAGGAGGCTTGCCTCCGTCACGTGACCTGCGGCATGATCCTTCGAATAACCCGTCCCTTTGCCCGGGAATAACGCCTTGTGGCGCCGGGCGCGTGGCTGGCCCCGCTGGAGAAAGCGGAGGCAAGCCTCCGCACTCCAAAAATCACCGCCTCTCTCTCTCTCCCACTCGCTCACCCATTAATTCATCCATTCTCACACCCACCCCGCGCACAGCAGCTCCGCCTGCCGCAGCACCGTCCGCACCGGGGGGGTAAGATCTGTTCTGTAAAAGACTTTAGCCTTGCGCCGCAGCTCCCCAAGGGGCGCGTGGCGGGGTGGGCCAAAGTGGTCCGTGTTGAGGTCTGGCAAACACACACACCAGCACACCCATGACCCACCCCGTTCAACCAGACCTTCTCCACACCGTTTTGCAACTCCTCACCACCGATGCCTCCTCCAGCCTCGCCGAAGGCTTCCGGCTTCTTCTCAATGAGGCCATGGCCCGGGAGCGCTCCGCCGTCCTCCAGGCCCAGCCTTATGAGCGCTGCGAAGGACGTCTCGGATCGGCAAATGGCTTCAAGCCCAGGTTCCTCAACACCCGCGTCGGCCCCGTCGAACTGCGCATCCCCCAGGTCCGCGATGGCGTCAGCTTCTATCCCTCCGCCCTCGAAAAAAGGCGTCCGCAGCGGGCAGGCTCTCATGCTCGGCATGACCGAACCGACCGTAGGGAGATAGCCAGCCGAAAGGCTGCCCCGCAGGGGTGAACGCAGTGAAGCAAATGCACGTTCCGGGCGTCTCCACCCGCAAGGTCTCCAAAATCGTCGAGGAGCTCTGCGGCCATAAGGTCAGCTCCTCCCAGGTAAGCGCCTGCGCCGCCAAACCCGATGTCGAACTCCAGCTCTGGCGCGAGCGTCCCCTCGAAGCCTGCCCTTATCTCATCTTCGACGCCCGTTATGAAAAAGTGCGCCACGGCGGCCTCCTGCGGGACTGCGCCGTGCTCATCGCCATCGGCGTCGGCACCGATGGCAAACGCTCCGTCCTCGGCGTCTCGGTCGCCCTCAGCGAGGCCGAAGTCCACTGGCGCGACTTCTTCACCTCCCTCACCGCGCGCGGTCTGTGCGGGGTCCGCTACATCGTGAGCGACGCTCACCAGGGCATGGCCGCCGCCCGTCAGGCCGTCTTTCCCTCCGTGCCCTGGCAGCGTTGCCAGTTCCACCTCCAGCAAAACGCCCAAGCCTACGTGCCCCGCGTCGAAATGCGCGCCGAAACCGCGGAAAGCATACGGTCCATCCTCGCTTCGCCGGATCTCGCCTCCGCCCAGGCCAGGCTCAGGGAACGCGTCTCCTTTTACGCCAAAACCGCTCCCGCGCTCGCGCGCTGGATGGAGACCAACATCCCGGAGGCCTTCACCGTTTACAGCCTGCCGATGGCCCACCACCGCCGCATGCGCACCAGCAACGCCATCGAATGGGTCAATCAGGAACTCAAACGCCGCACCCGCGTCGCCGCCCTCTTCCCTAACGAATCATCCCTTCTTCGCCTCGTCTCCGCCCTCCTCTGTGAGCAGAGCGACGAATGGCTCACCGGAAAAATCTACCTCAACATGAAACCCGCTCAACCATCCCAAGCCTGACCGCCACTTTTACAGAATAACATTTGCACGGCCCGCCGCCCACCAGGCTGCGATGAAGGAGAACAAGCATTTTCCGGAGCCCTCGCCGTCCGCGGAGGTGTTTGACACCGTGCTGAAGGAATTTGCGGATAAACTGACGGAGATCACCACAACGGAGACCACTCTGGGCACTCTGAATGCCGATCGTGTCAAACTGCGCGATAAAATGGAATTCACGCTGAACTCCCGGCAGGGGCATGTGGAGACCGTGGCCAAGGAGAACGATGCCGTCATTCTCAGCGCCGGTTTCACTTTGCGCTCCGCGCCCACGGCCACCACCAGTCTGGCGGCTCCGGACCAGGTAACCGCCACCATGGGGGACGCGCCCGGGGAGATTGATCTCAGCTGGCACCGGGTGCCCAAGGCCCGCACTTATGTGGTGGAGATGCGGAATCATTCCGACACTGCCGCCCCCGGTCCCTGGAGTCAGGCCAAACTCAGCACCCGCAGCTCCACGACGATTACCGGCCTCGGCTCCGGCCAGCGCTACGCCTTCCGTATCCGCGCCATCGGCCCCCATGACCTTGAAAGCCCCTGGAGCGGCGAGGCCGGCTGCATGGCTCCCTGATGAGTCCGCCTGCCCTCCTGAAAACCCGTCTCCCGGGTGACCGGATCATTTCCTTCCGGCTACGGCTGGAGGGGGCCATATCAGAGCGATCCTTCAGAGGCGCGGCAGCAGCCCGGATGGGATGGAAGCATGAAAAATAAGAACCATCAGGACCATGGTGCGGGAGGAGAACGCGGCAAAGTGTCAGCCACGCATCCTCCGTTGGTCAGTATCGGTTCTCCGGCTCAGGCATGATCTGTCCGATCTCAAGAATTTTGTTGCCGGCATCCTTGTAAACCAGGAAGTTTCTGAGCTTGGACCCGTCTATCCCGGCATTTTTGAGCTGCTCATCGGTGGCGTTCAAGACATCCGGACTCCAGAGATTCATCATTCGATAACCATCCTTGTCGTGCATTTCGAAGATCCACCGTGATCCATCCAGCCCGCCTGATGCCAAAGCTTCCTCGGAGGGGTTCAGAGGTTTCCAAAAATCCTTAGTCTCACGCAGTTTGAGGAATACCTTGGTGCTCTCCGCATCCAGTGTCCAAGTCCTGTCATGGAGGATTTTTCCGGGGCGATAATCGGGATTCTTCTTCAAACGGACGGCTCTGGCCATGAGCACCCCATCCGTGTCGCTGATCCTGACCACCAACGGGTCGTGAAAGGATCTGAGGTAGGTGAACCGGAAAATCCTGTCCGTCCCTTTCGGCAACTCCGGCTGGAGGGAAGGCTCCTTCATCGCCGCGAGATACCGTGTGTAGTAGGATTCCTTATTCTCCGGAAAATACGCTTTCCCCGCCGCATCAGGAAAAACCTTGAACGTGTCATCCTGCTCCACCTCAGTTTTGGATTCTTTCACCGCGGAAGGGGATGGTTGGTGGCTGCATCCGGTGGCGCAAATCAGCACGGGAAGTATGAGCAGGGGTGACCGCATTCTTTTCTTTGGTTAACGTGAGCGTTTTTATCGCCGAAACCAACCGTGACCCAAATTCTGTCATGAAGGGTCTGAGTGGGCGAAAATATTACGGGAGTGACGGTCAGGGAGTTCCGCCGTGAGGTCATGGAAAATAAAGCGGAAACCCCGGACGGACAAGCCAGCAGGCTTTCCCATCCGGGGTCGGTATCAATTTCAGGATTCCGTGCGGGGTCAGGTCAGGTCAAATCCCTTTTCCGGACGGACCGCGGCGGAGGAGGCGGAGCTGGTCCAAACTGAGAACGGGCTCGCCGAGGAGGGGTTTCAGGGTGGCGATCTGGCCTTCCAGACGTTCGATTTCCGCTGTGCGCAGGGTGGTGGCGGGCAGGCGCTTCAGGCGGGTGATGTCGGAATTGAGCATGGCCTCCATCTGATACGACGCCTTGCCGGACAGCTCGCGCATTTTGATCTCCGCGCGCTGCGTCAGGCTGCGCATCATGCTGGGGATGATGTTGTAAAGCGGCCGGGCGTTGTTGCGCAGCCACTCGCGGCGGCCGTTGCGGACGACTTTGTTGACCACTTCGCTGGTGTATTCCCCGCTCATGTCCTCAAAATCATGGCTGATGACCACGCGCACCGGAGTCGGCGGCATGTGGCGGGACGTCTGAAGCGAGGGATCGCCGGCAACCGGGGAGGCGAGGAAAATGCCCTCCAGCAGCACGATCTGCGCGCGTTCATCCTCCCAGACGACATAAGCCGTGTTCCCGATGGCCGTGGCCAGCAGGCGGTCGGTGGCGCGGAAGACCAGCGGATGGTCCCACGTCAGGAAATCCGCGTCCTCGCGCACCATGGCGGTCACGCGGCTGTAGCAGAGGCCCATGCCGTTCTGAGGAATCTCCTCCAGGCGGAAAGTGGCCTCCGGATTCGGCTTCACCACCACCGTGCGCCCGCTCTTGGTCTCCACCAGGATGCCGAGCTGCTCCAGCGTGCGGTTCATGTAAATATCCAGCGAATCGTCGTCATCCGCCGTCTTCATCCGGGAAGCCGCCTGTTCCGCGCCGTTTTTGCGGCAGGAGACGCTTTCCAGGAAATGGTCGCGGTGCTTGTCGATTTTCTTCAGATGGGAGTCGTGGGTGGAGGCCGATTTTTTGATCAGCGCCTTCAGTTCCTCGTCCAGCTTCGGATTGTGCTTCACGCCGATGCGTTTGGCGATGTCGTGGACCGGCTTGGCGAACTCCGCGGAAGTCTCCGCCTGCGCGGGCGACCAGGCCGTGAAGGCGTGCAGACCGTCGTGCAGCCAGTGGGCGGTCATTTCCTGCGGGCTGTCCTCAATCACGGGCACCACCACTTTCAGGGTGCCGGAGCGGCAGGAATTTTCCGCCACAAACAGGCGTTCAGCGGCCTCCTCAATGGTCAGCGGCGTGTCCCAGAGCACAATCAGATCCATGCCGGGGAAACTCCGGCCGACCCAGTCCTCGGCTCCTACCACCACCACGCACGGGGCCACGTCGTCACTGCCGCGGATTTCGGGTCCGACCAGTTCCACGATGCCCTGAACTTTTTTGCTCAATAATTTTTCGACAGCGATCGCGCGGCCCCGGCTGGAGCACAGAACGAGCGCCGTGGGCGGGGCCACCGGGGCCGGAGCCTCCTCGCCGGGCACCGGAGGCGCGGGCGGTGCGGGGTTCACCAGGGCGGCGAGCCAGACAGCCAGCGGCGCGTCCGCAGCGGACGGCACGGCTTTTGCTTTCCCCTTGGTGGCTTCGGCTGGTTTCCCGTGATGTTTGAATTCCTCCTTCAGCCCCTCCCGCACTTCGGGTTTCAGGGATTCCACGCGCTCCACCGCGACCTCGCGGACCGGAATGCCGATGGCGTGCTGGCGGGTGTTGCGGAAAATGTAACGGCCCTGCTCCTGGCCATCCAGAAGGAAGTCCAGAATCTGCTCCCGGGCCTCCTCGCGCCCTTCCTTCCAGGCTTTGAGCTGCTCCTTCAGCTTCGGCTCCTCCTTGGTGCAGAACGGCTTGATCAGCCCGTCGGCCTCGCGGTCCCAGGCGGTGACCGCCAGCAGCTTGGTCGCGGCGGCCTCGATGGCCTCCATCTCCTTGCGGTGGGCGGAAGCCTTTCTCGGCGTGGCGAAACCTTCGGGATCAATGAGATGCAGACGGCCAAAATGACTCTTGGCGTCCTGTTCGGGACCGGCGTCGGTCAGAATCAGCAGACTTTTCGTGGCCGCCGCCAGGGTTTCCACCGCGATCCACGAGGGATTGCCGCCCTCCTCCGTCCACTCCAGGCTTTCGCCTCCGGCCACCACCACCACGTCCCAGCCCGCCTCGGCGGCGGCGGCGGCGCGTTTTCCGCGTCCGCCGGCGATGTCCTCAAGAGTGCAGGATTCCCACATTTCCTCATCGGGCCCGCCGAAAGGATTCGGCGCGGCGTCCTCCACTTTTTTAGTGGCCTTTTTCGCGGCTTTGGCTCCCGCGAAATCCTCGGCCGAAACGCGGGTGAATGTCTGGCCAAACCGCCTCCGCAGTTCCAGCTCCACATTTTCCAGCATCCACTCCGGAGCCAGCAGCAGGACCCGGCTGGCGTTTCCGAACGTCCGCAGACGCTGGAGGATCAGCCCGGCCTCCACCGTTTTGCCCATGCCCGGCTCGTCGGCCAGCAGCACGCGGGGGTGAGCCTGGCGCGTCGCCTGCACCGCCACATAAAGCTGGTGCGGGCGGGGATTGTAGCGGCCGCTGAAAAAGCCGCGCAACGGGGCGCGGAGGGTTTTGAACCGGCGGTAAAGCGCCCGGTGGCGCAGGTTGTAAACCGGCTTCTCATCCACCTGGGCATTCAGCAGACGGTCAAACGGCTTGCTGAAGGTGAGGGAGTCCGACAGCCGGCTCTCCTCGATTTTCTTCCCTTTGTTGATGTAAGTGACCAGCCCGTCCTTGTCGATCAGATCCTCAACCGTGAATTCCTTGCCCTCCTGAGTTTTCAGCACATCGCCCACGGAGAAGCTGACGCGGGTAAGCGGCGGATTCTCAATGGTGTAGACGCGGGTGGTCTCACTGGATGGAAAAACGATATTCACCCGGTCCGGCTCAACCTTGAGCACCAGCCCCAAGCCTAATTCCGGTTCGGTCTGGCTTAACCAGCGCTGTCCTGCTACAAATCTGTTCACTGCCATTGCCGCGTTGATGGGATTGATTGAAAGGGGACAGCTATAAGGACGCCGGGAACGGGGTCAAGTAATTCCCGTTTCATCCGAAAGGCTCATTTCATAACGCGCACATTCTGAACGAATTAGAAATTTGCCTATTTTCGCCAAAGTGCGACATTTTTTCCCACACGGAGCGTTTCCCCAAACTCCAGGCCTGCGGGAAAGCTCCTGGAGAATGTGTAAAAATCACCGCAACGCATTGATTTTCAATCAATCATCGGGAAGCACAGCCACTGGATCGACCCGCCGGGACAGCATGGTGTCCCCGTCGAAATCGAACCAGCCCAGGAATGCCTGACTGTCCAAAAAGTGGTGAAACCAGTACTCATCGTCCGACCACATTTCCTCAAACGGCATATGGTCCACCGGTGTCCAGAGCGGCACCGCCTCCGGGGTTTCCTGCGGAACTCCCTCACAGTCATCCGCCCGGAAGACATGCACGTAAAGGCTCATGCCATCCACGAACTGAAACCCCAGCCGCCCGATTTCCCGCACGCCGGTCGCGCGGATGCAAAGTTCCTCCTCCGTCTCCCGCACCGCGCATTCGAGCGGCGTTTCACCGGGCTCCAGCTTGCCTCCCGGACCATTGATTTTCCCCGCTCCCAGCCCGCGTTTTTTCCGGATGAGCAGCACCTGCCCGTTCTTCACCACAAAAAGCAGGGTCGCCACCGTCTCCGCCTTCCAGGAGGACCAGTCGGTGGGTTGGAAATCGAAAACAGCTTCAGTCACAGGAATCCGTAGTGAGGCAGATTCCACGCCCCGGCAACCCGCAATCTTCGGTGGCCAGCGCACGACGGGCGGGCAGATGGGAAAATTTGAACAGAAGGACGCGAAGGGAGCGAAGGAAATAAGACGTTGAACGGAGGTCCACGCGCGGGCGAACACTGCCAAGGGATCCGTCCGCGGAATCAGTCAAACTTTGGAGTTGATGCTGAATTTTTCAGAAATGACCGTCCCCATGCATAAAAGACAGGCTCACATTTCCGCCAGCACCACCTGACGGTTTTTCCAGAAATACGCCCAGCCCGAGTAAAGGGTGGTCGCCAGAGTGATCGTCAGCAGGATGGGGTGCAGGTAGCGGAAGCCCAGCGCGGGCAATTCAAACAGTGGACGGGCAAAGGCCAGGGGCTGCTCGCGGGTGGCGAGGTAAACGAGGAGATAGCAGGCGGTGACGATCTGCCAGATGGTCTTTTGCTTGCCCAGCTTGTCGGCGGCGAGCACCGCGCCTTTGGCACCCGCCACGAGGCGCAGGCCGGTGACCATGAATTCGCGGGCCAGAATGGCGATGACCAGCCAGCCGGGGATGAGCTGACCTGTGGAAAGCGCGGCTGGGGTGCCCGTAAAGGATTGGCCCATGAGGGTCACAAACGCCGCCGCCATCAGCACCTTGTCCGCCAGTGGATCCATCAGCTTGCCGAAAGCGGTGACCAGATTCCGCTCCCGGGCGATCTTGCCGTCCAGCCAGTCCGTGATGGAGGCGATCGCGAACAGCGCCAGTCCGATGGTGAAGGCGTAGGGCCAGGGGAAGGCGGTCACTGCGACAAAAACCACTGTCAGCACGAGACGGGAAACCGTGAGTCGGTTGGGAAGGTTCATGAGGTCGGGGGTAGGCTCGGACGAACAGGCGGACAGGCTGGCGGGCGGATCAGGAGACTTCCAGATAATCAGGATGTTTCCAGACTGGCACGGAAATTTTCAGCCGCCGGACATATTCCGCGCACAGGGCAAAGGATTCCGCGCTGTGCCGTCCGGCAACCGCAATGAGCAGCGAAGCCTCGCCATTGGCCACAAACCCCGTGCGGTGATGCAGCCGCAGGGGATGCGCTCCGTATTCCTCCTGCAACGCGGCCGCCAGGCGCTCCATTTCCGCCAGAGCCATCGGGGCGTAGGCCGTGTAAGTGATGCCCCGCAGCGGCCGCCCGTTTTCCGTGCCGCGCACCCGGCCGTAAAAACAGATCTGCGCTCCCCACACGCCGTCGGCGGCGGGCGGGATTTCCGGGACGGGCTCGGAGCCGATTGTGATCAGAACAGACGCATTTTCCATTGCCAACCCATTGAAGAGGGACACTTTGCCCGCTCTCAAACCCCCGGCACCCCCGGCCCGCAAGAGCGAATACCTTACCGAAAATATGGAAAAAAGTGACTTTGGATTGATTGGACTGGCCGTCATGGGCCAAAACCTGGTGCTGAACGTGGAAAGCCGCGGCTTCCAGGTCAGCGTGTATAACCGCACCACCGCGGTCACCGATCAGTTCATCGCCGACAATCCCGAAAAGAAGCTCGTCGGCTGCCGCACCCTGGAGGATTTCGTGGAAAGCCTCTCCACTCCCCGCAAGATCCAGATCATGGTCAAAGCCGGCGGTCCGGTGGATGCCGTGATCGAGTCCCTGGTCCCTCTTCTTAATAAGGGCGATATCATCATCGACGGCGGCAACAGCCTCTACACCGACACCGAGCGCCGCGACGCCGACCTCGGCGAACTCGGCCTGCGCTTCATCGGCGCGGGCGTCTCCGGCGGTGAGGAGGGCGCGCTCAAAGGCCCGTCCATCATGCCCGGCGGCCCCCTCAGCACCTGGGAGGTGATGAAACCCATCTTTGAAAGCATCTCCGCCAAAGTGAATGGCGAGCCCTGCGTCACCCACATCGGTCCCGGCGGCGCCGGCCACTATGTGAAAATGGTGCACAACGGCATCGAGTACGGCGACATGCAGCTGATCTGCGAGGCCTACAACATTTTCAAAGCCGCCGGTTTCACCACCGACGAGATGGCCAAGGTCTTCACCGACTGGAACGACGGCGACCTGGAATCCTACCTCATCCAGATCACCTCCAAAATCTTCGAACAGAAGGACGAGGAGACCGGCACTCCCATCGTGGACCTCATCGTGGACAAAGCCGGCCAGAAAGGCACCGGCCAGTGGACCCTTCAGAATGCCGTCGAAAACGCCATCGTCATCTCCACCATCAATGCCGCCGTGGAGGCCCGCATTCTCAGCAGCCAGCGCAAACAGCGCCTCGCCGCCAGCGAGCAGCTCCATGGCCCTGTCCCCGCCATCACCCTCGAAAAGCAGGCTTTGGTCGACAAGGTTCACGACGCTCTCTTCGCTTCGAAAATCATCTCCTACGCCCAGGGCCTCGATCTCATCAAGACCATGGGCGAGAAGAAGAGCTGGGGCCTCGACCTTGGCAAGATCGCCGCCATCTGGCGCGGGGGCTGCATCATCCGCGCCAAATTCCTCAACCGCATCACCGACGCCTACCGCGGCAATCCGGCCCTGACGAACCTGATGCTCGATCCCTTCTTCAAGGACCTGCTCAACGGCTTCCAGCAGAACTGGCGTGAAGTGGTGGCCATCGCCGTCACCAACGGCATCCCGGTTCCCGCCTTCAGCGCCTCCCTCGGCTACTACGACAGCTACCGCGCCGCCCGCCTGCCCGCCAACCTCCTCCAGGCCCAGCGCGACTTCTTCGGCGCCCACACCTACGAGCGCCTCGACAAACCGGAAGGCAAGCCCTTCCACACCGAGTGGCCGGACGTCGTCGAGGACGAAGCCTGAGCCATCTCCATGGCGTTAAGCTGATAAAGGTTTCACCCGTTCCACTGAAAGCCGGATCCGCGAGGATCCGGCTTTTTTGTTTTCAGTGTGGAAATAAAGCTTGAATAACTTCCCACACGAGGGAAACTGTCCGCCTTCCAACCAGGAGGTCCTTATGTTCACCGCACGAATATCCCCATTGGCATCAACGCTGTCCGCGGACAGCGCTGGCCGGGATCGTGCGGTTTGAGGTGAATCAGGATTGGGGATTTGAAAATTGAAGTCAGGGTTCCGCCAGGAAACGGCTTTCCCCTCCTTCTCCGGTTCCATCCGCACGCGTTCAGGTCAGCGCCGCTCCGCAAACCAGGGCATGGCTCCGTCATGCCCGGATAACGGAATTCCGGCAGCCAGGGCTCAAAGTTGCCCCAGAGCCTGACCGCCGGAGTCCGCTGAGATTCCATTTTGCTCCACCCGCCGCCGCGGCCGGATTTGTTATCCTGCTGGCTGCGCGTGCCGTGGAGGAGCGCCGAAGACTGATCCGATTGAAAACACACCGTAAAACGAAATCATCCGTGCTGGAAATGAAGTCCCTCTGCGCCGAACTGCGCCCCGAGGACGGACTGCCCCCGCACATTCTCAAAAAACAGCAGCTGAGCCAGCAGCGCGCGGAGCATCCTCCCGGCGAGGCCCGCGCCCGCCAGTATTGCAAGGCCGTGCACCGCGCGCTGGAGGCCGGACTTGCCACCGCGTGCGGTGACGAACGGCTGAAGGATCTGACCATTCAGTCCGTGGAGCCCATGCGCACGGGATCGAATCTGCTGGTCGTCGTGGCCGTCCCCGTGACGGACCGCGACTCCATGACCTCGCTGGAGCAGACGCTTCAGAAAGCCGCCGGCCTGCTGCGCTCCGTGATCGCCACGGAGATTCAGCGCAAACGCACGCCGCACCTGACCTTCAGAGTGGTGCCTGAAACCTGACAAAACCGGCAAAACGCCATCCCGCCCGCCCTGCTCCCTCCGGTCGTGATTCCAAAATCCCGCGCCGGACGGCGGGGCGGGCCCTGAGTTCCATGAACCGGCATTCCAAAACATCCTTCCGGGGAACGCCCCGGAAATATTCCCCGAAAACATTCCGATAAAACATTATGAATCTATTGAACGAAAGCGATCTGCTGCTTGCCGGCTGGCTTCACGGCCCGCAGCTCACCGACATGCTGGCCGCCGTGGCCCGCATGGAGGAACGCGGCATCACGGATCCTGGTTACGCCATGAAACTGCTGCGGCGCGATTTTCCCGCGCCCGAACCCAAGTGCCGAATGCGGGAGGAGCCCGCGCCGCTGGCCGCCGCCATCGAGGCCACCTGTCAAGTGGACGCGGAGAACATCGGAGCCGTGCGGCGGCTGATGGATCAGCTCCTGCGGGTGCCGGTCATCCAGCGCGGGGCCGTCATGCCCGATGCCTGTCCGGCGGGTCACGCCGTGGCCACGATTCCCGTGGGCGGAGCCATTGCGGTGGAGAACGCCATCATTCCCGGCGCCCACAGCGAGGACGTCTGCTGCTCCCTGTATGCCACGTTTTTCAGAACGGAGGCGAATGTGGAGACGCAGCTGGATACCCTGATGAAATCCACGCGCTTCGGTCCGGGCGGCCGCAAAGAGGAGGACTGGGTGCGGCATCCCGTGCTGGATGAGGACATCTGGGACAATCCGTTTCTCCAGGGGCTGGAGCGCCACGCGGCCATGCACCTGGCGGATCAGGGCGACGGCAATCACTTCGCGTTTCTGGGCGAGGCCACGTTCACGTTGGAGCAATGCGCCGCTTTGGCCCATGCCGGACACCACGAACTCGCTAAGGCGCTGGCGGCCGGGATGGACTGCGGGATTAAAGCTGAAACTGAAACTGAGATTGAGGCTGAAACCGCAACTCAGACTGAAACCATCCTTCCCGCCGGAACGGACGGTTCCGGCGGAAATCCGCAGGCAGACACCGGCGGACCAGCCGTGGCCCGCTGGAATGTGCTGGTCACGCATCACGGCAGCCGGGGCCTGGGCGCGCACGTTTTCAAACGCGGGCAGAAAGCCGCCGAGAAACAGACCGCCAAAACCGCCGCCGGCATTCCCACCGCCGCCTGCTGGCTGGACTTCGATTCGGAGGAGGGCGCGGCTTACTGGGAGGCGCTGCAGTACGTGGGCCGCTGGACAAAGGCGAACCATCAGTGCATCCACGCCGGTTTCGCCGAAAAACTGGGCACTGTCATCGCCGCCGCCGTGGGCAATGAGCATAACTTTGTCTGGAAACGGGACCGCATTTTCCTGCACGGCAAAGGAGCCACCCCCGCTTGGCCGGATGAGCACGGGCGCCCCCGGCTCGGCCTGATTCCGTTGAGCATGTCATCCCCGATCCTCCTGGTGCTGGGCCGGAACAATGAGGAATACCTCAGTTTCGCCCCTCACGGCGCGGGCAGGAATGTTTCCCGGCGGGCGGCGGTGAAGGCCTTCCGCCAGGAGGACGGGACCATTGACTCCAAACTGCTCCAGCGGCTGATCGCGGAACAGACGCCGGGCATTTCCGTGCGCTGGTGGCATGGAAAACCGGATCTCAGCGAGACGCCGATGGCCTACAAGCCGGCGGCGCAGGTGAAGGCGCAGATTGAGAAATTCGGCCTCGCGGACATCGTCGCCGAGATCCGACCCCTCGGCTGCATCATGGCGGGCGATGCCGGCCCGCGCCCCTGGGAACGGGACAAGGACCTGACACCCAAGCAGAAACGCCAGATCGTGCACCGCGCCGACCGCCGGAAATCCCGCCAGGGCCTGCTCAACTGGGAGGAGGATCAGGAAGCCCTGCCCTGACGGCTTCCGTTCCGGAGCCCGCAAGGTCCGCGGATTTCAACTCCGCGGCATCCACAAGCCCCGCAGGCCCCATGGATATGAAACCTCCGGCTTCAGAGGCGGGAAACTTCACTTCACGGCAAAGGGCGCGCTGGCGGTGCCCGTGTGCCCTTTGCCGTCGGTGATCCAGACGTGCAGGCGGTAATACCCGGGTTGCTCCGGCGCGGTCACGGTCACTTTCTCCGGGGAAGCCGGCGACCCCACCGTGCCCGGAACAGCGGCGGGCATGGGCTGCGGGCGGCCGGCATCGTGATTTCCCGGCTCGGGCAGCACCGCCCAGCGCCAGGTCAGCGGATCGTTTTCCGCATCCCGGGCCGAAAGAGTGGCCGTGAACGTTGCCCGGGGCACGATTTCCGCCGCCGGCACGTTTTGTAAATCACCCGTGTCCGGCGCGGTGTTGACCGGCGGGCTTCCGCTCCAGTGCCGTCCGAGAACATCCACGCTGGCGGTGGTTTCCCCGGTGTCGGTGAGAAGACTGAACCACGTCGCCGACCCCTCCAGTTTCCAGCCCCAGATAAAAGCATAACTTCCCAGACAATCCCCGCCCGGCGCGATCACCTCTTTATAAGCCCGGTCCATCATCCCGGCCTTCTCGGTGCCGGTCTGCTCCAGAGCCGCGCCCCACGGACGTTTCGGGCGTTCCCAGAATCCCTGGGGTCCCCACTCCGTCAGCAGCCAGGGCCGCGTCCAGCCCATTTCCGGCAGTGATTTCCGCAGACTGAAAATGCCGCCGTAGGTGTTGATGCCCACGAAATCGAGATGCGGCGTGTGCTCATTCATTCCCTGCGCTTTCGCCCGGTTCATGCCCGCCACCGCCGTGAAGACCGGATGCTCCGGATCCGCCTCCTTTGCCCGCACCGCCAGCCGGTCGAGCTGTTTCCAGAAATCGGCGTTGGCGCCATCCCCCTCCGCCTCATTGCCCAGTCCCCACGCCAGCAGCGCCGGATGATTCCTGAATTTCAGAACCTCATTCAGCACCCGCTCCGCCTGTTTGGCGCAGTCCTCCGGCTTGCGGTAGGAAAACCAATCGCATTCCGGTTCCAGCCAGATCCCCGCGCTGACGGTCAGATGCAGACTGGCGGCCTCGTCCAGAATCCGGCCCAGATCCTCCGTGGACCAGGTCCGCAGGGAATTCGCGCCCCTGGCCGCCAGATCCGCCAGCCGCGTGGTTCCGCCCGCGCCTTTGACAAAATACGGCTTCCCGTCCCGGATCAGGCTCCTGCCCTCCCCCGGCCCCGGCTTCAGGGAAACCCGCACCGGCGCTCCCGGCAGAGGATTAATCAGCAGGCAGAGGAAGGCAGCGGCGAAAATGGGGTTCATCACCTTTCCATGTCACGGAAACTCCGCCCGCGCCAGCACGGCGCTTCATGGCTTTTTCTGTGCATGACCCGGCGGAAGCAACCGGCGCGCCACCACCGGGTTCAGCCGCCCATGACCACGGCCGGACGGGCGTCGCCGAAGTCGTATTCCTCATCCCGGGACTGGCGGTGGATGTTCAGGACAATGCCCACGGCGATAAGGCAGGAGAACAGATTGGACCCGCCGTAGCTGATGAAGGGCAGAGGCATTCCCTTGTTGGGGAGACTGCCGGTGGTCACGCCGATGTTGATGGCGGCCTGACCGATGATGAGCGCCATGAGGCCGAAGCCGAGAAGTTTTCCAAAGCGGTCCGGAGCCTGCAAAGCGATGAGAATTCCGGCCAGTCCTCCGGTGGTGAAAAGCACGATGACCCCCAGAGTGGCCGTGAGTCCCAGCTCCTCGCCCACGATGGCGAAAACGGAGTCCGTGTGCGGCAGCGGCAGATAATACAGCTTCTGGCGGCTTTCACCGAGGCCCTTGCCCTGCACGCCCCCGCTGCCCAGCGCGATGATGGCCTGCGTCTGCTGGTAGTTCATGTCCTTGATCTCCGCCGCCAGCTTGCCGACGTCGGGATCGTTGAGATGCCGGAAGGCCGTGATGCGCGCCATGCGGTTGGGAATTTTCTGGATGGCGGCTGTCAGCAGGGTGCCGCCCAGAAGCATCAGGCCCAGAATGTAGATCACCCGGGTGCCCGCCACAAACAGCATGCCGGTGCAGGCGAGGAAAATGAGCGAGGCCGTGCCCAGGTCCACCTCCCCGGCGATCAGCGCCACGGGCAGGGCGACAATGCCCAGCGGATAGATGAAGCCCCAGCGGAAGCTTTTCCGCCGGTCACGGAAGGTGGAGCACCAGGCGGCCAGAGCGATGATCACCGTGATTTTCGCCAGTTCCGACGGCTGCCCCTGGACTCCGCCGACGCCGGGAATGCGGAAACCGATCCAGCGGTGGGCCCCGCCTTTGGTGACGCCGATGCCGGGCACATAACAGAGAGCCAGCAGGCCCACCAGCACCCAGAAAGCGGGCCAGGCCCAGCGTTTCAGCAAATGGTAATCCGTGAACGCCATCACCGCCGCTCCGGTCAGTCCCAGCACCAGCCACACCGCCTGGCGGCGCACGCCGGACATGGCGTCCTCCTGCCCCTCCAGACTGTAGGCCCCGGTGCTCTGGAGCATCACAAAACCCAGCGCGGTCAGAAGCAGCACGCTGATAACAAGAAGACTGGCGAGTCCGCGGCTCATGGATGGAATCGGCGGGCGGTTCAGTGACGGACGGTGATTTTCAGAACCCGGCCCAGCTGCAGCTTTGAGGGATCGGAAATGCCGTTGGCGCGCATCACCTCATTGGGGGTCAGGCCGTAGCGCTGGGACACATTGTAAACCGTGTCCCCCTTCAGCACCACATGGGTGCGGGTGCCGGCGGAAACAGCGGCTTTGGGTTTGGCGGCGGCGGTCTGCTGGGAGGATTTCGACCGGGCGGGACGGTCCTCATCATCATCGCGGGAGGCCCGGGAGGAGGGCTTTTCCGCAGACTTGGACGGGGTGGTTTTAGCCGGCTTGTGCTCGGTGGGTTTGGCGCTCACCACGGAGGCGCGGGGCGCGGGAATGGACTCCTCGGCGGCGCTCTCATCCCGCTGATAGGGATTTTCCCCCTCTTTCATCGCGAACTCGCGGTAGCCCGGATCCTCGGCGCCGGTGGCGGCGATGACCGCCACCGGAGGAGCGCCGCCGTGCCCGGGGCCGGAGGCGGCGGTGATCACCCGCTGCGGCTGCTGCGGGATGGTGATATGAGCGCCGGGCTTCAGTTCCATGCCGGGATTGGCCGCCTCCAGCTCCTTCACGCTGGTGCGGAATTTGGCGGCGACCAGCGTTTTGGTCTCCCCCGGAAGCATGACATGGACCTGATACTGGACGCCGTTTTTATCCACGGGAGTGTTCTCGGAAACGACTTCCGCGCGCGGAGGCGCGGTGCCGGGGGGTATGGCCGCCACCGGCGCTCCGGAGGATGAGGGCAACGGAGCGGCACTGCTGACCGGCAGGGCGCGGGCCGGTGGCGGCAGGGCGCCGGCGTGCGCCTGACGGATGGCGTTCTGCTCGGCGTTCTGCTCGTCCTTGCCGAAAACATGGAAAGCGAAAAGCCCGCCCACAGCCACCAGATGCAGCACCAGCATCACGGCGAAAGCGCGGGACATGCGGATCTGCGGCTGATCCGGATCCCATTCCTCCTCGCCGGTGAGACTGGCGTGCAGGCGGTGGCGGCGCTCACGCGCGTCCCCGGGATTCCATAAGCGGGCGGAAAGCCGGCGCAGTCTGCCGGTGAGTTCGGAAGCGGATGGTTTCATGGCGTTGACGGCAGTTGCTGGACAATTTGACGGAAAACATCCCCCCGGTGCGCATAGCTGGTGAACATGTCGAAGGACGAGGTCCCGGGGGCGAAAAGCACCGCCTGTCCCTCCGCGGCGGCGGCGAAGGCGCGGCTGACCGCCTCCTCAAGGCTGGCGCAGGCCACACAGGGCGCGGCTCCGGCCCAGCATTCCGCCAGTGCGGGGCCGATTTCCCCGATGGTGAAAACGTGGGTGGTTTTTTCCGCGATGAGCGGCCGTGCCGGGGCGTAATCGAGCCCTTTTTCCTTGCCGCCCGCGATGAGCACCACCGGCCGTTCCTGACCGCGCAGGGCGCTTTCCATGGCGTGGAGATTGGTGGCTTTGGAGTCGTTGAGAAATTCCCGGCCCCGCACCGTGCCGACCGGTTCACAGCGGTGACGCGGCGGCACAAACGAGGCCAGCAGCGGAGGCAACGTCTCCAGCGGGACGCCCCAGGCGCTCACGGCGGCGAGCGCGGCCATGATGTTCTCCGCATTGTGCCGGCCGCGCAGGGAGGTGTCCGCCAGCGCCGTCACCGGCTGCCCGTGATGCAGAATCACGCCGTCATGGAAAGTCCAGTCCGTGTCCGGACTCCACGCGCTGAAGGCCACCTGGCGGGCGGCCAGGGGCGGGTAGGTTTCAGCTCCATTGATCACGGCGGCATCCGACGCGGACTGCCGCTCAAAAATTCGAAGTTTCGCGGCGCGGTAAGCCTCCAGCGAGGGATGCCGGTCCAGATGGTCGGGCGCGAAGTTCATCCACACGGCCACCCGGGGCTGGAAAGTGTCGATAAGCTCAAGCTGGAAGGAGCTGACCTCCACCGTGAGAACATCCAGCGGCTCATCCGCCAGCACCACATCCGCCAGCGCCCGCCCATAATTGCCGCAGGGCACGGTGCGCACGCCGGAGGCATTGAGCAGATGGGCGATGAGGCCGGTGGTGGTGGTTTTCCCGTTGGTGCCGGTGATGGCGATGATCGGCAGTTTTGACTGCCGGGCGGCGAATTCGATCTCACTGACACAGGGCACGCCGGCATCCGTCATCCGGCGCGCCAGCGGCCACGAGGGATCAATCCCCGGGCTGAGCACCGCCAGATCAAACGGGCCGCCGCCGGTGAGAGCCCCGGGACCGGTGAAAACGGTGAGGCCTTCGCTCCGCGCGGTCGCGGTGGCGGCGGCGAGCTTATCGGGATCACCATCATCCAGCAGCGTCACCTCCGCGCCCAGACGCCGGGCCAGACGGGCCGCCGCCATGCCGCTGGCCCCCATGCCGAGGATGGCGTGGCGCTGACCGGAATATTTGCCGGAGACGGGAAGCATGATGATTTTTCAGCGGAGTTTCAGAGTGGCCAGACCGAGCACGGCGCAGAGCAGGCTGAGGATCCAGAAGCGGACAATCACCTGGCTCTCCTTCCAGCCCTTCAGCTCGAAGTGGTGGTGGATGGGCGTCATCTGGAAAAGCCGGCGGGGCGCGCCATAGATTTTCCGGGTGACCTTGAACCAGCTCACCTGAAGCATCACGGACATGGCCTCCATGACAAAAACGCCGCCCGCGATCAGCAGGACCACCTCCTGCTTGCAGCAGATGGCCACCGCCGCCAGACAGCCGCCGATGGCCATGCTGCCGGTGTCGCCCATGAAGACGCGGGCGGGAAAACAGTTGAACCAGAGGAAACCCACCGCCGCGCCCATCAGTCCGAAACACACCGGCACCAGCTCCCCGGCGAAGGTGTTATGCTCAATGTTGAGGTAGTCGGCGATTTTCACATGGCCGGTGACATAGCAGAAGATCCCGTAGGCCAGGGCGGCGCTCACGGTGCAGCCGCTGGCCAGTCCGTCGAGTCCGTCGGTGAGATTCACCGCATTCGAGCAGCCGACGATGACGACCGCGAAAAACACCACCGTGAACCAGCCCATGTCCTGGACCTCGAAGATTTCCTTTTTGATGAAGGGCAGCTGAAGGTGGGCGAAATAATTTTCCTGCCCGCCCAGATTGTAGAGGATGAATCCCGCGACCAGGCCCACGGCCCACTGCACGGCCAGCTTGCCCCGGCTGCTGACGCCTTTGGAGTTTTTTTTGCTGACTTTCAGGAAGTCATCCACAAACCCCAGAGCGCCCAGCGCCAGAGTGACAAACAGCGTGACCCAGAGAAAAGGATTCGTCCATTTGCAGCAGAGGAGCGCGGCGATCACCAGGCTGCCGATGATGAGCACTCCGCCCATGGTGGGAGTGCCGGCTTTCTTGCCGTGAAGCTCGAAAAGCCGGTTCACCTCCTCCCGGGTCCGGATCGGCTGGCCCATCTTCAGCGAGATGAGCTTGCGGATCACCCAGTCGCCGAAAACCAGGCTCAGGACAAAAGCCACCACCAGCGCCGCGATGGCGCGGAATGTCTGATACTGCAGGACATTCGTGAGCTTCGACATCCACCCGGTGCCGCCTTCAAACAGTTTGTAAATCCAGAACAGCATAACTCAGACGGCGGCGGCGGTTTCGATGACTTTCTCCATGGCGGCGGAACGGCTGCCTTTGACAAGAATGAGGTCGGCGGGCGTGGCCGAGGCGCGCAGCCAGGCGGCGCATTCGGCCTGACCGGTGAAGGCCGCGTGACGCGCGGGATCACCTCCGCTCTCCAGGAAACCCTGGCTGATGAGCTCCGCGTCCCCGCCGCCCACGACGCAGAGGAAATCGATGCCCGGACGGTTGGCGGAGGCTCCCAGCGCGAGGTGCTCCTGCCGGGAGGTGGCGCCGATTTCCCCCATGCGGCCCAGCACGGCGATGCGGCGGCCTGTGCAGGCGAAGCCGAGCAGCGTCTCCAGCGCCGCGCGCATGGAGTCGGGGTTGGCGTTGTAGGTGTCGTCGATGAAGGTCAGTCCGGCCGCCCGGCGCATCTGAAGGCGGCCTTTGGTCAGGACAGCGCTTTGCAGGCCGGCCGTGATTTCCTCCAGCCGCAGGCCGAAATGCCAGCCGGCGGCGGCGGCGAGCGCGGCGTTTCCGGCCATGTGGCGGCCGGGAACGGGCAGGAGCACCGGGCCCGAGGTTCCGTCAGGAAGATGCAGGATGAACGCGCAGCCGGCGACGGAGCTTTCCACCTGCTCCGCCCGGATGTCCCCCTGCCCCACGCCGGCGGTCAGGACCGTGGCCTGGCACCGGAGCGCGATGTCCGGAGTGAAATCATCGTTGGCGTTGAGGATGACGCAGCCGTCGGGATGCACCGCTTCCGCCAGCATCCCTTTTTCCAGCGCGATGGCTTCGCGGGTTCCCATGAATTCGAGATGCGCGGTGCCGACGTTGGTGATGATCGCGGCGTCCGGGCCGGCGATGTCCGCCAGCGGCTCGATTTCCCCCGGGTGGTTCATCCCCATTTCCCAGACGCCCAGTTTGTCGGCCGCATTGGCGCTGAGAACGGTCAGCGGCAGGCCGATGTGGTTGTTGAGATTTCCCTTGGTGGCGCAGACTTTGAAGGTGCGGGACAGCACCGCGTTGGTCAGGTCCTTGGTCGAGGTTTTGCCGTTGCTGCCGGTCAGGCCCAGCACCAGCCCTCCCCACTCGCGGCGGTAGGTGGCGGCCATCATCTGAAGAGCGGCCAAGGTGTCGGGAACCAGAATGACGCCGCAGCTTTCCGGCACGCTCACGGCCCGGCTCACCAGCACGGCGGCGGCTCCGGCTTCCGCAGCCTGAATCACAAAGTCATGGGCATCAAACCGTTCCCCCGCCAGGGCCACAAACAGCGAGCCCGGCACGATGGCGCGGGTGTCCGTGCCCACCTGGGTGATGGCGGTGTGCGGCGAGCCCTGCGCGAGCACGCCTCCGGCCCATTCGGCCAAAGTTGTCAGAGTCTGCGGGATCATGACCGTTCCGGAAGAGTCCAGCCGCGCAGGACGGTGCGGACCACCTGCACATCATCAAAGGAATTCACCACGCCCTTCACCGTCTGGCCGGTCTCGTGACCCTTGCCCGCGATGAGCACGATGTCGCCGCCGCCCGCCAGGGAAATGGCGCGCTCGATGGCCACCCGCCGGTCGGCGATGGTCTCATGGGCCGTGCCGCTCATGCCGGTGCGGATGTCCGCGAGAATGGCCTCGGGATCCTCTCCGCGGGGATTGTCGCTGGTGAGAATGCTGTAGCTGCTGCCGGCCTCGGAAATCGCGCCCATCTGCGGGCGTTTTGTTTTGTCGCGGTCACCGCCGCAGCCGAAGACGGTGATGAGACGGCGCGGCCCCAGATCCTTCAGCGTGCGCAGGGCATTCTCCAGCGCGTCCGGCGTGTGGGCATAGTCCACAAAGACCTTGAAGGGTTTATTGTCCGCCACCGACTGCATGCGGCCGGGAACTTGGGGAGCCTGGGCGAGGGCATTGACGGCCTGGCGGAGATTCAGGTCCATGGCCCACGCGGCGGCCAGGGCGCCGACCGCATTGTAAACATTGAACCGGCCGATGAACGGCGTGCGCACCATGAAGCTGCGGCCCCGAGCTTCGAGGGCGAAGGTGGTGCCTTTCATGGTGGTGCTGATCTGGGCGGCCCGAAAATCGGCGTGAACGTTGGTTCCGAAAGTGATAATCCGCAGTTTGCCCTCGTATTCGCGGGCCAGGCGGCGGCCGGCGGTGTCGTCGGTGTTCAGAATCAGCGCGGGTTTTTTCGCCCCGCCCTGCTCCACCAGATGGGACGCGAACAGCGCCTTGGCCTGGTAATAATCCTCCATGGTCCCGTGGTAGTCGAGATGGTCCTGGGTCAGATTCGTGAAGATCGCGGCGTCAAAGCGGATGCTGTGCGCGCGTTTCTGCGCGAGCGCGTGGGAACTGACCTCCAGGGACGCGCCGACGCAGCCGTTCTCCGTCATGCTCCGCAGCAGCCGCTGAAGCGTGATGCTGTCCGGCGTGGTGTGGGAGGCGGGTTCCTCCAGGCCGGCGCCGGTCACGTATTTCACGGTGCCGATGAGCCCGCAGTCGCCTTTGGCCTCGTTGATGAGATGCTGAAGAATGAACGCGGTGGTCGTTTTGCCGTTGGTGCCGGTCACGCCGCCCACGAGCAGACGGTCGGAGGGTCTGCGGAAAAACGCGTCCGCCGCCTCGGCCAGCGCGGCCTTGGTGTCCTTCACCGTGAGCCAGGTGCCCCGGAAATCCTCGGGCACATCCTTCTCGGCGAGAATGGCCGCCGCTCCTTTTTTAATGGCGTCGGGAATGAAATCATGACCGTCCGCGTGCTCGCCGCGGATGGCCGCGAAGAGCACGCCGGGACCGGCGTCACGGGAATCCGCGGTCAGCGCGCGGATGTCCCCTTCAAGCGGGCCGAAGGGGCGCACGCGCGGGATATTGTCGAGAAGAGTGGTCAGTTTCATCAATGGGGTTGCTTTCCTAACGGGATGCGGGGCGCAAAGGAGCACGGGCGGGCGTGTTGGACGCCGCCTGCGGCAGCTTGCGCACCTCGGGGGAGAATTGGGGAACGACCTCATAGTAGGCCATCGCCTTTTCCGCAATGCGTCTGAAAATGGGAGCCGCGATTCTGCCGCCGAAGTGCGAGAACTTGCCGCCTCTGGGCAAATCCACGATGACCATGCCCGCCAGCTTTGGTTTGTCGGCGGGGAGAAAACCGATGAAGGAGCAGATGTAGTCGCCCTTGGGATAAACCTGCTCCGGTTTTCCGTTCACAATAATCGTTTTCGCCTTCCTGGCGGTGCCGGTCTTGCCCGCGATCTCAAAAATCTGGCTGCGCCCCGGCTTGCCGCTGCCCCGCTCCACCACCTGGAGCATGGCCTGGCGGACGGCCTCAGCGGTGCGGGGGCTGATGACCTGGCGGGGCTCGCCCCGCTCGATGAGTTCCATCGTGTTGCCCTGATCGTCCACCCACGCCTCCGCCAGATGCAGCGGACGCAGCACGCCGCCATTGATGATGCAACCCAGCGCCCCACACATCTGGGCGGGAGTGACCACGATGGCATTGCCGAAAGACACCCGGGACATGGTCTCCAGAGTCATTTTCCCCACCCGGTCACCCCGTTCATTGCCCAGAGTCCAGCCCCGGCTCTCGTAGGGGGAGTCGAAGCCCGTTTTCTGGCAGAATCCGAATTCCCGGATCTTCTGCTCAAAACGGTCGGTCCCCACCATCCGCGCCAGTTCGAAAGCCCCGATATTCGAGGAATAAACCAGCACATCGGTCACGCTGAGCGGTCCGTAATAGTGGTCATCACTGAACGACCGGACATCCCCGCGTCCGTAATAACCGCCGTTGGGAATGGGAATGATGGTGCCGGGCGAAACCTTGCCCGCATTCAGCGCGGTGGAAAGCGTGACCATCTTGATGGTCGATCCCGGCTCGTAAAGGTACTCGGTGACCGGATTGCTCAGCAGAGGCTTTTTCTCATTATGAATCCGGTCGCGGGACCCAATGGCGCGCACGCCCATGGTGGCGGGGTCGAAGAGGACCACAATCACCCGCTCGGCATCCAGGTCCTTCAGATAAACCTCGCCCTCCTCATTTCCGATGGCGTCCATCTCCGCCTCCAGAATGCTCTGCAGTCCCAGATCGAGGGAAATCCGGAGATTTTTCCCGTTCCTCGGGGGTTCCAAATGCCCGCGGTAGGCGGGAATCTCGTTGCGCCAGCCATCAATCTCATATTCGCGCTCCCCATTGGCGCCGCGAAGATCGTTCTCGTAAAATTTCTCCAGGCCGGCCACGCCTTTCGCCGGTTTCGGCGCCTCCCCTTTGGGACTGGCCGGTTCGGCGAAGCTTCCCACGATGTGCGTCAGGGACACATTGGCGGGGTAACTGCGGTCAAAACTGTTGCGGAAAATCAGCGCTCCCTGCGTGCCGACATTCTCCCGGAAACGGCCGAATCCCTCTTTTTCCAGGTCTCCCCGGAGCTTCAAAGCATCCGCCACGCTGATTTTTTTGCAGATCGGAAACTGCGCATTGGGCTTGGCCGCCAGGCGGGCGGTGACTTTCTCCTGAAACTCCTGCGCCGTCATCCCCATGACCGGAACACAGAAAGTGCCCAGATGGGCGATGTAACGCTGCTGAAGTTTTTCCAGGCTGAAGGCGTGCCGCAGCGCCGCCGACGGCATGCCCTCCGATTTTTCCAGCGCGGACGCCAGCTTTTCCCCGCTCTGAAGGAAACCGCAGTCAAAAATAACCTTCTGCACGGGCTCATCGACCGCCACAAAGCGGTTCCGGGCATCAAAAATCGCGCCGCGCGAGGCATCCAGCGTCTCCGTGCGGCGGTGCTGCTCCACTTCCCCCTGAAGCCGTTCATGCTCAAACACCTGGATATGCACCAGACGCCATGAGAGCAGTCCGAAAAGCGTGACCACACCAAAGCACACCAGACCCGCCCGGATGCGCAGGCAGTGATCTCCCGGCTCAACGGGACGGACAGGGTGGGAGACACTCATGGGTGCAGAGTGGTGGCCAGGCTCTGAATGCCGGCGACGGAATCCCCGGCCTCATTTTTGATCACGGGTTCAGGAAGCTTCACCAGCCGGCCTCCCCGGCCGATGGGAATGGATTTCAGATCCAGATTGGCGTGGGCCACCCGCTCCGTCAGCAGGGCGGGATCCAGCTTTTTCTCCAGATGCAGGGCTGCGGCGGCAATCTGTTTCTTCAGGTCCTCAATCTCCCGGTAAGTGGCCCGGATCTGGGAGGAGCGGTCATTTTTCTTCACGCCCAGCCACACGTAACAGCCCCCGATGGCCGCCAGCAGGACCGCGAAGATGACACAGTTCACCATCCAGCCGGGACGGAGCGATTCCGGGGCATGGGCCTGAGCCTTGGGGCGTGAGCGGGGTTTCACAGGAGATGGAGTTTTGGGTTTGTGGGAGAGACACTGAAAGGTCAGGGCAAACGCTCGGCCACCCGCAGCTTCGCGGTGCGGGAACGCGGATTCCGTGCCAGCTCCGCATCCCCCGCCACGATGGCTTTACGGGAGACCAGACGGTAATAACATTCGGGATTCGGGCGCGGCGCCGGCCATTCCGGACGGTCAATCTCCGCCTCGCTGTGCCGGCGGAGGTGCTGCTTGACCATTCTGTCCTCCAGGGAGTGGAAGCTGATCACCGCCAGACGCCCGCCGGGTTTCAGCCAGTGATGGGCGGCATTCAACACGGACTCCAGCACCTTCAACTCGT
This sequence comes from Verrucomicrobiota bacterium, assembly GCA_040386695.1. Taxonomy (GTDB): domain Bacteria; phylum Verrucomicrobiota; class Verrucomicrobiia; order Verrucomicrobiales; family V1-33; genus CAIZWU01. The sequence continues at coordinate 105,405 of JAZKFB010000025.1, forward strand.
CATTCACGGCAATCCGCAGCGCCTGAAACACCCGGGTCGCGGGATGCGCCGGACCGCGTTTCGGGACCACGGAGGCCACCGCTTCGGCCAGGTCCTCCGTGGTCATGAAAGGCCGCAGCGTCCTGCGCGCCACCAGCATTTTGGCCACGCGCCGGGACGCCTTCTCATCGCCGTATTCGAAAAAAACGCGCGCCAGCTCCTCCTCCGGCCAGGTGTTCACGGCGTCGGCGGCGGAAAGCGGGGCATCCGGATCCATGCGCATATCCAGAGGCCCGTGATGCTGGAATGAAAATCCGCGCCCGCCGCAGTCCAGCTGATGACTGCTCACGCCAATGTCCAGCAGAATGCCGTCCAGCACCGCTCCCAGGCCGGCCTCCTCCAGCAGCGCCGGGAAGGACGAGAAATTCAAACGCACGGTCACCAGCCCCTCATCAAGCCCCGCCTCCTCCAGACGCCGGCGAGCGAAAGTCAAAGCCTCCGGATCCTGATCCAGCGCCATCACCCGCGCCCCCGCCTCCAGCAGCCGTTTGGTGTGCCCGCCCCCGCCCAGGGTTCCATCCAGAATTAATTTTCCGGGTTGTGGCTCCAAAGCCGCCACCACCTCCGCCTCCAGAACCGGAATATGGTAACCGGCCCCCGGATCCTCCTCCTCCATCCCCTCCCTGCATGCAACTTCCGGCCGGGGCCTGCTGTCGGCCCGCATCCCTCCGGCCCGGGACGGATGCGCCAGACAGCGTCCGCCTGAATGTCCCTCGCGCGGCCTCGCCGGCTGTTGAACAGGATCAGAAATCAGCCACTGGCCACCCTCCGCCGGAACAGGCACCGGCAGGTCAGGCAGCCTGATTTTTTCATAAAGACTGTGTAGCCACGCCCGGACATGGCGCGGAAAAATCACAGGTATCCCGGACGGCGCTGTCATGGGCGGGCGACGGCGGAGCCGGGGTATGGATTTTGGGCGCTTTTCCCCGGAAAACCATCCTCCTGATAATTCTCCGTTCCTGCGGCCACGGCTCTTCCAAGCGAAAAAAATTGCAGTGGGGAAGCCTTGCATGGGGTCAAGCGTGGGGATTAGCGGCAACTCTTACATTGGAGGGTTGATAAATCACATCGGGTATCTTAGGTCAATGAAATTTCAAGATTTGCGCACAATTTTCCGCCTTAATGGGAAATTTCCATAATTTCCCGAAAAACGATTGCCGCCGCTCCACCGTCAAGCCTGTTCAATTTTCCGTCCGAAGTCTTCGGTCACCGCAATGAATCAGGCAATTCCGAAGCATCGGCACTCCTGTAATAGGCTGAAAATTCAGCGGCACAACCGCTCTCATCAGTCACAGTGAAATTTATGATTTCTTAAAAAACACCATTCTGTTCGAAATTAAAATCATTAACTGTTCAACAGCTCAAAAAACAGACCTGAGCCACACCCCCAAATCACTCCCGCCACAAAAATCAGCAGGTTTCCAAGGTTGCATTCCCACTGACGATCTGGCACGGGAGGCGTTACCGTCAAGGCCGCCGCGTGCGCCTTGACGCCCCTGACTTCCCCTTTTATGCTTCGGGCCATGAATCGCGATCACTCCCGCCTCCTCCTCTGCACGCTTACCGCCGCAGTGGTGGTGACGGCCACAGATGCCTCCGCATTCCCCAATCCTTTCAAACGCAAGCCATTGGACACGCCTCTGGCGCCGGCTCAGCTTCAGGCCGCCGAGGGTGAGGCCGGCAATCTGCTGAAGCAGGCCCAGGATCTTGACGCCGCCGGCAAAACCGGTGCCGCCGCTTCCTCCTACAAACGCATTGTCGACCGTTATCCGCTGACCAGCTTCGCTCCGGTGGCCCAGTTCCGCCTGGCCTCCGCCTACGAACGGGACGGCAAGTTCAGCAAAGCCTTCGACACTTACCAGGAGCTGGTCGAAACCTACAGGCAGAGCGCTCAATTTGGCGAAGCCATTGACCGTCAGATGGCGATCGCCATGCAGTCACGTTCTGAAAAACTCGGCTCCTTTCTCGGAATCGCCAAAAAGCTGGATCCTGTGGACCAGCTGGACATGTTCCAGAAAGTGATCGCCAGCGCTCCCCGCGGACGCCGCGCGGCGGAGGCCCAGTTTGAAGTCGCGAAAATCCACGAGGAGCAGAACGATCAGGACGCCGCCATCGCCGCCTACCGCAAAGTGGTTGAGGATTATCCCTCCAGCCCACTGGCCGCCGATGCCCAGTCGAAAGTCGGCAAAACCTATCTGGACAAAGTGGGTGACGGCAGCCGGGACGCCGCCAACATCGCCAAAGCACGCGCGGCCGCCGAGGAAGCCGGAGGACTTTTCCCGGATCAGGCGGTTCCCGATCTTCAGAACACCCGGACACAGGTGGACGACCTCGCGGCGGACACCGCATGGAAGACCGCCAAATTTTATGAGAAATCCGGCAACCGCAAAGCCGCCGTCCTGTACTACAGCGACGTGATGCGCTCCCCCGGCAATGCCCACTTCGACGATGCCCGCGCCCGCATCGCCGCCCTGACCTCCGCGGATCCCAAACTGCTGGATTCATTGCCCAAGCTGGCTATTTCCCCGAAAGATCTCGCCGTGCAGGCAGCGGTTGATCTGAAAAATAAAGCCAATTATTTCGGCCCTCCGGGCCCGGCCTCCAAAGTTGCCGTCCAGAAGCCGAAAATGCGGACCGGCAATGATCAGATTCCCGCCATTCAACTGGACGAACCGGATCTTCCCACCGGGGCCGACGGGATGCTGAAACCCGACAATGCCCTGCTGGATCCCTCCCAGCCTCCCAGCATTCCGGCACCCTCCACGCCTGCGGACGGCTCCGACCTGAAACCAGGGGATGCGGTTCCCGCCCCGGAGGCACCGGCTTCCGAGCCTCCCTCCCTCGCTCCTCCGGCTGAACCTGCCCTCCCGCCTCCATCCGAGCCGGAGCCCGAACTCCCCGCCCCCGTCGAGCCTGCCGCGCCCAAGCCGGCAAACTGAGGCGTCCCCGCTTCAGTCCATGCCCTTTCTCCCGGGCTCCGTGCCGTGACGGTCCTTTCATTTCCAAATGCAACTGTTTCCCCTGTCTGGCCGCCTCGCCGTGTCCGCAGCCGTGCTCCTGCTTAACAGCTGCGCCGGTTACCATCTGGGCTCCGACAAACCCGCCAAAATGGAGAAAATCACCACCCTGGCGGTTCCCACATTCAAAAATCTGACCCTGGAACCCCGGTCGTCCGTCCTGGTGACCAATAATGTCATCCGTCTTTTTCAAACCGACGGCACCTACAAAATCGTGGACTCCCAGGATGCCGACGCCGTGCTCCACGGAACGATCCAAAAATTCCAGCGCCGCCAGCTCCGCAGCGCCCGCAACAACACTTTGCGCACCCGGGAACTGGAACTTCGTTTATTCGTCGCCTATACAGTCAACGATCCCGTGAGCGGCTCCACCCTCTCCAGAGGAAACATCAGCGGCTCCACCTCCGTTTTCCTCGATCCCAATTTTCAGCTCAGCGAGCGTCAGGCTATTGACGACGCCTCCTCCCGCGTGGCCGAGGAACTGGTAAGCCGCCTCACCGAAGGCTGGGGCAGTGACGCCTTCCCGGAGGTGCCGGGTCCCCCAAAACCGCACCCCGCCACCGCCGGCAGCCGCAGTGAGCGCGGCATCCTTCCGAAATCCCTCATGCGGTGAACTGCGGGAACCAAGGAAAGCATTGCCGCCACTTTTCGTCTGAAAATTGCTTTGGGGATTTAAAAATCAGTTGCGCATCGCCATTTTTCCCCTACTCTTCACGCCCCGCCCCGATAGGCGGCGTATCGCGCGGTTAGCTCAGTGGTAGAGCACCTCCCTGACACGGAGGGGGTCACAAGTTCGAACCTTGTATCGCGCACCATTCCCTTTGAAAAACAGTTTTCCGGCAGTGCTCAGGGAAAAAACCGGCAACCCGCAGTAGGGGGCAACAATCGGAATTCAGGGACGGGTGATCGGAAACCCGGGGATTCAAATTGCCCGCCTTCACAGAATTCCTCTGGACTGGCATCGGGTGTCAAAATTGAACCCGGCAGGCCGGATTTACCGCTGACACCGGTTCACAAGGGGCCATCCGGAGCTGACCCGAAAACTTAATAGCTCCTCCCTTCCGCGTTGACAGGAGGCTTCCCGAAAAAATTTCACACCTTCATAATATCAGGCCGGATGAAAAAAACAGGCCCGCCATAAGCGGTTGATCATTCACTCCGCTCTTTTCCGCGCCTGTGGAATGTTCGAAAAAAGTTTGGTTCCCGCGGCTTCTCCCGCACCGTCCCTAACGAGGTGGTTTTCAAGGAGAAATTTTTTAAAAAGTTTCTCCCGCGTGCCAAAAAAGTCTTGTGACCACCCCCGGGCTGGCTAAGGTGACGTCCGGCCGGAACTGAAGTTAGCATGTTCCGGCCGGACAGTCCACCGCCCTCACCCCATGTCCGCATCCTCTGTTCTCCCCGGCATTTCAGTGCCTGTGCGGATAACCAGTACCGCGATGCTGAAGGGGGGCTTCCGGCGGCAGGGATTTTTTCAGATGCTCCCCATGATCAGCTGCCCTGTCCTCCTTCATTTTACCCGCTCCACTCCCCCTCTCCCTCTCCCGTGCGCCCCGCCGCTCCGGTAAGCTGGAACTTTCTGCCTTCGCTCCATCTTTTCGCAGAATCCCGCACCGACCGCCATGTCCGACCGCACCCCATTGGCCGCGCTTTGGTCGCATGTCGTTGATAATCTTAGAACCAGAATCTCGGCGGACGCTTATGAGCGGTGGTTCTCATCCCTCTTTCTGACAGAAATCAATGAGGGGCGCGCCCGGCTGGTGGTGCCTGACGCCATCCACAAATTGTGGATTGAAATGAATTATCTCCCGCCCCTGGGGGAATCGTTCAAAGCCATCACCGGCATCAATCCACTGCTGGAGCTGGAATGCTCCGGTGACACTCCCCAGCAGCTCGGTCCGGCTCCGGCCCGCCGCGCCCGTGCGGTCAAAGCCCAGCTCCCGGCGGCCCCCGTCGTTCCCCCTCCCCTGCCCGCCCGCAAAATCCCACCGCCTCCCACCGCCATTCCGGAGCTGGAACTGGAGCCTGAGCCGGAGCTGGAAACCTCCGCGGAGGAGACCATCCCCGGAGATGAGGGCAGCATTACGCATCGGCATACATTCAAGTCATTTGTAGTGGGTGCTAACAATCAGTTCGCCCATGCCGCCGCCATGGCCGTGGCCCAGCGTCCCGCCCGCGCCTACAACCCGCTGTTTCTCCACGGCGGCACCGGGCTGGGCAAAACCCATCTCATGCACGCCATCGGGGCGCACATCCGGGACACCCGTCCGAAAGCGCGCGTTCTCTACATCACCAGTGAGGATTTCACCAATCAGTTCATTAATGCCCTGCAGGACCACTCCCTGCCGAAGTTCCGCAAACGCTTCCGCCAGGCGGATGTCCTGCTGATTGATGATATTCAGTTTCTTGCAGGCAAGGAGCGCTCCCAGGAGGAGTTTTTCCACACCTTCAATGCCCTCTTCGACGGCAATAAACAAGTGGTGCTCTCCAGTGACTGCCCGCCGGCGGAAATGCGCAATCTGGAGTCCCGCCTGGCCTCCCGTTTCGAGTGGGGAATGATGGCCGAGGTGACCCCGCCTGATGAGGAGACGCGGGTGGCCATTCTCCGCAAGCGGGCGGAGTCCCTCCGGGTGGAGGTTCCGTCGAATGTCATCGACTACCTGGCCTCCCGCATCCGCAGCAATGTCCGCCGGCTTCATGGCGCCCTGTTCCGCGTGGCCTCCTGGGTTTCCCTGCACGGCCCGATCACCATGATCCAGACCGAGGACCTGCTGCGTGATCTGCTTCAGGAGGAGTCGAAAAAAAACATCACCATCGACCGCATTCAAAAAGCGATCGCCGAGAGCTTCGACATCCGCCTTGCGGACATGACCAGCCGCAAGCGTCCCGCGAACATCGCTTTTGCCCGGCAGGTGGCCATGTATCTGGCCCGCGAGCTGACGGGTTCCTCCTACCAGGAAATCGGCCAGGCCTTCGGAGGCCGCGATCACGGCACCATCATGCACGCCTGCCGCAGCGTGGACTCCAAACTGAAAACCCAGGAGGCCCTGCGCCTGCGTCTGGAAGGACTGGTGACCAATCTGCGGAGGAGTTCATAGACTGGACGAACGGGGAGCGGTTCCCGCCTGTTTCCTCCCGGCGGTTCTTCAAATTCAACCGCGCTCCTCCTGCCCAAATTTGCCGGGTCCGCCCAGGGTCCTGAAGGTCCCGGGCGCCGGGAATTTCCTATTTTTACGGATGCCGCTTCCGGGAGAGCATGAATTCATTGCCTTCCGGGTCGGCGCACATGGCGAGGTGCGGAGGCCCGCCGTCCTCGGGCTCAGGCTCTTTGAGAAGACTCCCGCCGGCAGCCACGACCTCCGCCGCCCCCGTCACAACATCCGCGACCTGGAAATTGATGCCGGTCCAGGTCCGCTGCCCCTTGCCGCCTCCGTGAATGCCAATCACTCCGCCACCGATTTCCAATTCCCGGATGTGCGCGTTGCTCCGCGTCACCACCGCCTGAAAAACCCCGCTGTAAAAGGCGGCCGCCCGGTCCATATCCACAGCCCAGATGATGTATTTAAGCCGTTCCACTCTCATGCGGCAAGCCCTGTCACAGCTTCCGGCAGGCGGAAAGCGTCTTTTCGGCCCCGGACCAAAGACCTGATAATCTATTCACAATCCCAGTAGATAAGTGACGGTTCGGCTGGAGGCCGGACAGGACGGCATGGAAGTCCGAAATTCCCCTTTTATCCTGGAGGATTGACTCCCGCGGACGGGCCGATAGTCTCGGCCGCAGATGAAATCTTCAGCACCCTTCTCCCGCCGCCGTTTTCTCGCCACTTTCGCCGGTGCCGGTGCGGCCGCCGCTGTCTCCTGCCCCCGGGTTCTCACGGCGCGGAAAACAGACACCCCGCTGATCATCGGCGTGGAGGGTCACCGTTACGAGGTTCAGCACCACTGGCCGCAGCTTCCGGACAAATATTCCTGGCAGACGACGCACAATGTCGCCATTGATGCGGAGGGGCTGCTTTATGTGATCCATGAGGGCCGGGCGAAGCTGAAGGATCATCCCTCCATTTTTGTTTTTGACGCCGAAGGGAAGTTCGTGCGTGCTTTCGGCGGGGAGTTCCAGGGTGGCGGACATGGTCTGGAGGTCCGGACCGAGGGGAAGGAGCAGTTTCTTTACGTCAGCGCTTATCAGCAGGTGAAGAGTTTTGCCAAGCTCAGCCTCAAAGGCGAAACCGTCTGGCGGAAACACGCGCCGATGGATTCCGGGCTTTATCCTGCGGGGGAGGACACGCATCCCAAAAGCCGCTGGGGGCGGGATGCCTTTTTACCGACCAATTTCGCATTCCTGCCGGACGGTGGATTTTTCCTGGCTGACGGTTACGGTTCCTACCGCATCCACCGCTACGACAGGGACGGGCACTGGAAATCCATGTTCGGTGAACCCGGCACCGGTCCCGGACAGTTCAACACGCCCCACGGCCTGTGGATCGACTCCCGTCCCGGAAAAGAACCGTCGCTGGTGGTCACGGACCGGGCGAATGGACGGCTGCAGTGGTTCACTCTGGAGGGCAAACATCTGAAAACGCTGGAAGGATTCATTCTCCCCGCCAATGTGGATCTGATGGACGGGACGCTGCTCGTTCCCGATCTCAGCGCGCGCATCACGCTGCTGGATAAAGACGACAAAGTGATCACCCATCTTGGAGAGGATCCGGCCTGGCGCGAGCTGGTGATGAAGAACAACCGCAGCCTGAGGAAAAGCCCTGCCGGAACGGAATGGGTGGCGGGGAAATTTCTGCACCCGCACGACGCCTGTTTCGATGCCGCCGGCAATATTTTTGTCGCCGAGTGGGTCAACAGCGGGCGTATCACCCGGCTGCGCAGGGTTTAAATCCCGCCCCATCCTCCGCCTCAGGCACCGGACAGCGGGTGATCCATGCCAGGAATTCCGTATTTCCGTCCGTGCCTTTGATGGGCGAAGGCACACAGCCGCGCCAGTGAAAACCGGGACACCCCGCAATGAAGGTGCGGATGCGGTTTACGGCCTGGCCGTGCAGCGCGGGGTCACGGACAATTCCGCCCTGACCGACATCGCCGCGCTGAAGTTCAAACTGTGGCTTGATAAGGCAGACGATCTGTCCGCGCTCCGGATGCAGCACCGCCATGACGGCGGGCATGACCAGGGTCAGGGAAATAAATGAGAGGTCAAACACCGCCAGGTCCACAGGCTCAGGCACATCCGAAGGCTGAAGATGCCGCAGATTGAACTGTTCGCGTGCGGTCACGCGGGGATCACTGCGGATTTTCCAGACGAGCTGGTTGGTGCCGACATCAAAGGCATACACTTTGGCGGCCCCATGCTGGAGCAGGCAGTCCGTGAATCCACCGGTGGATGAACCAGCGTCCAGGCAGATGAACCCAGCGGGGTTGATACTGAAATCCGCCAGCGCGCCCTCCAGTTTCAGCCCTCCCCGGCTGACGTACTTCGGACGGGCCTTGACCGTGACCTGATCGTCGGGCCTGATAATCTGCCCCGGCTTGACCGCCGGGTGGCCATTCACCAGCACTTCGCCGGCAAGAATGAGGCGTTTGGCCTGCTCCCGCGAATCACACAGTCCCCGCGAAGCCATGGCGGCATCCAGCCGTTCGCGGGCAGGCGGAGGAAAAATGGGAGCGGCGTTGGCGGACATGGTGAAAAACAGGCGGCCCTCGTTTAACGCCGCTGGATCTGGCGGAACATGACGATCCCGAGAATTCCGAAAATCACGTTGGGAAGCCAGACCCACAGCTGCGGATATTTGCCGGGGGAATTCTGCCAGATGCCGCCCAGCATGATCAGGGCGAAGTAGCTGATGCCCACCACCAGACTGAGCACAAAACCAATGGAGGTTTCCCGGCGCTGGGCGGTGATGCCGAAGGAAATACCCACAAAAGCCAGAATGAAGCAGGCCAGGGAGAAGCTGATGCGGCGGTTGAACTCCGTGAGCATTTCCGAATGGGAAGGTGGCACAGCCCCGTTCACCTCCAGAGCTTTGCGGTCTTTCATGCCGGTTCTCAGCTGGGACATGGTCATGCCCTCGACTTTCATTCTGGCGCTCCGTTCAAAAAGTTTTTCCAGCGACACCGGGATCGGGCTGTACTGGGTCAGTGCCGTGGTGACCGTCGGAACTCCATCCCGCCCGGCCCGCTGGGTGGCCTGATAGGCGGCCAGCTGCTTCTCATTCATGGCCTTCAGCTGCCGGGACGACACTTCCGCAGGCCAATCCCGGATGATGGTGAGACTGTCCGTCAGATTCATGTCAATCCGGCGCGTTTTAACGGTGTTGCCCGCCACCACCTCGCCTTCCTTGGCGAAGAAAAATTTTTCAGGCCGCAAACCTCCGCCGCTCTGCAGCTGGATGATCTGAAGGTTTTTGAGTTTGTCGCCCTCCTTCGATTCCGCAAAAATAAAAAACCCGGTCAGCTGGTCAATCATGCGGTCCGGCTGGAAGAGCGACTGCGGATCATTAAGGGACTGCTGCGTGATTTTCCGGACTTCAGCGACGGCATTGGGGGCGACGGTGGTATTAATCCAGAAGCACAGTCCCGAGGCCAGCAGGGCCAGGACAAAAACGGGGGCGCAGATACGGCGCAGGCTCTGGCCCGACATGCGCAGGGCAATGAGTTCGTTGTCCGCGGAAAGCCGCCCGAAAACCAGCAGTACCGCTGTCAGAATCCCCCAGGGCACGGTGAATGAAAGGGATCCGGGGAACGTGTAACCGACAAATTTCAGAATGACGGACGGCGGGAGAATGCCCTCCACCAGTTTATCCAGCAGTTTCTTGAAAATCTGGCCCAGAACCAGCACGACGCTGAGCACCGTGACCGAAAACAGGGTGGCCACGATCACCTGCCGGCCCAGATATCGGTCGAAAATGCGGAACATAAAACGGAGGGAGAACCAGCAGCGGCCGGTGCGGATGTCAAACCGGAACCCACTGCGCCCAATGACACCATTTTTAAAGGCGGCGGTAGCGGAGAATCCCTTCCCCCACCAGTTCCGCCAGGCGCTGCCGGTAACGCGGATCCAGAACCCGCGCCCGGTCATTGCCCGTGGAGATGAATCCACCCTCCACCAGCGCGGCCGGCATGCTGGCGGAGCGCAGCACCTTGAAACGGGCAAATTTCACGCCCCGGTTTGGTGTGCCAAGCCCTGCGGCCACCGCCGATTGAATCTGGGAGGCAAGCTGCTGGCCCGCCGCACTGTAATACCATGTCTCGGTTCCCGCAGGCCCCGCGTAGCTGACATAGTTGAAGTGAATGCTGACAAAAATGGACTTCGCGATGGCGTTTGACACCGCAGGCCGGTCCGCCAGGGGAACAAAAACATCCCGCTGCCGGGTCAGGGTGGTGGCGATTCCCTTTCCTTCCAGATACCGTTTCAGCCGCAGGGAAACGTCGAGAGCCAGGTGCTTCTCATAAAGATAGCCAAACTGGCCGCCCAGATCGAATCCGCCGTGCCCCGGATCAATCACCACACGACTGAATTTTCCCGCGCTGGCCGGTCCCGCCAGCGTCAGAAACGTCAGCACCGCGAGAATAACCTGGCATATCCCAAATCGAATTCGGTGGCTGAGGGGAGACATGGGAAATTAGGGAATCTTCGGGAGGTTACTTCAGACAACTTGAATATCAAGCTTTGCCTTTCCGCAAAACCCAGGACCTGAAGCTTCACGAATAACGCTCCAAACTCCGTCCGGAGATGTTTTTTACTCCGGAATGCCTGCCGGACGGTCAGAAAGCTTGCGGATGGCGTTTTTTCTCTGAGCGTCCGCCCTGGGATCATAAACCTGGCCGCCAAAAATAGCGGTGGCTCCATCCGATTGTTTCACCAGTTTGGGCGCGCCTTTGGAGGCGCTGTAGAATTTCTGGGAAGTGACCCGTCCGGCGGGATCGACCTGCAGGTAGGTGTAAAGTGAGGGCGTGGTCTGATAGATGAGATTGAGGCGCTTATTTCTGTCCACCACTGGCTGGAGGATCCGGTCGGGCACAATTTCCCCTAAAGGAACACGGGCCAGGACCGACTGGGTGCTTTCATCAATCAGCGTGCAGTACAGCCAGGATTTGGTCAGATCGTTGAAGGTGAAGAGCTGATATTTGCGGTATCCGGCGGGAACTCCGGCGCTGGCGGGAACGGAAAAAACCTCCTCCCAGCTGGGGCGGCGCGGTGCCTGCACTGTGAAACGCACCGGATTGGAAACGTTGTATTTCTGGAGTTCCGGGAAATAAGCGGCGGCGCGCACATTGTAAGTGGCGCTTTCACTGAGGTAATAATGCTTATCCAGGCTGAAACTTCTTTTCAGGCTCTCGCCATTCCGAAGCATCAAAGGCGCCACCGGCACCGCCCGAACGGCGGAAATGGGTTCGCCATGGCTGTTGTGAATCTGAAAATCCAGCCAACTGGTCCCGCCGGGGCCACCCAGAACGACGTCTTTCCCCACATTGTTGGTGACCGTGACCGTGGTCGTGATGGTCTCCAGGGAAATATAGTTTTCCCGGTCCATGGTCATGGTCACGGCCAGTTGAGCGGAAGCCGAAGGCAGCAGAACAGCGGTGATCAATCCGCAGAGAATGAGAAAAAGCGGGCGCATGGCGGCGTATAAAGGGTCAGGGGACAAATCAGGGCCTCTCCTTTGAGGAGGCGGTGCGGAAACCAAGAAAAGGTTGAGCGTAGAGGGGACCTTTCGCCAGCCATGGACCGGCATTCAAGGGCACAGGCACGGTCCGGTGAAAATCCCCGCCACGGAAAACCGGCACCTCCATATCGGGGAAATCCGGGTCCGGAACCAGAGTGGCGGTCCATTCGGCCACATTTCCCGCCAGTCCCATCACGCCTTCGGGAGTGATGTCGCCGGACATGGCGTCCACATCGCACCACCAGGAATGTCCATCCCTGCCCCCCTTTTCCCGCAGGTGCTCCGCATCATCCGTGCCGGTGTTGGCCAGCCCGGGATTCTCCTCATTTCCCCACGGCCAAAGGCGTCCATCAGGCCCGCGGGCGGCTTTTTCCCATTCCTGCTCGGTGGGCAGACGGCAGCCCCTCCACTTGGCAAAAGCCCACGCATCCCACCAGTCCACGTTAAAAACCGGGCTGTTGAGCGTGAGCGGATGGCCAAGCCAATTCCCGGCTTTTCTGGCGCTTTCATGAATCTCCGCCCAATCCCGGGGCTGATGCGAGATTTTGCCTGACGGCTGGTCGGGATGATCAAAACGGTTCATGGGGCCCTGCGGGAGAGCCTCCAGAAAACCCGCATACTGGGCCAGTGTGACTTCATACCGGTCAATCCAGAATTCCGGCAACTCCACTTTTTGGCCGTCGTGGAAAATAAAGGGACCGGCCGGAATTTTCACCAGCCCATCCAGATTTCTGACTTTGGCCCGCAGGGACCGCCGCCACCACATCAGGCTGCCCGCGGTGCCCGCCATCAGAGCCACTGCCGTGACGGCCCAGCCCAGGAAATGACGCTTCCTCCGGCGTCTCGCCAGCATCCGGTCGTGGCTTTCAGGAATATTGGAGGTGTGGGCTTCCGTCAGGCGGTGCAGGGAGTTCCGTGTTTCCCGCGCCAGGGCTTTCCATGAATGGATCCCGTGGGAGCCGGGGGACCGCATCAATCCCACAACATGCGCCAACTCCCGTGTCCGGGCGCTGCGGGGCTCGGACAACCGCTGACAAACGGCAGCCAGCTGGGCCAGTGATCCTGCTGTTGTGTCCTCCCGGGGTGACAGGGGCGAGGCCGGATTCCGCATCCGGGGAGTCCCGTTCGGCCCCAGAAGTAAATGCTCAGGCCGCACCGCATCGTGGGGAATATCATGCTCAGCCATCCACACCATGGCATCCGCCGTGGCCTGCATCAGACCCAGGAGCGTCTGCTGGGGAAAATGACGCCCCGCCGCGGCCAACGCCGGCAGGTTTTCCCCTGGTACCAGCTCACCGGCATAAAAAAGCACTTCCCCTGTTTCCTGAGCCTCATAAACGGCCGCGATCACCGGATGCGACACCAAAGCTTTGGCGCGCACCAGTTGCCGGAATTGTTTTACCGACGCGGAATCCGTCAGTAATTCAGGACGCAGACATTCCAGAATCACGGTCCGCCGCACCGAGCGCTGCATGGCGCCGTAAATCAGGGTGGTGTCCGTGGATCCCATCAGTTCCCGCAGCTCATAATCCCCCAGAATAACCGGGGAGCCTTCCATTCTGTCCGCCTTTTTCGTCAATATCCCCTCATCGCCCGGGTTCCCGTCATCCGCCTCCCCATCGGTGTTGTCCGGCCTTGGGGTATCCGCCCCGGTTTCGCGGATGTGCTCCACTTCCGTCAAAAACATCTCCTGACCACGCACTTCCCCTCCGGCGGGTATGGAAGGCGCCGGAACCGCTTCCGCATCTGTATTTTCGGCCAATTTCTCCACTTTCCCCTCCAAGCTCCCGGAATGAGCCCAGTCCACAGGATCCACAGTCACCCATTCCATCAGATTCGCCATCAGTTGCTCCAAGGGCGTTTTATCATCCAGAACCACGGTCTGAAGATTCGGAAACCGGGCCCGAAGACGGATCCGGGCCTCTTTTCCAGGCTCTGAGAAAACCGCTGAAAAAACAAGAAGATCCAGCGCTCCCTCCATTTCCGCCAACGCCTCCATTTCCGCCACTGAAGCCGCAGCCAGCACACGGTGGAGAGTGCTTTCCCTCAAACGGTCAGCCAGCCCGCGGCGGATTCTCGTTTTGTCACTGGCAATCAGGATGACCATGCAGGGAGTGAAAGGAGGAGCGCGTCCGCCTTAACGGTCAAATTTATCACCGGGGAAAAGAGTTCCGCCGGGCTGGCCATGAATCGCCGCCGGGGCCGGAACATCCATACTTTCTCCTGCGGCAGGGCCACCAGTCTCCTCGGGAAGCTCCCGGGCAAAATTCCCCAGTTCCCTGGGTTCGGCCACCATATCCTCAAATTTTTCCTGTCCCTCATCCCCATATCTCAACTCAACCGCATATCCATAATATTTCCGCTGTCCCAGCTTCATGATCTCGTCAGCGCTCAGGGGCGGCTGGCGATATTCAAAATCAAATTTTTCAACTCCATCCGCCCAGTCCACAGGCTGGTCCAGCCATAGAGCCTCCGCCTTCACCACCGCTGTGGTGCGGGCGATATGACGTCCATTCACCATATCAAACAGGTGAAGTTTGATCCAGATTTTGCCCACCTCCACAGGCTCTGTCTGCAGGCGTTTCACGCTGGTGTGAAAACGCAGAATCTCACCATTCACGGTATCGGCCAGCCGCTCGGCGGTTACTTCGCCTAAAACAAACCGGCCCGCTTTCTCCTCCTCCGCTTCACCGGAATCGGCAGCTGTGCTGACACCGCTCAGCTCCTTCAGACGGGCAACCGCCAGTTGGTAGCAATTTCCAGCGCCGGGGCCCAGTTTCCTGAGTTTTTCCCACAGCACCATGGATTTTTGCTCCTGAATCATCATGTCCAGCGTGCGGGCTGTTTGGTAGAGCAGCTGGGGATGATTCGGATTCAGCGCGAGAGCGGCTCTCAGTTCCACAAGTGCCCCCTGCATTTCTCCACGCCCGCGCAGGTAAATCCCCTCGTCCAGATGCTGAAGACAGGCTTCATCCGTAATGGGGATGTCCAGCAGGGCGGCTTTCACCAAAGGTTTGACCACAACCGCCTCAGCCGGCATGGATGACTTCTGTTTTAACGGCGGCGGCGCTTCAGGATGGGATTTCCCAGCGGGAATGAAATCTGTTTGAGCCGGATCTGAGTCCTGCTCAAAAGGCAAAGCGCTGGCGAAAGGATCTGCCCCCTCCGGCAATGGAGGTTTAATTTCCACCGGCCTGATCTCCGGCTTTTCCTGAAACTTTCGGTCCAAAGCGGTTTTGCCCACAACGGTTCCCTGCCTGTTTTCCCGCCAGGCTACCGCAAACGCCACGCCCTGGGCGAACGCGATGCCGGCCAGCACTGTGCAGGCGGCACGAAATGTATGACCGGTGACTCGTGAGGGGAAAGGCGGGGGAGAGGACATTTCTGGTTAATTCAGGAGTAAATTAGGGAATTCTCCGATTTCTGTCAACGCCACCAAGGGAAAAGGCTGGTTTGCGATCAGACTCCGGAGGCTACCGGCGGATCAGGTTTTCCTGAGGCCCCCCGGACATCATCTCCAGAAAAATCTGCTCCAGCTCCCGGTTTCCGCGGCTGGCGCGCAATTCCTCCAAAGTTCCGAGGAACACGAGCTGGCCGTCGTGAATAATGCCAATCCGGTCTGAAAGCTCCTCGGCAATATTGAGCAGATGCGTGGACATGAAAACCGTGACTCCAGCCCGGCTTCGGGCCTTCAGCTCCTCCTTAACCACCCGCACATGCACCGGATCCAGACCCACCATCGGCTCATCAATAATAATCACTTTTGGATCATGAAGCAATGCCGCCGCAATAGCCAGCCGCTGACGGGTGCCATGGCTGAGATGCTCAATTTGTTCCCGGGCATAGGGCCGCAAAGAAAACTGTTCAAACAACTCGCCAGCCACCCGCTGCCCCCGCTTTTCCTCAATCTCAAAAAGATCCGCCGTGAATTCCATAAATTCCAATGCCGTCAGCTTGTCATAAAACACCGCCACATCCGGCACAAAACCAAGCGCCTTACGGGCGAGAAGGGGTTCATTCTGCACATGATGCCCGCATAGCCACGCATCCCCTGCCGTAGGCCGAAGCAGACCGGTGATCAGCTTGATGGTCGTGGTTTTCCCTGCGGCATTGGCTCCCAGAAAGGCGAAAAACTCTCCGGGTTCAATATCGAGATTCAAATTCCGCAGCGCGCAAAGGCTGCCGTAATGCATGGTGAGATCGCGGGTGCGGATCATGGGGGGAGCAAAATAAGGAAAAATAACAACCCAATCAGAACAGGCGGCTCATGGCGGATTCTCATTCAGTTCATCACTGAGCAACTGGTAAGATGTCGGAGTTTCGATACTGACAATCCGTCCGGTATTTTCCACGCAAAGGCGAAAACTGGCATTTCCCTGTTTCCTTAGAGAAAGAATATAACCCCGGTGCTTTGAGCCATTGAGTTCAAACTCTCCCTGGCGCGCATCCACAACAGTGGACGCCGCCTCCACGTGCGCCTGACGGCGCATGGCGTCAAAATCAGCGGATGACATTCCAATCAGTCCAAGAAGCAGCGCCACTGAGGGATTACTTTCTATCCCTGCCTCATTCTTCACAGTTTGAGATGTGTCCAGCAGCAGCAGACCGCCCAAAGTCAGTTTCATCACCGGTGCCTGCTCACGCGAGGGCTGATTCAAGGTAAGCTTCAATTTTTGAGCCTTCACCTCCAGCTTGAAATCCATTCCCACCAGATCCCCTTCATGGCTGAGGACAAAGTTGCCGTTGATGGACAGCCTTTGAGCAACAAGGCGAAGTTCCAAATTTCCATCAAGATGGATACGGATCTCCTGTGTATCCCCGGGAAGCTGTGGCGAGGCGGGGGTGATATTTAATTTTCCCACTACCCGGCGATTTTCATAAATATCCAGATGTGAAGCCTCCCCTCTTGCGGCGATCAGCCGAAAAACCGCGCCTGGACTCACCACATCCAGCTGGCTGTCCGCCGGAAACCAGATGGCCCGCATCAGCAGCGTGGTCATTACCAGCCAAAAGCCAATAATCAGAATGGTGAGAAGTCTGGAGATCACAAGTTGGCCGAATAAGGGGTGAATTACGGCATCAGAGCGAATGTGAGACACTCATTCAGTCCCTGGTGTTCAGCCACAAAAAAGAGGGTGGAGATTGCTCTCCACCCTCTTTTAAAGAATTGAAATTAACCGGCGTAGTTACCAGGCTGCTGCACACCTGTGCTGGTGCGGCTGCCGTAAACTTTGATTTTCACCGTATCCGTGATGTTCGGATAGTTATTTTCCGTAGTGACGGTCTGCACGACAGAACCAGTGCCAGGGAAAGCGGAACGGGCATTGGCGGCAGTGGGGTTACTGTTCAAACCGGTGTCGGCATTACCCCGTGGCTCCTGGAGATCCCCCGTACTGACGGCATCAATGGTGATGGTGACTTCACTGGCATTGCCGAAGAAGCTCATCTCACCCTTGGCGGAAAAACGCATCGCGAACTTTTTGCTCTCAATTTTGCCGCTCCAGTAGCTGTTGGCGGAGGCTGCGTTGATGTTACCAAAGACGTTTGTGGTGGCATTTCCCGCATCCGTGCCGTTCTGCACCCCGAAGCCTGTTCCAAACACGCTGCGGTAAAATGGGCTCTGGTTCGGATCGCTGCCATTGGTGCCATTGTTGGCTCCGTTGGTGATGCCGGAGATGCTGCTGCTGTTGAAATCCACCTGACCGTAGCACTCACCATAATAAGCCATGCCCTTATGGTAAACGATGGAGTCACCGAAAGTGCTCACATAAGGCTGGTTGTCCTGAGCAAATTTGAAAATGCCCGAGGTTCCAGCGCCACGGATCGTGCCGCCAAAAACACCGCCTGTATTTCCGTCATAGGTGTTATTGCTGTAGGGTCCGCCGATCCAGGCGAGGGCGGAACTCTGCGAGAGCAGACCGACAAGGGAGAGAATAGCGCCGATTTTTTTCATAAGCTGGGAGCATTGTGGGCGGGAGAGGCGGGCGCGGCAAGAAGAAAAAGTTTCGACAAGTCAAATTTTCCTTTTCCGCTTCGCCGGCCGGAAGTTTTACCGCCGGTAGGCGGCATTCCACTTGGTGATGTTGGTCGACTGGGCGGCGAACAGATCATCCGTGGAGTCCAGAACCTCGATGGAAGTGATCTTATCCCCCTGGCGGATGGCGTTCACGACATCCTGCCCCTTGGTGACCTCCCCAAAAACAGTGTGCTTTCCATCCAGCCAGTCCGTGGGACCGTGAGTGATGAAGAACTGACTGCCGTTGGTGCCGGGACCCGCATTGGCCATCGAGAAGATCCCTGGCTTGCTGTGCTTCAGACCAGGCACAAATTCATCTCCGAATTTATAGCCGGGACCGCCAGAACCGGTTCCTGTCGGATCGCCGCCCTGAATCATGAAATTCGGAATGACACGGTGGAAAGCAATGCCGTCGTAGTAATTCTTCCCGGCCAGATTCAGATAATTGGCCACCGTCATGGGGACCTTGTCGGCGAAAAGGGTGGCTTCGATGTCACCTTTGCCGGTGTGGAGAATGATGCGGATGTCGGACATGTGGGTTTGGTTGCTCGGGATGCGGGAAAACGGAATTGGATTATTTCAGCAGGCTGGCGGACTTGATGTAATCAAGCTTTGGGAAATCCTTCTTTAAATAGGCGTTGCCTTCCTGCTGGACGCGGCCCTGGTCCGGTCCCCTGCCTTTAGGCGCCCCCTCGCCGTATTCGCCATTCAGCTTATCGACCACATCCATGCCCTCGACGACCTTGCCGAAAGGTGGAAAGCCCATGCCGTCGAGATTCGGGTTGTCCGCCAAATTAATAAATAACTGCGTCGTGCGGGTGTTGGGGCCAGCCATGGCGAAGGTGACGGCACTGCGGATATTGCTGGCCTTGACGGGATCATCACTGATTTTAGCCGGACGCCAGGCAGCGGAAACTGTGGGGTCGCCATGAATGCCGAACTGTCCCATGAAGCCCGGAATGACACGGAAGAAGGCGACATCCGTGAAATAACCTGATTTCACCAGATTGTAAAAACGGTCCGCGCCATTCGGGGAAAGCATCCGGCTGACCTGGATGGTGATATCCCCCTTGGTGGTGGTGAATTTCGCTTTGAAATTCTCCGGAGCCTTTTCGTTCAGCTTTGCGGGTTCGATCAGGGAGACTGCGGGAGCGGCGGCTGAAGGAGGCTGCGGGGATTTTGCCTCATCCGCCGCCTGGGCATGGGCAATAATCAGACCACCCAGCATCAGGGCGGCCAAAGGACGGAACAGCAGAGAGTTCATGAATGGTGAACGATGGAGGGAGGGTGACGGGAGAAGTTGCTCCGCAGCCTTGGCCGACGGCGCGGTGACAAGCCTCACCGCTCACCATTCAAAAATCAAATGCGGAGTGAGAGTCATTCGGAACAAGTAAGAATCCACCGGGGCACAGTCCGTGCTGAACAAAAATGAGGCTCAAGTTCATCCTTCCGCATCAATTTGGAGGCCCTGCGCAATTTTTAAATTTTTCAGTCCATCCCCTGTGGAGAACATCTCTTCTCATTTTCAAGCATCCACTTTTAAAACGCTGTTGACGGAACCGGCTCCGGAGTGCTGAATGCTGATTCTCCTGATCGGGCCAAAAAAGAAGACTAACTTTCCTAAATCCGCGCTCTGGAGACGCTTCCCGTCGTAAAAGAGAGAAGCAGACCGACCAAACGCTCCTTCCGCGACGTAATTTCAAAAACCCACCTGCTTTTCCCACACACCGCTATGGCCAATCTGGAACTTGACGGAGGCATCAAAATCTACCTGAGGGAGATCGGCAAGACTCCACTGCTGACTCCTGAACAGGAAATCGAACTCGCGGCCAAAATCAAGGATGGCAGCAAAGCCGCCCGGGATCATATGATCAAGGCGAACCTCCGCCTGGTCGTTAAGATCGCCCAGGACTACGCCAATTACGGTCTGCCGCTTCTGGATCTTATTTCCGAGGGTAACATTGGTCTGATGAAAGCGGTTGAACGCTTCGACCCGAACAAGGGCGGCAAGCTTTCAACTTACGCCGCGTGGTGGATTAAGCAGAGTATCAAGCGGGCTCTGGCGAATCAGTCGAAAACTATCCGGCTGCCCGTCCACATGGTGGACAAAATTTCGAAAATGCGCCGGGTGTCCATGTCCATGTCCGAGGATTTGGGCCGTGAACCCACTGATGATGAGCTTTCCGAGGAAATCGGCATCGACCGTGCCAAACTCGCCCAGCTCAAAGCCGCCAGCCTGCGCCCGGCCTCGCTTGATGCGCCCATCAGCGAGGACGACAGCACGGAATTCGGTGAAATCATCGGTGATGACCGTGCTCAGACGCCCCATGAAATTCTCAGTCACCGCAACATGCACGACCAGCTTGATGGTCTGCTGGATGTCCTTGATGAGCGCGAGCGCAAAATTATCGATGCCCGCTTTGGTCTGAACGGCCAGAAACCCAAAACGCTTGAGGAAGTTGGTCAGGAATTCGGTGTTACCCGTGAGCGTATCCGTCAGCTGCAGAATATCGCATTGAAAAAACTCCGGCGGGCACTTCAGAAAAAAGAGGATCCGGGCCCACGCCCGCTCAAGGGAGCCCGCAAAAAAGCCGGCATGGCCGCCGCTGTCGCCGCCATGGCCAGCATGCTGGATGATGATGATGACGACTTCTCTGCCGATGAATTCAGTATCGGAGACGAATAAAAGTGGCACTGCGTCCCTGAGACTCAATTTTCCCTTATCCACAAGCGCCGTCAGTTCCTGAACTGACGGCGTTTTTTACTTTCCGGAGGAAGTCATTTTGCTTTCTGTGATGGGTCCTCCATGCGAAAAAACCATGAAGCCCGCTCTGGTAAAACTGTAAACCTGCAACAACATTCAGAGCCTGCGGTGGCGTCCTCGTCATCCCGGACTTTCATTTTTATCAGTTTTAAATTTTCGCCATGCGTTTTCCTTTTTCGGATTATTTTGTCCTCTTCGGTGCCGTGAGTCTGGTTCTTGGCATTCTCGGTTACATCCGTGCCAAAAGTATGGCCTCACTGGTTGCCGGCGGCATTTCAGGGGTTGGATTGGTTGCTTCGGGGATTATCGCGCTTCTTAAAACGGGTTCCAGCAGTGTGAATCCCGGTTACATCATGGGACTGGCGCTGTCCGTGCTCCTGCTTGGCCGTTTCCTGCCGGGCTTTCTGAAGTCCAAAACATTCTACCCTGCCGGCCTCATGGCCCTCCTCAGCCTCCTCGGCATTGCAGCGGGCATCAGCGGTCTGGTTTTTTATTAATTTTCCAATTCTTTCCCATTTACTGTTTTGGAGAAGTCGCGGGTGATTAATCCCAAAGATGTTCGCCCAGACTTATTCCCGCAAAGGATGATATAGTTTGTTCCGGGCAATTATTTTTTCAACTCCCGGCGGAACCAAGCCTTCAATCCCTCTCCCGGCCTCGATTTCAGACCGGATTGCAGTGGAGGAACCATGGAATTGCCCCTTTAGAAACTGAGCGCGCACACCGGAACGCTGAAGTGGTTTCCCGCCGTCACGGCCAAAAACCAGAAAAGTGACCATTGAGGCCAAGTGCTCCCAACGGCTCCATTTTTCCAGCGCTTCCCACTGATCCGTGCCCATAAGCCAGAACCACTCGGAGGGTGTCCGGTTCCGGCTGGTAAAATATTCCACTGTCTGCCATGAATAGCTTGGAGCAGGCCGGAACAGTTCCCATCCGTTCACTTCAGCCCAAGGCAAACCCTCCGTGGCCGATCTGAGCATTTCCAGCCGCAGCTCCCCTCCCGCCCTGGGTCCATGATGCTTCAAAGGAGATCTTGCCGCAGGAAGAAAAATCACACGATCCAGGGCAGATTGATTCACCGCCGCCTGAGCAATAGCGATATGACCGCAATGAACAGGATCAAAACTGCCGCCAAAAAAGGCAATTCGTTCTTTATGGGTATTCACTGAACATTCAGAAACAGAGCCGCGCTTTCACAGGATCACCGGCTTTTATTGTGAACAGTTTGAATTTTGTTTCCATTCAAAGGCAAGCCAACAGAGAAAAATCACAGACTTTCAGTCATAAAAAACCGCCGGCTTCCTGAAAAGGAAACCGGCGGTCGAAAGAGCGCATATCAGGCTGGAGCGCCAGCCAGACTAGGAGGAAGGGAATCTCCCGTTTCCGGTTCACTGCGGCCAGGAGTGTTTTCGGGAATGGCCGGAGGAGCGGGAGGTGTTGGCGGTTTGCTGCGCGGAGGATTCAGCAGCTGTCCCTGCTGCATAATTTCACGGACATTGGCACCGTCGAGTGTTTCATACTCCAGCAGGGCTTTAGCCAGCACATCCATTTCATTCCGGTACTTGGTGAGCAGGTCCCGGGCACGCTGGTAGGAATTATCAATCAGCTGCTTGATCTCAGCGTCAATTTTCCGTGCCGTGTCCTCGCTGAAACCACGGGTGCCGGCCATATCGCGCGCCAGGAAAACATGCTCATTGTTATCGCCATATTCCACCATGCCCAGGCTTTCACTCATGCCCCATTCGCACACCATCTTGCGGGCGATACGGGTTGCTTGGCGGATATCACCGGAAGCGCCACTGGTCACATCGCCAAAGGTCATTTCCTCAGCCACACGTCCCCCCATAATCACCACGAGTTCATCAAGCAGCTCGTTTTTCCGGGTGTTGTATTTATCCTCCTCCGGCAGCCACATGGTGGAGCCGAGCGAGGGACCGCGGGGGATAATCGTCACTTTATGCAGGGGCTCCGTATGCTCAAGCATTTCCAGGAGAATGGCATGACCAGCCTCATGCACAGCGGTGGTTTCTTTTTCTTTTTCAGAAATAGCCATGCTGCGGCGCTCTTTCCCCCAGCGCACTTTGTCGCGGGCTTCCTCCAGATCACGGGTTGTGATCGCTTTGGCTCCACGGCGCGCGGCCATAAGGGCGGCCTCATTGATCACATTTGCCAGTTCAGCACCTGAGTAACCGGGAGTGCCGCGGGCGATGATCATAAGATCGACATCCGCAGCCATTTTCACCTTTTTGGCATGAACTTTAAGAATACCTTCGCGCCCCTTCACATCGGGAAGCGGCACCGTGACCTGACGGTCAAAACGGCCAGGACGCAGCAGCGCGGGATCAAGGACATCAGGACGGTTGGTGGCCGCAATAATGATCACGCCCTCCGTAGTGTCAAAACCATCCATTTCCACCAGCAGCGCGTTCAAGGTCTGCTCACGCTCATCATGACCACCGCCCATGCCATGACCGCGGTGACGGCCGACAGCATCGATTTCATCAATGAAAATCAAACAGGGGGCATTTTTTTTGCCCTGTTCAAACATGTCCCGGACGCGGCTGGCGCCAACACCCACGAACATTTCCACAAAATCTGATCCACTGATGCTGAAAAACGGAACATCCGCCTCGCCGGCGATGGCTTTGGCCAACAGGGTTTTGCCCGTGCCGGGGGAACCCACCATCAGCACGCCTTTGGGAATGTGCCCGCCCAGTTTCTGGAACTTTTTCGGGTCTTTCAGAAACTCCACCAGCTCGGAGACCTCCTCCTTGGCCTCGTCCACCCCCGCCACCTGTTTGAAAGTGATTTTATTTTTATCCATCGTCAGCATTTTAGCCCGGCTTTTACCGAAGCTCATGGCTCCGCGGCCGGCCATCTTGATCTGCTGACGGAAGAAGAAGTACACGAGTCCGAGCAGCAGCAGGAGCGGCAGCAGGGTCACAATGATGTTGGCCCCGATATTGGCATCCTCCTCGAAAGTGGGTTCGATTTTGCTTTCCTTGAAGAGGGCAAGGAGTTCCTCTTTTTTGAAATCAAGATTGACCTGCGTTTTAAAAGGCACCGGCTGGCCTTCATCCTTCAACAGAAAACCACTGATGATGTCCAGGGAGGAACCCTGCGAGGTGATCACTTTCAACGGTTTACCGGTATCCACCTTTTTGTCCTTGAGTGCGGAAACCAGTTCGGAATAAACGAGCGGTTTGCCTGGAGTGGAGGTGCGCCACAGCACTCCTGTGGCGATCAGGCTGAGGGCTATGGAAAGCCAGAGCAGGCCTTTCCAGTTGAACCCCTGGTCGCCGCCGCCATTTCCGGGAGTTCCCCGGCGTTCGGGCCCTTCCGGGGTGGAAGGCTTGTTTTCGTTGTTCGACATTTCTT
Source organism: Verrucomicrobiota bacterium (assembly GCA_040386695.1). Lineage (GTDB taxonomy): Bacteria > Verrucomicrobiota > Verrucomicrobiia > Verrucomicrobiales > V1-33 > CAIZWU01. The sequence continues at coordinate 129,285 of JAZKFB010000025.1, forward strand.
TTTTGAGGGTTGTGGAGACCGTGCTCCGGACGGAAAGGCTATCACGGCCTTTCAGCCAACGCAAGGAGCGTCAACAGAGGCAACTTTCGTTCAATCCCAGTCCTTTATGTCATTCAGCCTGATGATTTCCGGCATCAGCTCCGCGGCAAATTCCGTGACAAGCCGGTCAGCCTCCTCCTCTGTCGGAGCTTTCTGATTCACTATTTTCCCGGTTTCATCCTGATATTGGCCGGACAGCAGATTAAGACTGAGCGTAACGTAGGCCCAGCGCTGATCGTAACCCTCGATCAGACGGTCCCTCATGTCCTTCAGGGTGCGCCCGTAATGAGTGTGTTTCAGGGAGTCCCGCCCGACAAACCAGTAATAATTCAGGTGAACGTAGGATTGTCCGCTTCCCTTGCGCTCCGGGGAGCCCTTGTCCGTCGCTGAGCAGTGGAGCTTGGTCAAATTGAACGTTTTGCCACCTCTCAAGGGAACACTCATCACAGTGCTGGACTCAATGTTCAAGCCCTGGGAGGGAAGACACCGCTCAGGCCGGTGAAGGCTGTTATTAATATCTTTGCCTGAGAGCACAATGGACGCCTGCAGCGACTGCGCGGCCTCCGCATCACCATTCGCGGATAAAAGCCGGCGCGTGTAATTCCGTCTGGCGAAATTGGTGTCGTCAGCCAAAGACGAAAGTTCCTTCTCAGTGGGTTTGACCTTTGGCCCTCCTGTCCAGCCGGACATGATCATCAGACTTGGCAGGTCGGGACGTTCCAGGGAATCCACAATCACCGCGGACGGCTGAATATCCGGCGTCGGAGGAAGCAAAAATACCGTGCTCAGGCCTCCGAGGACGAGAATTTGAAGAATCAGAAATCGACGGAACATGAGGAAAAATAAGGAGAGGCTTAGTAAGGATCCGCAGGCTGGAGAGAAGCTCCATCATTCATATCGGAGCTTTTATCCCTGGGAGGGGAGGAAACGCCGGCGGAGGATCCCGGGGTGCTGGAAATCCTGGTAACCGTCACCTTGGGTTTCAGCGCGCGGATTCCATGCCGCATGAGCGTGCTCATCAGCATCAGCAAACCCAAGGCGGCGCCAAAAGAGAGAAAACCGGAGTAATCGTGCCAGGTGGACTTGGCGAATTCAATATCAAACTTGGCCACCACCAGAATGGAGGTGACTCTCACGGCATTGGCGATAATGGCAATAGGAACGCAGGCCGCAAAAATAAACAGGCGCTCAGACCATTTTTTATGCACAATCATCCCGTAAATATAGGTCACCAGCATAAGAGCCACGAGTGACCGGATACCACTGCAGCCCTCATCAATCTCCCAGCTGCCCCAGTTTCCGCTGGGATCATACACTTTATTGCCGGCCAGCACGGTGGTGATTCCGAAGAGAGCGGAGGCATGATGCGCCATTTTGGTGGCGATGAGCTGCAGGCCGGTGGTCATCTGCTGAAAACCCGGCAGAGGAATGACGAACGCGAACATGCTCAGCGGGAAGACCATATGCCGGGCACGCGCCCAGCCCTGAGTGTATATCAGCCCCCCCAGAATGAGAACCGGAGCCGATGCCACGACAACCCGGGGCTGAATCGTCCGCCAGCCCGCCAGAAACATGATCAGACCAAAAATCACCATGCCGATGCCCACAAAACTATTGCTGCCGACTTCCGCCCGGCGAAAACCGGGAACCGCCCTCCACACCAGCCACCCGGTGACCACCACCACCAGCCAGCCGTGCTCATAGTTTGTCTCCTTGGTCCATGTGGAGATCAGCCAGGCAAAGGCCGACTGCCCGCTCACAACCCCGAAGCGCCCCAGTCCCGCGAAGAAAAACAGAAAAGTCACCGCCAGTCCCGCCCACAGGGCAATCACTGGCCAATCGGTTTGTTTGGAATTACAGGTTCCGGCTGACATCGCGGCACTATTCATGCTGCGTGGCGGCAGTGCAACAACGGGAATTCAGCTTTCCGGCGATTAAAGCCATGGGCCGGGACAGGCTTGATTCTTTCGCGGCGGCCACTAGCCTCAGGCCATGATGCGTTACGTGGAATCTGCATGGCTCCTGTTTTTCCTCTTCGGCCTGCTGCTGCTGGGCACTCTGGGAACATGGGATGAAACCGCGCCTTTCTGGTACGGGGGGGGATTCATGGCCGTGGCGGGAGTCGGAAATCTTCTTTCGCGCCATCGGCAGCCGGCGCGGCCCCCCGGATGGATCTGCGTGAGCCTCATGCTGGGATTTTACGCTTATGTCGCCTGGCGGGCTTTGAATTCCGAGGTGCAGTGGATCGCCCGGCAGGATCTGGTCTTCGCCACCACCGCCATCACCGCTTATATTCTGATTGCCATGCGGTTCACTGATTCCCGGCAGAGGGGGGGAATTTTGGCCGCGTTCGCGGTTCTGATTCTCGCCAACGTGATCACGGGACTTTATCAGTTTTTCCAGGATCAGAATTTTATGGTGTTCGAAAGTCTCGGCTTCGGACGGGTGACGGAGAAATCCGCCAGCGGGTTTTTCGGAAACTCCAACCATATGGCCGGATTTCTCATTCTGGCCTCGTTTCCTTTACTGGGAGTGGCGGTTTTGGGACGCGGAGTTTCCCCTTTTCTCCGCAGTCTGTGCGGCGTCATTTTTGCAGTCGGCGGGCTGGGAGTGGGCTTTTCCACCAGCCGCGGGGGAGTCGTCGGGTTTTTCTGCGCGCTGCCGCTTTTCATTTGCCTTGCGCTTGTGATTCTAAAAGCCTCGGCAGGCAAGCGTCAAACCTCCGGCAAAGCGATGGGATGGTGGTTTTTATCCCTGACCGGAGGATTTGCCCTGCTGCTGACAGTCAGTGTTCTGGCCATGCGGAAATTCTACGGAACCACGGATTTCATGAGCCATCTGAGTGGCCGCAGCGCTTTATGGGATGCCGCTTTGGAGCAATGGCAGACCAGTCCCATCATTGGGACAGGGGCCAGGTCCTACGAATATATGGAAAGAGCGTTCCGGACGCTGGACACCAATTGGATGACCTACGTCGGGGAATTTGATGCCATTTATGCCCATAATGATCTGCTGCAGTGTCTGGCTGACTACGGCATTGTCGGCCTGCTCCTGATTCTGACGGCCGTGGTTCTCCATTTCATCCATGCGCTTCTCGGCATCATCCGGATCCGGCAAAAGCCCGATGGGGATTCCGGTGCGGGCATGGCCACCGGTCTGGCTGCCGGAAGTTTGTGCTCCCTCGCGGGAATCGCGGTGCATTCCATGGTGGATTTCAATCTGCACATTGGCATCAATGTGGTGATGGCGGCTATTCTGATGGGTTTCCTGGCAGCACCGGGATTTTCAAAGCCGCGCCCTTCAGCCTCCTCCGGCAAAACAATCCCTCCGGCCTTCAGCCCCGCCCTGCTTGGCTTTGCCCTCGTCACCGCAGGCCTTTCCGTGATATTTCTGAATAAAAGCCGGACGCTGGCTCCCGCCGATTATTACTGGGCCAAAGGTTCCAGTGAAGTCAGCAATGCCACTTCCGTTTCAGGGTGGCTGGCGGCAAGCGGCACGCTGGAGAATGCCATCAGCCTGGATCCGGAGAACGCCCACGCCTGGCGGTTTCTTGGCATTTTGAACACCAGTCTTGCCAAAGAGATGGCTCCCAGATTCGCCAGTATCTTCTATCGGAAAGCCCTGGATCAGCTCACCCACTCCCTGCGGCTCTATCCCCAGAATCCCTACGCCGCCGGTCTCGCGGGCTCGCTGGCGGACTATCTGGGGGAGAAACAGCAGGCTGAGGCCTTTTTTGCCACCGCCATGCGCTGGGGGCTGAATATCGAATCCGTGAACAACCAGTTCGGCGATCATCTGGCGATATTCAAAAAACAATATCCCCAGGCCATTGGTTACTATGCGATAGCCCTGCAGCTGTGCCAGGACCGCTCTGAAAAAGCCAACATTCAGAGAAAAATTGATAAATGCATGGCCAAACTGAAGGAACGCGGCGAAGCCGCGCCGCCCGAGGCCTTTATAAAACCCGGGGAGGTTCCGGAACCAGCCGGAAAAACCGAGCCCCCCCGGTAAGGGATGATTATGGGCTGAAGCCTCACGGTTTTTCCGATTTCCTCCGCTATTGCAAGCCGCCGGGGAATGGTTTCCGCTCGGCGGTGATCTTTCTTGCTGAATACCTCCATCGACTCAACCCCGTCCTGCTGCGCATCACCGACAGCGTGCAGATCCGCTGGTATGGCCTCGCGTATGTGGCCGGTTTCGCGGTCGGATGGTGGCTCCTGTGCCGCTGGGCGCGGCGGGGAATCGGCGAGCTGAAGGAGCCCGAAGTCGCGGATTTCATCACCTACGCCGCCCTTTTTGGAGTGCTGCTGGGCGGGCGGCTTGGTTACATGCTGCTTTACAACCGGGAACAGTTTCTGGCGGATCCCCTCCTCTTTTTCCGGGTCACGGAAGGCGGCATGGCCAGCCACGGTGGTATTGCCGGGCTGTTTCTATTCACGCTTTATTACTCATGGAAACACAAGCGCTCCTGGTGCGGCCTCGGAGACAATCTCGTGGCCGCCGCGCCCATTGGCCTGTTTTTCGGGAGAATCGCCAACTTCATCAACGGTGAACTCTACGGCAGGGCGGCTTCCGTTCCCTGGGCCATGAAGTTTCCCGAGGAAGCCACCCGATGGCGCCTTGATGATCCGGATCCTGTCATTGCCGCCAAAGCGGAACAGGTGCGGGCTTTGATCGATGGAAACACCCTCCCGGACGGCGTCCTGGACGACTGGCATTCAAAAATCATGCCGCTGTCCCGCTCCAGCGACGCCTTTGCGGAAGCCCTGCGGCCGCTGCTCACCTCCAGGCATCCCTCGCAGCTTTACGCGGCGGCGCTGGAAGGTGTGCTGCTTTTCTCCATTCTGTTTTTTGTCCGCGAAAAATGGCCCCGCGCGCGCCACGGCCTGCTCACCGGGCTGTTTTTCATTCTCTATGCCGTGCTGCGGATTTTTGACGAACAGTTCCGCGAACCGGACCGCTATATCGGCCGCTTCACGGAGGGGCAGTATTATTCCCTCTTCATGATCGGCGTGGGCATCGCTTTTCTGCTTTACGCCGTCCTGAGCAAACGCCGCATCACGCTCCCAACGGGCTGATCTCTCCCTTGGCTCAAGGTTTATTTTTTGGAAATCACACTGCCCCGCTGATTGTTCGCGGGCAGGGCGTCCGAAACTCCTGACGGATTGATCAGACGCGACCGCACCGTGACCCCGCCCGCCGAGTTCAGCGCTGTCTGATCAACCGCAAAGGCCACGGTGTAGGAGGAACCCGCCATCATGGCCGGGACATTGAACAGATTCTGTGAGGCGCCCGATGTCAGCTGCAGCTGCAGACCACTCACGCCCAGGCCGCTGCGGTTCTGAAGCGTGATCTCGACCTGGCCCGTTTTATTATTGAAGTGCTGACTGGCGACGGCGGTGTCGAGATACTGGGGGTTGGAGCTGTTCATGGCCCAGCCCAGATTGAGAATGCCCGCCCCGTAGCTGGCGTCCGCTCCCGGCGCGCCCTCATCGTTACTGTGATTCTGAAGGAACGCCGCCGCCTGGGTGGTGGTCATCTGCGGATATTGGGAAAGAATCGCCGCGATGGCTCCGGCCACGATGGGCGAGCTGGCGGAAGTTCCGTCAAAAGCCACCCTCGCGCCATTCAACCACGGCGTGTTGATGCCATAGCCTGGGGCGGTCATGCTCAGGTCCTCGCCGGAATTTGAAAAAGTCGCCTGCTGGCCCAGCGCATCCACCGCCCCCACCGACACCACCCGATTGTCAGCCGCCGGCCACGTGAGCTGCGCCGCCTGATCATTGCCCGCCGCCGCCACCACCGCCACCCCGCGCTCCGCCGCATAGGCAATGGCCGCCGAAAGCACCAGGGAATTCTGATAGGCCCCGAGGCTGATATTGATCACCGATGCCCCGCTGTCCACGGCGGTCTGAATCCCCTGCGCCAGAGTGAACAGATCACTGACCCCGTCCGCCCCCGTCACCCGGATGCTTAAAATCTCCGCTCCGGGGGCCACCTGATCCACCAGATAACCCACAGCGGTGCCATGGCCGTCCTCCGATCCACTGCCGCTCAGTCCCTGACCGATGTCAATGTAGCGCACCTGCCCCGGATCCAGACCCGCATACGCCGTGACGCCGCTGTCCAGCACCGCCACCGTCACCCCTTTTCCCCAGCTGCTGTGATCACCGAAAACGCCCAGAAACGGCAGCATCTCATCCCCGAACGCCACCTCGCTCTGCGCCGCCCGCTCCTCCTTTGCCGGAGTGTCGGGCATGTAGGCGTAATAATTGGCGGACACATCGCCGTAGTCGCCGGCATTTTCCAGAATGTCCTTGTGCAGATCGTCCAGCGAATCGTAAGCCACGCGGACAGCCTGGAAAGCATCCATCTTCCCCACCACCTTCAGTCCGGCGGCGGCGGCGCGTTCCAGGAATTTGCGGTAAGCCTCCTCGGATTTGAAGGTGAGCAGCGCCTCCTTGTCCCGCGCGTCCTTGCCTTCCAGCCGGCGGCGCAGGCTTTCCATGATTTTTTCTGACGCTTCGGTCCAGCGCGGATCAATGCCCATCATCTCCGGCGCGCTGTCCGGCTCCTCCTCCGCCAGCTGCGGTGGCCGGGGATTCGCGCCGGGCAGGATCTGGCGCCGCTGGGTGCCGCCGCGGCCCCAGTCCCCCATCCAGTCCCTCGGCAGCAGCAGCAGCAGCACCAGGGCCAGAAATCCGCCGATGAGCAGCGGCAGGAGCAGGGGAAAGCGGTTTTTCATGTGAAAGGGAGGGGGTTTCACCAGTCTTGGAGCCTTGCGGGGGGCACGCGTTCAATTGATCTCCGCAAAAGCCTTGTGAAGCGCGCGGAATACCGCTAACCCGTGGACCGTTTTTCCCGAGTTTTCCACCGGTTTCCGTCCATGTCCGACCGTCGCCCCCATGATATCCCCCGCCTCACCCGTCAGTTTCTCATGCCGGGCGACTTTTTAAGTCACGCCCCGTGCGGCCAGGGACACATCAATGACACCTATGAGGTCCGCGTCAGCCAGGCCGGGACGCCCGTCCGTTATATTATCCAGCGCATCAACCACAGCATTTTCACGCGGCCCGATCTGGTGATGGAGAATATCCAGCGGGTCACCACGCACATCGCTGACAAGCTTCACGCGGAGAACCTGCCTGAAGTTTACCGCCGGGTCCTCACCCTTGTTCCCTGCCGCGACGGCCGGACGTGGCACGCGGACACCGATGGCAACCACTGGCGCGCCTATCTTTACGTCGAGGGCGCGGAGGCCCATAGTCACGTGAACAGCCCCGCGCTCGCCGGGGAAGCCGCCAAATCCTTCGGCCGGTTCCAGCATCTGCTCGCCGATCTCCCCCTGCCCCGCCTCGCGGACACCATTCCGAATTTCCACCACACCCGCAGCCGCTATGACGCCCTCATGACCGCCGCGGAGGAAAACCGCGCCGGGCGCAGGGACAGCGTCGCCGCCGAACTCGACTGGTGCCGCTCCCACGAAGCCTCGGTGGATGTCCTCCTGGATGCCCACGCCGCCGGCACCCTGCCCGAGCGCATCACGCACAACGACACCAAGATCAACAACGTGATGATTGACCACCAGACCGGCGAGGGCATCTGCGTCATGGACCTCGACACTGTCATGCCCGGCCTCGCGCTCTACGATTTTGGTGATCTTGTCCGCACCACCACCATCTCCACCGCCGAGGACGAGCAGGACACCAGCCTCGTCCAGATGCGTCTCCCGATGTTCCAGGCCCTCGTCGCGGGCTACCTCAGCACCGCCAAATCCTTCCTGACCTCCGCCGAAATCGACCAGCTCGCCTTCGCCGGCAAGCTGATCACCCTCGAAACCGGCCTCCGCTTCCTTACCGACCACCTCAACGGCGATCTCTACTTCAAAACCAAGCGCCCCGGCCACAACCTCGACCGCTTCCGCGTCCAGGCCCGCCTCGTCGAGTCCATCGACAAACAGCACGACGCCATGCAGTCCGCCGTCGCCAGAGCGCGGGCGTAAACCTTTCATTCAAAATCCGCCCGATGGGCAGCCTCGACCTCTTGTCAATGCTCGGCCCCGCTGTCCTCGGGTTTTTCAGCGTTCCGGAGCGGGGGCTGCACGACAGGAATATCTCCCGCTGATTTGCTGGAGCGGTTCAGAAGCCAGGTTTCGTAGCCATCGGAGATCCCGCGCACCAGCCTGGCGCGGTAGGACTCCTCCCGGATCAGTCTTCCCTCCTCGGGATTGGAGAGAAAACCACATTCCACGATTACCGCCGGGCACAGACAGCGGCTGGTCAATGCCAGATCCACTCTGTTTTTGGTTCCCCGGTCACGCGCTCCGGTTTTGCCGCAGAGGGAACTTTGAATGGCGGAAGCCAGGGCGCTGCCCTCATCAGGCAGACTTTCATCCGGCCGGAGACCCGCCGCCGCCGTCAGTTGCTCCATGACTTCCGGACGTTTGGGCCAGGAATACCAGGTCTCAATCCCGCGCGCATCCGCCGCTCCCGCATTGAAATGAATGGAAATGACCGCTGTGCGCGGAGCGGAGTTCACCAGATCCGGCCGTTCCGCCAGAGGCACCGTCTCGTCGCCGGTGCGCGTGAGGGCCACCACATGTCCCCGGCACCTTAGTTCCTCCGCCAGCGCCAGGGCCACCTTCAGCGTCCATTCCTTTTCAATCCAGCCGCCCGCCGGAGTGCCTCCGTCCACACCCCCATGCCCGGCGTCAATCATCACCGATGGGATCACCACCGGCACCGCCTCCACTGCGGGAACCGCCGTCGGATTCTCTCCGTCCGCAGCCCCGGGCGGGCCGCTCATTCCATTAAAGGAAATTCCGGACACAGCAGGCTGCCAGGCCCTGCCGGCACACATCCAGAATCCCGCCAGACACAGGACCGATGCGGTCAGGCGCAGCTTAAAAAACCGGCAGACTGGGGAGGATGAGGGGTTCACCACAATGAATTCTAAAATTTCCCATAAAGCGCGGGATTTATTTGAAATGAATGGGATGGTATTTTAAAATATACGATTATATGAAATATCCGCAACTCTGGAGATTCCCGGGACTGTTCTTTTGCATCTTGTTCATATCTATGGCCGGGTCGCAAGCGGAAGCGGCCTCCCATCTCGTGCGCAGTGGAGAAACGTTCACCTCCATCGCCAGGCTGCACGGAATTTCAATCACCACCCTTCAGCGCCTGAACCCCAAGGTGAAGCCCCACTTTATTCTCAAAGGGCAATCCCTGGTGATCCCGGACGCGCCAGCCAGAAGGATTGTGGCCAAAACTTCAGCAAACGTGGGGAAATCATCCGCTGATTCGCGCAAATTCTCCAAATCCATATCCTCCCCGCTGGCGGGAGTGAAGCCGGAAGTCAGGAAATCCACTCCCTCAAAAGCACCGCGCAAAAATACGGATAATGCTGTCCCCAAACCGCGAGCCAGTGGCGCCATTGCCAGTTATAAAGTCAGAAAAGGCGACACCCTGATTCTCATCGCCGACAAAAAAGGCCTGAGTGTGAAGCAGTTGATGGCCATGAACCGGCTTTCCGATTCCCATCTTTCCATCGGCCAGTCCCTGCTGGTGCCCGCCACCGGCATCCCGGACGGGAACACGGTGGATCTTTCTCCCCCCACGCCCCGTCCCCGCTCTCAATCTCAATCCAGTCCCTCCAAACCCGCCACGCCGGACCGGCCCCCCGGGCAAAAGGAGTCCGCCCCGAAACAGAAGGAACTGCCGCCGCCACCCCCGGGCACTTATTACCATATCGTCAGGAAGAATCAGGATTTCTCCTCCATTGCCGCTGCGAATGGCGTTTCCTGGGCTCAGTTGGCCCGCGCCAACAGAAGAGTGTCCCCCGATTCCCTGCAGGTGAATCAGCGGCTGATCGTGCCTGCCACCCAGGTGGCCTCACGTGCGGGCACCGGGCGGAATGCAAATTCCCGCAACACGCCCGCAAGGGAGCGCTCCTCCCCCGCCCGCACGCCTGTCCGGGAACGGGAAGCGCCGGTGCTGGCGGACACGGGGAAATCGTCCTCTCCCCGCGCGTCCGAAGCGGAGAACAGCGGGAGCAGCCGCCAGCGCGCCCGGTCCCATGCCGTGGACGCCACCACTCTCACTCATTCCGCGCCCGCCCGCCTGCCCATCGTTGAATCCGAGGATCCGCTGCCCCCGGTGGACCAGTCGGAAAGTGCTCCCGCCGCCACTCCCATGACCGCTTACAAAGTCGCCGGGGGGGAAACCATCGACACCATCGCCCGGGAGTTCGCCACCACCCCGGAGGAGCTGCGCCGCATGAACAATATGAACAACTTCGACAACCCCATCCCCAACGGGTATGTGTTTGTCCCCTGGGCGGCTCCGGTCATCAAAGAGTGAAAATACCGGTGCATCCGGGGATGGAAAACTTTTTTAAACCATAGGGCGCTCAGGCGCAGAACATGATCTGCAGGGAATTCAGGTCGTGCCTTGTGGTGAACTCCTGGAAAGTCTCGGCGCTCTGGCGGTTTTTGAGCCAGGCTTTGAGCATGGTTTCGATCATGGTGCGGACTTCCTCAAAAGGCATGGCGCTGAAAACCTGGCGGCCGCAGGCCTGGTTTTTGCCGAATCCGCCGCCGACGAAGACGTGATAGGCCTCGGTGCCGTCGGCGGTTTTGGTGCCCAGGAGGCCGATGTCGCCCATGTAGTGCTGGGCGCAGGAATTCGGGCAGCCGGTGAAGTGGATGTTCACGGGCTGATCAAGGCTCAGCTTTTTCTCCAGATGCTTCATCAGGGCGATGGCGTGGGACTTGGTGTCGGTGGCCGCGAATTTGCAGTAGCGGTTGCCGGTGCAGGCGACAACGCCGGTGGCCACATGGGTCTGCCGCCAGCGCAGGCCCATTTTCTCGACGGCCTTCTTTACGGTCTCCAGCCAGGCGGAGGGAATATTGGTCAGGATGAGATTCTGCCAGACGGTGAGGCGGATATCGCCGGAGCCGTAATTTTCCGCGAGTTCCGCCAGACGCAGCATTTGTTTCGGCGTGAGCTGGCCGACGGGAATGGAAACGCCGAGCCAGTGCAGGCCTTTCTGTTTCTGCTCGTAAGCGCCGACCTGCGGATGCGCGATTTCAGCCGAGGGCCAGACCATCGGTGTGGATTCGATGGGCACGCGGCGCAGCGGTTTGCCGAGGAGTTTTTCAGTTTCCCCGACGTATTGGTCGAGGGACCAGGTTTCCAGCAGGTGCTTGAGACGGGACTTTTTGCGGTTGGCGCGGTTTCCGTGTTTGATGAACACGCGGAGCATGGCCACCACCACGGGCACGATCTCCTCCGGCGGCACCGCCACGCCGCAGTCACTGGCGAATTTCTGGTGCCCGGTGGCTCCGCCAAGGCCGATGCGGAACAGAATTTCGTCGCCGAGTCTCACGGCTTTGACGCCGATGTCGTTCGTGTCCTCCACCGTGCTGATCAGGCCGCCGCCGTCGAAGCCGATGTTGAATTTTCGGGGAAGATCATAGAATTCGCGCTGGCTGATGATGATCTGGGCGAGGTCGTTCACCATCGGCGTGCAGTCGATCAGTTCGGCGGGATCCACGCCTGCGGTGGGATTGCAGGTCAGGTTGCGCACGTTGTCCGCGCCCGCCCCGCGGGTGTGGAGGCCGACACTCTGGATGCGGCGCAGGACTTCCGGCGCGTCCTTCGGTTTGATGCTGCGGATCTGGAAATTGGCGCGGGTGGTGATCTGGACGTAGCCGGTGGTCAGTTCCTGGGAGACTTTGGCAATCTCGCGGAGCTGGAAGGATTTCAACTGCCCGCCGGGAATGCGCAGCCGGGCCATGTAGGTGTCGTTGATGGGCGACTGGTAAAACAGGCCGTTCCACTTGAAGCGGAAGATGTCCTCCTTCTCCGGCGCGCTGTTGCTGCGGGCGTTTTCGAGGATGCGGTGATAGGCGTCGAGCGGATGCTCCTCGCGCTTCATCCGCTCCTCGGCGATGAGAATCGGCGGCTCCTCCGGCTCCTCGGCGGCTTTGATGGGGGCCGAGACGGGAGGATTCAGAGCGAAGAGGTCGGCGAAGACCACCGCGCGCTGCTGGACGCCGGCGAAGAAGCCGGTGAGGTAGGTTTTCTGAGCGTCGTCGAAGGGAGCCGGGGCGGCTTCCTCAAGGATCTGGAGAGCGTTCATGGATTTGGAAAAGTTCGTAAGGAAAATGAGACTAGGGGATTTCGGTGCCTGTTCCACCCGGTGCCTGGCGATGGAGTTCAATAAACATCGCGCAGATAACGCTTTTCCTTTTTGAGGGTGGCCACCCACTCCGCGGCCTGCTCCGCGGTGCGGCCGCCGGCCGTTTGAGCAACTTGGTGCAGAGCGGCATCGACGTCCTTGGCCATGCGCGAGGCGTCGCCGCAGACGTAGAAATGCGCGCCCTCGCCGAACCAGCGCCAAAGTTCCTCCGCCTGCTCCAGCATGCGGTGCTGGACGTAGATTTTCGCCTCCTGGTCGCGGGAGAACGCGAGGTCCAGACGGTGCAGATAGCCGCCGTCCGACATCGCCGAGAGTTCCTCCTGATAAAGGAAATCGGAGCCGCTCTTCTGGTCCCCGAAAAACAGCCAGTTCCTCCCGGAGGACGCTGTCGCCCGGCGTTCCTCCAAAAAGGAGCGGAAAGGCGCGATGCCGGTTCCGGGACCGACCATGATGACCGGCCTGGTATTGTCCGCGGGCAGTTTGAAATGCGGGGAGCGGTGGACGAAAACGGGCACCAGAGGCTCGGCTCCGGCGCGGTTTTCAAACTCCGCCAGAAAGGTGGAGCACACGCCTTTGCGGGGACGGCCGTTCAATTCGTATCGGACGATGCCGACCGTGAGATGGACCTCGCCGGGATGGGCTTTGGGGCTGGAGGAAATGGAATACAGCCGGGGCTGGAGTTTGCGCAGCGGAGCGATGAGCGATTCCGGAGTCAGGCCCTTCTCCGGCAGAGCGGAAAGGAATGGCTTCAGATCCAGGTTTTCAACCAGCGCGCTGTGCAGGGTGGAGGGGCGGCCATCGGCCAGGAGCGCCGTTTCCTCACCGCGCAGACCGGCGGCGTGCAGGATTTCCTCGACGAACGCGGGGCAGTTTTTGGGCAGCACCCCGAGGGCGTCGCCGGCTTCGTATTCAAGGCCGGATCCGTCGAGGATCAGCTCCACATGCCGCGTCTCCTTGCTGGAACCCGCGCCGTTCAGCGGGCGGCTGACTTTCAGTCTGGCCGGGAATGGCCTGCTTTTGCTGTAAGCGGCGGCGGCTTCCGTTTCCCCGGCTTCAGCGCTGGCGGTCCCGATTCTGGCGGTGGCGGAGTCGCCGCTGATTTTGGTCAGGAACCCGCTGAACCAGGATGAGGCGGCGGTTTCAAAATCCGCGTCGCAGTCCACGCGGTCGTGCACGCGGCGGGCGCCGAGTTCCGCCAGGCGGGCGTCGAACTTTTTCCCGGCCTCGCAGAACTTGGCATAAGCCGTGTCCCCGAGCGCCAGCACGCTGAACTCGACGTGACTGAGATCCGGAGCCCCGCCGCTGCTGAGAAAATCCCAGAAAGCCTGCGCGTTGTCCGGCATGTCGCCCTCGCCGTAAGTGCTGGTGATGACCGCAAGCCGCGTCTCTTTGGAAAAATCCAGTTCCGCGAAGCTGTCCATGCCGGAGACGGAAGTCTGGAATCCTTTCTTTTTGGCGTCCTTGGCGAAAGTCCGGGCCAAAGTTTCGGAGCCGCCGGTCTGCGTGCCGAACAGGAAGCGCAAAGGTCCCAGAACAGGACCCGCCGCAGCCGCGGGAGCGCCGGCGGAAGCCGTGCCAGGGGCACTGGACCCGCTGAAGAGTCCGGCCAGATAACCATTCAGCCACAGCCGCTGGCTTTCGCTGAAGGGCGCATTTTCAGGAATGATGGGAAGGTGCATGTCGGCGATGGGAGAGAAGGGATTTGATGGGAGGACGGGAAAATGGGGAGCCGGTGGCGTCAGATGCGGGAAAGTGAAGGCACGGCGGCGGTGAAGCCGGAAACGGCGGCGGGAGGCTGGTTCAGATAGGCCGCTATGGCGGCCATGCGCTGCCCGGAGCTGAGTTTGCGCAGGTGCCCCTCCTCCAGCGGCTTCAGGATCCAGAGGGCCTGATCGACGGTGGTGTCAGCCTCCTCTCCGGCAGCAAAGAGATGGAAGGCGGGGGATTCGGCGAAAACGCCCGCACCAAGATCGCAGGGCCCGACGAGGGCGTTGCGCACGATTTCAACGGAGAGACTGGGAAAGACCTGCTCCTTCAGCATCGCCGCCAGCGCCGGACGGTTTTCGGCCGGCCCGCACCAGGCGCAGGCCTCTTTCAAAGCGGCGCGCAGCGCGTTGAAATCATCGGGACGGCTGTCCATGAGCCCGGCCTGGGCGAAGAGGATTTTTTCCGGATGGCCGGGCGCAAGATCACGGCTGGTGGCCGCGATCCAGCCATCACCCTGGAGCACGGCGGCGGAATTCCAGGGCTCGCCGACGCAGAATCCGTCGATCAGCCCGGCCCGCATGTGCTCGCCGACCAGCGGCGGCGGAAGAACGGTGATGCGCGCCTGTCTGTCAGGATCAATACCTGATTCCCTCAGCCAGAGCCGCAGCAGGTGATGGTGGGTGGAATACCACGCGACCACCGCGAAAACCGGCAGGCGCGGCGATTCCACGCGGATGATTTTTTTGAGCGATTTCCCGTCGTGCGCGCCCTTTTCCCAAAGCCGGCGGGACAGCGTGATGGCGTTGCCCTGCTTGCTCAGCAGCATCAGCGCCCGGACTTTGACAGCGGCGGAATGCGTGCCCGCCAGCAGCGAAAAAAGAAGGCCGCCGGGCGCGTGGGCGGCATCGAGTTCCCCGTAAACCATTTTGTCCCGGACCGTGCCCCAGCCGAGTTCGCGGGATAATTCCACATTCACCCCATGTTTGGCGAAAAGCCCCAGCTCCCGGGCCACGATGAGCGGAGCGGCGTCCGTCAGCGGGACAAAGCCGAGGCGGAGAGTGGCGTTCTGGGAAATCCTGGCGCGGGGGGGCATGCCATCTGACTGAGCAACGCGAGTGCCACGGGCGCAAAACGGAATCAGTTTCATCGTGATTGATTTTCGCGAAAATCGTGAATTGTATTCATGATGTCCGAGGACTTCGATATCCGCCAGCTCCGCGTCTTTGCGGCCCTCGCCCGAACAGGCAGCCACACCGCGACCGCCGCGCTGATGCATGTCACGCAGTCAGCCGTGAGTCACGGCATGAAGCGCCTAGAGGAGCAGGCGGGATGCCCGCTGTTCCATAAAAAAGGCAAAAAAAGCCACCTGACGCCGGAGGGCCGGCTTTTCCTGACCAAGGTGCAGCATGTCTTCGAGTCGCTGAAGGAGGCCTCCACGGTGCTGGAGAGCGCCCTGACCGACTCGCGCGGCAAGCTGCACCTGATGTTCACCTCGTCCATCGCCCACCGTATTCTGGCTCCGGTGCTGCGGGAATTCCGGGAGTGTTATCCGAAGGTCTCGGTGGTGGTGCGCTTTGAGGACACGCCGCAGTCCATGCTGGAAATCGAGCGCGGCCAGGCGGATCTGGCGGTGGTGCTGGAGGACACGACGTTCCGCGGGCTGACCTCGCATGCGCTGTTTGAGGACGAGCTGCATTTCATCGTCTCGCCCATGCATCCCTGGGCCGGACGTCAGCGGCTGAATCCCGGCAAGCTGCCGGAGGAGCATTTCCTGCTTTACCGCCGCAGCAGCATGACCTTCCAGCGGGTGGAGGACTACTTTCTGCGGAATGGCGTGCATCTTTCCTCCTACGTGGAAATCCCCGATTTCGAGATCATGAAGCAGCTCGCGCGCCTGGGGCTCGGTGTGGCGGTCATGGCTCCCTGGGCGGCGCGGAAGGAGCTGGACGAGGGCTCGCTGGTCTCCATCCCCCTGCCCCGCCATCCGGTCCGCCGGCGCTGGGTGGTCATCCATCAGAGCGGCCGGGCGCTGCGGCCGCCGGAGCAGACTTTCATCGGGCTCTGCCGCATGGCCTGCGAACAGATTGTGGCGGACAACCAGACGGGAAATCCGGCATCTCCAGGCGGGGACGAACCGGAGCCGACGGCATGATTTTCACTCGGTTTGTCCGCTTTCCAAGAGACCATAGGATCCCGGAACCGTAAATTTTACGGAACTTTTGCGCGAAGCCTGGAGGAATCAGGTCAAAGCCGGTGACGGTGCCGCGCATGACGCTCCACTGTAAAGAAACCTGTTTTTCCTGGTCCGCCACACGGAGCGGCCGGGCAGCGCCTGACTGGCGTTGGCACGGATGAACCCGGTCCCGGAGCGGGTTTGAGGGGATTATGCGAAAAACACCCGAAAAACCACGTTTCCTCTGAACCTGTTTTCCCGGATTTCCCCTGCCCCGTGAAGTTTTTCAAGTTCCCGCCATTTATTCCCGCTGCCCTGTTCTGTCTCCCGGCCCTGCCGGGCGTGATTCCGGCGGCACAGGCTCAACGTTTTGAATATGAGGAGCCGCCGCATAATTATTACAGCACTCCCCTGACGGATGCGGGGTCGGAGCTGGACAGCGATTTCACGTCTCAAAAATTTGAGCTTCCCGCTGGCGGCGATCTGGCGGCGGTGAAAGCGGTCCTCGCACGGCTGAAAATTAAGGAAAGCAGCCAGATTCTGGTCTTTTCCAAAACCAGCGTGCAGCGCGACCGCATCCGGCCGGAGAATCCCCGGGCCATTTATTTCAATGACGAGTGTTACGCCGCCTGGGTGCCCGGCGGGCTGATGGAAATCGCCTCCGTTGATCCCGCGATGGGTCCAATTTTTTACATCCTGGATTTTCACCGGGCCGACCGGGCCGTGCCCCGCATGGACCGGCCACAGAACTGTCTCGACTGCCACGGAGCCGGGATGACGAATGGCGTGCCGGGGATCATGGTGCGCTCTGTTTTCCCCGACAGGGATGGCACGCCTCTTTATCAGGCCGGAACGGCCCTGATCGACCAGACCAGCCCTTTCGAAACCCGCTGGGGGGGATGGTATGTCACCGGACAGCATGGCATGGCCCGGCATCGGGGCAATGGGATCGCCGTCAATGAAGGCAGGACCGTGACTCTGGATGTGGAAAAAGGGGCGAATCTGCATTCACTGGACGCCTTTTTCGCCACCAAAAACTATGCGCGCGGCGACAGCGATATCGTGGCCCTCATGGTCATGGAGCATCAGACCGGCATGACCAGCCGTTTAGTGGAGGCGGCTTACGCCATGCGCGGGGCCATTCTCCGGCAGGCGGAGCTGCGGCGGGAACTCGGGGATCCGCCGACGGAGGAGCTGGTCGGCACCGCTAAAATCATCGCGGACAGCCATGCGGACAAAATCCTGCAGTATCTGCTCTTCTCCGGCGAGGCCGCCCTGCCGGAAGGCGGCATTGAGGGAGGGGCGGATTTTCAGAAGGATTTCCGCGAGGGCCGCCCCGCCAGCCCGGATGGCCGGGCGCTGACGGACTTCCAGCTTCTCACGCGCCTTTTCAAATACCGCTGCAGCTATCTGATTTACAGCCGGCTCTGGGATAATCTGCCTCCAAAATTTCTCGATCTGCTTTACCAGCGCCTGCACGGAATTCTGACCGCGGAAACACCCTCACCCCGTTTTGCGCACCTTTCCGCCGGGGAACGGCGCGATATTCTCCAGATTCTGCGCGCCACCAAGCCTGGACTGCCGGCCAACTGGAAATAAATCCGCCGGAGCGCTCTTTATCCGAATTTTGTCCAGCTCCCTGGCACTGGGATGTTTAATTTCATCTTTCCCCGCAAAGGGCCCTGGCCGATTTCTCATATAACAGATCGAACCGCCTCAAGAATCCCTTGATTGGCACGCCAATTGCGCCGAAGGAACCTGTCCCCCGGTTTTTCTCAACCGAGGTTTCCCTTTCCGTGGAAACCGATCTCCCCACTAAAAAGACATGAACCACCACTATCCCGTCCCGATTCCCAACGAAGGCTCCCTGCACCTTCCGGAGCTGGAACGTGATGCCTGCGGGGTCGGATTCATTGCCAATATTCACGGGGAAAAGAGCCACCGCATTCTCCGTTACGGAATTACCTCCTGCTGCAACGTCATTCACCGCGGCGCCGCCGAGGCGGACATGAAAACCGGCGACGGCGCCGGGATCCTGACTCAGATTCCGCACAAGGTTTTCCGTCAGGTGCTGAAGGATGAGTTTGAATACGATCTTCTGAAGGACAGCGATCTCGGGGTCGGCGTGTTTTTCCTGCCCCGTGAGGACGACGAGCGGAAGCACAATTCGAAACTGGCCACCAAGCTGATTCTCCAGAATCTGGGCATCAAAGTCATCGGCTGGCGTAAAGTTCCGGTCAACGAGAAGGAACTCGGTCAGAAAGCCCGGGAGACCCGGCCCTCCATCTGCCATCTCTTCGTCGAGCGCGGCGAGGACATGGATGACGATGAATTTGAACGCACGCTCTACATTGCCCGCCGCCAGATCGGAATTCATCTCCGCTCGGAGCAGGTGAAGGACTTTTACATCCCGTCCTTCTCCCACCGCACTATCGTTTACAAGGCTTTGGCTCTGCCGACGGTGTTGTCGAAGTTCTATCTGGACCTGAACAACCCGGATTACGAAACCGCGCTGTGCCTTTACCATCAGCGCTTTTCGACCAACACCTTCCCGACGTGGTCGCTCTGCCATCCCTTCCGGATGCTCTGCCACAATGGGGAAATCAACACCGTGCGCGGCAACCGCAACTGGCTTTCCAGCCGGGAAAGCGACTTCCAGAGTGAAATCTGGGGCGACCGCGTGCGGCACCTGCGCCCGATGCTGGACCCCACGCAGTCCGACTCCGCCAGCCTCGACTCCGCCCTGGAGCTGCTGGTCATGTCCGGCCGTTCGCCTGAAGAGGCCATGGCCCTGCTGGTTCCGCCGGCTTACGGCATTGATCCGTTCACCAGCGCCGAGCAGAAAGCCTATTACGAGTACAACCAGTGTTTCAGCGAACCTTGGGACGGCCCCGCGTCGCTGGTCTTCACCGACGGCCGCACCGTGGCTGCCTGTCTGGACCGCAACGGTTTGCGCCCTTCCCGCTTCAAGCTCACGGAGGATGGCATCTTCACTCTGGGCTCGGAAGTCGGCGTCATCGAACTCGACGACCACACCATCGCCCGCAAAGGACGCCTCGCCCCCGGGGAAATGGTCAGCGTCAACACCGAGACCGGCACCCTGCGTTTCAACGACGAAATCAAGCAGGCTCTGGCCAAACGTCAGCCTTACGGCGAATGGCTTGCCAACAACCGCGTCGCCCTTGCTGAGAAAGTCGATCCCGCGCCGCAGTCCTTGGAAGGCGACCTCGATATTCTGACACTTTCCCAGAAACAGGCCGCTTTCGGTTACACCAAGGAGGAGCTGGACATGGGCTTTGTCCCCATGCTCAGGGACGGCATCGAGGCCACGCACTCCATGGGTGACGACACCCCCCTGGCGGTGCTCAGCACCAAGCCGCGCCTGCTCTTCACCTACTTCAAGCAGATCTTCGCGCAGGTCACCAACCCGCCCATCGACCCCATCCGCGAGCGGCTGGTGATGTCGATCTCCGTCTCCCTCGGCTGGTACCGCAACATTCTGAAGGAAACGCCGGAGCACGCGAAGGTCGTTCACCTTGAAACCCCGGTGCTGTGGCCCCACGAGCTGGAAGCCCTGCGCAATCTGGAGGATTTCCCCAGCCGCACCATCGACACCACCTGGGCCGCTGCGGAAGGCGAAGCCGGCCTGGAGCCTGCGGTGAAACGCATCTGCGGGGAAGCCGAAAAAGCCGTCAGCGAAGGCGTGCGCATTCTCATTCTCAGCGACCGCGCGGTGGACGAGAACCGCGTCCCTGTCCCCGCCCTGCTGGTCACCGGCGCGGTGCACCATCACCTGAACCGCTTCCGCAAGCGCATGAGGCTCAGCATCATCGTGGATTCCGGGGAAGCCCGCGATGTTCACCAGATCGCCACTCTCTTCGGTTATGGCGCGCAGGCCGTGTGTCCTTACCTCGGCTATGAAACCGTCCGCGAACTCGTGGACAGCCACAAGGAACTCGCCGGCGCGGATTTCCTGAAGGCGATGAAAAATTACCGCTACGCGCTGGAGAAAGGCCTGCTGAAAATCATGTCCAAAATGGGCATCAGCGTGCTCGCCTCCTACCAGGGCGCGCAGATTTTCGAAGCCGTCGGCATCGCCACTCCGCTCATCAGGACCTGCTTCACCGGCACTCCCAGCCAGATCGAAGGCATTGGTTTCAAGGAAATTGCCATGGAATCCCTGGCCCGCCATGCCGGCGGTTACGGCGACGCCATTCCCAAAGGCCCCGAGGATCTTGGCGACCCCGGCTACTACCGTTACCGCCGCGACGGCGAGCGGCACGCCATCGACGCCAGCTTCATCAAGAACTTCCACACCTTTGTCAAAACCGGCAAAGCGGAGGACTACGCGGCCTACGTCGAGCAGTACACGAAGAACCGTCCGGTCTCCCTGCACGATCTCTTCGAACTCGTGCCCGGCAAATCCGGTCCGGTCCCGCTGGAGGAAGTGGAGCCCATTGAGGACATCCGCGTCCGCTTCACCACCGCCGCCATGTCCCTCGGAGCGCTGAGCCCCGAGGCTCACGAAATGCTGGCCGTGGCCATGAACGAGATCGGCGGCAAGTCGAACTCCGGCGAGGGCGGCGAGGATCCGAAACGCTTCAAACGCTATGAGAACGGCGAGTGGGGCAATTCCAAGATCAAGCAGATCGCCTCCGGCCGGTTCGGCGTCACCGCCGAATACCTCGCCAGCGCCGAGGAGCTGGAAATCAAGATGGCCCAGGGCGCGAAGCCCGGTGAGGGCGGTCAGCTTCCCGGCATGAAAGTACAGGGCATCATCGCCAAACTGCGCCGCACCCAGCCAGGTGTGCAGCTCATCAGCCCCCCGCCGCACCACGATATTTATTCCATCGAGGACCTTGCCCAGCTCATTCACGACCTGAAACAGGTGAACCCCCGCGCCCGGGTCTGCGTGAAACTGGTCGCCGAGTCCGGCGTCGGCACCATCGCCGCCGGGGTGGCCAAAGCCAATGCCGACATCATCCTTGTCTCCGGCCACGAGGGCGGAACCGGCGCCTCGCCGATTTCCTCCATCAAGCACGCCGGTCTGCCCTGGGAAATCGGTTTGGCTGAAACCCAGCAGGTCCTGATGCTCAACGGTCTGCGCGACCGCGTGACCCTCCGCACCGACGGCGGGCTGCGCAGCGGCATGGACATCATCCACGCCGCCATTCTCGGCGCCGAGGAGTTCAACTTCGGCACCATCGCCCTCATCGCCATGGGCTGCGTGTATGTCCGCAAGTGCCACCTCAACACCTGCCCCGTCGGTATTGCCACCCAGGACCCGAAATACCGCGACAAGTTCAAAGGCAAGAAGGAATCGGTCATCAACTTCTTCAACGCCGTCGCCGAGGAAGTCCGCGTGATCATGGCCAGCCTGGGCATCCGCAAGCTGAACGACCTCATCGGCAAGGTGGAATACATCAAACAGCGCCACATTGAAGGCCACCCGAAAGCCAACACCGTCAGCCTCAGCAAGGTGCTCAAAAACGTCGCCGCCGAACTTGGCGAGGACGTGGCCCGCATCTGCCTGAAAGGCCGGAACGACGGTATCCACCCGCATCCCCTGGATGACAAGATCATTCAGGAGGCCAAGGACGCCATCACCGACCACGTGCCGGTCCGCCTGAGCTTCAAGGTCCGCAACACCAACCGCAACGTCGGCACCAAGCTGAGCGGCGAAATCGCCTACCACTGGGGCGACAACGGCATGCCTGAAGGCACCATCACCGTGAACCTCGAAGGCAGCGCCGGCCAGTCCTTCGGCACCTTCCTCTGCGGCGGGATCAAGCTCATTCTCACGGGTGAGGCCAATGACTACGTGGGCAAAGGCATGACCGCCGGCGAGATCGTCATCAAACCGCGTCCCGGCGTGAAGTTCCTCGCCGCCGAAAACTCCATCCTCGGCAACACCGTCATGTATGGCTCCACCGGCGGCTTCCTCTTCGCCAACGGCCGCGGCGGCGAGCGCTTCTGCGTCCGCAACTCCGGCGGCACCGCCGTCGTCGAAGGCGTGGGCGACCACGGCTGCGAATACATGACCAACGGCACCGTGGTCATTCTCGGCCCCACCGGCAAAAACTTCGGCGCGGGCATGTCCGGCGGCGCGGCTTATGTGCTGGACGAGGACGGCCACTTCGACAAGCTCCACAACATGGAGCTCACCGAGCGCGTGCGCCTGACGGAAACCGCCGACATCGCCACCCTTAAGTCCCTGATCTTCCGCCACTACGACGCCACCGACAGCGTCAAAGCCCGCGAAATCACCGACAACTGGGCCAAATACGAGCCCATGTTCTACAAAGTGCAGCCCAAACAGCCCACCCCGCCCCCCGCCGTCACCCCCGCCCCGGCCACCGCCGAAACCGTCGCGCCCGCCAAAGTGTAAGGCGACGAGGAAGCCGGCAGGCTCGCGCCTGCGGCCGACTTAAAAGAATAAAACTCCCAACAACCCACCCAAACGCCCAGTCAGCCCCGCTGACTGGGCGTTTCTGCTGGAGGGTCGACATTCTGTCGACCAGCAACCCAAACGTGCCGACAGAATATCGCCCCTCCTTTCATCCAATCCGGCCTCGCCAACCAGCCACATTCTCCGAAGCCCAACTTTCCATCCGCATCGAAATGGAACAATATTCCCAATCCAGAACCTGCGGCCACTGCGGTCACAAAGAGTCCAGATGCCTCAACCACAATGACGCGGCCTTTGAATCCACCCGCTCCTGGGCCTCATGCCTTAAAGATCCATAGCGTAGCGGAGGGCCTCTTGAATCACCGCTATCGTGGGTGCTGTAAAGCGACCGACCGGCCCCTCAAGCTCGTGATGCTGCACAGCCTGCAAGCCCTGAACATTCGCAAAACTCAACTCACGCAGAAAACGAACCCGTGGTAATGCCACCTCATACTGCGAACTCCGGCTCTGAGTGGTGATAGGCACGCAAAGAGCCAAGGCGCGGGGTGGATCGTCGTCATGTCTGGAGACGACAACGAAAAAGCGGACCTTCCCGGCCATGCCCAAGTCCACCCGATAAACCTCTCCCGGCTTAGGCATCATAAAAACTGTCGATGGCCGCCTGCCTCTTGGACTGAGGCAGCAGCAAGTCGTCGTTGTCGTCCGGCTGCAGCACGACCTGAAACGGCAGGCCTTTTCTGCGCACGATCTGAGTGAAGAACATACGGATCGCCTCGGTCTGGCTGAGACCAAGCTGCCGGAGAATATCCTCCGAATCACGCTTCAGTTTGTCATCCACGCGAGCTCTGACTACGGCTTCCTTGGCTGGCATGGCCCAATGAAGCACGCACGGGCTACAGCGTCAAGGCTGCCGACGAGCGAATAATCTTGGGCGAACGATCAAGCTGTGCCGACCGCCAAGGCGGCGTGCGGCGTGCGGCGTGCGGCGTGCGGCGTGCGGCGTGCGGCGTGGAAACGGGAGGACGGGTTCGGGTGACGGAAAGCATGGACGACAGGGAAGCCCCGGCGGTGATGTTTGGTTTTTCGTTTTCATGAGGTGGCAAGTTACCGCGCCTCCGGCGCCCAAGTCCCGCCTTCTCATCTAATCTTGTTCGCCTTTGGTTGGGCGTGGAGAGTCACGCGTGGAGGGCGTGAAGGACTGCCTCCGGCTGGTGATCGACCACCCGCAAAAGAGCCTTGGCCGGCCCCTCTGGCTCTCTGCGACCCTGCTCCCAGTTCTGAAGCGTCCTCGAACTGACACCGATCATCGCAGCGAAACGAGACTGTGACAGTCCAAGACGTTCACGAATGGCCTTCACATCGGGTGTGCTGTGGTGAAAAACACGCGCAGGCTTCCGCAAGCTCCGGCGAATTTCGCCTGCCTGCTTAATGCTCTCGCAGAGTCTGTCAAAATCTTTTTCTTTCATGGATTCAGGTGTAAATCGATCAAGTCACGGAGACGGCGAACCTGATCTTGGGTTAGGTCCTCCCGATCGTTCTTGGCGTATGCGTAAAGCAGGAACACCTCCTCGCGATGGACGAGATAATAAATGACTCTGATGCCGCCTCTCTTCCCGCGCCCCTGTGCCCGCCAACGGATCTTCCGCAATCCGCGGGAACGGGGTATGAGATCACCGGCCTCCGGATCGGCGATGAGCTGCCACTGAAATTGGCTGTAAGAATCATCGTCGATGAGGCCCACGATCTGCGCTGTGAAGATGTCGGTCTCATAAAAAGTCGTCCATCCGCACTATGCGCCAGTGGCGCACAGCGCCAAGGCATCATTCATCGGTTAGGCATGGTGTGCCCGAACCTGGGCGAACGACCCAAACTCAGCGACCCGGCCCACGGGACGCCACGCCTGCAACAGTGACGCGATGGCCGGGTTCGCTGCAGCGCATTGTTAGGCGGCATGTTTCGGTGGTAAATCATGCTTCGCTCTCAATAAGTAACTCGACGACTCGTAACGGCAACTCCGGCTTGAAAACCGAAATCGTCATCTCGTGTGTCGCATCGGAGTAAAACACCTCGGCGACCTCATCGCCAGTGCTCTCGTCAATCAACTCCAGATACATCCCGTCGCGCTGAACATCACTGCCGCGCACCGCCCGATAACCTGGTGAAAGCTCGCCCATCGCGTGATGCCGCCTAACGTCTAAGCGCTGGCACCGCTGGGGCGAGAGGGCGCATCGACGGCAGGGTTGATGTTCGAGTTACGGAAAGGCATGGAAACGGCAACCGCCCCAGCGGTTGCCAGCCGCGCCTTGTTCGCCCTTGTTGGTGACCGAGTGTTCATTGAGTGGGTCTAAAACGGAATGCTTTCTGGACGGTTTGACTTGTGTTTGCGATCTGCTGGAAGCCATTCAAATGACTCCTCCGTCGGCGTGAGTGCCCGGTCAGGCCCAGTCTCAGGTGCCCATTGATTCTCGGTGGCCCACCGTATAGCAGTGGCCATGTATCCGGGTGTGCGGATAAAGTGGCGTGAGAAGGTATCCACGAAAAGATAATGGGGACAACCCGTGCGCCCAATAGTCACACAGTCTGAGCTACAAAACTCACAGTGAGCGTCGTAGCGCCAAAGCCAGGTCACGCCATCAATGACTAGCTTTCGTGTTCCTCTTTTGGGCCAAGCCATCTGGTTTTGAGGTTGGGCGAACGTTTCAGCTGTGCCGACCGCCGGGGCGGGGTGCAGCGTAGAGGCGGGAGGATGGGTTTGAGTCACGGAAAGCACCGACGACAGGGCGGACCCGGCGGTTGGCACCAGCGCCTTCCATGAGAAGGCAGTCAAACCAAAATTTGAAATTCATTTCAACACTTATTTACCTGCGGGGGTGGGAAACGCATTGACTCAAAAATAATGACACCGGGGAGTGTCTCCCGGAGCCGGGTCTGA
>JAZKFB010000026.1:0-9590 GCA_040386695.1 Verrucomicrobiota bacterium
CTTTCGTTTCAGCCCCAGGCGCCCCAGGCCGCCGCCCCCGGCCGCCCGGACCCCGCGCATGCCTTGGGGCGAAAGCGGCCCACCGCCACCCTGATTACTATTCAGGGTGCGCTTCAGTTCGGAAGATCGGCCCTCGTTCACCATGTGCCGCTGTCACCCTCAGCAGTATTGAGGGTGCGCGGCAGAGACTGAGTAGCCGCTGACGAGGAGTCCAGTTCAAGTTTCGGGAGGTAGCAGCAGGGTTTTTCCCGCTCGTGAGCGTCTTTGTAGATGCCCTCAAATCTGAGGGCATCTATGTTAACAGCACCCGAAGTCGATTCGATGTCACGGAGGACATGGCCGTGGATTCGAAAGAACTGACTTTGATTACGGATTGGAATGAGCATGAGCAGCGCACTTTGCAGTCGATTTACCGAAATGTTCGGCTCTGATCCTGCTTTACGGTGCGGGAACACCGGTAAGCGGCCCCCGTTTTGGGAGTTCCGTGCAGTGACGGCCGAGCCGGATACGAAGGAAAATCATAGCAACCGCTTAGCCATTGCATTCTTGCGCTGCGGATGTTTTCAGGAATGAACGCGGTGCGAGGAGGCCCGCCGATCCCTGAACGAAAAATCACCTCCTGCTCAATAACATGAAATATTCCCGATCCTCAATGCCCCCAATTTTCCCTTTCATTACAGCACTTGCCCTGCTCGCCTCGCTGACCGGAGCCGTCAAAGCGGATCTGACCTTCAGCAGTATCACACTAACGAACAGTCGTTTTTCCGTTGATGTTTCAGGAACTATGCCTGCTGCCCAGCCAGGGACTGTGCTTTCGTCAATGTTTTTCGTAAATCCAGACCCGGCCGGAACACCGGGTTACGTTACGCCAACCGGTAGCGTATTCTCGGCAAGCAATGGCTTCACGGGAACCCCGGCTTTATCGGGAATCTCAACCGGACCTGCCTCATTCGGGGACTACACGGTGATGAATTTCACCAGCAATCTGGCTCCTGGCCAAAGTTTGACCGGTACCATCTCAGGAACGTGGTCCAGTGCTGTCTTCGACCCATTCCAGATTTCAGCCCTCAATATTTACTGGGGGTCATCCGATGGAGCCACGCTGACAACGGGGACACTTGTTGGTGCCAATATTCCAGTAAACCCGTCGACTGCGGTGGTCGCCCCGCAAATCAGCATCACGCCGTCCGTCACAATCAAATGGCCGTCCACTCCCGGGCTCTATTACCAGCCGCAGTATTCAACGAATCTGAAGGACTGGATGCCTTTCGGCGGGCCAATTCCCGGCAGTGGCCAGGAGATGAGCCGCAGCTTCGAGGTGACCGGCGAGCGTCAGTATTTCCGCCTTACGGTGGAGTGAGGGAACGCCGTCCCCGGGCACTGACTGCTTCCCCTCCCCCATGGTAAAGATGAAACCATCCCTGACTGTGATCTTGCTATCACCTGCCGTCAACTTGCCTAGATTCATGGGGTAAGCGCCTCGCTGGCCCACCGCTGGAAAAAGCGGGGTGAGATTCCGATGCTGCGCGATCGTGGCCGTGGGGTTCACCTCCAAAATTTCCGAACGCTGACGGTCTCCCCAGATCCTGATACGCGAATCCAGCATCAGCAGGCTTCCCCGTGCTGGACCGCCATGGCTCTCCGTCCCGGCGTGTGATTTATTCTGTTTCTGTGAGCAAGTCTTTGACGCATTTCTAAAAAATGTCAAAATCCACACAGAAACAGGGGAGGTCAAATCTGTATTAATTATATGTTAACTATCATTCAGATTTCTACAGCCTGCGCAATTTTTTTAAATTAATAATATTAATCCCATTCTCTTTGATCCCGGCCCCGGATGGTTGCGGCCACATATCCGGTTCGTGCCATTATTTGACGCGTGGAAACAGCGTCGATTCCCCTTTCCTCTCTCCTTCCCCCTCACCAATGAAAGCAGAACCCTCCATCACGGCCCGGCGCACCTTCCTTAAGTCAGGCCTCGCGGCTGCCGTTACCGCTCCGGTTTTCACCCTTTCAGCGTCCGCCGACGACAATCCGGCTCCTTCGGAGGTTCGCAGCGGGCCTATCTACAGCAACGGGCCAATCTATATAAATTTATCGGGGCCGGATCTGGATCCGCGGATAAATTTATTTTCCCATAATCTGGTGGCTGGCGGATTTAACTCTAACATATACAAGACCGCTGGGTGTGTTCTGGATCTGAACATGGAGAGCGGTGCCATTGTCTATCACGACGCCGACTATCTTAATACACCGATGTATGGAGGCGAAGCCGG
Organism: Verrucomicrobiota bacterium; assembly: GCA_040386695.1. Taxonomy (GTDB): domain Bacteria; phylum Verrucomicrobiota; class Verrucomicrobiia; order Verrucomicrobiales; family V1-33; genus CAIZWU01. Next base: position 2,277 of record JAZKFB010000026.1, read on the forward strand.
CGGAGGGATTTTTCAGGTTTACGCCGAAGCTGGCTCCGAGGGGCTTGCAATGGGATGCAACTCATTTACTGGAATGAACCGGGAAACGTATTATGCGATTCCCGAGATCTGGGTCTCCAGCGGCCACGTGCGTATTGAGAACGGCCCAATCATGCCCGCCAGCGAAATTGCCCGATGGAACAATGGGGAGAGCTATCTCCAGGGTTTTCATTCGGTAATTGAATTCGATGCCGAGCAGACCGGCGATATCGTGACCTGCATCAGCGGCAATGTATTCCTGCCTGTGATGGTGGGCCGGTATCTGGCTTGGAGCACCGCTGCAAACGGCAAGCGATCCTGCGTGGACCGGATCATCGAATTCCTCAGCCCCACCCAAATCCGTGTTGAAAGGTCGAGAAGCATCAGCAGCCAGCGGGCCCGTTATGGATTTTATGGCTTTGAGGTGTCGAGGGCCGGCGTGATGCAGCAGACCGGGCCAAACGCCATGCGTGTGCTGGATGCCCATAATGGAGGAGATATAGGAGGCGGCCGGAGCCGCGAATTCATCCGGGGCGCTTTAACCGTCGATAGCACTCCCGCGATCATGACGACTCCTCAGGTGCTGGGGGACTACATCCAGTTCTGGGAGATCACGGTGACCGCTCTTTGTGACAATCCGCCCAGTTACGCGGTGCTAAGGAGGACGGTGGAGACTTTTCACGTCAGAGGAATTCATCAGATTGGGACCCCGCTGGTGGTGGGCTCGGACATCATTGGCTCCGATATCACGGGGGCGTGGCGGTTCAGCGTCGATCTCAGCTTTGCGAATCATCAGCTGTCGGTTACGGTCATGGGACCGGTGGGAAGGACCGCGGTCTGGACTGCGGCCTTCCGGGTGGTGGAGTCGGCCATGCTTTGAACTGCAGAAGCAAAGAACTGCCGGCCCGCAGGCGGATGAATGAATCCCGACAGAGAACGAGCCTGAGTGGAAATGTTCCGTATCCGCCTGCGCCAGTTCAGCACCGTGCTGTAAACGGGATCCTCCCTCCGGCGGAACTCCTCCTGCGAAAGTCCGCCTTCCTCAAATTCCAGCAGCCATGCCGCGCGCCGCTCCTGTGATAAGGATTTTGCCATCCCCAATCGTGGCATACTGCCAGCCACAGTGCCCGCCATACCCGACGGGCATCCGTCAACTGTTTACTTTGGGGCGTCATGAGTATTTCTGAAATGCTGATGGCCGGAGAGCGCGATGATCCGGAAAATCTGTCCATCACCGGACTGATGCCGCTGGTGAGGCGAGGTAAGCGTTTGATGCGTGCCCCTGTCCGGGCTGCGGATATCCCGTCCTGTCGGTGCTTTGGTGGTCACGTGGCCTGCGGGATTTGGTCCCGTGCGGGGGCGGCGTAGGCGGCGGGCGCCACAGTGGGAACGGTTCTGGTTGTTTGGCGAAGAGTCCATCTGCAGCAGTGGTGCCGCCCGTCCGTTCACCGCGCTGGTTTGAAGCACCGCTCCAGCCGCCCGTGCCGTGTCCACGTCCTGGATTTTCAACACACGCATCCCACAGCCAATCGGACGGACAGGGACGCGGCGCTGTGAAAAAGCGTGACCGGGCCTCAGGAAGGGTTTGAGTTGGGGTTACGATGCCAACCAAATCAAACCTGGGACCGCCGCGCGCGGGGACTGGGGCCGAGCCCGGAGTTTGAGTTGGGGTTACGATGCCAACCAAATCAAACCCCACCCCCTCCGCCCGGCCACAGCGTCACCATATCAATGTGCTCGGCCAGCTCCTCAAGTATATTCCGCGCGGGATCGTGGATGCCGCCGCGCGGGCCCATGGCGTGGATGCCAAGGCCCGCACCTACTCCGTATGGAGCCATCTGGCGGCCATGGTGTTTGTGCAGCTCGCCCATGCCCTGAGCCTCAATGATGTCTGCGACTGGCTGCGGCTCAAACGGCGGGCCATCGCCCCGCTCGGAATTACGCCGCCCTCGCGCAATACGCTTTCCCACGCCAACAAGGGGCGCGATGCCGACTTCGTCCAGACCGTGTTCTGGAAGACCCTGGCGCATCTTCAGCGCTGCCAGCCGGGCTTCGGCGGCAAACGCAGGGGCCGCCGCCTGCTGCACCGTTTCAAAGTGAAAGTCCACGCTGTGGATTCGACAACCATGGAACTGGTCGCCAACTGCATGGACTGGGCGCGGCACCGGCGGCGCAAGGCGGCGGCCAAAATGCACCTGCGCCTGGACACCGGCAGCTTCCTGCCCGCCTGCGCCATCGTGGACACCGCCGGTGAGCACGACAACAAGCGCGCCCGCGAAGTCTGCGCGGGTCTCCAGAGCGGCGAAGTGGTCCTCTTCGACAAAGCCTATGTGGACTACGATCACCTCCACGACCTTGACGCGCGCGGCGTGTCCTGGGTCACCCGCGCCAAGGACAACGCCCGGTATAAGGTCACGCGCCGCCTGCCCGTGCCCGCCAGCGGCCGCATTCTCAAGGATGAAATCGTCAGCCTCAAAGGTCCGAAGGGACGGACCAAAAACCTCAAGGGCTGGACCCCGCGGAGGGTCGAGGCCTGGGTGGAGGTGGATGGCAAAGAGCGCGTCATGATCTTCATCACCAACAACGTCAAGTGGAGCGCCGCCAGCGTCTGCGATCTCTACAAAGCGCGGTGGGAAATCGAGGTCTTTTTCAAACAGGTCAAACAGACCCTGCGCCTGAGCGGGTTCCCTGGCTACAGCGCCAACGCCATCCGCTGGCAGGTGTGGACCGCGTTGCTGGTGTATGTGCTGCTGCGGTTCGCGGCGCACCTCAGCCAGTGGGGACACAGCTTCACGCGGCTCTTCGCCGTGGTGCGGGCGGCCCTGTGGGAGCGGCTGGACGCCCTCGGGCTCCTGCGAAGCTATGGGACAGCAGGCGGCTCCTTCAAGTTATTAGGGGCGGCCCAAAGCGCGTGGCTGCCGGGACTGGCCCCGGATCCGACATAAATCTCATGGGACAGCATCCGCCCCCGCCATCGGGCACTCCGCCCACTAACTCAACTCGACCCTCCCCGTATTCAGCCCGCCCCATCGGGGAAATCGCCCGCTATAACCAAGGCTGTGGGACAGCTGTGGATTTTCAACCCTCACGCGCCAGGCCGGGTTCCTGGCAGTCATCTGGCGGCGGCTGAGAGATTTGGCGCTGGAATTCAGGATCGCTAAAACTTTTAAATAATAAAAAGGGCCCGCGCGCCAACAGAACTCTGTCAGCGAAAGCTCACAGCCCTCAAATCCGCACAGCAATTCCGTGTGCCGCTTTACCGCTGATGATTTTGCCATTCACCCCCGTGGCACACTGCAGCCGGCCCGCGCGCTACGCTATACTGGTGCGTTTGACACGCGCCCAGCCGGCAATTTTCCGTAATAATGATTTTGGATATCAAAGTTCTGTATATTTGATCGGCAGGGCACAATTTGTGCTAAAAGTGATGCAGTGTCAGATTTTGCGCCTCCGTCTTTTTCCCTTCTGCCGTCCTCTTTAAATAAAATTGTGAATAGGGAACTTGACCAGCTGGCTCCACGGATTATTGAATTTCGCCGGCACTTGCATCAGCACCCGGAATTAAGCTTAAACGAATTCTCGACCTCGGAATATATTGCTCAAATTCTTGCTCATGAGGGAATTGAGTGTCGGTACGGCACGGGAGGAAGAGGTATTCTGGTGGATCTCGGTTCTGAGGAATCGGGCTGCCGGACAGCATTGCGGGCGGACTGTGATGCGTTGCCGATTCTGGAGGAAAACACCTTTCCCCATGCATCAAAAAATCCTGGAATCATGCACGCCTGCGGCCATGATGCGCATACGGCAATGTTGCTGGGCGCGGTGATCGCCTTGCACAATGCGGGTTCCCCGGCAGCGGTCCGGGCTATTTTTCAACCAGCGGAGGAAGCGGGGGATGGCGCTTTGGGAATGATTTCCGATGGGGCACTGGAGGGAATCTCCTCAATTCTTGCTTTGCATGTGGATCCCAATCTTCCGGTGGGGCAGGCGGCGGCGGTAAGCGGCCCCCAGACGGCGAGCTGTCAGGATTTTCAGGTGACTGTTCATGGACGGGGCGGCCATGCGGCCCGGCCGCACTTATCAGTCGATCCGGTGGCCATCACGGCTGCTCTGATCACTCAGATTTATCAGGCCATTCCGCGCCATATCAATTCACAGCAGCCGGTTGTGGTCAGTATTTGCCAGGTTCATGCGGGCCACGCCTTTAATGTGATTCCCGATACGGCGCAGCTCGCAGGGACAATTCGTTCACTTAACGGGGAATCGGCGGTCGAGGCCCAGGAAACGCTGAAACGCATTTGCCGGGGGATTGGTGAAAGTTTTGGCGCGCGGATCGTGCCGGTTTTCGAACGGAGGATCCCCGGAGTGGAAAATGATCCCGCGGTCACAGCCGTGTGTGCGGCGGCGGCGCAGGAAATCTTTGGCATCCCGGCCGTGCTGACCACAGGGGCTCCGAGTCTCGGAGCGGAGGATTTTGCGGATTATCTTCAGCGGGTTCCGGGCTGCATGATGCGTCTGGGGGTTAAATATGCGGATCGGCCTGTCACCCCGCTGCACACTCCAACGTTCGATATAGACGAAAGCGCCCTGATTCCCGGGTCACGGCTTTTGCTTCATGCTCTCCTCAAACTTGTGAAAAATTCATGTTAATTGAAATTGGCTTCGACATCGCTCTCCGGGTGCCCACACCCACAGCCATTCTTTATGCGCTTCGCGTTCATCCCTCGAGGGAAAAGGATTTACTGGGCCCGGAAAATTTCAGAATTGAGCCGGACATGCCGGTGAAACGTTACCGGGACGTTTTTGGAAACCGCTGCGGGCGCATTGCGGTTGACTCCGGGTTAGTCAGATTCACAAATAACGCTGTTATTCAGGACAGTGGTGAATTGAACGAAATCGCTCCGGACGCAGGCTACTCGGATGTGCGTGATTTGCCTTTGGACACTCTCCCCTTCATTCAGCCGAGCCGTTACTGCGATGCTGATTCCGAGCTGCTGAGTCTGGCATGGAACCAGTTCGGAGGTGTTCATGGTGGCTGGAACCGGGTGCAGGCCATCTGTAATTTCGTGTATAATCATCTGCAGTTTGACTACCTGCGGGCGCGGTCCAACCGGACGGCTTTGGAGTCATTCCGCGAAAGAACGGGCGTTTGCCGGGATTTCACACATCTGGCAATCACACTTTGCCGGGCGATGAATATTCCGGCACGCTATATTACGGGATACCTGGGGGACATTGGTGTTCCTGAGGATCCGGCACCGATGGATTTCAGCGCCTGGTTTGAGGCTTATGTGGGTGACCGCTGGTACACATTTGATCCGAGGCACAATACCCGCCGGATCGGCATGATCCCCATGGCTAAAGGCAAGGACGCCGGAGACTGTGCCCTGACAACCGTCTTCAGCCTGCATGCGCTGGAGACTTTTAAAGTGATCACCCGCGAGGTGCGTCCGTAGGTGGCGCTGTGGTTTGGCCGCCCATGCTCAAGTCATCAAAATGGGTCATCCCGGTATCCGGGTGTCATTCAGAATCTGTGACGTGCCGATTTCTGAAACCATACGGAATTTACGTATTACAAGACGGAGCGCTGGTGCCGAAACAGTCTGAAACTGGTGGAAAGGCGGGATCCTCCCGGAACGTTAATCCAAGTGCAATGGCAACGCGAGTTGCCAGGAGGCGTGGAGATCTGATAACTCAGTCTCCGCGCCGACCCCTGTCCAATTCCTGAACCGCCTGCCATTATGTTCCGTCTTCCAGGATCCCCCGCCAAAGACCTTTGCGATTCCCATCTCGGAGCCAGCCGCCGCGACTTTCTGCGCGTCGGCGGCAGCGGCATGCTGGGTCTCACGCTCAACCAGTTTTTCCGCGCCCAGGCTTCGGCGGAGTCCGAGGGCACCACCGGCGGTCCCGGCTGGGGCAAAGCCAAAAGCGTGATCCTGTGTTACCTCCAGGGCGGGCCGAGCCATCTTGATCTCTGGGATCCCAAGGAGGACGTGCCGACCAATGTGAAGAGTGACTTCAAAGCCATTCCGACCAAAATTCCCGGCGTGAATTTCACGGAACTGCTGCCGCGCCTGGCCACGGTGAATGACAAGTTCACCATGATCCGGGCGATGAGCTACACGCCCAACGGCCTCTTCAACCACACCGCCGCCATCTACCAGATGATGACCGGCTACACCACGGACAAAGTGAGTCCCTCCGGTCAGCTGGAGCCGCCGAGCCCCAAGGATTTTCCCAATTTCGGCTCCAACATCATGCGGCTGAAGCCCTCGGATGTGCCCATGCTGCCCTTCGTCATGCTGCCGCGGCCGCTTCAGGAAAGCAATGTGGTGGGCAAGGCGGGCACGGCGGGATTCCTGGGAAAAGCCTTCGATCCCTACACCCTTTATCCGGACGGCGACGATCTGGATATGGACAAGATGAGCCGTATCCGCATCGACGATCTCCAGCTCCGACCCGACGTTTTCACGGTGCGTCTCCAGCGCCGGGCGCGCCTGCGTGACAGCCTGGAGAAGCAGATGCCCGAGCTGGAGAAGGCCGTGGCGAATTACAATCTCGACGAATATTACGACCGCGCCCTGAACCTGATTGTCTCCGGCCGCGCCCGTGAGGCTTTCGCCATCGAGCAGGAGCCCGCCGCCCTGCGCGACAAATATGGACGCAACACTTTTGGTCAGAGCTGTCTTCTCGCCCGCCGCTTGGTGGAGGCCGGCACCAAGGTCGTGGAGGTCATCTGGCCGAAAGTCGCCAACTCCGACAATCATTCCTGGGACGTGCATTCCGGCCTTTTCAAACGCATGAAGGACCAGTCCGCTCCCATGCTGGACAACGGCCTGACCACTCTCATTGAGGACCTCGACGAGCGCGGCCTGCTGGATTCCACCCTGGTGGTGGCGGTCGGCGAATTCGGCCGCAGCCCCGTCAAAGGCGTCAGCACCTCCGGCAACGGCAATTCCCCGGACGGCCGCGACCACTGGCCTTACTGCTACACCGCCGTCATCGCCGGAGCGGGCATCAAGCGCGGCTACGTCCACGGGAAATCCGATAAAACCGGTTCCTCCCCGGCCGAGGATCCCGTCCACCCCGCCGAACTCCTGGCCACCATTTACCACGCCGTCGGCATCGCTCCGGACACCATCGTTTACAATCATCTCAACCAGCCCCGCGAGCTCGTTAAAGCTCAGGCGGTGACGAAACTCTTCGCGTGACAAGGCGAGGCGGCAGCGCCGGTTTTAGGCCAATGCCATTAAGGGTTCAGCGGCTGTGTGAAAAAATGACCGGTTGAACTTTAAA
>JAZKFB010000027.1:0-90195 GCA_040386695.1 Verrucomicrobiota bacterium
CACAACACAGCCGTCCCGCGCTCCATACCCGACGGTCATCCGTCAAATGCTTACGAATTTTCTCCGGTCACAGCGATGGTCCTTTTCATCCCCCGGCGTGAGCGGCGGGGGACAAAGACTGCTTTTCCGATTCACTCCGAGGCGACAACCCTGAAAAAACCGGCGGGACCTTCAGGCATCAGATTGGCGGTAAGAGCCATGGTTGGAAGTCCGGAATTCCTCCAGGCACCGTTCAGACGATTGGTCATCTGAACCTGATAAGGTCCTTTTCCCCCGAGCCATTTCAGGGTGAAGGAGCCATTGGTCTCACGCTTCACCGTGGTGGCGAACGGCACCGGATTCACCGGCGGGGTCGAAATCTCCATATCCACCAAGGCACTGAATTCCCCCACCGTCACGGACCTGAACAAAGGCACGGGTAAATTGCCTCCCGAAAAGATCACGGTATAATTTCCCGGTGCCGTCACCGGGAATGAAAACCCGCCGGCAATCCCGGTGACCGCATTCCACGATCTCCGGTCCAGATCCACCTTCACATTATTCAGGCCCTCCCCCTCGTCATACTGCTTGTTCCTGTTCCTGTCCTCCCAGACCGTCCCGACCACAAACCGGTTGTAATGATCCACCCACTTATCGTTGGCGGAGGCGTAGACAGCGCTGAAAACATAAGGTCCCACGTTCGCGGTGAGAGGATTATGCTCAGGCACCATCGCCAGACCGACGCTGCTGAGCATGTCCTGACCCACCCCCAGATTGGACATGATGGCATCGCGGTGCCCACGCGGAAACTGCATGCCGTCGGGTCCCACCCCATAGTCAATATTCAATGCCGCATGGCACTGGAGCCCGCTTTCGCAGGCCGCAAAAATGCTCAGCCGCGCCGTGACCCAGTCAAACGGCATCTCGTTCAGTTTGTCCCCCTGGCCGTCATGCGTCTGGTCGTTCACACTGATCATGTACTCCGAATGCCTGCGGGAAGCCTCGTAGAGCCGGCGGTCAAAGGTGGCGGGCGGAGCCGGCTGGATCGCTGAAAACTCCCTCTTCATCTTTCCAATATTGACTTTCAGCAGGTTGATGGCCGCCGTGATGATGGAGTCGCCCGTGAACTCAAGCCAGGTCCCTTCCGCCACGGGATTGGCGCGCGCCCGGTTCATCATCCACAGCATCTGCTGCTCGACGGGGCTGGGATGAAGGCCATCATCCGTTTTGTGCATCACCCACTCCTTCACTTGGGCGGAAGCCGGAACGGCTGCGGATAAAAAAAGCGCGGCTGGGAGTCCAAATATGGAAACCGCACGGCTCAAAGAAGAGTAAAACTGGGAAACTAACACTTTCGAAGCGCGGGATTTTTTTAGCGTGACTGCTTGTTGCTTAGGATGTTACGCCTCAGGTGAATCACGGTTACGTGCTTTCGGTCAATTTTTTTTTAAAAATGGCATCAGGGGCAAGGCACGGTTTTGAGACCGTGCGGCTGTCCAAAGGCTGCGATGCTGAAAATATCCGCAGGAACAGGCCGGGAAACTGCCCTGAAATCTGAATAATTTTTCGGGAATCTGAAATTTTACGGAGAAAACATTAATCCGCAAAAACAGTAAAAAGAATCGCAATCCTCTTGCTGAATGCCACTTCCGCAACTCGAAAAAGCCGCAATCCGCAACCATTGGCCTTGCCGCGCAAGCATGCCGCCGCTGTTTGCGGGGGAACAGCCGGAGCTAAAAAGCGGGTAAAATTAATCAAATATTAATTTACGTGCCGCAAGGCATCAATCGGATGCATGGCGGCCGCCCGGCGGGCGGGATAGAGGCCGAAGAGAACGCCGGTGGCCAATGAAATCCCAGCCGCCAGAGGGAGAGACCAGGGGACGACAACGGGGTCGAGATTCCGGATGGTCTCGGGAGCGGTGGCGAGAAGTTTCGGAAAAGCCATCGTGAGCAGCGCCCGCAGGCCGGTGAGCGCCGGACTGCAGGCCAGCCCCACCAGAATGCCCACCGCGCCGCCGACGCCGGAAAGGACCACGGTTTCCGCCAGAAACTGCCGCGTGATGTCGCGGCGGCGCGCGCCCAGCGCCCGGCGGATGCCGATCTCGCGGGTGCGCTCGGTGACGGTGGCCAGCATGATGTTCATGATACCGATGCCGCCGACCAGCAGGGAAATCGCCGCCACCAATCCCAGCATGGCCATGAACATGAGCCGGGTGCTGCGGGCCTGCTCCAGCAGCTCCAGAGGCGCGATGACCTCGTAATCCTTGTCGCGGTGCGTGCGGGCCAGATCGGTGCGGATGAGGTCGGCCGCCGGCAGCACGTCCTTCTGATCGCGCAGGACGAGGGTGACCTCATCCACCGCCAGGCCACCATCCGTGGCGCGGACCCCGGGATCGTTCAGGTTTCCGTAGTAGGTGGTCAGGGGAATGCAGGCCGCCATCAGCGGATTCGCCGCCTGCGGCCGCCCTTTGCCCGGCCCCGCCACGGCGTCGGTGATGACATCGGCGTCCGAAATTCCCACCACGCGGTAGAAGTCACCGTTCAGCTGCACCGCCTGGCCCAGGGGATCATCAATGCGGAACAGCTGATCGGCGAGCGCCTGCGACAGCACGCAGACCTTCGATTTGCGCTCATTATCCAGATCGCTCAGAAAACGTCCGGCTTTGAGCACCTGATGATGCAGCGGTGCGTAATCCGCCGTGCAGCCCAGCACCCGGGCATAGACCATGCGGCCCTGCGCCTGACAGAGGGAATGCGTGAATTCCTGCACGGGAATGGCCTTCACCACGGAGGGCAGGAGTTTGGTCAGCCGCTGGTAATCGGCCACACTGATCCCGAAATTGCTGCGCCGCGCCTGGCCGGGATCGCTGGGCGGCGAGACGGTTCGGAGAATGATATTGGAGGCCCCCAGCTTCTCGATCTGCTCCATGGCCTGCCGCCCGATGCCCTCGCCGATGGCCATGAGCCAGATCACGCTGGCCACGCCGATGAACATGCCCAGCACCGTCAGGGCCGAGCGCAGCGGATGCAGAATCAGACTGCGGAAGCCCAGCTGCACCGGCCGCACCGCCTGCGCCAGAGCCAAGCGCCACGCGGGCGGCTTTTTCGAAGTTCCATCCGCCTCCGCCGCTGCGGCCTCGGCGAGGAGGGCGGCCGCTTTTTCCGCTTTGGCGGCTTTCTCAGCTTCCGGAACCTCCGCCGGCGGGCGCAGACGCTCGTCGGAAACGATCAGGCCGTCGCGCAGCCGGACAATGCGCCGCGCGCGGTGCGCGACCTCGTCCTCGTGGGTGACCATGACGATGGTTTTGCCCGCCGCATTCAGCTGGTCCAGCAGATTCAGAATGTCCGCCGTGGTGACGGTGTCCAGATTCCCGGTGGGCTCATCCGCGAGGATAAAAGCCGGCCCGTTGACCAGACTCCGCGCGATGCCCACCCGCTGCTGCTGCCCGCCGGAAAGCTGGGTCGCGCGGTGATCCAGCCGTTCCCCCAACCCCACGCGGCCCGCCAGTTCCGCACAGCGCTCCAGCTCGGCGGAGCCCGTGACGCCCCGGTATTCCAGGGGCGTGCCGATGTTCTCAATCACGGTCAGCTGCGGGATGAGATTGTAGGATTGAAAAACAAATCCGATATGGTCCCCGCGCAGCCTCGAAACCTCATCGTCATCCAGCGCCGCCACATCCTGCCCCGCCAGCCAGTAATGCCCCGCCGTCGGATGATCGAGGCAGCCCAGCACATTGAGCAGAGTGCTTTTCCCGGAACCGGACGGCCCCATGATGGCGACATAATCGCCCTCCGGCACATCCAGATCGATGCCCTTCAAAACCGGCACCGCCTCCGTGCCCACGAGGTAATCCTTGCGCAGGCCGCTGATCCGCAGAGCGCTCATGGGGAATGCCGGGAAGACGGGCCGCGGGTGGCACGGATATAACAGATCACCGCGGATAGGGATGGGCCTGGGGGTTTCACCGGCGGGAGGGATGCGCTTTTTATAAATCTGTGATTATCCGTCTTATCCGTGCCATCCGTGGCCCGTTCTGATATTTTCAGAGTCATCGGGTGGCGACGGCGGCGACGGCTTTCTTGCCGCGCGGGGCGGAGGGAGTGGAAACCGGCGTGGGGTCCTTCGGTTCGGGCAGGCTCACCTCCTGCATCCAGGACTGCGGGGAAAGCACCACCTGCTCGCCCTCGGCCAGACCATTCTCGACCACGGCCATGGCGTCGTTGGAAGCCCCCACGGTGATCTCGCGGGCCTCCATCGGCTCGCCCTCGTGCTGGACGAGGCAGTAATGCCGGTCATCCTTCGCGAACACCGCCGCCAGCGGCACCTGACGCGCGTCCCGGCGCTGTTCGACGAGGATGGAAACACTGGAGGTCATGCCCGGCCGGATGTTGTCCGGCGGATTGAGCACCGGGATCTCGCAGGCGTAATACTTCAGATTGCTGTAGTACGGATTCGGCGGCATCGGATAGTCGCTGAGCCCCTCCACCTTGCCCGTCAGCACTGTGCCCGGCAGGGCATCCACGGCGATGCGCACTTTCTGCCCGGGCCGGATGCGGTCCACGCGGGACTCGTTGATTCTCGCCAGGACCTGCATCCGCGTGGGATCCGGCAGGCGCACCAGCACCTGATTTTCCCGCACCACCTTGCCCTCGGCGATGAGAGGCTCGGAGGAGCCGCGGTTCCGCTGGTCATTGGCGTAAACCACCTGCCCGTCCAGAGGCGCGGTGATTTTACAGCAGGCGATCTGTTCTTTAATATCCTCCAGACGGCGCACGTCGATCTGATAGCTGCGCTCGGAGGTCGCGACTTTGGTTTTGAATTTCTCGACGTTGGCCTCCAGCTCCTTGATGGTTTTCTCTTTCGTGAAAAGCCGCAGCACATCCAGCTTGGTTCTGGAAAGCTCCAGCTCCTTGGTGGCTTTGCCTAGCGCGAAAGTGTCGGCCTCCAGCTGCACGTCGGAAATGTAGCCCTTCTCCGCGAGGTGCTTGCTGTAGCGCAGATATTCCCCGGCGCGGCGCAGGTTCTCCTCGGCCACAAAGGCGGCGCTCTCCAGCCCCTTCTCCGTCTCCAGATAAAGCCCGGACTGGTATTCCTTCAGCGCCATTCCGGAGCTGGACAGATCCGCCTGCGACTGCGCCAGCTCGGCCGCGCTTTTGTTGACGTTGATCTGCTGGTCCACCATGCGGTTCTGGAGATCGGAATCATCCAGCTGCATGATCAGGTCGCCCTTTTTCAGCATCGAACCCTCCGTCACAATCGTCAGAATCGCCGCGCCCGCCATGCTGCGCACGCGGCAGCGGACCTCCACATTGCTGGCGCTCTCCAGTTCGCCGGACTCCAGGATCTCCTCCACAAAAGGCGCGGTCTGCGCGGCCGCCGTGATCATTCCGGCGGCGCCGGCGGCGGAGTGCGGGGAACGCAGCGCGAGATACAGACCGCCGCCCAGCAGCAGCGCGGCGGGCACCCACACGCGGGGGCGGCGCGCGGCCGGCGGCAGTTTGGCGGCAATTCGCGGAAGCAGGGGGATCCTCATAAGATTCGCTAGTTGATGGAGGTCAGGGACGGCTCCGGCGGCAGGCGGCGGGTGACGGAATCAGCAGTTATCGCACCGGGATCCAGCCACAGTCCGCGCCCGTCGAGCCGCATGGTGCCCAGTTCAAAATCAAGGGTGAGGCGCAGCACGTCATAGGTGATCCAGGCGCTCTGAAAATCATTCTGCGCGTTCAGCAGATCGTTCAGCGCGGACACCAGATCGCGCGCGGTCGTGGCCCCGAAGGGCGTGGCCGCCTGGTCCGGTTTGGGCGGCTCATTCAGCCGCAGCCGGGCCAGATCCACCTGCATGATGGCCGAGCGCACGGCGGAGCGGCGGATTTCAAAATTCACCTGAATGAGCCGGATCACGCGCAGGGTGTTCCGCAGGCTCAGAGTGACCTGATCGCTGTAGCGGATGTAGTCCCGGCGCGAGCGCTGGTAGCTGATCAGCGATTCCTGGTAGGCGCCGCGCTCGTCCACCTTGTCCCACGGCACATCCAGGGCGACGCCCAGATTCAGCGTGCCGTCGCGGTGCTCGAAATCCAGAGCGTCATTGCCCACGGTGGGAATGCGGCCGCTGACGAGGAGATCGAGACCGGGTTTCAGGGCCTCTTTCCGGACCGCGATTTTCCGCCAGGAATCCACCAGCCGGGCCTGGGCGTTGGCCCAGTCCAGACGCTGCGCGCGGGCCAGAGGCAGGGCCGTGTCCGCCGGAAGGTCCACGGTTTCCAGAGCCGCCGTCTCCAGGCGGCTGCCGGCCTGATGCAGCGAAAGCTCCAGCAGCTGTCCCGAAATGGAGGCCACGAGGCGCTGAAGATCGCCGCGCACCTCCGTCAGGGACCGGGCGTCGTCCGGCGCGGCGGCGCGCAGTTTCCGCAGTTCATCAAAATTGGCCAGCAGCCCGTTTTTCAGACCAGGAAAAGTCCTGACCAGACGCTCGTTGGTTTCCCCCGTCGCCTTCGGATTGAAAATTTCCGCCACCGTGCCCATGGAGGACACCTCCGGCCGTCCGCTGAGCCGGGCGAGCTGCTCCTGACGGGTTTTCAGTCCGCCGCTGAACTCCTTCAGATTGCCCTCCGCCACCGCGAGGCGGCTTTCGATGCGCGGCCGGAAGGCCAGCATTTCCTCCGCCGCCGCGCTCAGAGCCGGAAAAGTGGTCAGGTCATCCCGCTGACGCAGAATGTTCAGCCGGCCGGTGACGTCCTTCTGAAGCGCCGTGGTGTCAGGATCCACAAGCCGCGACTGCTCCAGCAGGGGATCGTGAATGGTGACCGGCAGGGAGGGCGGCAGGCCGAGGCTGATCTTGTAATTGTCCAGCTGCGTGCGCCAGGACTCGCGGGCGGTGAGCAGCGCGCTCTGACTGTTATAAAGCGCCTGCCGGGTCTGCAGCACCTGGAGGCGGTTGCTGATGCGCCCGGCCTCGAACGCGGCCTCCAGCTGCGCGAGACTGTCCTGCAGGGCCTGGAGCACCGACTCCTGATTCCGGATTTTCTGCCCGCTCAGCAGCAGCCCCAGAAATCCGCCGGGCTCCTGCGCGCCCGAGGTTCCGCCCGGCGCGCCCGCCAGCAGGCCCGGATTTTCCACCTCCCCCTGCCCGCGCACCGGCCCCAGGGCGACATTGCGGCCGGCGGTGGTCTGAATGTAAAACCCGCGCCGGAACTGCTCCAGACGGCGGATGTTGGCCACCAGATTCCGCTGCGCCTGGGTGAGGTCCTCCATCACATATTTGCGCGAGCCGTAGCGCAGCAGCGGCTGGACCACGCTGAGATTGATCGCGGAATTGACCACCTTGTCCGGCCCGCCGCCGAGGCTCAGGAGCACGGAATTCGCCATGTCCAGCAGGAAGCGCCCGCCGTTTTTGGTGAGCTTGCTGATGCCGGCGGCGGAGTCCACGGACTGGCTGTCCCCCCGGCCGGCGCCCTCCGCGCGGGCGGCGGTGAGACGGTTGCTTCTGCTGGTCAGGCCGCCCTGAAGCTCAAATTTGTGCTCCTCCACCGTCAAATCCTGGGCGGACAGAAAAAGATCCTCACGCTCCCGCTGAAAATCCGGCGAATTCAGAAGCGCCGCCCGCACCGCCGCCGCGCGGTCCAGACGCACCGTGCCGTCCGCGTCCTTCGGCAGCGCCTGCTCCCACAGCGCATTGCGCGCCGGCTCGCCCTGCCCGGCATCCGGAGGCGGCGGCGTTTTCCCTCCCGGGGAAGGGTCGGCATACCGCGACGCCGGGGACGGATGCACCGCCTCCGGCAGCTCCACCCCGCGCGCCTCCAGCCGCTTCGTCACCGCCGCCTCCGCCTTGCGCTGCTGCCGGTCCACGGCTTCGGCGGAAATCGTGGCGCACCCGTGAAACACGAGGCACGAGCACGTCAGCAACGCGCGGAGAGCAGCAGTATTCCAGACAGGATCCATGCGGAAATCAAAAACAGACAGGCCGTCCCCCACTCACTGGAGAGCGGGGAAGGCGGAGAACACGGTTGGATTTAACAATAATTTCACAACGGAAGGCTGGCCCGGGGTGCCAGGAAGACCCTACGCCGCAGCAGCGGCAATTTATTCATCCTCAAGGCAGATTCCGCGTTTCCGGATCCGGAAACCACCGTCGCCCGCGCCCGGTCGGACGCCCGGTCGGAAAGACTGCGGCAGCCCCTGAAGCCAGCCTGCGGGAGACAAAAAACCTCCGCGGAACAGAGGCTCTGTTCCGTTAAGAACACCGGATCCGCTGATGGCGGCTCCACTGCGGCAGGGCCATGAAAGTGACCGGACTGAGCGCCGCCACTCCTTTCAAAGGACCGGGCGGGATTGTGCGGAAGGTGGTGGGATGCTGCCGGTCCGGCGTTTCCAGGGCTCCAGTCACAGACTGGATGTCCCCGGTCATTGGCTCCATCGATAGAACTATCGTGACGATCAATTCGACCTGAGCCCGGTTTCCGGGGACTCTCCCGCCTGAATAAAAAAATGAAAATCCAACTCGTTCCTGTCCTCAGTCTTTGCTTCGGTGGTCCTCTGGTGGCGGGGGACGTTTTTCATCGCATTCCCTTCAGCGAATTGGCCCGTCCGAAAGCGGCGGTGCCCGCGCCGGAACCGGGTTCCTTGCGTGGCCGGCCGCTGTCCGCGGGCCTCCTGCGGCCTTATGCCGTCCCGGAGGACGCGGCGGGCACGGAAGTCCTGCTGGATACCGGCGCGCCCTCAGCCCCCTGGGAAGCCCCGCGCATGGAGCCTTTGTTCCTCGTCATCCGCTCACCTGAAGGCAGGGCGGTGAAAGGAAAAATCCTCCTGCCAAAACCGGACCTCAGCGGCATGGAGGAGATTTCCTTCACCCTGTCCTCCAAGGCGGAAACGACTGATGCCGGGGAATTTTACCGCGTCAGGGAAAACCATTACCGCTCCCTGCTGAACGCCAATTTGCCGGGCGCGGCCTGGTTCCGCCATCAGGTCCTGGAAGCGGTTACCGCCCAGGGAAAAAACCCGGCGGATCTCCCGGCCGAAGCCGAAACTCCGCGTGGATTCAACCGCCCGCTGGAACTCGAAAACACTTTTGAGCTGTTCTCAGGCGGACGGGCGGTCAGCGAAAATCTCCAGCTGGAGCGCCTCATGAACCTGCGGGGCGCGAACCAGGCCACAGTGCCCCTGGCCAGTCTGACCGGCATTCAGACCAAGGCCATGGACTGGAAAACCCTGGTGAAGGACGCCGCTCCTCAGCCCGACCCCCTGGCCGCCTGCATTCCGGAGGATCAGCATGCCCTGTTCTTTCCCCGCTTCGAGGCCATGACCCGGATGATTGATGAGGCGGAGGCCAACGGCACTCCGGTGCTTCAGCTGCTGGAATCCAATGCCGGGGATTCCGGCACTTCGGCGCGTTATCAGAAGCAGCTCTGCCTGGACATGAACGAGCTGTCCCGCCTGCTGGGCCCCGGACTCATCGACAGCGTGGCCTTCACCGGTTCCGACCCTTATCTGCGCGCCGGATCGGATCTTGCCATTCTCTTTGAAACCAGCCAGCCCGCCGTGCTCCAGGCGCTGATCAGCGCCCGCCAGTCACTGGCCAGGCAGGCCGGCTCCTCCATAAAATCCGTCAACGGTGAAGCCGGCGGCGTTTCCTGCACCGGCATGGTCTCGCCTGACCGCTCCGTCTGTTCCTATGTGGCGGCGGTGAAAGGAGCGGTGGTGGTCAGCAACTCCCTGGCGCAGATCACGCGCCTGGCCGGGGTTGCCGCGGGCAAGGTCCCGGCTCTTTCCACTCTGGATGAATATACTTTTTTCCGGCACCGCTATCCGCGCACGGACAAGGACGAGACCGCGTTCCTCGTCCTCTCCGACGCCACCATCCGCCGCTGGTGCTCGCCCCGCTGGCGCATCGCCGATTCCCGCCGCACCCTCGCCGCCGGCGTCATGGCGGAACTCACCGCCGCCCATTTTCCGGAACTTGTGACCGGCCGGACGACCGGCGCCACTCTGGAGCAGAGTTTCAAATCATTCGACCTTGGACCCACAATCCTGACTGCGGCAGGCCCGCTCTCGGCCACTTACGGTTCCACGGCTTTCATGACTCCCATCGCGGAGCTTGACTTCGACACCGTATCGCAGACCGAGGCCGACGCTTACAACAACTGGCGGGGCGGTTATGAGCGGAACTGGTCGCAATTTTTTGATCCCATCGCCATCCGCTTTTCCGTTTCCCCGGCGAAACTGGGAGCCGAAATCACGGTGATGCCGCTGATCGCGGGCAGCGAATACCGGGAGGCCATCGCCGTCAGCACCGGAGCCGCCATCACTCCCGGCGCGGGCGATCCCCACGGCGCGATCCTTCACCTGATCACCGCCTTCAACGCCCAGTCGGCGCCCGTGGTTTCCATGGGCAAATCGCTGTCCCCCATGATGCCCGGACTCAAAGCCAATCCCTTCAGCTGGGTGGGGCAGTCCATTTCCCTCTTCGTGGATGATGACCCGGTCTGGAATCAACTCACCCCGGCCGGCCGGCCGGAGATGTTTCTGGAGCAGAACTATCACACCCTGCCTGTCGGCATCAGTGCCTCCGTGGCCAAACCTCTGGAGCTGGCTATTTTCCTGACCACCCTGAGAGCCTTCGCCGAGCAGAGCGCGCCGGGTCTGACCTCGTGGGAAAATCTGGAGCACAACGGCGCTCCCTATGTGAAAATCAGCGCCAAACCAGGCGCGGACGGCCTCATGGGCAAGCTCACGATTTATTACGCGGCCACGCCGGAATCATTGCTCGTCACCGTGAACGAGGGAGTCCTGAAGCGTGCTCTGGACCGGAAGAAAGCCCGCTCCCGGCCCGATTACCAGCCCGCTCCCGATGAACGCCCCTGGCTGGGCGCCAGCCACGGCCTGCAGGCGGGACCCAAGCTGCTGACGGTGGCGCGCAGCCTCATCCGCGAACCCTGGCAGGCCAGACTCCAGGCTCTCTCCTGGGGAAATCTCCCCATCCTCAACGAGTGGAGGCGCCTTTATCCCGACAAGGATCCGGTCAGGCTCCACGAGGACTTCTTCGGCGTCAGACTGCTCGATCCCGCCGGCGGAACCTACACCTGGAATCAGGTCTGGGGCACCATGGAATCCAGCACCTGCGGCCATCCCGGCCAGCAGAAAATCCCTGAAGCCACCGCCTCCTTCATGGACTTCACCGGCATCAATCTCGGGCTCACCTTCGAGCCCCACGGCCTCTCGGCCAAAGGCGTCATCGAACGCCCCGCGAAGTGACCATTCCTCCCTGCCCGGCAAGCCCGGCCTCAGGCCGGATCCCAATCGATGGCACCAAAGAGGGATTTCAATTTCGCCGCGCCCGCCGGATGCACATGCGCAGCGTGCGAAATCCGGCCCCGCAGGTGCGCCTGAAAGTCAGGATGGGCGCCGCGGTTCTGGGAGACGGGACCGTGGCGGACGCAATTGGTCAGGATGGCTTTCAGCGCGTCCCGTTCCACACGCGGCAGAGCGGCGTGCTCATTGAGAACAAGACCGGCGGCGCGCTGGGAAACGCTGGACGGCATCAGCCGTGTCTTGCGCTGCGCGATGGCAAAGCCCAGCTCCAGAAGAACGGCTCCGGCCCGGGCCTGACATCTTGCCGCATCCCGGCGGAAGTCCTCCCCGCCGCTGAAAAGCAGGTCGTCAGCATAGCGGGTGTAGTCCGCTCCAAATTTCCGCGCCAGCCCCTTCAGACGCGCATCCATGCGGAAAGCACAGAGATTGGCCAGGGCCGGTGAAGTCGGAGCGCCCTGCGGCAGATGGCGGCTCCGCAGATGCTTGCGGAAGGACCAGGCAGTGTCAGGCGGCAGGTTTTCGAAACCCGCCCCGCACACCGCGGCAGGCGTGACCGTGGTGCAAAGATCGGCGAGCGCCGCAGCAATGGCTTCCGGATATCCCGCCGTCAGGAACACCCGCAAAACCAGCGCCCGGCGGATGGCGGGGAAGAAATTCCGGATATCCATCCGCAACACACAGCGCTGACCGGTGTGTGGAGCCGTAAAAGACTTTATACCCCGGCCTTTCACGAATCCATGCGCCGCCGGATGCGCCGGGATGTGTTCCAAAATTCCGGAAAGGATGCGCTGCTGCACGACTTTCAGTCCGGGCAACGGGGCCTCAATCAAACGCGGCAAAGAAGCCCGGCGGGGAATCCAGCGGTAGTGATAGTGCCGCAGCCGGCCCTCTTTTTCCGCATCGCCCCGCCAGGCCGACGACAGCCAGCGCAGAGTCTCCACATCGAGACGCAGCCACTCCGCCAGTCCGGGCAGGGTGGTGAGTTCCGGAAGATTCCAGTGCCGCGGCGGCCCGCTGGCAGGCTGCATGACCACCTTTGTTTTCGGAGGGATTAATGCCTTGAACAGCCGCCGGAAGAACGCGGAGGCTTTCAAAAAATGGGTCACCTCCTTGATCCGGGGACGTTTTCCCTCTCCAAACGCGGCCACCAGTTTGTCCGCGAGCTCCACAATTTCCTTGGTCTTCCTTCCCCGTGCCCGAAGCCGGGCCAGGGAGTCGGCCACCTCCTCCGGGGTAAAAGGCCCGCACAGCACTGCCTTGGCGGCGGTGGCGGCATGGGATTTGAGGAGCATGGACTCGGGCTTGCGCAGTCGGTTATTAAAAGAGTGCCGTGCTCCGGCGTGGCGGGTCCGGCGCGGACGGGCATGCGGTGTGGCGCATTTTGGTCCGCGCGGCGGATGGTCAGTGCGGGAACTCCCCGGGGTAACCCCGGAGGGAAGAAGCCGGAGGCGCGGACGCGTCCGTTTCAACAGCCCGGAGCACGGCCCGGAATCCTGGCATGGCGCGGGAACCCGTCGAGCGGAATTCACGCCCGTCGCCTCCGGCCCTCACTTGGGGAGAAGTGCCAGATATTTCCGCCAGGCCTCCTCCGCCTCCTTGCGTTTGGCTTCCAGCTGGACCGGGAGAGTGTTGAGTTCCTTTTTAACCTCCTCAATGCGCTGCTGCTTGTCCGGGGGCGGCGGGGTTTTGGCGGCGGCGGCCTCCAGTTCGGGAAGCTCCCCTTTCAGGTCCTCCAGTTTGGAGGCCAGGGTGCCGGTCTCACCGCGCAGGGCGAGGACAAATTTATTCTGTTTCGCGGCTTCCCAGCGGGCGCGGGCGCGGGCGGTTTCGGCGGCCTGCTGACGGGCGGCCTCGACGGAGGGTTTCAGGGCCTCGGCGGCCTGGCGGGCGGCGGCGAGGGATTTCTCCTCCTCCGGCATTTTTTTCCGCAGCTCCTCCAGCTTCGCGTGGAGCCGCTCCACTTCGGCGGAGGTTTTAGGGACCTCGTTCAGCTTCGCCGTCAGTTCGGTGCCGGACCGGGCGGCGCGGGCCTCATAAATTTTGATTTTCTCCGCGCGGATTTTTCCTGACAGAGCATTCACCGTGGTTTCCACCGCCGTGATTTTGACCATGGCCGCCTGAATCACGGTGGGCATGGAGGCCGTGTCCGGTGTGACGGGCGCGGGGGGCGGCGGGATTTTGCGGGTGTCGTCGAGGGCTTTGGCCAGAGCTTTTGAGGTTTCCTCCAGCTTGGCGGCTTCAGCCTTGAGGGCGTCGCGGCGTTTGGCGGCTTCAGCGGCGGCGGACTCGGTTTCGGCAATGGTCTTCTGCAAAATCGTGACGCCGGACTGCAGGTCGCTGGCGGCTTTCTCCTTTTCGGCCATCGCGGCGGCGGCCTGATCGGCGGCGGCCTGTTTGGCGGTGATTTCGGCGGTCAGGTTCGCCAGACGGGTTTCAATGGCCGGCGGATTGCTCAGCAGCACCACGGGCGGCGACTCCTTCTCGGATTTGTCCGTGAGCCAGGCTTTCACCTCGCCGTTCCAGGCTCCGGTGAGAATCCGCTGCCCGTCATCCGAGAAAAGCGTCCGCAGAATGAGGCTGCCGTCCGACGGCACCCAGTCGCGTTTCTGCGCGCCATTCGCATCCCACAGGCGGGCATGGCCATCCCGTCCGCCGGAAACCATGCGTCCATCCGGCGCAAAACCGAGCGCCAGCACTCCGCCGTGGCTGCCAATCTTTTTCACCTGGGTGCCGTTCTGCATCTCCCACCAGGTGATCTGCCCGTCCTCGCAGCCCGCCGCCAGCAGATTGGAATCCGCCCGCCAGGCGAGCGCGGCAATGCGTTTTTCATGGCCGCGCAAATTATAAAACTCATTGCCCGTCCCCGACTCCCAGACATACAGGCCGCCATTGCGGTCCCCGGTTGCCAGCAGGACCCCGTCCGGGCTGAAAGCGAGTGAGGTCACCCAGTCCGTATGCTTCTTCATCGTCGCCAGAAGCTGCGACGTTTTAGTGTCGTAAAGCCTGACTTTCCGGCCCGGACCGGCCATGGCGATGCGCGACTGATCCGCCGAAATATCCGCCGCCAGCACGGTGTCAAAATCCTCGGCCATCGGCATCGTGATCACCTGCTGGCCCGTCTTCACCTCCCAGACCACCACCAGACCCTCCTTGCCCGCAATGCCGCCTCCGGCCAGCAGCAGCGAACCATTCCGGCTGAAGGAAAGTGTCTCCACCGCGCCGTTTTTCGGAAACGGCAGCACCCCCAGCAATTCGCCGGATGTGGAATGATAGAGCAGCACCTGACGGGGCGCGGCAATGGCCACCAGCGGAGCCCAGGGGCTGTGCGCCATCGCCGTGATGGCGTTGGGCCGCGTGGGCGTGACCACGGGCTCCAACAGGAGATTTTCCGGCATGGGCGGCGGGCCTTCCGGGCGCTGCGCGGAGACGGCGGCGGAGTTCATCCCGAAACCGGCCTTCTTTTTCACCTTCGCCGCACTGCCCGCCGCATCCAGAACCCCGCCCTGGATCCATTTGGCGATCAGGTCGATTTCCGCCTGCGGAATCTTGCCCCCCTTCGGCGGCATCACAGGTTCCTTGGTGTGGGACACCACCTGCCACAGCGTGCTCGCGGCGGAATCCCCGGCCTCCACCGAAGCCCCGCCGGATCCGCCCGCCATCACCCCGCCAAAGGTGGACAGATCAAGATCACCCTTTTTCTTGTCGGGATTGTGGCAGTTCAGGCACCGGTTTTCAAAAATCGGCCGGATGTGATCCTGAAACGTGACTTTCTCCTGAGCCCCCGCCCACACAGGAGCCAACAGCAGAACCGGAAACGAAAACAGCAGCGGACGGGACATTTTTAAGGGGGGTTTAAACGTGGTTTCCCCGAAAACGCATCCACGTAGCCCGATTTCTCGCCAAATGCGGGATCCGCCCCCCGCCAGGAGATTCCCCGATGCCTGCGGCCGTGATAAAACTTCGGAGGCAGCCCGGAACTGATGTCATGATTCATCGCGCTTTTGAAAAGAATCACCGGAACCAGGGAAAGATTCCACTTTGACAAATGTCCATATTTGAGACTGAGTCTCAGTCTCCTGCGGTGCATTGCTGAAAAGTTTTTCATTGGACGGGAGTTGTTCCCATGCCCGAAACCGCCACTCTCAGCCCCCCCAGCAAACCGGAGCCCAAAACGCCCTCCCCCACCGCGAGGAAGCGCAAGGCTTTCTGGACGAAGCAGTTTTATCTCTGGCACTGGGTCAGCAGCGCGCTGTGCCTGGCCTCAATGCTGTTTTTCGCCTTTACAGGCATCACCCTGAATCACGCGGCGGATATCCCGGCGAAACCGGACGTTCAGGAGCGGAAGCTGACCCTGCCGGACCCTCTGCGGAGCGCGGTGGCTCTGGCGGAAAATGCGGACGATTCGGCAAAAGCGGACAAAAAAGCCCCGCTGCCCGGCGCGGTGGCGGATTGGCTGGGAAAAGAGCTGCGGCAGAAAGTGGCGGACCGCCCGGCGGACTGGTCGGAGTTTGAAATTTACCTCAGCCTGCCCCGACCCGGAGGTGACGCCTGGCTGACCATTGACCGCGAATCCGGCGCGGTGACCCACGAACTCACCAAACGCGGCGTGGTCTCCTACTTGAACGACCTCCACAAAGGCCGTCACACCGGCAAAAGCTGGGCTTGGTTTCTCGACATTTTCTCCGTGGCCTGCGTGATCTTCTGCCTCACCGGACTCGGCCTTCTCTGGGTCCACGCCCGGCGTCGCCCCACAACCTGGCCGGTGGTGGCCGCCGGGATTGTGGTGCCGGTGCTGATTCTGATTTTCCTCGTCCACTGACCTTTCACCACTCCCGGTCCGCCGCTCGATTTTTCCCTTCCCTCACTCCGATCCCGCAATGAAACCAACCCTCCTCCTGCCCCTGCTGGCGGTCCTGGCCGCAGCTCCCGCCGCCAGCGCCGGCGACATTTCCCTCACCATCGAAATCCCGCGCCTCGAAGTCGCGGAATATCACCGCCCCTACATCGCCGTCTGGGTGGAGAAAGCCGACAAGTCCGTGGCCGCGAATCTGGCTGTCTGGTATGACACCGAGCAGCCCAACGCCAAAGGCGAAACCTGGCTGAAGGACATGCGTCAGTGGTGGCGCAAAGGCGGCCGTTCCGTCAAAATGCCCGTCGATGGCGTCAGCGGCCCCACGAAACCCGTCGGCACCCACACCATCACCATTCCCTCCAAAACCGTGACTCTGCCGCCCCTGGCCGACGGCACCGGCTACGAACTCGTCGTCGAGGCCTCCCGCGAGGTCGGCGGCCGGGAAATGGTGCGCGTTCCCTTCAAATGGGACGGTAAAACCCCCGTCGAAGCCGAAGCCAAAGGCGAAACCGAACTCGGCAAAATCAAAATCGCCGTCAAACCTTAAGAGAGGGAAAAGGGTTCAGGGTTCAGAAAGAGGCCCGCGGAAGGCCTGCCTTCCTCTGACGTTCTCACCTGCTCCTCCGCCTCCACGCTCCTTCCCTCAACCGTCCTTTCCTTGCTGTCCGCTGAACCCTGAACCCTTTCACCTTTTCCAGCTCTCTTCTGAACCCCGAAACCTGAACCCTTTTACCTTTCTCTTAACCATGAAAACCAGCCTCTCCCGCCGCCTCCTCACCGCCTCCGCTCTCCTCGCGCTTTCCGTCAGCCCCGCGCTGGCGCACCGCTTCTGGATCATCCCCTCCACGTCGGTGCTTTCGGGCGACGACCAGTGGGTGACTTTTGACGCCGCGATCTCCAACAACCTCTTCTTTCCCAACCACCACGCCGCGCCCCTCGCCGGCTTCACCGTGACCGGTCCCGACGGCAAAACCGTGGAGATTCAGAACGGCAAGGAAGGTCAGGTCCGCACCACCTTCGACGTTAAACTGACCCAGCCCGGCACTTACAAAGCGGCCACCGTGCGCGAAACGCTCTCCGCCGTGTGGACGGAAAACGGCGAGCAGAAACGCTGGCGCGGCAATGCCGCCACCTTCGCCTCCGAGGGCATCAAGGACAAACCCGGCGTCAAAGTTTCCCAGAACGTCTCCCGCGTGGAAACCGTCGTCACCTCCGGCGAGCCGTCCCTGGAAGCCCTGAAACCGACCGGCAAAGGCCTGGAACTCGTGGTCGATAAAAACCACCCCACCGACCTCGTTAAAGGAGAGAAAGTCTCCTTCCTCATGCACTTCAACGGCAAGCCCGCCGCCGGCTTGAAAGTCACCCTCGTCAAAGGCGACGACCGCTACCGCAACGACACCGGCGAAACCAGCGTCACCACCAACGCCGAAGGCCGCTTCGAAGTCACCTTCCCGGAAACAGGCCGCTTCTGGCTCAACGCCACCACCGAAGGCGAAGGCACCAAGCTTGAAGGCCTGCCCGTCGCCAGCCGCTCCTCCTACACCACCACCGTCGAGGTCCTGCCGGAATAATCAGTCAGCCGGGATTCACTTTGTGGAGAGCGGGACGCGCGCCGTCCCGCTTTCCACGATCTGACGCGGGGTGATGATATCGAACCATCCTCCCCGGCGCACCGCGTTCAGCCGGTAGCCCGAGTAATGCAGCCCGGCGGCCACGAGGGTGGCGCAGCTGTATTTGTGGCCGATTTCCTCCGGAACGGAGGCCTGCCATGGCGCATTTTTAAGGCCGGTGGTGCCGCGGTAATCATAGGCCTTTTTGGGATCAGCTGCGGAAACCGTGACTCTGCCGGTGAACTCCCGCAGCTTCTGAACATCCACACTGCCGAAGGGTGGGCGGTAAACCACCCACGATTTGCCCTTCAGGTAATCCGGCCCCTCACGCGCATTGGCGGCCTGTTTCATGGCGATCTGCAGCAGCCGGAAGTGGCCCGCGCGCCAGGGCTTTCCCGGCTCGGGAACCACCAGCGTAATGTGACCATAACGGAAAAGCTCGTAGGGCAGTTTCTGGATATTTCCCCGCCGGAGATGCCCCAGGGCCTCGCGGTGACTCATGTGGAAAGCGATCACATCACCGGGCCGCATTTCAGCCAACAGCGCTTCCGGGAAGGGTCCCTCCGCGGAGGCCTGCCGCATGACAATTTTCATTTCACCTCCAGCCGCATGGGCCGGCGGTTTCTCGGCCAGATTGAAGGGAAAGCGACCGGAGTGGGGACTCACGCTGGAGCAGGAACAGAGCGTCATCAGCACCAGCGCCGGACCAGGGAGGGAAGCCCGCCTTTTCAGATATTTTCGGACACCGGCAAACCCTCCTGACCGGCCCAGCCAGGCCGGATCGAAGGTGAAGGCGTGGATCATCAGCATGCCCCAGCTCAGATCCGCAAAATCCAGCACCAGCAGAATGCCGAGGTGCAGCCCCGCCATCGCCGCCCAGACCCACGGCCGCGATTTCCGCCACCAGGCCAGCGGCAGAAACGCCAGCTCCAGCGCCAGCGTGCCCCAGGTCAGCATTTTCAGCATCACCGGCGGCAGATGCAGCATCAGCTCCCTGGCAGGACCCGGCCGGGCCAGGGGATTGGCCAGGAGAAAGCTCATCGCGCTGCCGTCGGCCCAACTCGCTGACCCCAGTTTCGTGAATCCGCTGAAACTGTAACCCGCCGCCAGCAGAACCCACGCGGTCCGCCTCCCCCAGACCGGCATTTCCCAATCCGCACGCCGCCTGGAAAAACTCCAGGGCTCGCCCTGCGGGACCAGCGCGCAGAGAACCAGCAGCAGACCGACGTAAGGAATCGAGGGATTGGAGATCAGATTGTTCCTGTGAAACAAAGCGGTCCAGCCAAACCACAGCAGCAGGGCCACCACCGGCCGGAGCAGTCCGGCGGCGAACATCAGGGAAAGCCCGGCCATTCCCGCTAAAATCCCCTCCAGCGCGGCGGCGGACAGGGGCGCATTGAGCGGATTGGGAAACAATCCCGCCGTGAGGTTGAGCGAGGGATTTCCGATCAACCCGCCCTGGCCGAATAACTCCTCCGCGTAAGGAACGAGTTGAGCGAAATGAACCGCCAGATAGCCACCGAACAGGATCCGGAAAAAGGTGAAATGCCAGGCGGCTCTGTCCGGACCCACTCTCTCCAGCGTGTTGGAAGGGTCTGTTTTCATGGTGCGTCGCTGGTAAAAGTCCAGGGTCCGCCGGTCTCTCCGGCGCGCGGGGTGATCACAATTTTCAACTCTCTGACATCTTCAGGAATTCCCAGTTCCCCGCGCAGACGGGACCCTGGCCGCAGAGCCTCGTTCAGCAGCGCCTGCCGGAGTTCCGCAGGCAGCCGGGGCGCAAAAGCCAGAGTGGCGCCGTAAACGTTCCTTCGGTTATAGGGCCCGCGCAGACTGGAATACCACTCCGCATCCAGAGGCCGGCTCCAGACCGCCCCGTCCCTCACTCCGCTCAGGGAAAAGGTCGCGGCGAAAGCCTCGTAGCCATCAGCCTCACAGAACACTTTCGGGAAAGGAGCGACGCCGCTGGCCAGTCCCACGCCCCGCAGCACTTTGGAACCCGCAAGGTATCCCGCCATCTGCAAAGACCCGGTCAGCAGCAGACCGACCGCCATGATATTCCGCGCATTCATGTCAGGCTTTTGCTTGGGGATTGGCGGCTTTGCTTTGAGCGCAGGCCCAGCGTTTCGAGCAGCCGAAACAAGTCAGCGGCAGCGATTCCGGCACCCGGTGGACATCCCGGAAAGCCAGCATTTCCAGCACCCGTTTTTCCCGCCGCTCATCAAAGCCGCAAAGCGCAGGTGAAGTTTTCGGATTGTGCAGCGTCCCGAACATCCAGTCCCACAAGGGCAGGTCCGCGTAGTTCTGCGTGTGGTGCTGAAACTGATGATGCACCCGGTGCGACTCCGGCCGCTGGATCAAAGCGCCGATCCAGCGCGGCGTGCGGATGTTCCAATGGTAGAAATATTCCGCCACCGCCGTCAGGCCAGTATAAATCGCCGCCGCCCTCACCGAGCAGCCGAGCAGGGAATAAACCAACGCGGCGCTGATCAGGGAATTCAGCAGGATCTCCACCGGATGTTTGTAAAAACTGGCCAGCAGCTCAATCCGCCGCGGCGAGTGATGGAACTGATGGCAGAGCCGCCAGAAAAACCGCGACTCATGCCGCACGCGGTGCCACCAGTAATAAACAAAGGTGGACACAAAATAGGCCATCAGCGCGGCCCGAAGATCGCCCCAGCGCGCGCTCAGATGAAACAGGGACGACGCGGACAGCCAGTGGTCCCAGGTTTGACCGGCCAGAATAACGATTCCCAGCTGCGCCAGATTCACCAGCGCGATCCGCAGCCACCAGCCGCCGGAGGCCGGCAGCGCCTGGCCGGGCCAGCGTTTTTCAATCACCATCATCAGCGCCGCAATAACCATAAGAGTGGGTATCATGCGGAAACCCTGCCCTCCCCGGAGGACGGGCGTGAATTGAAACCACAGGTCCGACCATTGGTTAAATCGATGAGCGGCCCGGCACTGCGGCAAGGAAACACGGAATTCCGCGAAAAAAGTTGTCGGAGAGCGCCGCACCGGCGGTGTTAAGTGAGGGTATGGACGCTTCCGATCCCGCCTTTGCCGAATCCTCCTCCCGCCTGCTGCGCGCCTGGGCCAGGGGACGGTCCGACGCCGCCTTCCGCCAGCTGGCCGCGCGGTATCTGGACATGGTGCATTCCGTGGCGGTGCGGCGGCTGGGCGAGCACCGCGACGCCGCGACGGATGTGACCCAGGCCGTTTTTGTCCTGCTGGCCCGGAAGGCGGACGCCCTGCCCGGCAATGTGGCGCTTGGGGCCTGGCTGCACCGTCAGACCGTCCGCCAGTGCCTCAATCTCCTGCGCTCCGAGAACCGCCGCCGTCTCCGCGAAACCGAGGCCACCGCCGCTGTCACCGCCACCATGAACTCCGAAGCCGATCCCCTTTCCTGGAGCCGCCTCGCTCCTGTCCTGGACGAAGCCATCGCCGCGCTGGAGGGACGTGACCGGGACATTCTGCACCTGCGTTATTTCGAGAACCAGCGCGCCTCGGACATCGCCGCCACCCTCGGCATCAGTGCGGAGGCGGCCCAGAAACGGATGGAGCGCGCGCTGGAGAATCTGCGTTCCCGGCTCCGGCGGAGCCTGGCTGTGCCCGCCGGCGCGGCGGTGGGCGCGCTCATGGCCGGACACACCGTGCGGGCCGCTCCGGCGGCGCTCGCGGAGAAAATAACGGACGCGGCGCTGGCCCGTTTCCGGGATGCCGGAATCCTCTCCCGGCTGGCCGACGCGCTCAGTGACTGGCCCCTGACCGCTCTGACGGGAGCAGCGGCCGGAGCGGCCTTGGGGTTGTCAGCGGTGAGCACCTCCTCACCGGTTCAGGCTTCCGCCGCAGCTCCGCAGGCCTTGGTCCAGGGGTCTTCAACGCGCTCCATCCCAGACGGTGCCTCCCGCGCCGCGCGTCCCGGCCCGCCCGAGTCCATGCTCGCGGCGCTGGAGCGGATCGGGCGCAGTCCGGCGAATTTCCGCGCCGAAGTGGCTTTTGACGCCCTGATGACGACACGTCCCGGGGCCGCCGCCATTGGAGAAACCTCGGAGCAGGCGGCGGCGGGTCTGTCGCCTCAGGGCATTGGCCAGGCCATGTCTCTCCTCCTGAAGCGGTGGCGGCTGCAGGATCCGCAGGCGGTGATGGAATTCCTCGCCGCCCATCGCTACGCGACATGGGCGGAGGACCGCTTCTGGAGCGTTTACTCCGAATGGATCGCCAGTCATCCCGACGCCGCCAGCCAGTGGCTGCTGACCGCGATCAGCTCAAACCGCACGCTCGGCGAGGGGAACGACAGGCTCAGCAGCCTCGCGATGCTGACCGTAAGGAGTCTCACCCGCGACCATCCCGAAGCGGGGGTTGAATTATTTCCTGCGCCTGCCTCCGGCTCTGAGGCGCGCTTCTTTGGGCGGGCTGGCGGATGACTCAGACATGGAGCAGTGGCGGCGGGACTGGCCTCGGGAAAACTGGGCTGTCCTGGCCACTGCCGCCGCGAAGGCCGCCGCCTCGGGAGAGCTGGGACCGGAGGCGCTGGCGAGGATTCTGAACCGATGGAAAAGAGAGCAGCCCGAAGCCGCAGCCGCATGGGAGGAAACCGCACCCGCCGACAGCCGCTCACGCTTTCTGGCCAGCCTCCGGGCCCGGGCCGCCCTCACCTTCATGCGGTCCTCGGATAAAGGCGAAAACGAAACTGCCGCCGTTTATGAGCAGCGGATCCGCCAGGCGATTCAGAAACGCGGGGAAATGCCGCTGCCGGAGGCGCTGCTGGCCACTGCCTCCGCCTGGTCGGCCGAACCCGCGCAGCTGGTCAGTCTGCTGGAATCGCAAAATGACAACGGCTCCGCGGACGCCGCCCTGGCCCTGGCCATCCGCCGCCTGTGGGGAGCGGTGCCCCCCGCGATGGGCCAGAAAAGCCGCCCGGAGCTTCCCGAGGTCCCGGTGCTCCAGGCCTGCGAATCCATCACGGACGCCTCCCTCCGCGAGCCCCTGATCATCGGTCTCTTCCGGCGCTGGCACGTCTCCAACGCCCCGCAGGCGGAGGTCTGGCTGAAGTCCGCATCCTGGCCGGAGGAGCGCCTGACCGTCATCCGCAACCGCCTTGCCCCGCCATGAATTCCCGCCTTTCCGCCTTCCTCCTGCCGCTGGCGACTGCCGCCGCCCTCTCCGCGCTGGCCTCCGTTTTGCTTCAAAATCACGTTCCATCCAGTCCACTGACAGGCGCAGCCCTTGCGGTGGATTCCACCGTCCCACGCTCCGTCCCTGACAGAACGAAGCCTGGCCTGCCCTCGGAGGAAACTGTCTCCGAAAAACAGGAGCGCTGGCTGCTGCAGTCCGCCTCGCCCGCCGGCCTGGCCGATCTGGACCGCGAAATCCGGCAGCTGCCGGCCGACCGCATTCCAGCGTTCTGCGACAGCCTTCTCGCCGCTCCGGAGCCCGGCCGCAACCCCCTTGCTCCGGCTGCTGGGCATCCGCTGGGCGGAACTGGACGGCCAGGCGGCTCTGGAATGGGCGCACTCCCGTTTCCACAAGACGGAGCCCGGTGCCTGGGACCGCTGGCTGGATGACCTCGTCAGCGCCTGGTCGGCCACCCAGCCCGACGCGGCCTCGGACTGGCTGGGGAAGGTGCTCCGTTCCGACGAATTGAAGGAATCCTGGGGCACCTCCGGCGGTCACCTCCCCTTTGAGAAATGGGCGCGCCCGGGGAACGTGTTGGCTCTCGCCAGGGCTCAAATCGCTTCCATGAAGGGAGTTTCGCTGTCCTTCAGCCGGTCCTCCCTGGACACCGCCTTCAGCCGGCAGATCATCACGCTCAGCGAAGTCCAGGCTCTGCGCGCCCTGGTGGAGGAAACGGGCGCGCGCTGGCCGGAACGCGTCCGTCCCCTGAGGGGCGGGCGGCGGCCATGCGCCGTCTGATCGCGGCCATCGGACAGTGGCCGGCGGTGCGCACGCGGGGCCGGAGCCTCCCCCGCACCCTGAAGCTGCGCCGGCGCCCCAAATTCAAAACCCGGGGCCCGGGCGGAAAAGTGTCAACCACAATAACATTGAAAACAGTTATCATAATCTAATGCGACAGTATTGGGCGGGACGCCTGTTCTACCCGTCGCCCCGTCATCGCATTCATTTTAAAGCGAATTGGAATAAGCTCCGCGCATTTCAAATGATCTGGTTCAGAGAGTGGAGTTCTTCCGTATCCTTTGCGACCTTCTGTTTCAATTCTATTTCCCCTCCGCGTTCCTTGCGGTCATCCTCCCGGCGGCGGGAAAAATGGGTTTGCATCACTTCACGCGGGCGTCGCCCCAGCCGCCGCCGAGGGCTTTGTAGAGGCGGACGAGGTTGAGGCTGACCTGGGTCTGGCTGGTGACCTGGGCGTCCTCGGCGGAGAGCAGCTGGCGGTCCGCCTCCAGCACCGTGAGGAAGTCCTCCAGGCCGGCCTTGTAGCGGTCATTGGCCAGCGACGAGGCGCGGCGGGTGGCGCCGACCGCGCGGGTCAGGCTGGCGTAGCGTTTCTGCTCCTGGCCGAAGGAGATGAGGCTGCCCTCGACATCCTCCATGGCCAGAAAAACGGTTTTCTCGTAAGTGGCCGCCGCCTGATCCTGGCGGGCGTTCTGCACGGCGATGTTGCCGCGGATTTTGCCGGCGGTGAAAATAGGCCAGTTCAGACTGGGGCCGAGCGACCACAGGCCGGAGCGGCCCTTGAACAGATCCTGCGTCTCCAGAGCGGACCGGCCGGCGCTCGCGGTCAGGGAGAATTTCGGATAAAGATCCGCCACGGCGACGCCGATGCGGGCGGTGGCGGCGGCCAGTTCGCGCTCGGAACGGCGGATATCGGGACGGCGGCGCAGGAGATCGCTGGGCAGGCCCACAGGCACGGCGGGCGGGGCCACCGGCTGGGCCTTGTAGCCGATCAGCTCATCAATCACGCTGCCGGGAGGGCCGCCGAGCAGCACGCCGAGGCGGTAAATGCTTTTGCGCAGCGCGGCCTCAAACGCGGGAATGCTGGCGGCGGTGGCCTCCGTCTGGGCTTCGGCGCGGGCCACGTCGAGGTCATTGGAAACCCCCACGGACTGGCGGGTGCGGGTCAGGTCCAGAGTTTCGCGCTGGGACTTCAGGTTGCGCTCGGCCACGCTTTTGCGCGCCTGGTAGCCGCGCAGTTCGAGGTAAGCGGTGGCCACCTCCGCGATCAGGCCGACCTGGACATCGCGGGCGTTCTCGCCGGCGGCCTGGAGATCCGCCGTGGAGGCCTCCACATTCCGGCGGGTGCCGCCGAAAACGTCGATTTCCCAGGAGGCGTCGAGATTGAGATTGAAAAGATTCGTGGGCGCTCCCCCGAGCCCCGGGAACGCGGCGGCGGCCTCGCTGCTTTTGCTGCGGGTGGCGCTGGCTCCGGCGGAAACCTGCGGGAAGAAATCGGCGCGGGCAATGGTGCGGGCGGCGCGGGCCTCGGCCACGCGGCTGACCGCGATTTTCAGATCCTGGTTCGCCGTCAGCGCGCGTTCAATGAGTCCGTTCAGTTTCGGCTCCCGGAATTTCGTCCACCAGGTGGTGACATCGCCGGTGGCCGAGGCGTCCGCTCCCGGAGTGACAAAGGAGCCCGGAGTGGCGGCGGGATCGCCCGCCCTGTAGTTCGGACCAACGGAGCAGGAAACAAGAAACGCGAGGGAAAGAAGCGTCAGGCGGGGAGCGATATTCATAACAGCACGGGGCGTGCATGGAAAAAGAGCACAACCTCCGCCGCTGGCAACGGGAAGTTGACTAATCGGTCAAGAACTTCGCATCCTCCTGCGGCAGAACCCTTTCCAGCGTCCCGCCGGCTCTCCTCAGTGGGCAAAAGCCGGCTTCCCGCCCGGTTTTCCAACATGATCCATTTCCGGAGGGTCCGCTTCCGGGATGAATCCAGGGCTCACGGGACTATTGACAGCGCGCCTCAGCGCATTACCATCCGGCGCACTGCGAAAAAGACGGCGGGGTAGCCAAGCGGTAAGGCAGAGGTTTGCAAAACCTCCATTGGCGGGTTCGACTCCCGCCCCCGCCTCCATTTTTTTGTTCCGCCGCTCACCGGTTGAAGCCAAAAAGGCCCTCGTAGGGGCTGCGGATCCCATGGAGGGAATCGCGGATCATTTCGGCGGCGAGAATGCTGTAGGTGATGCCGTTGCCGCCAAAACCAAGGGTGAAAAACGCGGACGGGAATTCCGGAACCTGCCCGATGTAGGCGAGGCCATCGTGGGTTTCCCCGAAGGTTCCCGCCCAGGCGAAGGCGACCTCCACCGGCAGATGCGGAAAATAGGCCGCAAATTTCTCCAGCAGGATTTTAGTTTTCGCGGGAATGAGGGCGTCGCGTTTCTCGGGATTGCGGAAGGGCTCGTCCTCGCCGCCGATGATCACCCGGCGGTCCTCGGTGGTGCGGAAATAAAGATAGGGATCGGCGTGTTCCCAGACCAGGCATTCGTCCTGCCAGAGCGGACCGGTCAGAGGCTCACTGACGAGGGCGAAGCTGCTGTTCAGATCGACAATTCTCCGCTCCAGCAGTTCCGTGGCCTCGTAGCCGGTGGCGAAAACGACGTGTTTGGCCAGGATGGTGCGGCCTTTGTCCGTCCGCGCGCTGACGCCGGCCGGAGTGAAATCGTATTCGGTCACGGGAGTGCGGTCGAAGACATGCAGGCCCAGCTTTTTCCCCTGCATCAGCAGCTGCCAGGTGAGGCGGTAGGGATCGACCTGAGCGCCATCGCGGGAAAAAATGGCTCCGGGACGCTCAAAGCCCATTTGCCGCCGCAGGTCATCCGGGCCCCACCATTCCATGTCAAATCCATACTGGAGACGTGTGCCGTATTCGCGCCGCAGAGTCTCCAGGGCTTTGTCCTCCGGGGCCACCTGAAGGCTGCGGCGGAGGGAGAAGCCGCAGTTGTCCGGCAGTCTCCGCGTCAGGGCATCCAGTTTCCCGATGGCGTCGCGGCAGGCCAGATAGGCGCGCACGGCGTGGGACTGGCCGAGCTTTCCGATGAGTTCACAGAGGGGGGTGTCGATCTCATACTGAAGCAGCGCGGTGCTGGCGGCGGTGCTGCCCCATGCGGCCTCGCGTTTGTCCGCGATCACGGTGGAAAAGCCGGCTTCGGCCAGATGAAACGCCACCAGCGCGCCGGTGATGCCCGCGCCGATGACCAGCACATCGCATTTTATATCCTTGTTCAGAGTGGGAAAGGCCGTCGGAAGGCCATTCCTCAAAAGCCAGTAAGGGTGTCCCGATCGCAGGTCCATAGGGCGTGAAATCAGGCGGGGCACAGGGTGGCCGCAGCAGGAAACAGGCCGTCGGGCGTGCTGCTGGTGATGGCGATATGGACCGTCAGGCCAAGACTCCGGCCGGTGGTCCCGTCGTAGGTGCCGCTGACGGGCATGACGCCGCGCGGGTGGCTGCTGACGCCGAGGGGAATGTGACGGGAGCCCGTGGACTGTCCGGAGGTGGGGTCAAATCCGCACCAGCCGGAATCCGGCAGATAGGCATCCATCCACGCATGGGTGGAGCCGCGCCCGGCCATGGAGGCGGAACTTTCGACGTAGCCGCTGACAAAACGGGCCGCCAGACCAAGGGTGCGGACCGCCTCCATGCCCAGCGTGGCCATGTCGCGGCACGAGCCGCTGGCGAGGGCCAGAGTGGCTCCGGGACTCTGGACGCCGGGTTCCTCGCGGCGGCGGTAAGTGATGTTCCGGTGAATGGCGGCATTGACCGCCCGCACCGCGTCCATGGCGGTGGCGGGCTGCTGCGCGGTCAGGATTTCCCGGGTCCAGAGCCGGACCTGCTCCGTCTCATCGGGGTAAACAGAGGCTGTGTAGGCATCCACCACCGCTTTTTCGGATTGCAGATAGGAAACCGGCAGGGTGACGGCGGAGGGACGGGATGCGGAGACGGCTCCCCCGTCGGAGGCGGCGTCCAGGCGGTCGATAATCACCTCATTCTCCACCACCAGTTCCGCGGAGGGCTCCAGGAACTCGGCGAAGGCGATATGGTTGCCGAACACATCCGTCATCCAGGTCAGATCCGCTTCGGGCTGAAGCCGCAGCCTGTGGCTGACGACCGTGGTGCGGTGGCCCTCACGGGGACGGAGAACCAGACGGTGCAGGCCAAAACGGACGGGAGCGGTGTAGCGGTAGCGTGTGATGTGCTCAATGCGCACGCGGCTGGCATTCTCAGGAATTTCTCTTACCATGGCGGGGGGCCGGGTTCCAGACTCACGGAAAAGACGGCCAGCTCCTCCGGGGTCATTGTTTGAAAATCAGGGTCCAGAGCACGGCAGTCCACGGCCATTTTCTGAAGTTTCATGGAGCCGAAAGCCGTGCAGACCGAACAGTCCGAGGCATCGCGCCCGGTGCCGATGCGCACCACGCCCTCCGGGGAGGCGAGGCCGGTGGCATCCTGGAAAATCCAGCGTCCCCCGATCCAGGCCTCAAAGCAGGCGTGGAAATCCGGCGGCTGCAGATGGTGCGCGTAGCCGGTGAAATAGCGGGCGGGAATGTTCATCGACCGGCACAGGGCGATGCCGAGATGGGCAAAGTCCCGGCAGACTCCGGCGCGCTCCACAATGGTGTCCACGGCGCTGGTCTGGCTGGTGGTGGAGCCGCTGACGTAGCTGATGCGGGTGGAGATCCACTGGGTGATGGCGCGGAGCTGCTGCTCAGGCGTGGGCAGGTGGCCGAACAGATCATAGGCCAGGCGGCCGATGCGGTCCGACTGGCAGTAGCGGCTCGGATAAAGATAGGGCAGCACCTCCAGTCCGAACGTGTCCGGTCCCTGAACCGGAAGATCCCCGGCGGGCAGACGCTCGGATTCCACCTCCACCTCCGCCTCGTAGCGGATGCTGTAGAGACCGGGGATTTCGGCATGGATGCGGTCAAAACGGGTGCCGGTGGCGGAACATTCCTGAATCTGATGCGGCACATTGAGGGAAATGCCGAAACGCTCCGAGAGAATGGTCTGCCCGGCGCACTGCTGAGCCCGGACACTGAGAAGAAAAGTCAGCGGCGTGGTGATTTCATAATCAAGCTGGCTGACGATAGCGAATTTCATGCGTTGGGGGGAAAGCGAAACAGAAGGGCCGTGCGGAGCATTCAGTCACCGCACGGCCCGGCTTGGGAAGCGGGGATTTGAATCAGGCTTCGATGGCTTCCTGATTGCAGACCGTCTCGGCGAGCTCGCTCAGACCGGAGTCCGCATTCTCCTCCTCGCCCAGGGTCTGGCCCAGAAGGGACGCCGCCTGTTTGTGGCCGAGCTGTTTGGCCCAGGTGACAAGGCAGCCGTAAGTGGCGATTTCATAATGCTCGACTTTCTGGCAGGCGAGAATCACGGCGGCATCAATGCCGGTGGTGCCGGCGAATTCCGTGGTGATTTCCGTGCCTTCGGCGAGCAGACCGATGATGGCCTCGCACTTTTTGGCACGGGCTTTTTTGCCGAGGGAGTCAAAGGACTGCTCCAAGCGCTGCACGTGGATTTTGGTTTCCTCCAGGTGCTTGGTGATGGCGGTCTTCAAATGCGCGTGCTGCGCGGCTTTGGCCATTTTCGGGAGGGCCTTCACCAGCTGTTTCTCGGCGTAGAGAATATCGGCCAGCTGATCCTCGAACAGTTTCTGCAGTGGGTTCATGGTGCTTGAGTTGGGTATGGTGTATTAAGGTCCGGCTGCCCTGTGGATGAGGGGCACCGGGTGTTCCGAAGGGGAAATCAGGATAAAGGAAACCCGGGACCGCCCGCAGCAGGGGTTAAGCTGGGGCGGGCCCGGGAGTGGGGGAATACCGCAGGCAGGGGGGTGTTTACCGGCGGGAACTTTTCACAAGAAGCACGGCTCCAATAGCGAGGGCGATACCGCCGGCGATGGCCAGGGCGGGTTCCTCACGGGCAAACTCCTGGGCTTTCTTCAGGCCGGCTTCGGCGTCCTTGCGGATTTTTTTGGCGGTGTCCGCCGCGCTTTCGACGGTGTCGGTGACATAGCCCCGGGCATCGTCATAGACTTCGCGGGCCCGGGTGGCGGCATCGTGGGTGGCTTCCTTCAAAGTGGCGGCGGCATGGCGGCCGGAATCCGCCCAGCGGCTGCTGGCGTCGTTGAAGGCGCCCCGGACATCATGGCTGGCACGGACGGCGGCCTGGGCGCCCTCGCTGGCGGCACGGTAGCCTTTTCTCACGGCGCTGCTGCTCTGATCGATGAAATCCCTGCAGGCTTCAGCGCTGGTGGCGGAGAAGGACTCCACCGCCTCCTGGGCGCTCTCCTGCTGCATTTTGCGCCAGAGCATCCAGGCCGCGCCGAATCCGATGACGGCGGCGGGAAGCGGATGGCGGCGGGGCAGCACGGATGCGGCGGCGAGAGCACGGCCGGCGAGGGCCCGGTTCTGCGGATTCAGGATGTCATCCACCCAGGTCATCACATTGGAGAAGAAGGCGCCCGGATCAAATTTGCTGCTGATGGTGTCGGCGGTGTTGCGCACGGCGCGTCCGGCCCGGCGGGTCTGGTCCTGGATGGTTTCAGCGGTGTGGTTGACCGCGCTGCGGAATTGCTTGGAAGTGTTCATGGTGGTGGGTGGTGGGATTTGAGGTTGCAGGGGTTGATCCGCCAGAGTGGCGGCTGAGACGCGGAGGGAGCGCAGGGTTTCTTTGGGGGTCACCCCCTCCTCCCTGAGGGCGCTGCCGGCATTGCGGATCAGAATGAAACCGGTGAGTCCCGCCGCGATGGCGATGAAAAGAGCGGAGACACCGGCCGCCACCGGAGCATCCCAGTGGGCGAGGGAAACGAGCAGCTGGCTCAGCATCAGCGTGATGCTGAAGAGCAACAGCAGCATGGCGGTCAGAGCGGCAATCACGCCGGCGATGGCCAGGATGGCCTGCTGTCTGGTCAGCCTGGCTTTGCCCGCCATTTCCAGCCGGAACATGGCCCAGTGCCCTGCCGCCAGGGCCCTCACCTCATCCGCAAGCAGACTGATCTGGGAAGTCAGGGGAAATTTCATCAGAAGAGAGGTCGTGGAAGGTGAAGGCGGCCTGGAGGACAGTGGCCGGATGGAGGCCAAGTTTTTCCGGAAGGGAGTGTGGCCTTATTTGGCGGCATTGGCGGCGGATTGGACGTCTT
Source organism: Verrucomicrobiota bacterium (assembly GCA_040386695.1). Classification (GTDB taxonomy): domain Bacteria; phylum Verrucomicrobiota; class Verrucomicrobiia; order Verrucomicrobiales; family V1-33; genus CAIZWU01. Next base: position 30,846 of record JAZKFB010000027.1, read on the forward strand.
TGGCGGCGTCCCTGGCGCCGTCACGGACTTCACCGGCGGCGTTCATGGCTCCGCTTTTCAGCTGCTCGGCCCCGGCTTTCAGGTTTTCGGCGCTGTCCTTGGCTCCGGACTTCAGCTGTTCGGCTCCGTCCTTGATGCCGTCCTTCAATTTTTCGGCTCCATTGCGGAGATGATCTTTGGCATTGTCAAAGCCGTCCACAAACCGGTCCTTCAGGGCGGTGGCTTTATCGCGGAGGTGTTCCACGCCGTCCTCCAGACGGTCCTTCAGATTGGAGGCGCCCTCGCGGATGCTGCGCCCAGTATCCTCGACGGAGCGGCGCGCCTGGCTGGCGGTGCGGCTCACTTTATCGCTCACCTCATCGGCGTCGTCATAGAATTCATCATCCTGGCCGCGGAACTGCCCGCCCCGTGTCTGGAGACTGTAGCGGCGCTCAAACGCCAGAGCGGTCAGAGCGGTGACACCGGTGGCGATGATGCCGAGAAGGAGCTGGGTGGTGGGATCGTTTTTGAATTTCATGGTATTATAATGAATTAAGGGTTTGGCTGGAAAAACTGCGAATCACTGACGGGCATTGAAGGCGGCGGGTTCCTGGGCGGCTGGAGTGTTTTTGTTCCGCGCAAGGGATTCGGAGGCGCTGCTCCCGTCCCGCTCATTTTCATGGAAGGAATAGGATTCTGAACCGCCTGCGAGGTATTGGCCCGCCTCGTGGTGATGAACGGCGAAGGCCGCGCCGATCAGAACGGTCATGAGGAGTCCCGCTTGGAAATCATGACTCCAGTGGTGGCTTTTAGGACGCATCGGACAGGTGAGGTTGGGGTATTGCTGGAAGATCAGGGTGAGACGCGGCCTGCGGGGCGACAGGCGGCGCTCACTGGGGATCAGATGGGTTTTTTTCCGCGGATCAGGGAAACGATGAAGAGGATCAGGAAGATGAAGAAACAGATCTTCGCGACACCGGCGGCGGCACCGGCGAGCCCGCTGAAACCGAGCACACCAGCGATGAGGGCGACGACGATGAAGGTAAGAGTCCAGGAGAGCATATTGTTGTGATAGGTTGGCAGTTGTCAGATCCGCTGGCCTTCCGGGGCATCCGGCCGGCCGGGATTCTTCAAACCTTCTCTGCACGGGGAATGCCAGGACGGACCATATTCAGAACAACACATTCAAAATGAATGACTTATGATTTTTAAACTGATTTCCGGACACCTGCCCGCGGCATTCCCGGCGGGCAATGTGCGCTTGCCTGAGGAGCGCGGTTTGCAATCTGCAACAAGTTGCCCATAGTGAACCCCCGGCCCGGCGCCAATCTCCGCTGACAACCCCTGACTTCCCCTCACCGGCGTGTCCCGAGTGCTTTATACCCGCAATTTCAAGCTGCTGGCCTTCGCCATTGTCAGCCTGGCCCTGGTGCTTGGCGTGGCCATCAGCCAACTTTTTGAAACCCGGCATTTCATTGATGAACTGTCGGACTCCAATACCCGCACCCTCGCTTTCCGCAGAACCCGGAGCTGGCTCCTGGATGCGGAGGCCGGCCAGCGGGGATTCGTGGTCACCGGCGACCGCAGCTATCTCGCGGGTTACAACGCCGCCATGCAGGTCCTTCCGGAGCACCTGGCTCAACTGGCGGTTCTCTGCGCCGACGATTCCCAGCAGTTGAGGCGCGCCAAACGCCTGCGGCTGGTGTCGGAGAGCAAAATGGAGGAAATGCGGCAGTCCGTGACGGTGATGGAGCGGGATGGCTTCGAAGCGGCGCAGGCGCTGGCCCGTTCCAATGTCGGAAAAGCCATCATGAACGAGGCCCGGCAGATTGTGGAGGACGCGCTGCGGAGGGAGGATCAGGTGCAGACCGCGATGAAGCGGCGGCAGATCCGCGGCGTGTGGGTGACGACCTCCCTGATTCTCGTCTGCGGCCTGCTGTGCCTCGCGGCCGGAGCCAATGTGTTTGTCCTGTTCCAGAAAGCCATCAAAGCCTCCCTCGTCCAGCGCCGCCTGCTCATTCAGCGCCGCCGCGCCATCACGGCGGACCGGGAGAAAAGCCGCTTCATGGCCAACATGAGCCACGAAATCCGCACCCCGATGAACGCCATTCTCGGCTTCAGCCAGCTGCTGCGGGATGAAGTGCGGACGGACCGGGCCAAACACTACGTCAACGCCATCGGCTCCGCCGGGGAGAATCTGCTGGGTCTGATCAATGACGTGCTCGACCTGTCCAAAATCGAGGCCGGCCGGGTGGAGCTGCGGCCCGAAGTGATTGATCTGCGCGAGGTGGTCGGCAATGTCCGCACCCTCATGTCCCAGCGGGCCATCGAAAAAGGCCTGACCCTCCGCGCGGAGATCGCGGAGGACTGCCCGCCGTGGCTGCTGATGGACGCGCTGCGCCTGCGCCAGATGCTGCTGAATCTGCTGAGCAACGCCGTGAAATTCACCTCCAGCGGCGCCGTCATTCTCCGGGTGACGTCCCGGCCGGGCTCCGTGGCGGGCACGCTGACACTGGAGATCAGAATTTCCGACACTGGCCGGGGAATTCCTCCCGGTGAGCTGGACGCGATTTTCAAACCCTTCCGCCAGGGCAGCCGGCAGGATGAGAATTCCGAGCAGGGCACGGGTCTGGGCCTGAGCATCACCCGGCGCCTGGCCCAGATGATGGGCGGCTCCATCGAAGCCGAGAGCACTGTGGGCAAAGGCAGTGTTTTCACCCTGATCCTGCCGGATGTGGAAATCCCCGCCGCCGATCCCGCGCCCGCCGAGGAGCCCCTGATCAGCGGCGATTTGAATCTGCTGCCCGCGATGAAGGTGCTCATCGTGGACGACAACGCCTACAACCGCGAGGTCCTGGGCGGTTTTTTCCGGAACACCCACCATACCGTGATTTACGGCACCAACGGCCTGGAGGCGGTGGAGCTGGCGGTGCGGGAAAATCCGGACCTGATTCTCATGGACATCCGCATGCCCCGGCTGGACGGGCGCGAAGCCACAGCCGCCATCCGCCGCAACCATAATCTGGCGCGCACTCCGGTCATCGCGGTCACCGCTTCCAGTTTGTCCGGATCTGCCGGGGAGATCAGGGGGGCCTTCAACGGCTATTTAAGAAAACCTTTCCTCCGCCATCAGCTCACCGCTCTTCTCCACGAAGTCATGGCTCCGGCCGCCGCGGCTGAAAATCCCGGCGAAGAGGCGGGAAACACCGGAGAAATGAACGGAATGGCCGGCGCCGGGACTCCCGGGAAGGCGGCCCCGCTGCCGGAAACCGCCGCCGCCACGCTGCGGGATCTGCTGGAGTCCCGCTGGCCCGGGATCCGGAAAACCATGGCCGTGCGCGCGGTGGGCGGTTTCGCCAACGAGCTGGCCGCCCTCGCGGAGGCCTGGAACTGCGGGCCGCTGCGGGTATTTGCTGTTGATTTACAGGCGGAAACGTCCGCCTATCATATCTCCGGAATGGAACGGACGCTTGCGCGCTTCCCCGCCCTCGTGGATGCGCTGGCTCCGGCTCCCGCCGACTCCCAATGAGCACCTGCCCTGCCGCCTCCCATACTGCCCCCGTGATCCTGGTCGTTGATGATCAGGAACCCAATGTTCAACTGGTCTGCGGATTCCTCGTGGACGAAGGCTACGAGGTCATCCCCGCGTCCAGCGGCGCGCAGGCCCTGGAAAAGCTGGCCTCGGAGATCCCGGACCTGATTCTCATGGACGTTCTCATGCCTGGAATGGACGGTTTCGCGGTCTGCGCCCAGGTCCGCCAGATGCCGGAATGCGCGGCGGTGCCCATTATTTTCCTCTCCGCCGCCGACGAGTCCGAATTCATCGTCCGCGCCCTGGAGAGCGGCGGCGTGGATTATATCACCAAACCTTTCCGCAAAGCGGAGCTCATCGCCCGCGTGCGCACGCATCTGGCCCTGAAAACCTCCCGCGACAATTTGGCGCGGCTGCTCACGGAAAAGGATGAACTCATGGCCCTGCTCGCGCACGACATGAAAAATCCGCTCACCGCCATCAGCCTCGGCATGCAGATGCTTCAGGCCCGCTCCCAGCCGGATATTCATTTCATCGGCCGCGTCACCGCCCAGGTGGAGACCACCGTCGCCGAGATGCGGGGGAGCATTGAAAGCCTGCTTTCCGAAAAAGCCCGCGAGCGCGCGGAGTTCCCGCTGTCGTTCCAGCCCGTGAATCTGCTCACCTCCGTCAACAGCGCCATCGCTGCGTTGCGTCCCAACAGCGCCGCCAAACGTTCCAGCCTGGTGCTGAGCGCTCCCCACACCCCGATCACCGTCCTCGCCGATGTCCAGGCTCTCCGCCATATTCTGGACAATCTGATCTCCAATGCCCTGAAATTCTCCCCGCCCGGCAGCACCATCAATGTGCGTATTGTTCAGGAACGCGGGGAAATGCCGGCCTGCATCGTGGAGGATGAAGGTCCCGGCCTCACCCGCGAGGACGCCGCCGGGCTTTTTCAGAAATACAGCCGCCTCACCGCCCGCCCCACCGCCGGGGAAAGCTCCACCGGCCTGGGCTTGGCGATTGTGAAAAAACTCACCGAACGTCTGAACGGAACCGTTAAAGGCGAAAACCGTCCCGATGGACGCGGAGCGGTTTTCACTCTCTGTCTCCCTCCGGCATGATATTCAGCTCCGGCTTCTGAATTCTCCTGGTTTTCCCCCGCTCCCTTTGGTTCCAAATCCCCGCTGACCTCTTTTCATGGACATCCTGATTATTGATGACGAACGCTCAGTCCGCGAGGCCACCCTGATGGCTGTGGAAAGTCTCGACCACTACGCGGAGGGGGTGGAAACCAGCGTCCAGGGCCTGACCCGGCTGCGGGAGGACAAGTTCGACCTCGTGATTCTCGACCTCATGCTGGGCGAGGAGAACGGGCTCGATATTCTCACGGCCATCAAAAAGCAGAATCCCGCGCAGCCCGTGGTCATGTTCACGGCCCAGGCGACCATCGCCACCGCCGTGGAGGCCACCCGCCGGGGAGCCATCGATTTCATCGAAAAACCCTTCCACCTGGAGCGTCTGCGCCACGTGCTGGCCCTGTCGCAGAAAACGAGGCATCTCGAAACCCGTGTCGCGGAGCTGGAAACGGAGGTCCGCTCCCAGAATGTCGAGCCCCAGTTCTCATCGCAGGATCCCTCCGTGCAGGGGGTGCTGGATCTGCTTTTCCGCGCCGCCGGCAGTTCCGCCTCCATTCTTATTCTTGGCCAGAGCGGCACCGGCAAAAGCGTCGCCGCCCGCGCCGTTCACGCCGCCAGCCATCTCAAGGACAAGCCGCTGGTCACCGTCAGCTGCCCCAGTCTTTCCAAGGAACTCCTTGAAAGTGATCTCTTTGGCCATGTCAAAGGGGCGTTCACCGGCGCCATCAAGGACCACTGGGGCAAAGTGAAGGCGGCCGAGGGCGGCACTCTGTTTCTGGACGAAATCGGCGAACTCCCGCTGGAGCTGCAGCCCAAACTGCTACGCCTTCTCCAGGAGCGCGAATACGAGCGTCTGGGCGAGAATAAAACCCGCACCGCCGAGGTCCGCGTCATCGCCGCCACCAACCGCGATCTTGAAAAAGAGGTCGCCGCCGGACGCTTCCGCGAGGATTTGTTCTACCGCCTGAACGTCATCACGGTCACCATGCCGTCCCTGCGCGACCGGCCGTCGGACCTGCTGCTCTTCGCGGAGAACTATCTCAAGTTTTTCGCCGGGCAGATGAAGCGGAACGTCAAAAAATTCTCCCCGGAGGCCGTCCGCTGCCTGCTTTCCCACCCGTGGCAGGGAAATCTCCGGGAACTGCGCAACAGCATCGAGCGCGCCGTCATCCTCACCGCCGGCCCGGAAATCCAGCCCCGGGATCTCCCCCAGGGCGTGCAGGACGCCACCGGATCCAACGGTGGCGGCGGCAACGGCGCCGGCGTCCCGGGGGTTGGGGCTATGATCACCCTGGAGGAACTGGAGCGGGAGCACATCCGCCGGGTTGTCGAGGCCACCCCCACCATCCAGGAGGCCGCCCGTGTCCTCGGCATCGACGCCGCCACCATTTACCGCAAACGCCGCAAACACGAGGAGCAGGCCGCTGCCGCCAGCGCGGAAAACTGAGGCCGCGCGCCCGGCGGCCACTCTCCGGAACTGCCTGGTTTATCATGCGTTCAGCAGGCCTAACCTCCTGATTTTCAGCCAGGAACAGTGTCGCCCCCGGCCCGGAGCGAAGGAAGCCGGCAGCACATCCGCTCCCATCACCTCTCTGTTTCCTTCACGCGCGCGCCCGCTCCCGCTGATCCTGTTGCCATTTTTTAAGATTATTGACATAAAGCATAAATTCTTTTAGAAATGTGAAATTTCAGATTTCACGTAATTTATGCGTCTCCCATCCTTTCCTGTCCTCACCTGCTCCCTGTTCGCCACCGCCGCCGCGCTTTCCACCGCTTCCGCTGACTTCCAGCTCGGGCTGGGCGCGGGTGGTTTCATGGGGACGGAGTACGATGAGAACGCCGCCTTCGGGCTGGAGGCGGAAATGGGCTATCTTTCCCAGGACCAGCCCATCAATCTGTTTGTCGGCCTGCGCGCCGGTTACATTGATGGTCTGGAGTCCAAATACGACAACGCTTTTTACCGTGATCATTCGGATATGGACCTTTTCGAGGGAGCCTTTGTCACGCGCCTGCTCTTTCCACTGGGATTCGACAAACTGAAGATTTACGGCGAGGGCTCCCTGGGTTCGGCCAATGTCTCGGTTTCCGGAAACGCCAAAGCCCGCGCGCGGGTGGGCGGCCGGGAGTTTTCAGTGCGGAGCCACTTCGACGAAAGCGACTGGGTGCTCGCCTGGGGCCTGGGCGCGGGACTCCAGTTTGACTTCACCCGGAACTTCGGGGTGCGGGTGGGCTATAATTTCCATGGTTTCGGCGATATTCAGGTGAGCGATGCCGACCGCGATCCCGGCTCTGTGAACGGGCTCACGTCCTCATTGATCTTTAAATTCTGAGGCCGTGCCCGGAAAATCCGGCCGCAGGTTAAAAGACCGGGCCGGGCATGGAAAGGCCACTGGTCCGCGCTGCGGCACCTGGTAATGATCTTTTTCCATCCGGAATGCGGCTGTTTCCGCCATTGAGCATGGTCCGGCGGATTTTGACGGGATTTTTTTGGTAATCCTGGGAAACGTCCGGCGAATGAAAAGACGGGTCATTCCGCCCATGCACCTGTCGCCGCCCTGTATGCTCCGTTTTTTTATTGCTTTGGCCCTGATCGCCTGCGGGGCAAGCCTCACCGCCGCCGATTTACCGGGCTCCAGGGATCCGGCCGGGCTCAAACGCTATGAAGGGGCCACGATCATTGGATATCAGGCACCCAAGCAGGAGGAGTATTTCTTTTCGCAGGGCAAATCCCGGGATTTCGGGAAGGTGAATCCCTTCGGGCAGGAATCCGTGAAACTCACAGGCCTGCTGGCCCGCTGGACCTATCTGGTCCCGGACCCGGAACGCGGCGCTTACGAGGTTTTCTCCAATTACAAAACGGAATTCGGCAAACTGGGCCTGGAAACCGTGTATGCGCCGGAGCCCGACAGCGACGGCTGGTTCGGCCCCGCCTACACCGACTGGGAGCAGCGCGCCAAACTGGGCCAGATCCTGGATTACAACGAGGCCGAGGAACGATACCTGGTGGCCCGCACCCCGGGGGAAAATCCGACTTACTACGTGCTTTTTGTGACTTCCTTCAAGGACGGCATGCTGCCCGAGGCGCTCAAAAACACGCTGAGGAAAAAAATGCCCCTGGTGCAGCTGGATATCATCACCCCCGCCGCCGTGCAGGAGAAAATGGTGATTGTGAAAGCGGCGGAGATGCAGCGCAAAATCGACACTGAGGGCGGCATCGCGCTTTACGGTATTCTGTTCGATTTCAATAAGGACACCCTCAAACCGGAATCCGCCCCCACCCTGGAGCAGATCGCCGAACTCCTCAAAAAGGATCCCGCTCTGAAACTTTACGTCGTCGGCCACACGGATCGCGTCGGCACGCTCGATTTTAACCGCGACCTCTCCGACCGCCGCGCCAAATCCGTGGTCCGCGAACTCACCGCCCGTCACCGTATCACCCCCGCGCGGCTGGCCGCCGCCGGGGTCGCGTTCCTGGCGCCGGTGGCCTCCAACACCACCGATGAGGGCCGCGCCAAAAACCGCCGGGTGGTCCTGATTCCCCAGGAAAAGTAGGAGCGCGTTGGCCATCTTTCGGCTGAGCGGGCTCATTTCCCGCCCATGGCGTCATCCGGGCCCTTCCGGCAAACCCGTGCTCCACCCCGGCAGAGCAATTGCTTTTGACCGCCGGGGGGCGTTGCCGTAGAGGCGGAGACCCATTTTCACTCCGTCCGACCTCCGCGATTTATTCCTATGTCCGTCAAGCCCACCATCATCTACACCAAGACCGACGAAGCGCCCGCTCTCGCGACCTATTCGTTTCTTCCGATCGTCAAGGCTTTCACCAAGCACTCCGGCATTGAGGTCGAAACCCGGGACATCTCCCTCGCCGGACGCATCATCGCGAATTTCCCGGAAAATCTCACGGACGACCAGAAAATCGGCGACGCCCTCTCGGAACTCGGCGCGCTGACCCTCACGCCCGAAGCGAACATCATCAAGCTGCCGAACATTTCCGCCTCCGTCCCCCAGCTGAAGGCCGCCATCGCCGAGCTTCAGGCCAAAGGTTACAACCTTCCCGATCTTCCCGAAGCCCCATCCACGGACGCCGAAAAGGAAATCAAAGCCCGCTACGCCAAAGTCATGGGCAGCGCCGTGAATCCGGTGCTCCGCGAGGGCAACAGCGACCGCCGCGCGCCCAAAGCCGTGAAGGATTACGCCAAAGCCCACCCGCACTCCATGGGCAAATGGTCCGCCGATTCCAAAACCTCCGTCGCCAGCATGGGTGGCCAGGGCGACTTTTTCTCCAACGAGAAATCCGTCACCGTGCCCGCCGCCACGGATGTGAAAATCGAATTCACCGGCGCGGACGGCACCGTGAAAGTTCTCAAGGCCTCGACCCCGCTCAAAGCCGGCGAAATCCTCGACGCCACCTTCATGAGCAAAGCCGCCCTGGTCGCCTTCCTCGGCGAACAGACCGCCAAAGCCAAAGCTGATGGCGTGCTCCTTTCGCTGCACATGAAGGCCACCATGATGAAGGTCAGCGACCCCATCATCTTCGGCCACGCGGTGGAGGTTTTCTTCAAGGACCTCATCGCCAAACACGCCGACACCCTCAAGGAACTCGGTGTCGATTTCCGCAACGGTTTCGGCGATCTCGTTTCGAAAATCACCAAACTTCCCCCGGACAAAAAAGCGGAGATCGAAGCCGACATCCAGGCCGCCTACGCCGCCGGTCCCGCGCTTTCGATGGTGAATTCCGACAAGGGCATCACCAATCTCCACGTTCCCAGCGACGTCATTGTGGACGCCTCCATGCCCGCCATGATCCGCGCCGGCGGCAAGGTCTGGGACGCCCAGGGCAAAACCGGCGACACTCTCGCCGTGATCCCGGATTCCAGCTACGCCGGTATCTACCAGGCGGTTATCGACTTCTGCAAAAAGAACGGAGCCCTGGATCCGAAAACCATGGGCAGCGTCCCCAACGTCGGCCTCATGGCCCAGGCCGCCGAGGAATACGGCTCGCACAACAAGACCTTCGAAATTCCGTCCAAAGGCACCGTCACCGTCACCGACAGCGCGGGCAACGTCCTCCTTTCCCACGAAGTGGAAGCCGGCGACATCTGGCGCGCCTGCCAGACCAAGGACGCGCCGGTTCAGGACTGGGTGAAACTCGCCGTCAAACGCGCCAAAGCCTCGGGCGATCCCGCTGTTTTCTGGCTCGACACAACCCGCGCCCACGACGCGCAGATCATCGCCAAGGTCGAAACCTATTTGAAGGATCACGACACCACCGGCCTCGACCTCCGCATTCTCCCGCCCGCCGAAGCCTGCGCCTTCTCCCTCGAACGCATCGCCCAGGGACTCGACACCATCAGCGTCACCGGCAACGTCCTCCGCGATTACAACACCGACCTCTTCCCCATCCTCGAAGTCGGCACCTCCGCCAAGATGCTCAGCATCGTGCCCCTCATGAACGGCGGCGGCCTCTTCGAAACCGGCGCCGGCGGCTCCGCGCCCAAGCATGTCGAGCAGTTCACCGAGGAAAATTACCTCCGCTGGGACTCGCTCGGTGAATTTTTCGCCCTGGCCCCGTCCTTCGAGCAGATCGCCGAAGTCTTCAGCCTTCCCCGCGCCAAAGTCCTCGCCGACACCCTTGACGCCGCCACCGGCAAGTTCCTGGAATTTGACCGCAGCCCCGGCCGCAAACTCGGCACCATCGACAACCGCGGCAGTCACTTCTACCTCGCCCTCTACTGGGCCCAGGCCCTCGCGGCGCAAACCGAGGATCCCGGCCTGAAAACGATCTTCACGCCTGTCGCCGAGGCCCTCTTCACCCACGAGGCCCGGATTGTGGAGGAGCTTCTCGCCGTGCAGGGCAAGCCCGTCGACATCGGCGGCTACTACCAGCCCGACGAGGAAAAAGCCAACGCCGCCCTCCGCCCCAGCGCGACCCTGAACGGCATTCTGGCCGCGGTCTGATCCCGTCGGTTTAAAACCGATCACCCATCACCATCCATCCCGGCGGCACCCCGTGCTGCCGGGATTTTTGGTTTTTGGACTGTTACGTCACCGCCGCCGGTTTGGCTCCGGACGGCGGGTGCATCCGCAGCACTCCACGCAAAACGGTGGTCAGGCAGAGCCCATCCGGAGCCGCCAGCACGTGAAGTAGAGGATGTTCCGGCAATCCGCAGGAGGCGGTGGCAATGACAGGAATTCCACTGGCCAGAGCCTGGAGGGCAGGACGCGGCTGATGCTCCACCCAGGCGGGAATCACCACCGCCCAGGCTGAGGCAAGTTCCGGCGGCGTGGCCGGTGTCCAGAAAATTCCAGCCAGCGGATCGGGACCGGATTCCGCCGCGCGTCCCGGGACTTTGGCCGTAACCTCCGGCATTTGCCGCAGCGCCGCCGCCAGTTCATGCACCCCTTTCCGGGCAAGGCGCGAGGCCGGAAAAAAGACGGTCGGCCGAGCGGATGGCGCGCGGGTGAGCGGCGCGGGAAACTGCCAGTCAATCAGCCAGCTCCGGAAGCCAAAAAATGCGGCCATGGCCCGGTGCGGAGTGATCAAACGGCCGGCAGCCGCCAAAGCTTCATTCTCGGCCTGAATCAAGGCGGGATCAGCCCGGAAATCGCCGAGCGTGGACGATCCCGGATGCGCGGCCAGCGCCAGATCAAGCCGGCGCTGCAGTTCGGCGAGGGGCCAGCGCTGCATGAGCACGTCAAAAGTCCGGCCCGCCAGAGCACCGGTCCGCCACAGGTGGGGCAGAAGATTCTGGGAGACCACAATATGCCGGCACTCCGGGCTCAAATGACGGGCATACCACCTGGCGATGGCCGATTCCCCCGCCAGCAGGGCGGCCTGCCGGACGGCCCCCTGGGCGGGCAGACGGCGCTGACGGAAGGAGCGGAGCAGGGTGACGGCGGTGGCGCACCGCAGGCGGATGCCGGGTGCTGGTGTCCAGGCGTAGTTTGATTTTTTCCAGCGCCGCCCGTTCATGGGGATCAGCCAGTGATCACCTTCGCGGGAATGCGCGGCGCACCAGGCGTCAAATTCCGGCCAGCGCGCATCCAGCAGAAACGCGGTGTGCCCCAAAGCCGGCGCGTGACTGGCGGTGGCCGCCGGATGGCGGAAACACTCCGTCATGCCGCAGGTCAGGCAGTCGCCGGCGGCGTGCGTTTCGGGAGAACCGGCAGCGGATTTTGAAGCGGCGGAAAGAGAGTCCGGAACCGGAACCGGAACCGGAGGAGCGGCGGCACGGCTTTTCTCCGGGCCGGTGCCGGAGACGGCGGCTCTGTAAATGCGGACCACCAGCTCGGACCCCGTGAGCGTGACCTCCAGCCGCCAGGGCTGGCCGCTTCGAAGCCGCAGATCCACGTAATTCCAGAAGACGGTGGCATCCAGCCCCTGCTCCGCTGAGGATCCGGGCAGAATCCGGGAATGGGCGTGACGCTCCGCGATTTCCAATCCCGCCTCCAGCGCCGCCTGATAAAGCAGCCCGCTTAACTGGCAAAGTCCGCCGCCAACCGCTGGAATCACGCAGCCCTCCCGCAGCTCGCGTCCGGCCACAAATCCCCGCCAGCGGACCGGCCGTCCCAACTGCCGCCAAAAACTGAGCACCGCCCCCGCAGGAACCTCCAGTCCGTGAAAAGCGCGCGCCGCCCGGCGCAGATTCTCCACTTTCCCCGCCGTCAGCGAAAACTCCGCCGCGGAGGGCTCTCCCCATAATGGCGAGCGCTTCTCCACCACCATCCGTTTCCCCGTTCCGGCCGTCCGCGGTGCCGACAGTTCCCTCGACGCCTCCGATTGAAAATCCGTTTCCGCCCGGTGCCGCGGTGGACGACGTCTCCATCCGTCGCGCCATCTCCGCCGCCACCGCAGCACCCCCGCTTTCAGAAAAAACACCACTCCCGCCCAGCGGCTGGGAACAGGATGATCAGCACCCGGAGCGTTGTGGGACATGAATTTCCGAACACTGCCATTCTCCGGATGCTGTGGCAAGTTCTCACGGATCCGCCATCATAAAAAACCCCGCCTCACGGGTTGGCCATGCCTTTGCGGGCGGCCTCCTGGACGGGACCGGGGGAGAGGGTGCCGAGCCAGGCGGCGGCTTCGGCGGGGGCATATAGGCGGTATTGACGGGCGACGTTCCATGCGGCGGTGCGGGCAAGGTCCCCGGACGGCAGGGTTTTCACCCACGCGGCGGCGGCGGCGGGGTCGTTCTCGGCCCATTGGGAGCTGAACCGGGCGGCGACAGGTCCGGTTTTCCGGTCATCAATGACAGCCGTCTCCAGCCAGGCGGCTCCGGCTTTCGGATTGTTGGTCACCAGACCCTGCATGAGTTCCCGCATCCCGTGATTCTGATTTTTCCCAAGATCCGTAAAGATCCTGCCAATCTGCTCCCCGGTCAGCTGGGCAATCCGGGGATCATCAGGTCCGACATACTCGCCCTGTTTCAGAGCGTCCCCCAGACTTTCCGGACCGGTGCGGCCGGAAGCGGTTTCCCGGGGGGCAAAAGCGGTCAAAGCATCCCGGGCGGCGCTCCGGGACGGTCCCTCCGGGAGGTTTTCGGCCCATGCTTTGGCGGCGGCGGGATCATTCCGGGCCCAGCTTTGCATGTAATCGTGGATGCTTCCGGTCAGGGTGCCCTCGCTGAGAAACGGCAGCAAAGCCTGCGCCTCCGCAGGACTGCTCCAGATGGCCCGGCCAAAAAGCCGGGCCGCGATGAGCTGTTTGGCTGCGGGATCAAAGCCCGTATCCTGAGTCAGTTGCGCGGCAAATTCCGCAATATTCCCCAGCCGCCAGTTGTATCCGGACTGCTCAATCACTTTGGTCAGCTCGTCCGCAGGCATCGATTTCATGAAACCCAGCGCCCCGGCGGCGTCCGCTCCCATGGCGACGGCGAGGGCCGCGCCCATGGTTTCCCGGGGATTCGGCTGCTGGCGGGCCCAGTCCCAGCCGCGCCGCGGATCCGTGCGCATCAGTTCGGCGGCGATGGCCTTGCGGGCGGCCGCGAGGATGGAGGGCGGCATGGAGGCCATGCCGGCGATGGCTTTCTCCACATCCTGGGCCACCATGCGGCTGACCACGCCGTCGATCTGCCAGGTGCCGCGCTCCAGATTGAGGGAGGGGGTGCGGGCCAGCATTTCCCAGGCTTTGTCAGGATCGCGCGCGGTGGCGGCTTTGCAGAGTTCCATCCAGACGGCCTGCTGGTTTTCTCCGGCCGGCAAAGCCTTAGCCCAGGCGGCGGCCTCGTCAGGGTGCGCGACGCTCCAGTTGCCCGCCAGACGGGCGAGGAATTCCGGTTTTTGCTGGCGGCAATACTTGAGCGCTTCCTGCGGATTCAGTTCCAGCCAGCGTTTCAGCAGAGTCCCGATGGCCACCTCCTCGCCGGAGTGGGAGGGAAAGCGGAAGGAATTGTCCAGCAGATCGCGGATTTCATCGACCGAGTTCAGACTGGCAAACTCCAGGGCGGCGGCGATCTGGCCGCTGGGCGTGCCGGGTTTCCACAGGGCATCCAGCCGGATCCTGGTTTGCGGCAGCATTTGTTTTCCACCCGTCCGGCTGCCGGGAGCGGCGGACGCGGCGGTGATTTTCTGCCTTGGGCCGGTGGCGGCGGCGGCGGTGGATCCGGAGGACCGGAGCAGCCAGCCGGTGAAACCGCCGGCCAGCGCGCTGGCTGCGAGGATGAGGCCGGTTTTGCGGGAGAAAGTCGGGAGGGACATGACGGAGGACGGAGGCGGGCTCCGTTATTTTTTAAGTTGATTCAGCAGCCGGGTTTTCTGCTCCCCGGAGACGGGCAGCGAATCCACAGCGGCGGCGGCGGCCGCAGGGTCATGATGTTTCCAATTGCTGAGGGTCATGCTGAAAAGCTCCTCCTGACGTTCCGGTGATGCCGATCCGGCCCAGGCGAAGGCGGCGGCGTAGTCGGGTTCCGGATTATCGTTCACCAGCCAGTTGGTCAGTCCCTGAATGCCCTGGTCACGCGCCGGTCCCGCAGGCAGGTCCTTCAGCCAGGAGGAGGCGGCCTCGGGCTGCCGGGCGGCCCATTTCTGAACCGCTGTGGACACGGGGGCGCCACTCTCCGCCGGAAGCGCCGCCAAAGCATCGGCCGTGGCCCTCGGGTCCGCAGTCATGAGCCCGGCGACGAGATCATCGGCATTGATGCCCGCGCCGTAACCGGAACTCCGCGACTGACCGTCGGCGCTTTCGTAACTCCACTCCGACTGGCGGGATGTGGTCAGCACTTTCCAGTCCAGAGCGGACACCATCGCCACCGCCGCCGCCGGATCGGAACCGGTCAATGAGCGGGTCAGCGCCGCCAGCGCCTGCTGGTTCCCCGGCGCGGTGGGCATGGCCCCGGCCGCCGCCCGGGCGGCGGCGGGATCCTCCCGGGCCAGCGCGCCGATGGCGTCCACCATCCGGCTGACCTGCCGCAGTCCCGCAGGCAGCCGCCGGGCTTCCTCCAGACCGGCGGCGGGATCACTGGCGATGTGCTCGGCCAGCACCATGTCCTCCATGCGGCGGCGCTGGGCGGGGTTGGCGAGACTTTGCACCCAGGCCACCGCCTGATCCGGATCGCGGGACATCCAGATTTTGAACTTTGATTCCAGAATCCCCGATCCTTTCTCCAAAGCGAAGGCCACAGCCGCCCCCGCATCCCGATGCTCCAGACCCTCCACGATTCCCGCATTCACCTGCTCCGCATTCACTTCAGGATGCTGGCTGAGCAGTTCCCGGGCCCGGGAGGGATCGCCCTGGGCGATGGAAAAGATGACGTTCCCCAGCATCCCTGGACCGGCTTTCCCCGCCACCTCCAGCGCCGCTTCGGGATCGACTTTGGCGAAAGCCCACCACACGCTGCCCTGGGGACTGTGCTTCAGGGCGGCGTCCCGGTCCAGCTCCACCCAGCGCAGCCAGAGCTGGTCGGAAAAAGTCTGATCGTAACCGCCTTCGTCCTGACTCCGGTCAATGGCGGCCTCCAGCTCGCCGGCGGTGGCGGTCTGAATGAACCGCGCCATGAGCAGCATGCGGTCAAGACCCGTGGCTTTGAAAACCTGATCCATCGCCGGAGCCGGGCCTCCACTTTTCAAAGCGGCGGCAAGGGAAGCTTCCCCGTCCGCACCCGGCGTGGAGCGCCGGTTGGAGGAGGACTCTCCACCGCCCGTTCCGGGAGCGCCCGCTCTTTCCAGGAAAGCGGCCGTTTGGCCTCCGGACACTCTTTCACGCCCCGACGGCCACCGGGCCACGGCGATCAGCGGCACCGTGTAGAAAACGATGAGCGGAATCAGTCGGAAAGCTTTCATGCCGGAATGGATAGTGGAGAATGAATCCACTGGCAAGAATCACGGCATTTGTTTTCAGAAAATCCACAGGCCTCATTCCGTCAGGGGCTGTGGATTGAGCCGGGGAACTGAACTCCGCGGATCATCCAGGGGAAGCGCCGGCGGAACCGGGACCGGCGGCATGAGCCCGAGACGGCTCTGAAGATCAGCGGCCAGCCGGCCAGCCAGCGGAGCTTCCCCGCGCGTGAAACGGAAGGCCGCGTACTGACGGTCGGTGAGGCTGTGAATCACCAGATTCTCACTGAGAAACACGCTCTCATGGCGGATGCCGCAGTCCGGCAGCGACAGCCGCACCGGAGCACGGCGCAGAAACCGCCGGGGCAGAAAAATGAGCACGCCCGGGTGATCCGCCGGAGAAACCAGAGTGCCGAAAATATTGCCGCGCAGGCCGGAGAATCCGCCCGCTTTCCCGGTGACACAGGCCACCGCCCACGCCACCCGCGCCGGAGCGGAGTCCAGGACCTCCGCCAATTGCTGCTGCTGCCGCCCCGTCAGGCCCACCGGCAGAGCGCCGTGGTGAGGAAGGACGGCACCGCCGCGGGCACGGAGTTTTTTCCACATGAGAAACACGCTGGCCTTCACCAGCCGGAACATTTTCGGCAAAGTCAGCCAGATTCCCGCCAGCAGTCCGAGGCAGACCACGAGCCCGGTGACCGGAAAATGGATCGCGATCACGAAAAGTCCGAGAACCAGCGCATCCTCCGCAAGACTGGCGAGGATATTGGAAAACGGTTCCGGCGAGGCATTCAGCAGAAGCCGCAGCCCGCTTTTGGTCAGATGCGTGCTCATGGCCACTCCGGCGGCGGCCAGAGCGGCGGCCACGGTCAGAACAGGACCCGATCCGCTCATGATGGCCAAAGTCAGCAGCACCGCTCCCGCTGGCCGGATGATCGTGTGGACAGCGTCCCAGACACTGTCCACCCACGGGATTTTATCCAGGACCATCTCCAGCAGAAACAGCGCTCCGGCCGTGATCATCACCGCCGGATGACCGATCACCGCCAGCGCCGGATGCAATGCGGCATCCCCCCAGCCCAGCCGCACCGCCAATCCGGCAAGGAAGGTGGTGAGATAAAGATTCAGCCCCGCCATGAAGGACATCCCGATGGCCAGACTTAAAAAGGAAGGAATGGGCATAAGCGCGAAGATACTCTTTTCCTTCCGGCGGCGACTGCGAATTCACGGCATGTTTGGAACCCGGCGGCGGAGTCTCCGGGACGGCAGGCAGGCCTGATCCGGGGTCAGCGCCCGGATTTCTGGAAGGCGGCTTCAGGCTCCGGCCCGCGGTCCTTTCCATTCATTTTGAGGAGCCACCTCAGTCAAATCAGCGGGGCCTCAGGGGGAGGCGCCGGCCGCCTGAGCACTGCCGGCGGCGGAAGCGGACTGGCTGCTGAGAGCCTGAGCCAGCTGGGCCCGCAGGATTTTCACCTCGCATTCCAGTTTGTAAACCCATGCCCGCAGCCGGTCATTCTCCGCGCGCTCTCGGGAAAGATCCGACTCCAGACTGCTGACCTGTGAGGAAAGGCGGGCATTCTCGGCATTGGCGGAACTGAGCTGTGACTGCAGACCGTTGACCTCCTGCCGGAGCTGCTGCGCCTCCTGCTGCCTGGTGCTGATTTCCCGCTCCGCCCGTGAGATCAGATTCGTCACTTCAATATCACGCACCGTCACCTCGCCGCGGAGGTTCACGACGTGCGTTTCAAGATCCTCCATATCCTTTTCGTGCAGCGCGGCACGGCTGGAGAGATCGGTTTCCGCCAGAGAAAGATTCTGCTCCAGCACACTGGATTTTGCGCGTTCAGTCTCCAGCAACGCCTCCTGCTGGCGTGTGGTGCCGGAACGGGCCGCAAGTTCCGCGGATAATGCCTCACCCCGCTGATCCGCGTTCTCCAGATCCGCTTTTGCCTGAGCCAGCAAGGCCTCCGTCCTCTCCAGCTGCCGGCGGAGCTCCACCGCTCCCTGCCTCGCCAGGGTCAGCTGCTCATCAGCGGAAATCCGCACCCTGGTCACCATGCGCCTTTGCCTGGACTCATCACCGGAAACCCGCGCCAGCGCGCTCACGGCGGCCTCACGCGCCTCCTCCGCCTGAGCAATCCTGGATTCGCTGTGCCACCAGAGACCGGCAAAAATAATGGCCAGCCCCGTTCCTGTGGATCCCAGAATCAGGGACGGCAGAAGCCATCGCATCCCCGGGCGGCCGGATGAGCGCGCGGCCATGGTCCCGGGCAGGGATTTCCCTTCCGGTCCTCCGGCAGGCTGAGGAAAAAAAGAGCGCGCCATGATGAATTGCGGAATTCCGCGGGTTCAGACGCGCCACCAGCCAATTTATTCACGGCCTTCAGCAATCGCGATGAAACGTGGATGATATGGCGCGCCGCACGCATCACGGGCCATCACGGGAAGCACTGATTGAAAAGCTCGCGGTAATAACCCGCCAGTTTCTGCTCGGCGCCAAACATGGAAAGGTGACCGCCATCCCGGTACACCGCCCGGCCATTTTCAATCACCTTCAGTCTCCCGTCCGAATCAAAAAAATCGGCCATGGGATTGATCACCTTGATGCCTGATCCGCTGATTTCCGCAAAAAATCTGTTTTGAGGAGTGAAGCGCAGATCCGATTCCGAACGCGAGGGAAGCGTCGCGGGGAGATATGCCAGGCCCGGGAATTTCCAGGAGAGATAAGTCACGCGGCTGATTCCCGGGTAGGGCTGCTCGGGCACCTGCGACATGACCGCCAGCCTGATGTTTAAAGCGTCGCATTCCGCCTGCAGCCGCTTAACCGCCGCACTCATCAGCATGAGGGAATTCTCCGCATTCGGAGTCTGATTTTCGGAATTTATAAGGAGTTTGGCGGTTTGCTCACCGTCATACACCCCCGCTCTGCCGCAGTAGGTTGACCAGCAGGCCACCAGGACCAGCATCCGGGGCCGTTTCTCACCGATGAGTTTCCAGACCCCCTCATTCCAGGCGAGCTCACTCCGGGCTGATTTTCCTGATTTGTCCGAACGCCACAGTCCCCTCAGCGGGGCCACGCCTCCCCGGGCGGCGATAATTCCCCCGATGCCCTTCGATCTGGCGGCCCTGTCCAGCATGTCGGTGAGCACCAGAGCGTGACTGTCGCCCCAGATCATGAACTGCGGGGGAGCCCCCGGAAGCCCCAGAGGCTCCACGGCCAATTCACCGGAACCCTTCACGGTTCCCTGATGCTTTTCCCCTGTCCACTCGGCATCCTGAATCATGGCGGACTCCGGGTTCTGAGTCCGGCTTTTGGCCGTCAGATGTCCGGCCACCACGGAACCGGTCACAATGCTGAAAACGGTCACCGCCGCGCCGATGAAGGAGTTTCGTCTTGTTATGAATCCTTTGGCACGGAAGGGCTTTTCAACAAAAAAATAGCTCGCGGCCGCGATCACGAAGGTAAAGGCCAGACACAATAAAATCTGGGCCATCGAAAGCCTGCCCGGACTCAGATAGCGCATGTAGGCCAGAATGGGCCAGTGCCACAGATAAAGGGAATAGGAGATAAGCCCGCAGGCCAGCAGGGGTTTGGATTTCAGAAAAGTTCCCGTCCAGGTTTTCCCTCCCGCAGTGGCCGAAATGATCAGCGCGGTGCCGGTAACCGGCAGCAGCGTGGCCGCGCCGGGAAACATGGTTTTGCTGTCCAACAGGAAAAAGGACAGGAAAATCATGGCGCATCCCGCCATGGAAAGTACCTCCCGGACTTTGCGGGATTCGGGCATAATCTGCGGATAAAGCGCTATAAAACACCCCACAGCCAGTTCCCATGCCCGGGTTGGAAGCAGATAAAAAGCGGCCGGCTGGTAGGAATTGTTCACCAGACAGCAGAGCGCGAAGGAGCCGATGATGATCACCAGTGAGGACCATCCCAGCACCTTTCTGATGGATGGAGGTCCCAGAAAACGCGACAAAACCGCTAAAAAGGTGGGCAGAATCAGGTAAAACTGCTCCTCGACCGCCAGCGACCATGTGTGCAGCAGCGGTTTAAGCTCCGCGCTGGATGAGAAGTAATCGATGTTCCTCCAGAAAAAGACATTCGAGCCAAACACCGCATTGGCTATTGCTGAATCCAGGAGCTCCCGCCAGTCGGAAGGCAGCAGCAGAAAATAACCCGTCAGCAGCACGGTGATCACCACCGCGAAGGCGGCGGGAAACAGCCGCTTGATGCGGCGCTCCCAGAAATTTTTGAGCGAGAAAGTATTGGATGAAATTTCCCGGGCCAGAATGCCCGCAATCAGAAATCCGGAGATAACAAAGAATACATCAACACCGGCAAACCCCCCGGGAAAACTCAGATCCGCATGGAAAAGCAGCACAGCCAGAATGGCCACACCGCGCAGGCCATCTATTTCAGGACGATAATAAGAAACAGCAGGAGCGTGAGACATTATAATGTGAAAAACAGGAATGGATTGACTCCAAGGCAATTTAGAAGCCAGCCCCGCGCGTAATTTGTTACGATTACCGCAAGCCCTTCAAAATCAGCACTTTTCATCACCACTGACGCAAACCGTCATACAGGCATTTCATTAAAAATCAAATTTTTAAATTAAAACCTTTAATCGGTTTCCGTCCGTCTCTCAGCCTCCGTATGCAGCGGCTATGATTTATTCCGGGAAAGGCCACTGACCGGAATTTCGGCCGCGGGCGCAGGCGGCGCCTTGTCGGATTTTTTCCGGCCCTTGCTCTTGCCCGGATCCGAACCCCCATAAACGTCACCCTTGATATAGGGGTCCCCGTAATAGTAGTAGTAATAAGCCGCACCGCGTTTGGAGGGCATGCGGTTCATGATGACCCCCGCCATGCGGGCGCCGGATTTCTTCAGCAGACCAAGAGCGCGGGTGATGGCCCGCCGGGGAGTTTTGCCATACCGGAGCACGAGGCAGACAGCGTGCGCCAGCGGGGCAATTCCCAGACTGTCGCTCACCGCATTGATGGGAGCCGTATCCAGAACAATACGGTCATATTTATGACTCAGTTCCTTGAGAAGTTTCTCCATGCCGCCCTGCGAAAGCAGTTCCGCCGGGTTGGGGGCGCGCCGGCCTGAGGAAAGCAGGGAAAGATTCGGCACCCTGGTGGCTCTGGTGGCCTCCTCGGTGGAGCATAAACCACTGAGCACATCCGTCAGTCCGCGGAAATCCTCATTCTGACGGATATCCCGCTCCAGCATGAAGGCGCTGAGAGCCGGCCTGCGCAGGTCAGCGTCAATTAAAATAACGCTCAGTCCCTGAGTGGCGAAAGAGGCCGCGAGATTGGCCGAGGTGAAAGTTTTCCCCTCGGCCGGGATAGCGCTTGTTACCAGAATAATGCGGCGTTTGTCCTCCTCACCCAGCAGGGAAAGCGAGGCCCGCAGAGTTCGGAACGCCTCCGCCTGGGAACTGTTGGAGTCATCGGTCATCACCGTGCCTCCTTTGGGAATCCTGCTCAAATCCCCATCCGGAACAGCGGCCAGCACTCCAAGGCCCAGGCTGCTCTCCGCCTCATCAACGGTGCGCAGGGAGGAATCCATCCGGTCCAGAAGAATGATCAGCCCCACACTCGCCGCCAGCGCCAAAGCACCGGCGGCTGAAAGAATCCGCTTCCAGATTGGCCAGATGGGATTGGGATTCACCAGCGGATCCTCAATCACTTTGTAGGGAGTTTTGACCAGGCCCTGGGTGACGCCCGTCTCCTTGAGCCGCGTCAGAATGGCCTCGTAAAGAGTCCGGTCAGTGTCAGCCTCGCGTTTCAGAACGTTGTAGGGAATGGAGACCTGGGCCAGCTGCAGGGTCTGATCCTCCGCATTCTTGAGCTGCTGTTTGAGGCTCTGCTCGGTTTCCTTGAAGCTTTGATACTGCTGCCGGAGAGTATCCCCCGCATCAGCGACAGCGGAGCGCACCTTGTTTCTGATTTCCTCCAGCTGGCTTTGAGCCTCGCCATACTTGGGATGGCGCGGGCCATACCGCTGTTTGACGGTGGCGAAATCCCCCTCCTTCTGGACCAGCGTGGTCCGCAACTGAGCCACTTCGGGGATGGCCGCCACACTGCGCAGCTTCAGCAGCCCCTCCACATCGTCCTGCTTGATTTGTCCCAGAGCCGCCAAATCCGACTCCAGGGCGGCTCTTTGCACAGCGGCCTGCGTGACCTGGCTGTTGATGGCGGTCAGCCTTTCGGAGACAATGTCGCGGTCCTTGTCCAGGGACACCGCTTTATGCTCCTGACGGTACTGGGCCAGCTTATTCTCGGAATCCTGCAGCTTGGTCTTAAGTTTCTCGGCTTCCGCCACCAGAAACCGGTTCGCATCCTTGGAAATATCCGTTCTGTCCTGATTCTGCATGGCGAAGAACTGATGGACCACCTCGCTGGCCAGATTCCGGGCTTTCTCCGGGGACTTGTCCTCGGAGACGATGTCAATGAGCCGGGTGCTGCGGCGGAGGGAGATTTTGAGCTGGCTGGCGATGGAGTTGGCCAGAGCGTTCTCCATGCCGGGTGCCAGCTTGCCGTCCGAACCGTGCTGCTTGGCCCATTCAACATCCCGTCCGATCGCTTTGGCGACCGCCAGCAGCAGCGTGTTGCTGCTGAGAGTCTGCACCACCGTGTTCATCTGCTCGGCATTGGTGATGCTGGAATCCGTCACCTCCTCAATCTTGACCACTCTGGCCTCATCCTTCTCCACCTGAAGCACCGCGCGGGAGGTATAGATGGTGGTTTGTTTGGACAGCCAGGCCCAGGTGCCTCCCAGAGTGATGGCCACGATCAGTACGATCAGCCATGAGTGTCTGAGAATAAGGAAAAGATAATGCTGAAATTTCATGGATAACAATGCCCGGACAACGGGAACAGGGAAAAAGGCAGATTAAAGGAAGGATTCACCAATATTGATGATATCGTTCGGCTGGATCAGATAGGATTCTATTTTGGCTTTATCCACTTTGATCACCGTGCCGCCCTTCCCTCTCTTGATTGTTATTTTGGAGGGGCTGGCCACTCTGGAATAACCTCCCGCCAGTCCGATGGCCTGAAGAAGATTGATGGGCTCCCCCTCGGGGAAGTAATAGGAGGCCGGCTTGATGACCGCCCCCAGAATGGTGAACCGGCGCTGGGCATAGCCCACGACGCTCACTGTCACGTTGGGATTCACCAGGAAACCATCCTTGTATTTAAGCGTTATGGCCTGAGCCGCCTGGGAGGTGGTTTTCCCCTGAACCATCACATCCCCGATAAGACGGAGCGTCACATTCCCATCCTTGCTCAGGATCACCTTGGCGTCCAGATCCGGCTCCTGAAAAACATTGACTTCAATGGTGTCACCCGGAGCCAGCAGATGGTCCTTGCTTACCTGGGCTTTCAGGGAAGTCAGACAGGTGAACAGCCCCAGAAGGCAGAATAAAATACGCTGTGTCATTTGGAAGGATTTACTTTTCAGAAGGTCACTGCAAGTTGAATGCCAATCCGGTTTCCCCGGTAGCTGAATTCACCTTCCCTTTCCGAGTCGGAATTCCGATGCTCATAAAAAAGGCCCACCGAACTCCGGTCATTTGGCCGGTAATCAAGGCCCAGCCTCCCGAACCAGTAATTTTCGGCCCACTCTGGCTGCGCCTCGTCCACTGTTGAGGTGTAGTCGGAGGTGTCGTAGCCGCTTTCAAGCACCAGGTGGAATTTCCGGCCAATATCCTGTTCCAGGGAAGTGCTGATAAAGGTGCGCTGCACTGTGGTTCCAGCCTCTGTGGCGGAGCCTTCGGTATAACGGCCCGCTCCCAGCGAGACCGCTGTGCGCTCCCGAATGGCGTAACGCGCCTGAACATGAAAAATAAATCCGCTGGAATCGCTTCCCCCGTCCCCGTCCCGCTGCCTCGTCTCCACCCCCGCATCCCCGAGAAAGCCCAGCTTGCCGGTGGGGGCGTACTCCAGCTTGAAAAGCGCGTTCTGATAAGTCTGTCGGGGGCTGGTATCGGCGTCGAGAATGCCGTAAACCCCGTCAAACCCCGCCACAGTCCGTTCAGTGACCCGGTAACCAAGGCCGAGGCGGCCACTCATGCTTTCCGAGGACAGGTAATCGCCATGCAGATACCGGGCATTGTAGGTCAGGGTGGAATCCAGGACAACTTTAGCGCTCAGATCCCGGCTCGCCCTCAGCGCGCCTCCCACCACATCCTGCTCGGTGAACTGGGCGCCCTCCCGTTCAGCCGTGGTGGAACGCCCGCCGCCCCCGGACAGCTGTCCGAAGAGGCTGCCCGCCCCGCTGGAAACCCTCGCGTAGTTAAAAGAGGCGCCCAGTTTGGTTTTGGGAAGATCCAGGGCGGCCTGGAACATCGCCGCATGGTTGACGCCATTCAGATCCGAATTGTCGATATAGGTATACCCGGTGGCGTCATAGCCAAACAAAAACGACCCGTTGCCGCTTTCCCGCGATCCGAATTCAGCACCCACGCGGGCGAGGGCCACGAAATCCGCCGCGGGATCCGTATCCGTCTGATAAATATTATCATCATACAGGATTCCGAGCGCCGTTTTGAAAATCAACTCGCCCTTCTCGGGCTTTCCCGCATCCAGCGAATCCACCGCGATCTCAGTGGCGCCTTCCGTTGTCATGACCCCGGCGCCCGCTGAAATGGGCTCCACGGAGATGGCGGGAGTGACCGCGGTCGAAACATCGGACACCGAGTTTTCCTCCGCTTCCTGCACCTGCTGGCCATAAGCCGGAAGGGCGCAAAACGTCAGGCACAGGGCTGCGGCACCCCGCCTGTTTAAACGGGGGATGAAAAAGGCTTTTGCCGGCTTAAAATCAACGGCACGCCCGTGGCCACGAATCTGTGAGGCTGCAAAAATGCAAAACGGCGTCATTCTAATCCATTAGGGCTGAACGTGCTGTGGCACAACTGATTTTATTTCGGATGCTTCCGCTGATGACAGAAAAAACCCTGGCGGGGTCCGGGGCAGACCATCAGCGCATAGATGAATTCCTGAGGTATAAACCCGGGCAACAATCAAAGCCGAAAAATGAAATCCCTGCCGCCGGATCACAAAGGCGATTGTTCGATCAATATCAAAGTCGGAATTTTTCAACTGAGCCTGGGGTGAGCAACGGGAAATACCGTCCAAAACTCCAGTTAAATCAGCCTGAGCCGGACTGACGCAAGCTATCCGGCTCCGCAAAGCTTCACATTAACTTGAGAAATGATTAATAGAACACACTTTCAAAAATCCGCAAACCAATCAGACACTGTTCATATAAGAGGCTCAACATCAAGGATTTTGCTGATATTTCCCATTGGCGGCAATGGAATCCGGCATGGAACATGCTTAAATTTCAGCGAGGATTCCTCATAAAACTGAATAGATGAGGTTGACTCGGATAAGTCCCACAGTATTATCGACTTACATGAAAACCAATCCTTATTACCGTTCGGTTCTCGCGCTACTGCTGCTTGCAGCGGTCTCCGCCGGGTTGAGCACCGCCGCCCAGGCGGGAAATCGCCGCCCTAACCCGCCACCTCCTATCACCGATCCCGAGCCGGGACCTGTGGTGAGCAATCCCTGACCCGCAGGGCCGGGGAGTTCCCGGACTCCCCGGCCTAAAACCCATTTTTGAAAAATAATTTCATTATCTTAACTATGAAAAAACTCGCTCCTTTGACGCTCTGTCTGCTTCTGGCAGGACTTACTCAGCAAAGCCACGCTGCTTACAGTGAAAACTTCGACACCGCCACCGGCACCAATTTCGCTCCCCAGCTGGGCTGGACCATCAATGATCCGACCAGTGAGGTGAGCTTTGTCGTCGGCGTCGCGGCCCCTTATATCCAGTCCGTGGCTCTCGGTGGCTTCCAGTCCGCTCCCGCAATGGACACCGTGAGTCTGAGCCATTCCCTCAGTGAAACTCTGAGCGGCCAGACTTTCAAAGTCGATTTCGCAGTTATTAACCGGGACACCGGAAACCCCGGCGATTTCTTCGCGGGGGATGACTCCTTCTCGATTTCCCTGACCGGAGCGGGTGGCTTTGTCTTTGAACTGAGCATTGATCCGACCCTGGGCGGACCGACCATCGATTCCAAAGCGATCAGCCTCACCGGCAACGCCGCCGGCGGATTTATTGAAGCCAGCGACTACAATACTCCGGCCTACTACACCATGAGTGTTGATTTCACCGCCGTGGGAACCGCCTTGAATTACAGCGCGCGCTTCTTTGGTTCAACCACCGCCACTCTCACCGGCTCCCTGCCTGGTCAGGCAACGGCTGTGGCGGGACAGATCTCGGCCTCCTTCGATGTTGCTGCCGGTGATCCTGCCGATTCGGGCTCCAACTTCATGCTCATCGACAATATCGATATCGCCCCCACTCCCGTCATTCCGGAAGCGGGCGCCTCCGTGCTGAGCCTGCTTTCCCTTGGAATGCTGACTCTGCGCCGCCGCCGCCGCTAATCCGGCGCGTCCGAAAAAACCATCCTACCTCTCTCAGCAGGGATCCGGCGGCTGCAAAGCTGCGGATCCCTGCTTTTTTGCTTTTTGATCATCCAGCGCCCGAGGGAGCGAAACCTCTCACCGGATTCCGGCGAGGGAGAATTCAAACAGCCGGCGGCCCAGTCTGTTCTCCGGGGAAGAATTCAGACGGCGGCGGCGGCGCGGCGGGCGCCGTCCTCCGTGCGGGCAAGTGACAGGGGATTGGCCTCCTGAAGCGCCGGGGGAAGGAAAGCGTCCGGACAGTCCTGCCAGCAGACCTGGCGGGTGAAGCGGAAAATGGCGGCTCCGCCGACACTGGTGGACCGGCCGTCGGAGGTGGCGGGCCAGGGGCCGCCGTGGACGATGCTCTGATTGACCTCCAGGCCGGTGGGGAATCCGGCGCAGAGCACGCGGCCGGCCTTGGTTTCCAGAATTGCCAGCAGGTCCTTCTGCAAGGCGAGATCGGCGGCAGCTCCGTGGACAGTGGCCGTCAGCTGGCCTTCGAGAAAATGGGCGAGAGCGAGGATTTCCTCCGGACCGTCCGCAGCCACCAGCAGAGTGCCGGGTCCGAAAACCTCGCCCGTCAGACCTCCATCCGCCAGCACGGCGGCGGCGGTGGTGGTATAAATGCCGGCTCCGCCACAGGGTCCCGGAGAGGGAAGCTCCAGAACGGTGGAAACCTCCGGATGAGCGGCCAGAGCGGCGCGTTTGGAGAGGTAATTCGCGTGAATGCCGGCATTCAGCATGGTGCCGGGCTGGCTGGCGGCGAGGGCGGTGCGGAGGGCCTCGCGGAAGGGCGCACTGTCTGAATTGCGGTCGTAAATCACGAGTCCGGGGCTGGTGCAGAACTGGCCGACGCCCATGGCCACGGAGGCCGCCAGGGCGGTGCCGAGGGCGGAACCGCGTTCAGAGAGGGCTCCTGGCAGCATAAAAACAGGGTTCACGCTGCTCATTTCCGCATAAACCGGAATGGGCTGCGGGCGGGCGGCGGCGATTTTCACCAGCGCGGTGCCGCCCGCACGGGATCCGGTGAAGCCGACCGCCTGAACGTGCGGATGTCCCACCAGGGCGGTTCCAATTTCCAGGCCGGCATCGAAGAGCATGGAAAAAACGCCTTCCGGCAGATTCAGCCCGCGGGCGGCGCTGACGACGGCTTCCGCCACGAGGGCCGCCGTGCCGGGATGGGCGGCGTGGGCTTTGACAATGACCGGGCAGCCCGCAGCCAGAGCGGAGGCGGTGTCCCCGCCGGCGGTGGAGTAGGCGAGAGGGAAATTGCTGGCTCCGAAAACCACCACGGGGCCCAGCGGGCGCAGCATGGAGCGGGTGTCCGGCTTGGGCAGCGGAGTGCGGGCCGGATCCGCGCGGTCGATGCGGGCGTCCACCCACGAGCCTTCCTCGACCATGCCCGCAAAGAGGCGCAGCTGGCCGCAGGTGCGGGCGGTTTCCCCTTTGATCCGGGCTTCAGGGAGGCCGGTTTCGGCCATGGCGCGGTCGGTCAGGGTCTGGCCCAGACCCTCGATATTCGCGGCGATGGCGCGCAGAAAAGCCCCGCGTGCGCTGCCCGGCAGATCGCGGTAAGCCGGAAAAGCGTCATGAGCCAGCTGCGCGGCTTTTTCCACATCGGTATTGGAGGCGCTGTGAAAAATGCCGGGAAGTTCCGTGCCTGTTGACGCCTGTCTGGCGGTGAAAGTTCCGCCGCCGGTGGCCGCGCGTTGATAACCAAGGTAGGAAAGTCCGGAAAGCATGGGCGGAGGCGGGGATCGGGGTTAAGTTCCCCATCAGAACGCAGAACCGGCGGCGGCGCAACTTTTCCGGCGGGCTGTGCTGAGTTTGCCGGAGGAACTGCTTTTTTGAGGCCGGATCGAAGCTGAAGCCGGCGGTCACCCGCCTTCGCTCTGTCCTCCCCCGCGGGCGGCCGCCGCCGCCGGGGTGGGTAAATTCCACGTATCCCTGTTTTTTAAGCGGAAACTCATTGCCCGCAGCCGGAGAGGTCTGATACTCGTGACCCCGTATGTCCGACACACCGCCGCCGACTGATTCCCAGCACATTCACAGCGAGGAGTTTCTGCATGATCTGATGCGGCGGCAGCTCCGGCTTTCGATCTCCTGCGCGGCGGCGTTTCTGGTGGTGCTCATCGGTCTGCCGCTGGCGAACTATTTCGCTCCGGAATTCATGGCGCAACGCGTGGGCGGCTTCACGCTGACGTGGCTGGTGCTGGGGGTGCTTTTCTTTCCCTTCGTCTGGATCATCGCCCGCATTTTCATCAGCCGCTCCATCGCGCTGGAGGAATCGGAGGTGAAAACCGCCGCCGACCGGAATCTGGAATCCAAAATCTGAGATTTGAGATTTGAGATTTGAGATTTGAAATGCGCTCCGCCGCTCCTGTTCCACTCTGACTTTCCCAATCCGACATGCAGATCGACTACTGGATCCTGACATTTTCCGCCATCACCGTCATTGTGACGGTCTGGATGGGCTTCCGCTCCGCCAAAACGTCGAAATCCGCCTCAGACTTCTTTGTCGCCGGGCGCTCCGTTTCGGTCGGCTGGAACGCCTCCGCCATTTCCGGGGAATACCTCAGCGCCGCCAGCTTCATGGGGGTCGCGGGCATGGTCATGAGCAGCGGCTATGACGCTCTGTGGTATCCGGTGTGTTATGCCTGCGGTTACCTGTTTCTGCTGCTGTTCATCGCCGGGCCGCTGCGCCGGTTCGGGGCCTACACCATTCCGGATTTTGCGGAGGGGCGGTTTGATTCCCCGGTTTTCCGGAAAATCGCGGTCTGCTTCGTGCTGTTCATCGGGTTTTTCTACACCATGCCGCAGATGAAGGGCGCGGGCACCACCCTGGCTTACATCTTCCCCGGTCTGCCCTACTGGGTCGGCGTGGCCGTGGTCGGGGCGGTGATCACACTGAATGTGGCCCTGGGCGGCATGAAAGGCATCACCCTGGTGCAGGCGGTGCAGTACTGGATCAAAATGTTCGCCATTTCCGTGCCGGTGTTTGTTCTGCTGTCGGTGTACGGCGGTTACGGGAAAAACCTCTCCCTGAACAAATCCGCCGCCGACGCCACCCCTCCTCCCGCCCTTGTGCAGACGGTGGAATACGGGGAAAATCCCGCCCAGCGCCTGGTCATGCCGGAGAAAGCCCCGAAGGACGAGGCCTGGATCGCGCCCTTTGGCCCGCTGACCACTAAAGCCGCCAAAGCCGCCGGTCTGAACGCGGAGCAGACCAAGCCGTATTCCCTGCTTTACACCTTCTCCCTCATCGTCGCTTTGGTTTGCGGCACTGCCGGACTGCCTCACATTCTGGTGCGTTTTTACACCAATCCCGACGGAGTGGCGGCCAAGAAAACGACCATGTGGGTGATGATTCTCATCGGCGTCTTTTATGTTTTCCCGCCGGTGTTCGGAGTTCTGGGGCGGAATTTCCTGCCTGAACTTTACTCCGGCATCGGCTCCAAAGGACCGGATAAAGTGGTCCTGGAGCTGCCCACGCTCATCCGTCAGAAATACGGCATTCTCGGCTCCATCCTCAGCGGCATCACCTGTGCCGGGGCTTTCGCCGCTTTCATGAGCACTTTCTCAGGCCTGCTGGTCTCCATGACCGGGGCTCTGGCCCACGATGTTTACGGCCGCATGCTGCGCCCGAAATCCACTCCGGAGCAAAGGATGCGGATGTTCAAATACTGCGCCGTCCTCGTCGGCGGCGTGGCCGTGCTGCTGGGGTCGCTGGTGGAGCCTCTGGAAATCAATTTCATGGTCGGCCAGGCTTTCGCCATCGCCGCCTCCAGTTATTTTCCCCTGCTGTTCATGAGCGTCTGGTGGCGCGGCATGACCATGACCGGGGCGGCGGTGGGCATGCTCAGCGGTGGCGTCCTCGCGCTCGCGGCGGCGGCTCTGACCAATGTCAGCACTCTTGCGGTCGATCCCGGTCCCATGGGCAAACTTTTCAGCCGGTTCGCCGGAATGAACGATTTCTGGAAAGCCCACCCGCTGCTCCGCATCCTCGCCGAGCAGCCCGCCATCTGGGCGGTGCCGCTGGCCATCATCCTCATGATCGTGGTGTCCAAAGCCACCCGGAAAACCATTCCTGCGGACATCCGCATGAAAATGCTGGTCCTTCACGCCCCGGAAAAACTGGGCCTGAAACAGGAATACATCCAGGAGCACAGTGGGCCGGCGCATTGATTCCGGTGGTGGGAAATCCTCAGGGCGCATAAGTCCCATGCGGTCCGGTCCGCGCGGCGGCCGGGAAATCCGTCCGGCGGGCGGCTTCACCGATTTCTTTTTCCTTCCAAATTTCCCGCTCCCCATGCCCGGCAAAACTCCTCCCGACTCCTGTGACGGCCTGACGCGGCTGAAGCAGGTGGTTCACGATCTGCGCTCCCCCGGCGGCTGTCCCTGGGACCAGGAGCAGACCCATGTCAGCCTGCTGCCCAATCTGGTTGAGGAAACCTACGAGGCCGTCGAGGCCATCCAGTCCGGCGACACCGCGCACATGTGTGAGGAACTGGGGGATCTTCTTCTTCAGGTGGTTCTGCACGGGGAAATCGCCAGTGAGACCGCCGCCTTCGATCTCGACACCATCGCTCACGGCATCGCTGAAAAGCTGGTGCGCCGCCATCCGCACGTTTACGGCGACAGCGGCGCCGCCGACACCGGAGCGGTTCTGAAGCAGTGGGACGAGACCAAAAAGCAGGAGAAAGGCAACATCCCCCGCCCCTTTCTGCACGGTATTTCAAAGGCTCTGCCCAGCCTCAGCCGCGCGGTGAAACTCCAGAAAAAAGCCGCCAAAGTCGGATTCGACTGGCCGGATCATCTCGGTGTTCTGGACAAGCTGCGCGAGGAGCTGGCCGAGGTGGAGGAGGCTCTGGCCGCGCGGGATGAGGCCCACATCGCCGAGGAAATCGGAGATCTCCTCTTCTCCGCCGCCAATCTGGCCCGGAAGCTGAAGCTGGATCCCGAAACTCTCCTCACCGCCGCCAATCATAAATTCGAAACCCGTTTCAGCGTCATGGAGCAATCCCTGACCAGCGCCGGGAAAACCCTGGAGGCCGCCGGTCTGGACGAAATGGAAGCCGCCTGGCAGGCCGCAAAAACCGCGCCACCTTCCGGCGCCTGAACGGGGGCTTTGCAAAGACGGGCCACGGATGGCACCGATATAACGGATGGCCGCGGATGTGAATGCGGTTCCCTGTCCCGGCGACCGATTGAGATCCGCTTCTTTATAAATCCGTGGTTATCCGTCTCATCCGTGCCATCCGTGGCCCGTTTTCCCCGAATTCAAGATGAACAACCCGAACGATTTCCCCCTCCCTTCCCGCGCCGCCGTTGACAGCGGCACCGCCGCCGGGCCGCCGGAGCGCATCAGCATTCCTGAATATGCCATGGCGCTGGCCCAGGTCGCCAGTCTGCGGTCCGAGGACCCCTTCCGCAAGGTCGGCGCTGTGGCCATCGACCACGCCAACCGCGTCATCGGCACCGCCTACAACGGCCTGGCTCCCGGTTTCGTCGCCCCCGCCGGTTTCTGGGCGGACCGCGATGCCCGGCAGAAATTCATGCTGCACGCCGAGGTCAATCTCTGCAGCCTTTTCACCCGGGGCTCCGTCAAACTCGTCGCCGTCACCGCCAAACCCTGCACCAGCTGCATGCAGATGCTCTGCGCCTACGGCATCCGCGAAATCTATTACCGCGACGATTATCCCGCCAGCGAGGCCGGCCTCCTCGCCGAACTTTACGGCGTGAAACTCGTCCAGCTCACGGACTATCCCCACATCAGTCAGTGAGACGATGGAAACCGGGTATCACGCCAGAATCTGCGGGATGATTTTCATGGGCTCGACGCCGGTGAGTTTCTCATCAAGGCCCTGATGCTTGATGCTGAACCGCTCGTTGTCGATGCCGAGGCAGTGCAGCATGGTGGCGTTGATCTGGTTGATGTGGACGGGATCGGCGACGGGGTTGTAGGAGAAATCGTCGGTCTCGCCGAGGGTGACGCCGCCTTTGACGCCGCCGCCGGCCATCCACATGCAGAAGTTTTTCGGATGGTGATCGCGGCCGTAATTGGTCTCGCTCAGAGTGCCCTGTGAATAAACGGTGCGGCCGAATTCGCCGCCCCAGATGACGAGGACGTCGTCGAGCAGGCCACGCTGTTTGAGATCCTGCACCAGCGCCGCGCAGCCTTGGTCGGTGTCTTTGCACTGGTTTCCCAGCTGGTTCGGCAGGTCGCCGTGGGAATCCCAGCCGCGGTGCATGACCTGCACCACGCGCACCCCGCGCTCCACCAGCCGACGGGCCAGCAGAGCGCTGGCGGCGAAGGAGCCGGGGCGTTTCACATCCGGCCCGTAGAGGTCGAGAGTGGCCTGACTTTCTTTGGTGAGATCGGTCAGCTCCGGCACGCTGGCCTGGAGGCGGAAGGCCATTTCATACTGCGAAATCCGGGTCTGGATGTCGGGGTCATGCATCTCGTCGAATTTTTTCCGGTTCAGCTGGCCCAGAGTGTCGAGCATGGCCCGGCGGTCGCCGCGGTCCACACCGGGCGGGTTGTCCAGATAGAGCACGGGATCGCCGCTGGAGCGCAGGACCACGCCATTGTGCTTGCCCGGCAGAAAACCGCTGCCCCACATGCGGCTGAAAAGCGCCTGACCGCTGGAGCCATTGGGAAACTGCGGCATCAGGGCCACGAAGGACGGCAGATCATTGGTCAGCGCGCCGAGGCCATAACTGATCCAGGAGCCGAGGCTGGCCTTGCCCGGAACCTCGCTGCCGGTCATCACGTAGGTGCAGGCCGGATCATGATTGATGGCGTTGGTGTGCACCGTTTTCACCAGCGCGATGTCATCGACAATTTTCGCGGTGTGCGGCAGCAGTTCGCTGATCCAGCGGCCGCTCTGGCCGTGCCGGGCGAAGGCGAACTTCGAGGGCGCGACCGGAAATTTGGCCTGCCCGGCGGTCATGGTGGTGATGCGGCCGCCAAGAAAGGACTTCGGCAGATCCTTGCCGAACTCCTTCCGCAGCCCCGGCTTGTAATCCCACATGTCCAGCTGCGAGGGCCCGCCGTTCATGTGCAGATAAATCACCGCCTTGGCCTTCGGTCTGAAATGCGGAAGATCCGGCAGCGCCGGATGCACTGTTTGCGGTCCCGGCACGGAACCCGGACTGCGGCCCGCCCCGCCCATGAGCTGCGCCAAAGCCAGCCCCCCGAGACGGAGCCCGGTGTGACCAAAAAAGTTCCGCCGGGTCTGCAGGAGATTGCGTTCGAAAATTGGGTCCATGATGGGGAAAGTTTTCAGTGTTTCAGTTTTCAGTTTTCAGAGATCTGTTATTGCGGATTTCAGGGGACGGCTCCGGCAGCGGCGCTGCTGAAAACTGAAAACTGAAACACTGAAAACTCCGCCTCAGTTGCGGTTGATCGTTTCGTCCAGGTTCAGGATGAGGTTGGCGGCCAGAGTCCAGGCGGCCAGTTCCGGTGCGGCCCATTGGGGATCGGGTTTGGAGTCGCCGAAGGTGATCAGCTTTTTCGCCTCCTCCGGCGCGGCCTCGAACTTGGTCAGGCGGCTGCGGAGGAAGTCGAGCACGGCGGCGGATTCATCGGTGGTGGGCGGACGGGAAAGAGCGCTGCGCCAGGCGAAACTCATCCGTTCCTCCAAGGCTTTCGGATTTTCCGGCGGACAGGAGGCCAGGATACGCCCGGCGAAAACCCGCGCGGCCTCGACGTGCTGCACATCGTTCATCAGCTGCAGCGCCTGGAGCGGCGTATCACTGCGCTCCCGGCGCGGACAGGCCTGCTCGCGGCTGGGGGCGTCGAAGTTGACCATGAAGGGCGCGGGCGCGGTGCGTTTCAGGAAGGTGTAGAGACTGCGGCGGTAAAGATTGGCTCCGGTGTCCTGCTTGTAGAACTGGGTGTTGGAGCCGGTGAAGGCCAGAGGTTCCCAGATGTTCGGCGGCTGATAGGTCATCGCGCCCCGGCCGCCGGCGGTGAAGTCCAGGAGGCCGCTGACAAAAAGCACCTGGTCGCGCAACTGCTCAGCGTCCAGACGGATGCGCGGGCCGCGGGCGAGGAAATGGTTCTCGGGATCCCCGGTCCACTGCGCCTCGGGCGTGGCGGCGGAGCGACGGAAGGCCTGGCTGGTGACCATCAGGCGCATCAGTTTTTTCACATCCCATCCGCTTTCCTCAAAGCGGATGGCCAGCCAGTCAAGCAGCGCGGGATGGCTCGGCAGGGAGCCCTGGGTGCCGAAGTCGTGGCTGCTTTTCACCAGGCCCAGCCCAAACACCTGCTGCCAGAAACGGTTCACGGTCACGCGGGCGGTCAGCGGATTTTCCGGAGCCGTGATCCAGCGCGCGAGATCCATGCGCGTCGCCCGGCCCTGCGGGGAGCTTTTGTGCATGGCTGGCAGGACGGCGGGCACGCCCGGCTCGACTTTGGCGCCCGGCTTGTCATAAGCGCCGCGCTCCATGACAAAGCTGTCGCGGGGCATGGCCAGATCGTTCCAAATAAACGTGGAGGGCAGCGAGTCCTGATAATCCTTCCGTTCCTTGCGGACGGCATCCAGCTTCACGGCTTCATCGGCAAACACCGGTTTGGTTTCCACGCAGACGCGCTGGAGATAAAAATCCCGCAACCGCCGCAGGTCATCCGGAGTGATCGCTTTGTCCGGACCTGCGGCCACAAGCGGGGCCAGACTTTCGGGAATTCCCGGCGGCTTCATGGCGGCGGAGGCGCGCCGCCAGGCAAGGAAGGACTGCGAGGGGTCCGCCGCCGGATCAACTGTGCCCAGCACCCCGAGATGGTCAAACCAGACGGTGCCGTCCAGCACGGTGAAGGCGTAACCCTGCACCTGGGCTCCGGCAGCGAGGCCCATTTTCGCGGCTTCCACTTCAAGACGAACCCATTTTCCCGGTTCCGGCAGCGGCCCGGCGACGAAACGCTCGGTGGTTCCGACCGCGCCAAAGGCGATCTCATCCGCGCCCCACAGCGCCCGGTGACTCCAGCCACCGGTGTTGAATTGAATCATCACCTCCTTCGGCGGATTCGAGGGATCGAGGTAAACATGGACATAAAACCGGGCCTCCATGGGCACCGTCAGCGGAGCCGCGCCGCCGAGGAAAACATCCTGCACCGTGCCCGCGCCGCCGCGTTTCAGGGAACGTTTTCCGCTGAAGACAGGGGCGGGAGCTTCCACGAACTGAGCCGGCGCGGCCCCTTCATTGAGCTTTCCGCCTTCCGGGAAATCGTCCTCAAACCACACGCTGTCGCTTTGTTTGATGTCCGGCTTCGGATTCCGCTCCGCCGGATCGCTATAGGTTACCGTCGCCATTTTGGCGTCCATGGCCTGCTGCACGGCGTCCACGTGTTTGTCAAAGGCCCGCATTTTTTCCGGATAATTCTCCGGCTTCAGTTTCAGCACCGGATTGGTCAGGAGGGCATTGCCGTCCATGGCCGGGTCGGCGTTCGAATAGAAGAACGAATAGAGCTGGTAAAACTCCTTCTGCGTCACCGGATCGTATTTATGATCATGGCACACCGCGCAGCCCGCCGTCAGGCCCAGCCAGGTCTGGGCGGTGGTGGAGGCCCGGTCGACGGCATAGCGGAAAAGATATTCCGCATCAATGGAGCCGCCTTCGCCGGTGGTGACATTGCAGCGGTTGAAACCAGTGGCGATAAGCTGATCCTGGCTGGCGTCGGGAATAAGATCGCCCGCCAGCTGCTCAATGGTGAAGCGGTCAAACGGCTGATTGCTGTTGAAGGAGCGCACCACCCAGTCCCGGTAGGCCCACATCTGGCGCTCGTTGTCCAGATGCATGCCGTGGGTGTCGGCATAACGCGCAATGTCCAGCCAGTGCCGCGCCATTTCCTCGCCGTAGTGCGGGGATGCCAGATAGCGGTCCACCATGCGATCATAAGCCTCCGGAGCGTCGTCCTTTAAATAGGCGTCCATTTCCGCCAGCGAGGGCGGCAGGCCGGTCAGGGTGAAGGCCACGCGGCGGATCAGCGTTTCCCGGCTGGCCCCGGCGGTCGCCTGAAGAGCGGGATGCGGGGTCAGACCGGCGGTGATGAATCCATCGATCCCGCCCTCCGGCGTGGCCGGTTTCACAGGGGCTTCGAAGGCCCAGTGCTTCTGGTAAGGCGCGCCCTGGACGATCCACCGGCGGATGAATTCCTTCTCCTCCGGCTTCAGATTCTTGTGCGACTCCGGCGGCGGCATGATGTCGTCCTTGTCCGTGGTCACAATCCGCTGCCAGACCAGGCTGGCCTCCGGATTGCCCGGCACAATGGCGGCCTCCCCATCCTTGTTTTTCGCGAACGCCCCCTCCGGCGTGTCCAGCCGCAGTCCGCCCTCGCGCTTCTTCGGATCAAAGCCGTGGCAGGCGAAACACTTGTCCGACAGAATCGGCCGCAGGTCCTTGTTGAAGGTGAGCGCCGCGTCTCCGGCCCGGGCGGCCGGGATCACCGGCAGGCACAGCAGGACAGCTGTCAGAAAGGGAAACCGGGGCTCAGGCATCGCGGGCAGGGAAAACGGGGAATAATTCTTAAGAATTACTGACTGGCGCGACTGAATCTTGCGGCCCGGCGCCTTAACGCCGTGGAAGTATGCGCCACCGCCGGATTCCGACCGCAAATCCCCAACAGGTGAGGGCCGTCCGCGTGAATCCCGGATTTTTGAAAAACCTCCACCTCCTGCCCTCATGCTTCCGGCGATGCCGGATGCGGGCAAAAAGCCGCCCGCTCCGGTCTTTGGAGCGGGCGGTCCGGAGGCTGAAAAATGCGGAGACGGGCTCGTTTATGCCTTTTTCGCCTCTTTCACCGGGGCGGCGGCGCCGGGGCCGGCGCAGCAGGAGGAGCAGGCGCAGCCGGAGGCCATGAGGGCACCGGCGGCGAGAATAAGAAGGGCGGCGAGGCGTGAAGTTGTTTTCATAGGGCAGTGTGGTTTTGCGGCCCCGAAGCCAAAGCCCGGAGAGCCAAGTCTGTTTCTACGGACAAAGCGGACCGGGGCAAGGTTAAAAAGGGTTTGAATAGCCAGACAAAAGATGATCCCGGTGGCGCTGCCCGCCCGCACCGGAAAGGTGACGGCTCCGCTTTGTTGAACAAGCGGCCCGGCCGCCAGCGTTCCAGCGTTTCCGACGTTTCCTCTCCCCACTCCCGACAGCCTGTATGATAGACATCTCGAATCTGACCAAGCACTTCGGCCCCAAGGTGGCCGTGGACAATCTCTCGCTCTCCGTGCAGAAGGGCCAGGTGCTCGGCTTTCTCGGCCCCAACGGCGCCGGCAAGTCCACCACCATGCGCATGATCACGGGTTATCTGCCCCCCACCGGCGGATCCATCAGTATCGGCGGCGTGGACATGCTCGACGACCCGAACGCCGCCAAAGCGAAAATCGGTTACCTCCCGGAAAGCGCCCCGCTTTATCAGGACATGACCGTGGAGGGCTTCCTCTCCTTCGCCGCCGAACTGCGCGGACTGGACGGCCAGGCCCGGAAGGATGCGGTGAACAAAGCCATCGCCACCTGCTTCCTCGACAGCGTGCGCGGTCAGGCCATCGACACCCTTTCCAAAGGCTACCGTCACCGCACCTGCCTCGCCCAGGCCATCATTCACGATCCCGAAGTTCTCATTCTGGATGAGCCGACGGACGGTCTGGACCCCAACCAGAAGGACGTGGTCCGCAATCTCATCCGCGAGATGGGCAAAACCAAAGCCATCATCTTCTCCACCCACATTCTGGAGGAAGTGGAGGCCTGCTGCACCCGCGCCGTTATCATCGACCGCGGCAAAGTCGTCGCCGACGGCACGCCCGACGAGCTGAAACGCCGTGCCGCCAAAGCCGGCAGCGTGGCCGTGAAATTCACCAAAGCCCCCGCGAATCTGCGCCAGGATCTGGAGCGCCTGAACCACGGCGCCCGTCTGGAGTCCGTGGAGACCAGCGGCGACACCCTCACCGCCACCATCTTCCCCAAATCGAAGACCGACGCCTCCAAACTCTCCGCCGAAATCTATGAGCTGGCCCGCAGCCGCAATCTCTCCCTCGTGGAGCTGCATGAGGAGCCCGGCCGTCTCGACGACATGTTCCGCGAACTGACCCGCCAGAACCAAGCCTGATCCCTCTCCCTTCCGGTCAATTCCATCCCATCCATTTCCCGCCATGCGCAACATCCGCATCATTTTCAAACGCGAGCTGAAAAGCTACTTCAACAACCCGCTCGCCTACATCCTCATCATCATGTTCAGCCTGTTCAGCACAGGCCTGACCTTCGTGATCGGCGACTACCTGAAGCAGAACGACGCCTCCCTCACCAACTTCTTCTTCTTCCATCCCTGGATTTACATGATCTTCGGCCCCGCCATCGGCATGAGGCTCTGGTCCGAGGAGCACCGCATGGGCACCACCGAACTGCTGCTGACCATGCCCGTGTCCGCCTGGCAGGCCATTGTCGGCAAATTCCTCGCCGCCTGCGTCGTCCTCGCCGCCGCCCTGATCGGCACCCTGCCCATCGTGTTCACGGTTTACACCCTCGGCTCCCCTGACGGCGCCATGATCATCAGCGGTTACCTCGGCAGTTTCCTCGTCGGCGCCGCCACCATCGCCATCACCTGCGCCATCTCCGCCGTCACCCGCAACCAGATCAGCTGCCTGCTGGTCGCCGTGGGCATCTGCCTGCTGCTGGTGCTGGCCGGTTTCCCCCGCGTCACGGAGTTCCTCCAGCCGAATTTCCCGGCTCTCGCCAAAATCGGCAACTCCATCAGCTTCTGGTGGCATCAGACCGAGATGGGACGCGGCCTCGTGCGCTTCCAGTCCCTGGCTTACCTGCTGAGCCTCACGGGCTACAGCCTCTACCTCACCGGCATCATCATCCGCACCAAGCGTTCCTGATCCCCTGCCGCTCCATCCCTTCACTCCATTTCCCTCATATTTCCAAAAATGAGCACTACTTCTCCCCCTGTTGATCTCTCCAAGCCCGGCTCCGGCTCCAAGCCCGGCGGCGGCACCGGCCGCGGCTGGCTGCTGGGTTCAGCCGGTGCCCTCGTCGTCGCGGGCATCCTCATCGCCGTGAACTGGTTCTTCAGCCTCAGTCCGGCCAATCTCGACTTCACCGAAGCCAAGGTCCACACCCTCTCCGACGGCACCCGCAATATCCTGGGCCGGGTGGACACGGATGTCACCATCAAGCTCTTCGTCTCCCCCTCCGACGACCTCGCCCCTCCCGTCCGGCCCCTCGTGGGACAGGTGGAGGGCTGGCTGGAGCGCTACACCGACCTCAAACCCGAGTTCATCAAGGTCCAGAAATATGAGGTCCGCCCCGCCTCCGACGAGGAGGAGGCCGCCGGCATCGCGGGCATCGAACCCCAGAACTTCGGCCGCCAGCCGCAGTATTTCGGCATCTCCGTGACCTGCCTCGACAAAACGGCGGTCATGCCCTGGGTTCCGGCCATGATGGCCCCCTTCATTGATCAGGACCGCATCGAGTTCGGCCTCAGCTCCGCCATCACCGAAGTCATCAGCAGCAAGAAAAAAGTCATTGGTCTGATGAGCGCCCTGCCCGTCTCCGGGGCCAACAGCGGCATGCCCTTCGGCCAGCGCGGCCAGCCCGCCTGGGCCATCTTTCAGGAGCTGAAAGCCCAGTACGAAATCAAAAACATCGAGCTGACCACCACCAGAATCGAGGACGGCGTGGACGTTCTCCTCATGATCCATCCCGCCGGCATCACCGACGAGGCCCAGTGGGCCGTGGATCAGTATCTGCTCAAAGGCGGCCACGTCATCGCCTTCCTGGACGCCTACAGCTTCGTCGCCGCCCAGAGCAGCCCGCCCCAGCGCGGCATGCCGCCCGGCATGAGCCAGGGAGGCATCCCCGTCACCTCCAATCTTTCCAGGCTGCTGAGCGCCTGGGGATATAACTACGAGGACAAAATTGTGGCTGACAAAGGCTACTCCACCATGGATTCCCCGTTCTTCCTGAATCTGGGACCCGCCGGCATTCCCGCCGGCAACGACGCCACCCGTCAGCTGAAGGATTTCCTCTTCCTCTTCACCGGTGCCTTCACCGGCTCCGCCGCCACCGGCCTGACGGAAAAAACCATCCTCACCACCTCGGAGAAAGTGCAGATGGAGGACCTGTCCTACGCCTCCACCAACCCCGCCAGCCCCGAGGGACGGGCCATGATGCAGCGCTTTGAAAACGGATTCTCCCCCGACGGCAAAGCCCGCCTGCTGGCCTTCCAGCTCGACGGCAAATTCAAAACCGCCTTCCCCGAAGGCAAACCCGCCGCCCCTCCTCCCGCCCCTCCCCAGGGCGGTGGCATGGGTGGAATGAACGGCCTGCCGCCTGGCTTGAATTTCGGTCCCCAGGGTGAGCAGGGCCAGCCCGGCACCCCGGCCGAACCCGCCGCCGCCGCACCCGTAGCGCCTGCAACCCCTCCCGCCGCCGCGCCTGCGGTTCCGGCCGTGACCGCTCCTCCTGTTGCCCCCGCAACTCCTGCGGCTCCCCCCGCTCCTGCGGTGGCCGCTCCCGCCCCCGCCACGCCGGTGGTTCCAGTCACTCCGTCCGCCGCCGCTCCCGCTCCCGCCGGTGCCGCGACTCCGCCGGTGGCCGCTCCTGCTCCTCTGCTTCCTCCTCCCACCGGCGCTTCGGCGGCTCCCGTCGCCACTTCGGCGGACCCGAACAAACCGGAATCCCTCAAGGAAGGCACCAAGGACGGCAAGGTCATGCTTGTCGCCGACACCGACATGCTCGCCGACATGATCCTCCAGCAGGTCCGCAGCGGCGGCAGCAATGTCCCCTTCGCCATGAACCTGATCGATCAGGCCGCCGGTGACAACGACCTCATGAGCATCCGCTCCCGCGGTTCCAGCAACCGCCCGTTCGAGGCCCTCAACAAAATCAAAACCGCCGCCACTGAGGGCATCCAGAAGGAAATCGCCGCCATGGACAAGGAGGTCGAGGATCTGAATGTCAAAATCAGCCAGCAGACTTCCCTCAAAGCAGGCATTGCCGCCCTCAACGCCGGCACCCAGGAACTGAGAAACAAGGAAAAAGTAACCCGCGCCAAAATCTACGAAAAACGGAAACTGGCCAACAAGGAAATCCAGGCCACCGAGGACAAGTTCAAGTGGATCAACGTCCTCACCACGCCTCTGATCGTCGCCGCCCTCGGCATCATCGTCTGGATCATCCGCAAGGTCAAAACCTCCGCCCGCTAACCGATGAAGAACAAACAACTCCCCGTCCTCCTCGCCGTTCTCGCCGTCACCGGCGGAGCCGCCGCCTGGAAATATTATCACCGCGCCAGCGCGATCGGCAAAGTCCCCGCCGAAGTCGGCACCGGCGTGCTGAAAAACTTCCGGCCCGCCGAAATCACCGCCATCACCCTCAAGGACTCCAAAGCGAAGGTCCTCATCGAGCAGAAGGACGGCAAGTGGATCATCCCCGCCCGCGACGGCTTCCCCGCCAGTCAGGACACCCTGACCACCCTCGTCAAGGAGGCCTTCGAGATGAAAATCAGCGACTCCCAGCGCGCCGGAGCCTCCCAGCTGGGCACCATCAAGCTGAAGACTCCCGGTGACGGCGCTCCTGAAGCCGAGACCGGCACCCTCGTGACCTTCCGCGACAGCGGCGGCAAAAACATCGCCTCCCTCATCGCCGGCAAGGTCATGACCG
This sequence comes from Verrucomicrobiota bacterium, assembly GCA_040386695.1. Classification (GTDB taxonomy): domain Bacteria; phylum Verrucomicrobiota; class Verrucomicrobiia; order Verrucomicrobiales; family V1-33; genus CAIZWU01. The sequence continues at coordinate 72,891 of JAZKFB010000027.1, forward strand.
CCGACGGCAACGCGCCCGCCTCCTTCAGCATGTCCCCCCAGGGACCGAAAACCCAGTACCTCAAAATCGAGGGCATGGGCGACACCGTCATCAAGGCCCGCGACGGCTTCACCAGTCTCGACACCGATGTCAAAAACTGGCTGGACAAAACGCAGTTCATCAAGGTCTCCAACATCAAATCCGTCACCGTCACCGGTCCGACGCCTGAGGAGTCCTGGAAGATTGAACGCGCCACCGCCAACGGCGAACTCAAGCTCGACGCCCCCGCCGCCGGCGAGGACTTCGACGCCAGCAAGGCCGCCGGCGTCGGCAGCGCCTTCTCATTCGTGCAGTTTGTGGACGTGGTCCCCGCCGCCGATGCCGCCAAGGCCGCGCTCGACAAGCCCGTCCGCACCGCCGTCATCACCACCTTCGACGGCTACACCTTCACGGTGAAAGTCGGCGCCGCCGAGGGCGACAACCACTACTTCGCCTACACCGTGGACGCGAAGTTCGACGAGACACCCCCGGCCCCGGCTCCCAGGGAAGCCAGCCCTCCTCCGAAGAACGACGAGGAGAAAAAGAAAGCCGATGAGGAAAAACTGAAAGCGGACGAGGAGAAAAAGAAGACTGACGAGGAATTCGCCACCGCGCTTGCTGAGAAGAAGAAAAAGCTTGCTGAGGAGCAGGCCGTGCAGAACCGCATCTTCCTCGTCGCCAAGTCCTCCCTGGAGCCGATCCTCAAAAAGCGCGCCGACTACCTCAAGGACAAGCCCGCCGCTCCGGCAGCCCCTGCGGCCGGCACCTCCGCCACCACGCCTCCGGTCGAAGTGAAAAGCTTCATCACCCCCGCTCCAGCGGCCGGCACCAGCCCGGTCATTGAAGCCGTGACCCCGCCCATCACCATCGAGCCCCCCGCCGCCAAGGAAGCCCCCAAAACCGAAGCTCCCGCCCCGGCTCCAACTCCTCCGGCCCCAAAAACGGAAGCCCCGGCCCCCGCCGCTCCCACGCCTCCCGTCCCGGCTCCCGTGCCTCCAGCCCCCGAAGCCCCCAAAGCTGAGGCCCCCGCCCCAGCCCCGGTTCCCACTCCGGAAGCTCCCAAAACCGAAGCCCCGGCTCCCGTTCCTGCCCCGGAAGCCCCGAAAACGGAAGCCCCGGCTCCTCCTCCCCCCGCCGCCCCGGCACCGGTCCCGGCTCCAGCTCCTGAAGCCCCCAAAACCGTGGAAACCAAATAACCCGCTTCCAGCAGCACCCCACCCCAGGGGCGGACCGCCTCCCGGTCCGCCCCTTTTTCATGCCTGAACACCCGCCCCGATTCCCTGTCCGTCCGATTCCGTCATCGCCAGTTATCGACACCGGAGAGCAAATCCGGAACAGCACTGAAGCCCAGTCACACCTGATGGGGAACCCGCACAGATATTCCACCCGTCAGTTTCGCCAGCCCTTTGTAATCCTTGTCCTTGGTCACCACCATGCCCTGCCCGGCCTCCATGCAGATCATGGCATCGCCGCAGTGGTGACAGCGGACTCCCTCGAACGTCCTGGCGCTCTCCCCCTTCAGAAGATGCGCAATGCCTTCCGCCCGCCGTTCACGTTCGCCTTTCTTGGCTTTGGCTTTGGAGGCCGTCAGCTTTTCCCGGATAGCGGCAAACACGACGGCATGATCCTTCACAAACGCCAGCACCCCGCAGTTGTCCGCCGCCCCGCAATGACCCGGGTTGCCGAAGGTCATCGGCAGATCATGCGTCAGTCGGCCTTCCCCGTTCTCGCGGGGTGAAGGCAAATCCGCCCGGCAGCCGCAGGGATTCAGCACCTCATGGGAGTCAAGGGACTGCCGCCAGCCGGCGAGGATCAGGTAACGGAGCCGGGCCCGGAAAAAGGCGGGTTTCCTTCCCGCCGCCTGCCAGGGATTTTCAGATTCACTTTCGGAGGCATCCAGGGCCAGCGTCTCCTCCATGTCATCCAGCGCGTCGCGCCAGGTTGGGCCCTCGTAAGTGTGATCCCGGTTGCGCGCTTTCACGATGTTCCGCACCTCATGCCATTGCCCGCAGGCATAGGACTCATTGTGAAATCTCCCCAGGCAGGCCAGAAAGCCGCGGGCCAGTTCAAAGACCACGTAACGGGACACCACCACCTCCGTGCCCACCGGCAGTCCCGCCAGAACTTCCCCACAACCGGCCCGGACCCGGCGGCAGCGGAAATGCAGTGTCACCAGCGCCGAAGTTTCCAGCCAGGCTTTCATCCGCGGGGAAATCAGAAACCACTTTTCAAATCCACCCCGGCCGCTTCCAGCTCGCGGCCAAGAATCAGCATTCCTTCCACCGTGTGGGGCTCAGTGGCCATCCGGTTCAGACACTCCCGAAGTGCCTTCAGCCGCGCGGCATCCAAGGGCTCCCGCAGCCAGGCCTTCCGCGTGATGATCAGCAGATGGATAAGATCATCCACCCGGTTCGATTTGCCGAAAAACTCGTGCAGACCGTAAATACTCCGCCACAGATCCCGCAGTCCCGACTGAAAAAGCCGGGTATTCTCCGAAACGTTTTCAGTCTCCCGTGCCAGCCCGCAAAGCTCATGCATGCGGTAGCGGAAATCCTTCTCCAGACTGCTCATGCCCCCGACTCCGCCGTTCAGCTGACGGTAGCCTTCCCGATGACCAGCCATGCAGGCGAGCACGGAACGGTGGGAACTGGTGCGGGCTTGCGGAAGGATCATGGCTGGACGGATTCGCTGGAAGGTTCATCCCACAGTTCATTCGGCCCCGCAACTCCTCCCAGCAGGCCGCTGAACCACAGATCCCCCAGGGAAACGGTCTCCATCTTCTCCTCGTCGTAGCCCAGAGCCACCAGCCGCTCGTCGGCGTTGGTCAGACGGCTGACACCGGCGGTCTTCTCCACAATCACCACATCCGCCCAGAACTCCTTCTGCTGGAAGCAGTCCAGGACGTAGGGACTCTGGGTGGTCATGATAATCTGCACCCCGTGCTCCCTGGAAATACGGCGGATCGTCTCCAGCATCGGCTTCAGACCGCGCGGGTGGATGGCGTGCTCGATGTCCTCAATGAGGATCAGTTCCGGGCGGTTCGGCTGATACAGGATCGTCAGCAAAGCCAGAATCGTCCGCGATCCCTCGGACAGTTCGCTCAGGGAAACCGGGTCCTTGAATCCCTTCTCGATCACTTGAATGAACCATTTCCCCTGCTCCGCCCGCTCGAAGGTCAACTCCTCGACCTCCTGTAGATGTTGCTGGAATTCCTCCTCCAGCTTCCTGAAAGTTTTCCGGTATTTCAGTGAGAGCAACTGGAGGACCCGAGTCACGCCTTCGCCAGTGGGGTGAACGGACGGGCGCTCCTGATCTATTTCAGGCACGCCAATGAAGAAAGCATTCAGTCGATGAATGACGCAGGGTAAGAGAAAAAGATCATTCTTCGCTCCACCTACTGAGTGATTGACTGCACCATCCTCTTCTGAGGGGGCCACGTCCTCTTTCGCGTAAATTAGAATTTCTCCTTGGTCACCGGGCAGAGTGTTTTGAAACCCATGGATTCCACGACCTTGAATGCTTATGGGCATGGAGCCAGCCTGTTTCGAGCGATGTTGCTCATGCCGAAAATGCTGAAGCCGATCCATCGCCGGATTGCACAATTCAGCCAATCCCCGCAGAAAATTGCTCTTCCCCGCGTTGTTCGCGCCGATGACGACGGTCACCGGGCTCAGGCGGCATTGGGCGTCGAGGAAGGAGCGGTAGTTCTGGAAGTGAACCTCAGTGAGAAAAGGCATCGTGGTTCGGGTTCGGCGGGATGAAAGCGGGGCGGGGGAATCTGAGGCAGGCGGCGGGTCCCCGCAAATGGAACCCGCCTTTCCGGGATACCGTCTCCGCCCCGGAGAGCCGGCATTCCGCCGCCGCGTTTTCCAGGCCCTCCGGATCGGAAATACCGCGATTCCCCCCGGGGGGAAAATGATGACCTTCCGCGTGAGGATCCGGGGATGGGGAACACGCGGGCCATTCTTCGTTTTCTCCGGCGGAGCCCGCCCCGCGCCGGACGCACCGGGATGTCATCCGCGAAGATTGCGGCGGATCGGGCGGCGGGGGCGGGCCGTCTTTTCCAAAACGGGTGCTGGCCCGCGCGCTCCCAATTTCCTCAATCCTTCGCCGAAATGGCAGGATGCCGGTTCCCCTTAAAAAGCGGCCATGGGTGATTCCCCTTCGGGCTGGGTGACGGTGAGCTTGGCGGCGGAAGCGGGTGGCCGGAGGCGGATCAGGCAGACGCCGAGATCGAGGAATTCCGCCCCGGGCGCGGGGCGGAGGCCGGGAACCAGGCGGTAGAGCCGCCCCATGCCCTGCTCCACCAGGCCAGACTGGCGCAGTTCCAGCATGTGCTTCGAACAGGCGGTGGCGGCACCTCGGCGCGGGAGGCCAGATAGCTTACGGAAAGCCATTCCCCCTCCCCAGCCAGCTCCCTCAGGATCCGCCATCGCGGCAAAGCTGCCAGCACCCGGCTCAGGCGCGCCTCCCACACCGGGAGGTCCTTGGAAGTCAGTGGCAGCAGGGCAGTTTTGGAAGCAGTCATGACGGTGGGAATCATCGGAGGGTCCGAAAAAGGCACCATAAGCCCCAAGGGGCCGATTCGAAGAGTCTTCGCTCTGATTGTAAGAGTCTACGCTCCGAGCTCAAGCCTATTTGCTCTGATGGTCAGAGTCCAGGGGCTGAATGGAAGAGTCCACGCTTTGATTTACGGAGTCCACGGGCACATTAGCGAAGTCCACGCTCCGATGAGAAGCCCCAAGGGGCTGAAATGGGGCTCAACTTCACCGCCATCGGCGCTCCCTCCGGCACTTTGAAGTTACCCCTCCGCAGCCATCCTTCAAAGGGCAGGCGGGGAGTCGAATTTGCCATCAACATCCGATTCCGGTGATAGTTTAAAGCCCAAGCCTCAAAGACGCGGAATCAAAAACTCTCCGGCAACCTCCCGCATGGATCCATTCGGGGATAAGAAGCCTCTCACCCGGGAAGGAAGCCTGCCTTCCAACCTTCCTCAGGCAAATAATGCCTTCTCCCTTGGGAAACAGAATTCTTTGGAGGACGCGAGCCAGCTCCCGCTTGGGAAATGAGGCTCGCCTCCCCCGCCTGATCCGCCGCGAATTCCCGGAATGGCCTCCCATGACGCCGGGTATGGCACCCGACCCTTGATCGTAAATTTAATCCGTGCGCTCCACCCCGGCATGGAGTGAAGTGCCCGCATGTCATGGTTCCGTAAAAACCAACCGTCCCCCGAGTTCGCCGAGCCGGACTTTCCGGATGAAAATGCCCGCAAGGCTTACCACACCGCCCGGCAGCAAATCCTGGAAGCAGCGGCGGAAACTAAGGCAGGAAAGCCTGTGAATATTCTCAGTCTCTCCAAATTGGACCTGACAGCGCTGCCTCCGGAAATCGGCCAGCTTACCACCCTGACAAGGCTTGATGTTTCCAACAACCAACTGACGGCGCTGCCGCCGGAGATCGGCCAACTCATGGCCCTAAAGGAGCTTTTTGTTTCTGACAACCAACTGACGGCGCTGCCGCCGGAGATCGGCCAGCTCATGGCCCTAAAGGAGCTTTTTGTTTCTGACAACCAACTGACGGCGCTGCCGCCGGAGATCGGCCAGCTCACGGCCTTGGGGAGGCTTGACGCCTCCAACAACCAACTGACGGCGCTGCCGCCGGAGATCGGCCAGCTCACGGCCTTATGGGGGCTTTATGTTAACGAAAACAAACTGAAAGAGCTGCCGCCGGAAATCGGCCAGCTAGCTCTGACTGAAATTAAGGTTGAGAGCAACCAACTGACGGCGCTGCCGCCGGAAATCGGCCAGCTCACGGCCTTAAAGTTGCTTTTTGCTTTTAACAATCAACTCAAGGAGCTGCCGCAGGAGATCGGAAAACTCACTGCCCTGACGACGCTTTGGGTTTTCAACAACCAACTAGAGGAGCTGCCACCTGAAATTGGCCAGCTCGCACTAATCGATTTTAGAGTTTTCAAAAACAAACTGATATCACTACCCCCTGAGATCGGCCAGCTCACGGCACTGAGATACCTTATAGTTTCCTCTAATCAACTGGCCACGCTGCCACCCGAAATCGGCCAGCTCACGGCCTTGACAGACATTAGTGTTTACAGCAACCAGCTGAAGGAGCTGCCGCGAGAAATAGGTCAGCTCACGTCCCTGACGCAGCTTTGGGCTTCCGACAACCAGTTGAAGGAGCTGCCGCGCGAAATGGGTCAGCTCACGTCCCTGACGCAACTTCAGGTTGATAACAACCAGCTGACGGCGCTGCCGCCAGAGATCGAACGGCTTACGTCCCTGATGCTTCTTGATGCTTCCGACAACCAGTTGACGGCGCTTCCCGAATCACTGCGGAAGCTGCCCAAACTGCGAAAGTTACTCCTGCACGGGAATGAAGCCTTGAGCCTGCCGCAGGAGGTGCTCGGACCGAAATTGACGGAAGTGGATTGTGAGATCGACAAGATCCCCGACAATTGCCCGGCCCTGCTCGACTACTACTTTGCCCGGCAGCAGGGCGGGGAACGCCCGCTGAATGAGGTGAAGCTGCTGCTGATCGGACGCGGGGGGGTGGGGAAGACGGCGACGATGAACCGGCTGTTGGGGAAGGGGTTTGTGCCGGGGACGGACGAGACCCTGGGGATTGAGATCTCGGACTGGGAGCTGCCCGCGCCGGGCGGGGACGTGGTGCGGGTGCATGGCTGGGACTTTGCGGGGCAGACGGTGACCCACGGGCTGCACAAGTTTTTCCTGAGCCACCGGAGCATCTACATCCTGGTGCTGAGTGGCCGGGAGGAGAGCGCGCAGGAGGATGCGGAGTATTGGCTGAAGCTGATGGAGGCTTACGCCAAGGGCGCGGAGGACGGGGTGGCGGAGATGCCGCCGGTGCTCATCGCGCTGAATCAGTGGGAACGCGGGGACACGCGGGCGAAGGTGGACCGGGAGGGATTGCAGGAAAAATACCCCTGGATCGCGGGCTGGGTGGAGACGGACTGCAAAACAGGCTTGGGTTTTGATCACGGGAAGGCACGGCTGCCGGAGCTGCTGGCCGGGCTGGCGGGGAACATGGCCTGGGTGCGCATGGGATTCCCGGCCGCGTGGCATCAGGCGAAGCAGTATTTCTCCGGGATGAAGGAGAAGACGGGGAAGGACTACATGCCCTTCACGGATTTCCAGAAGCACTGCACGGCGGAGCTGGGGGTGCCGGAGAATATGGTGCGCTCGCTGGCGGTGGTGCTGCACCGCCTGGGGATCGCGCTGAACTTCGGGGACGACACCCGGCTTTGCGATACCACGGTGCTGAATCCGCACTGGGTGACGGGGACGATTTATAAAGTCCTGCGCCGCGCGCCCCGCGACACGGACGCGGTGATGACCCTGGACCACGTGGCCGAGGTGCTGCCGGACGAGCCGCCCCACATGCGGGCTTATGTGGTGGAGCTGATGCGCCGCTTTGACCTGGCTTTCCCGCTGCCGGAGCAGGAAAACGCCTGGCTGGTGCCCTCGCGCCTTCCCGAAGCCCAGCCGCCGGGGATTGCCGGGGAATTCGGCCCGGACGCGCCGGGGGCGGAGCACTTCACCCGGCTGCGGTTTTCCGTGAATCCGCTGCCGAAGATGATCCTGCCCAGCTTTGTGACCCGCACCCACATCCTCAGCGACGACCTCGCCAAAGTCCGCTGGGCCAATGGCGCGGTGCTGGCTCTGGGCAAAGCCCGCGCGCTGGTGAAAGCGGACCACGCGGACCGCACGGTGACCATCACTCTCACCGGCGAAATCCAGGACCGCCCGCTGCTGGCCAGTGTCTGCCGCCGGGAGCTGGCGGAGCTTTTCAGGGAAATCCCCGGGCTGAATCCGAAGGAGGAGCTGGAGGTCCGCCTCGGCGTCTGGGCGGAGGTGAGGCTGATGGAGCGGCTGGAAGCCAAAGCGAAGGCCCGGGGTGGTTCGGAAGCTCTGGCTTTAATGCCCGTCCTTTGCGGCGACGAACCTGAAATTGTGGATGTGCGGAAGGAACTGAATAAAATCAGCCCGCCTCGGGTCCGCGACGAAGAGGATCGAAAACCCTCCGTGTTCATCAGCTACTCGCACCAGGATGAGCGCTTCAAGGACGAGCTGGTGATGCGTTTCAAAGTCCTCCAGGCCGCCGGTCTCGCCGGCGTGGTCTGGACCGACCGCATGCTGGAGCCGGGCGAGAAATGGGATCACGGCATCACATCCAATCTGGAAAGCGCCGACATGGTCCTGCTGCTCCTGAGCAACGCCGCCCTCGCCAGCCACTATATCCAGAAAGTGGAGGTGAAAAGGGCGCTCGCACACCATGCCGCCGGAACCGCCGTGGTGGTCCCGGTCATCCTGGAGCGCTGCCACTGGGAGCTTACCGATTTGAAGCACCTGCAGGCCGTCCCCAAAGACGCCAAACCCCTCCGCGAATGGAAACCCCGCAACGCCGGCTGGTTCAACGTGATGGAGCAGCTGAAAACGAGGATCGAATCCATGCGGAAGCCGGCGGGGAGGTGAATTTCTTTGCCAAAAAGGCTATTGAGGAGGAACGACTTCCGCGCATCAGGTCATTTTGCTCTCATCGACATCATCGCGCTTCCAGACTGGTTCTCCACAATCTTCACTGCCGGGCTGTTGGCAAAAGTGTGCATGAATGAATGGTGCACGGTAAGAACCAGATCCTGAAGCTCATCATCCTTCTCCAGTCGGACTATTTTGAGCAGCTTCTCCGCTTCTTCGACAGAGATATGTCGGGCATGGCTCTTTGTGTGATCGTGATCACTGAGGTAAGCCACAGCTTTGGCCGCCAGTTTGGGAGCATTTCTTTTTCCTCGAAACATTGACCTTTCAAGCCATGTTTGAACCATCTCAGAGGACAATTTCAGGGCATGCCGACACTCTCCAATGAACGTGGGGTGGTATTTTCCGACGACAACCTGCCAGATGGGAATACTGGCGGGATCTTTTTTCACTGCCTCAATAGCTTCCTCGAACTCTTTGAGAACGCCATGGGCCGGGATTCCACCGAACTGAGGGTCAATCGGACCAAGGTTAGATTGCTTGCCCATTAGAATTTCTTTACAGGAGCAAGCTATCATTGTTCCGGCTGACATTGCGAGTTGGGGCACTACCGCCCGAATATCATCGCCGAACATTTTGTGGAGATAATCCACAATGGATTCAGTGGCCGCCAAATCGCCACCAGGGGTGTGGAGTAGCAGGTCGAGACCTTTTTTCCGATCAAGCCCATGGACTGCGGCCATTAAGGCATTCTTGTCATCATCTCCGACTGCTGTGTTGGACACATCTGGATGCTGGAGCCAGCCCGAATAGTAAGCGATGACATTCCGACCGGATTTCTCAGCCAATCTCGAGAGGTATCTTCGTCGAATCCGATCGAGCGGATCCCGATACTCACAAGTTTGAATTTCTTTAAGAACCTCACCCCAGTTCGGCATGGTGTGTTTTACCGGTTCGAATTGGCCGAATAGGTGACTTGGGTAAATTTTGTCCGAGAGCAACGAACAAAATTCCGGGCGAACTCCTGAGGGCCTTCATAGGAAGGTAAAGTTCCCTCTTTCAACCCCAATAATGCAAATCCTGCATAGATGTCTTGAAACGCGTCCACAGCCGGACCATGAGCGTGGGTGCTTTTGGAGATGGAGTCCGGGGATTTCATGGTGCGAGGAATGATTGGAAACCGAATCAGAAGCAATTTAAAACTCGAAAATTAAGAAAATTTCGAGTTTTGCATGTCATTACGTTCCCTGCACCTTATTTTGGCTAAAATTCCCAAAAAATTTCATTTCCTCATCAGACCTCAAAATCCCAGAAGCTCGCGGAGAGCCTCGGCGATGGTGGCGGCGGTGGGGCGGTGGGCGGCCCAGAGGTTGGGGTGGTAGGGGATGGGGGTGTCGCGGGCGTTGAGGCGCTTGGGCGGGGCATCCAGGAGGTGGAAGCCCTCGGCGACGACGCGGGCGACGACTTCGGCGGTGACACCGCCCCAGGGGAAGGCCTCGCCGACGGCGAGGAGCCGGCCGGTGCGGGCGACGGAGGCGAGGATGGTGTCGGTGTCGAGGGGCTTGACGCTGCGGAGGTCCACGACCTCGATTTCGTAGCCGAGTTTGGCCAGTTCATCGGCGGCGCGCAGGGACTCGTGGAGCATGGCGCTGTAGGTCACCACGGAGGCGTGCTTGCCGTGGCGGACGATGCGCGCCTTGCCGATGGGCAGGCGCTCGTCGGGCAGTTCGTCGGCTTTGAGGTGGTAGTAGAGGAACTTGTGCTCGCAGAAAATGACGGGATCATTCAGCGTGATGGCCTCCAGCAGCATCCAGTAGGCATCGCCGACGGTGGCGGGCGTGAGCACGATCAGCCCGGGGTAGTGGGCGTAGAGGCTTTCCATGCTCTGGCTGTGGAAAGGGCCGCTGCCGGCGGTGCCGCCGCTGGGCAGGCGGACGACGAGCGGGCAGGGAATGCCGGTGCGCCAGAAGTGGGTGGCGGCCTGGTTGATGATCTGGTTGAAGGCGATGGAGGAGAAATCCGCGAACTGCATCTCCACGATGGGCCTCATGCCTTCGATGGCGGCTCCGACGGCGAGCCCCATCATGGCGTCCTCGCTGATGGGGCTGTCCAGAACGCGGCCCGGAAAGTCGCGGGCCAGATTTTTCGTGGCTTTGAAGGCCCCGCCGAACCGGGCGATGTCCTGGCCGTAGATAAAGACGTTGGGGTCCTCGCGCAGAGCCCGCGTCTGAGCTTCGCGGATGGCTTCCAGATAAGTGATGCTCACGCGGACGCGGTGGGGTTGTGATTGTTATTGGACTGGGCGTTGGCGGATTCCATGAGCCAGGCGGAGGAAAGCGGCTGCCAGGTTTCCTGCGAGGGATCGGGAACGGGGTCGCGCTGCGCCTGGGCGACGGCCTGCTGGACGGCTTCGGAGGCTTCGGCCTCCATCTGTTCCAGGGCGCTGAGCGTGATCCAGTTTTCGTCCAGCATCCGCTGGCGGGCGAGCTTCAGGCAATCCCGGCCAATGTCCGTGGCTTTCAGCGCCTCGGGGATGTAAGCGCCGTCGTCGTGGGCGCCGTGGCCGCAAAGGCGCAGGAGATTGCCGACGACCAGCTGAGGTCCGTGACCGGCGCGGGCGCGGCTGACGGCTTTGCCAAAAACGGCGAGGCAGGCTTCAAGGTCAGTGCCGTCCACGACATGACCCTCCACGCCGTAGCCGATGGCGCGGTCCACCAGATCGCGGCAGGCGTACTGGCGGTCGGTGGGGGTGGAGTAGGCGAACTGGTTGTTGGCGACCGCGATCACCAAGGGCAGGCGCTCGACGGCGGCGAGGTTCAGGGCCTCATGAAACGCGCCGGTGGAGGTGCCGCCGTCGCCGATGCAGGTGGCGCCCACAGTGCCGGATTTTCCGCGGAACTGGCGGGCTTTCAACATGCCGCAGACCACCGCGATCATCGCGCCGAGGTGGGAGATCATGGCCGGCATGCCTTTGTCCGGGCGGCCGCGGTGGATATTCCCGTCGCGCCCGCGCATGGGGCCGAGCACGCTGCCGAGGTAGGTGCGCGCGGTGTCGATCATGGGCTCGCCGAAGGCCATGCGCCCGGCCTGATCGCGGATGAGCGGGGCGAAAATGTCTTTTCCTTTCTCCAGACAGAGCGCCATGGAGGCGCTGAAGGCCTCCTGCCCGCGCCCGAGGTAAACGCCGCCGACGATTTTCCCGGCGTGGTAAAGAGCGGCGATTTTATCCTCCAGCGTGCGGGCCATGAGCATCCAGCGGAATCCCTCCTGGAAGCTGATGATACTGGAATTCAGGGAGGGACCGGGGAATTCAACCGTGGTGGCGGGAGTCATCGGGGATGGCGTTCCGGCGGTGAGGTAAAATGGGAATGGCAGGCCGGAGCGCGACCATCCCCGGACCGAACCGCAAAGTCAACTCAGGAAGGCGGCCCCCGCCGGCGGGCCTCAGGCTCCGGCAGCGGCGGCGGCGGCGGCGGCAACGGAGGAAGGCAGGGGCGGACCGTCGAGCTTGGCGGTGTTGGCCTCGGCGGCGGCGCGGACGATTTCCCAGAAGCTGCCGCTTTCGAGACTGGCTCCGCCGACCAGCGCGCCATCGACGTCCGGCTGGCTCATGAGTTCGGCCATGTTCGAGGGCTTGACGCTGCCGCCGTACTGAATGCGGACCCGGCGGGCGGTGTCGGCGTCGTAAAGATCCGTGATGATTTTCCGGACAAGAGCATGGGCCTCCTGCGCCTGGGCGGCGGAGGCGGTGCGGCCGGTGCCGATGGCCCAGACGGGCTCGTAGGCGATCACGGTGCCCACCGCGTGGTCCGCGCTGACGCCGGCCAGACCGCCGGTAAGCTGGGTGGTCAGAACCTCCTCCAGCTTGCCCGCGTCGCGTTCCTCAAGGGTTTCACCCACGCAGAGGATGGGCTTTAAGTGGTAATGATGGGCGGCAAGAACCTTTTTATTGATCAGTTCATCCGTTTCCCCGAAAATGGCGCGGCGTTCACTGTGGCCAAGGATGACGTAGCTGATGAGCATCGTGCGCAGCATCAGCGGGCTGATTTCCGCCGTGTAGGCGCCGGAGGGCTCGTAGTGCATGTTCTGCGCGGCCAGACGGACGTGATCCCGGTTGGTGATCATCGCGAGGGCGGCGCTGAGGCTGATGAAAGGCGGGGCGATGACAATGTCCACGCTGTCCCCGGACTGGGCCAGAACGAGGAAATCCCTCAGAAAATCCTCCGTTTCGGTCGGAGTTTTGTGCATTTTCCAGTTCGCGGCGATGATGGGCTTACGCATGGTTCGATGAAAGTCTGTGCTGAGCGGCAATTCATGCCGGGGAAGCAGGGAATTGTCCATCGCGGAATGCGTGCTGGCGGATGCCGGAATGGAATTTCCTGCCGCTTTGGCGGTGTTCACATTCAGGCCGTTTTTCAGAAAGTCACTTCACATTTAAGGCGGCGGAAAAACAACGATGGGCAAAATTGCCATGAAATCCGGCTAATCATGGTATAGAAAACAGATTTTGAGTTCGAAACCTGGTTCTCCCGGAGCCTAAGCCGTTCAAAAAGCCAGATGTTCAGATCATTCACAGACTGCGGAACGTGCGCAGGTCAAAGGCCCGCAGTGCCACCTGGCCGGGAAACCCTCCCGCTTCCGGGGAATCCGGCACCGGGTTTTCGAGAAGGTCGGTTTCGGTGAAACTCAATCCGGGCAGCGTGCTGGTCAGGGAGGCCGTCACCGCGCCGCCGTCGTTCTCGTTGATCCGCATCACGACGCCGTGTCCGTCCTCAGCGCGTTTGAAGGCGTCGAGGCGCACGCCGGGGTGGTCGAACCTGAGCCAGGACTGGCTTTCCGGTCCGGCCAGGACGCCCGGCACCGCCAGCAGCGGCACATTCAGGGCCATGGCCTCGGCGGCGACTCCGCCGGTCTGGGTGGTGCCGGGATGGGGGAAGAGGCTGAAGGTGCGCTGGTGAATGCCGCGGTCGGCCTCGGGATCGGGCGCGCAGCCGGCTTTGAGCAGGGTCAGGCGCACGCGGCCGTTTTCCACATCGCAGCCGAAGATGCCGTTGTTCAGCATGGCGATGCCGTAGCCGCTTTCCGTCAGGTCGATCCACTGCTGCACCGGTATCTCAAACCGCGCGGCGTCCCAGCTGGTGTTGCGGTGGGTGGCGCGGCGGACGTGGCCGCTCTGGATTTCACAGACGGCGTGGTCCGTGCGGACGTTCAGCGGGAAGGAAACTTTTAACACGCGGTGCCGCTCCTGCCAGTCCACCGTGGTTTCAAAATCCACCCGGCGGCTGCCCGCGCGGAGAACCAGGCGCTGGGTCATCTTCGACTGCCCGAAGACCCGGACAATTTCCAGCGCCGCCAGCAGCGGGCCGTTTTCCACGGTGCGGATGGCGGCTTCCAGGCCCACGATTTCAAAATCGTCCATCGCCGAAGCCTCAATGTCCCAGGCGTTCCAGCGGTTCGGGTAATCGCGGAGCAAATGCAGCTCATTGCCCGGGCCGGAGAGGATTTCGCGGTCGGCCTCCAGATCGCGCACGGACGACAAAGTGCCCGCCGCCGTGACCCGCACGCGGAGCTGGGCGTTGGTCAAAACCCAGCCGTCCGGCGTTTCGGTGACAGTGACTTCCGGGGCCGGGGCCGCAGCGGCGGCCGCCGCAGGGACCACCGCGTAACCGCAGGACGGCACCGTCACCTGGCGGAAACCGCCACTGCCCGGCAAGGCGATCACCTCCGTGCGGGCCTGCGCCAGGGTGTTGAAGACCGTCCAGCCCGCAGCCGGATCATAGGTCTTATAGGTCCCATATGTCCTATAGGACCTATCTTCAGCAGCCCCGGCCCCGCCATCACCCACCAGCCGCCGCAGCCCCGCTTCCCGCACTGTCAGCGCGATCTTTTCAATCACCTCATAGTCCCGGCGGCTGTCCACGTACACCCGGCCGATGGAGGAGCCGGGCAGGATGTCGTGGAACTGGTTCAGAAGCACCAGCTTCCAGGCACGGTCGAGGGCTTTCGCCGTCACCGAATTCTCCTTGACGGGGCTGTGGCCGTCCACGTCCCAGACGGTGCGTTCCGGCGCGGGGTCGGACTCCAGCAGATCGCCGCCGCCGGGCGCTGTCAGGCTGACGATGGCGTCGAAAAACTCCGCGTCGCGCAGCAGCAGCTCGCAGCGGCGATTCATGAATTTGTTGTGCGCCTGGCTGGTGTAGGTGCCGCGGTGCAGCTCCAGATACAGCTCACCGCTCCAGACCGGGGCGTCCGTGATGTCCTTTTCGGCTTCGTCGAAGAAGCCGGCGACCGTGCCCATCTCCACCGCCGGCAGGCCTTCGAAATCGCGGCAGCGGCGGATGCGCTCGATCATTTCCATGGTCGGCCCGCCGCCGCCGTCGCCGAAGCCGAATGGCATCAGCGAGCGCGAGGCCCGGTCCTTCTGGGCAAACTGGCGCTCCGCCCGCAGCAGCTCCTTCGCACTGACCCGCGCATTGTAAGTGTCCACGGGCGGGAAGTGGCTGAAAATGCGGGTGCCGTCGATGCCCTCCCAGTAAAACGTGTGGTGCGGAAAACGGTTGGTGTCGTTCCACGAGATTTTCTGCGTCAGAAACCGGTCCACGCCCGCCTTTCTCAAAATCTGCGGCAGGGCGGCGGAGTAACCAAACACGTCCGGCAGCCAGAGGTCGCGGGTGGTCACGCCGAACTCGCGCTGGAAGAAATTCATGCCGTGCACCAGCTGGCGCACCAGGGATTCGCCGGACGGGACATTGCAGTCCGGCTCCACCCACATGCTGCCGTTCACCTCCCACTGACCCCGGGCCACGGCACGGCGGACACCTTCAAAAATGTGAGGGTAATGCGCCTTCATCCACAGATACTGCACCGGCTGGGAGGCGCTGAAATGATAGTCCGGATACAGCTCCATGTAGGCCAGCGCCGTGGAGAAAGTCCGCGCGCATTTCCGGATGGTCTCGCGCAGCGGCCAGCACCAGGCGGTGTCGATGTGCGCGTGCCCCGTGGCGGTGATGCGGTGCACCGTGTCGCCATTCCGGCAAGCCAGCAGCGGAGCCAGAACCGCGCGTGCGGTGGGAATCCAGTCCCGGCTTCCGGCTTCCATGACCCGGCAGGCCTGGTCGAGTCCGCGTTCCAGCCGGGCGCGGCGGGCGCTGTCGGCGGGCAGTTCCAGCATGGCCTCGCGGCAGAGGCGGAAGTCGATGAGAAACGCGAAAACCTCCGCGTCCGCCAGCGCCAGCCGGGCTTCGCGGAGCCGGAAAAGGCGCTCCTCCGGATCCCGCCGCACGCCGTTGTCCCAATGCCATTCCGCCGCCGGATTCGCCGAGGCCTCGACGTAAAAATCCACCGCTTCCCCGCCCGCCGCCGGATTGGCCAAGGGAATGGCCGTGCGCCGTCGGCTGACGGCGATCACCGGCTTGCCGTCCAGCCAGACCTGTCCCTCGCGGCCAAATCCCTCCTCGTCCTCAAAACTCAGATCCACGAGAGCCACCACCTCTTTCCCCGCCCACTCCGCCGGGATTTCCCCCTGAAACCGGAACCACGCCGTCCCCCACTCCTTCCCCCAGGCCGCGCCCTCCGCCACCGGTTCAAACTCCTGAGCCACCGCCACGTCGTGAGCCACCGGCTCCCCGGCCGCCTCCCAACGGCTGACCGCCAGCGGCCGGCGCTCCGGATTCAGCAGGGGAAGAATAAAGCGGGCTTCGGCAAACTCGATGCGTTGTTCGATTTTCTGTCTGGTTTCCATGAGAGGATGGCGGGGAGGGTTTTAAATGACGCTATGGCCTGGATGGACCTCATGGACAAGAATGGACCCGGCTATTTTTGAAGCTGAGGAAGGTCTTCGGCCTCTGTCCATTCAGTCCATAGCGTCCATCCGGTCCATACCGTCCATCTATGCAGCTATCCGCCCGCCGCCAGGGATTGCAGCAGATCCCGCATCTCCGCCTCCAGGGCGGAGCGGCTGCGGGTTTGCAGGGTTTCCGCGATGACGCTGAGCACGGCCTCGCGGAATTGGGCGCGGAGGCGGTGGACGCGGACTTTCACGTGAGCGGTGGGAATTTGCAGGGCTTCGGCCACTGCGGAAGTATCGAGGGCGGTGGCGGTGGCGTCGGTCAGGGCGGGCTTCAGAAGAGTGAAAGCGGCCGCGTCGCCGCGCTCCGCCGCTTGGTTTTCAAGCTGATGCAAGGCGCGGGCGAGCACCTCCCGGGCCCAGCGGCGGTGGTAGAGGGTTTCCGGAGTGTCCGCCTCCACCGGTTCGCGCGCCAGGCGGGACTCGGCATCATCCAGGGAAAAGTGGATGAAATGCCCGCCACGCTTCCGGGCGGAGCGGTGGCGGGCGGCGTCGGCGAGGTGATTCTGAAGCTGAAACATCAGGAACGACCGCAGTTTCCCCTTCTCCTCGCAGGCGGCGGCGAAGGTGTCGCGCTCCAGCAGGCGGACGAAAAACGACTGCACCAGATCCTGCGCGTCCTCCGGTCCGTGCCCGCGCTGCCGCACGCAGGCATAGAGCGGAAACCAGTAATCCGCGCACAGCTTCTCCAAGGCCTCCCTCGCTTGGCCGGCATCGTCGCCTTTCGCCCGCGCGATGAGTGACCAGCGCGTGGGCCGGAAAGCGGCGGCCGGAAGGGCAGCGGATTTGGCGGTCATTGGGCTGGAGTGGAGGGACCCGCTGAGGTAGAATGGGAATCCGCTGAGGTAGAATGGGAATCCGCTGAAGGAGAACGGGAGTCCGCTGAAGCAGGGTGGGAGTCCGCTGAAGCAGGGTGGGAGTCCGCTGA
>JAZKFB010000027.1:90295-138926 GCA_040386695.1 Verrucomicrobiota bacterium
GGGAGTCCGCTGAAGCAGGGTGGGAGTCCGCTGAAGCAGGGTGGGAGTCCGCTGAGGTAGAACGGGAGTCCGCTGAAGCAGGGTGGGAGTCCGCTGAGGGAGTGGAGGGACCCGCCGGAGGAGGCGAAGGCTTTGCCTCAACAGCCGGGGGAATGGGGTTCAAGGGGGCGGGTGGCTCGGAAACAGCCGGCGCGGGAGGTGCCTGATTCTGAGCCGGATCCGCGCCGGCCGGTCTTTCATAACCCGTGATGCTGTCCGCTTTGGAGGGTGGTGCCTGCGTTCCAGGAGAAGCGGCGGTCTTCGGCGGCTCCGGAATCGCGGACTCAGGCACCGGAGCCTTGTAGCGGGTGATCTTGTCCACTTCCTGCTGGAACAGGCCCAGAGCCCCCATGGTCAGCTGGGCGGCGGACTTGTTGAGTTCGTTCAGGGTCTCCGCGGCGATTTCATACCGCAGCTTGAGTTCGTTGTATTCCTCCATCCGCTCCGGCGTTGCGGACAGGCCCGCTCCCTGGCCTCCCTGGGCGGCCCTCCGGTTACTGTCGATGGTGTCCCTTAAATTCCTGATACTGATATCAAGGGAAGTCCGGTGGTTTTTCGCCGCATCCTCAAGGATCTTTTTCTCCTGCTCAATGCTGGCGGCAAGACCCCTCGCCCGTGGATGGTTCTTCGCGAAACCGGAACTCAGCATGCGGGCCAGTTCGCTTTCATCCTTTTTCCATTGGCTGTGGAAAGCCCGGAGCGTCTCATTCTCCACGCCCGCCGCGGCATAAAATTGATCCGGACTCAGACGCGCGGCGGCGAGCTGCGATTCCAGGCGGGCCAGTTGTTTCTCCATCTCCGCCACCGCCTCCCGCCGCTTCAGCCGTGCCGCCTCGTCCTCGCCCTCAATGACCGAAAGAGAGTTGGCTCCTCCCGCCGCCCCGGAGTCCACGATGCCATAATTACTTCTCATGGATCTCAGTTTCCGGCCCAGTTCCGCCACCTTCTCCTGCTGTGCCCCAAGCGCCTCATCAATCCCCGACAGAATCCGCGCGGTTCTGGCCTTTGACTGATTCAATTTTTCCCCGATCACCGCCTCCTCCGCCGGACGGGCAGCCGCCGGCTCGAATTTCCCGTCCGCCACGGACTTCGCCAGATAGAGTCCCACGGCGGCGGTCGCCCCTATGGTGAGGCCGGCAATCAGTCCATGCCAGGCGGCGGGCTTCCGGGGGCGGCTCAAAAACCACAGGCCGATCAGCACCAGGGGGCCGCTGACCTGAATGGCGAACGGCGCATTTCCCTGCGGAATCATGGCCGCCAGCCAAACCGCGCAGACAAAAAAGATCACCGCCAGCCAGACATTGCCGTGAAAACGGGAGACTTTCCCCGCGGATGGAATTGCCGCAGAGGAAGTCAAAGCAGCGGTCGGGGCATGGATCGCGGTCTTTACCTCGCCGGCCTGCTGGTAGCGTTTGTCCGGCTCGTTCTGCATCGCCCGGGTCACGACCTCGTCCAGCCGGGCGTCGGCGGCGCTGCGCTGGCTGGGCGGGGCCCAGGCACCGCGCGGGAGGTCGCCGGTGAGCATTTCGTAAAGCATGACGCCCAGGCTGTAAATGTCCGCCCGGTGGTCCACGGTGCCGCCGCGCAGCTGCTCCGGCGCGGTGTATTCCGGCGTGCCAAGGGCGGCTCCCGTGAGGGTGCGGCCGGCGGCGTGAGGATGGCCGGCTTCTCCGCCGAGGAGTTTGGTCAGGCCGAAGTCGGCGATGCGCACCCGGCCGGTGGTGTCCACGAGGATATTGCCGGGCTTGATGTCGCGGTGCACAAACCCCTGACTGTGGGCATACTGCAGCGCGTCGCAGACCTGCCCGATGATCTCCAGGGCCTGGGTCACGGACAAATCACCGCCCCGGATCAGCCGGCTGAGATCCGCTCCGGCGACATGTTCCATGACAATAAACAGATGCCCGGATTCCGTCCGCCCGAAGTCATGCAGGCCCACGATATTCGGATGACTCAACCGCGCCAGAGCCCGGGCCTCGCGCTCAAACCGCGCCGCCATCTCCTCCCGCTGCGCCAGCACGGCGGGCAGGAGTTTAATGGCGATATCCCGCCCCAGCCGCGAATGCACCGCGTGATACACCGCGCCCATGGCTCCGCGTCCGATCAGGCGGTCCACCTCATATTCCGCGAACCAGCCGTCCACCACAGCGGCGGGCGGCGGCTCCCAGTCGTGCGACGGCAAAGTCACGGGGCTGCTGCG
Organism: Verrucomicrobiota bacterium; assembly: GCA_040386695.1. Taxonomy (GTDB): domain Bacteria; phylum Verrucomicrobiota; class Verrucomicrobiia; order Verrucomicrobiales; family V1-33; genus CAIZWU01. Next base: position 92,535 of record JAZKFB010000027.1, read on the forward strand.
GAGGGCGGCGGCCAGCAGTTTTTCAGGATCCAGCCCGCCCAGCGGCGGATCGGCGGTCGTGGCGGAGTCGGAGGAATTCATGACGGAAAGCGCGGAACCGGAAAACAACTTGAGGCCCCGCATACTCTCCATTCCGGAATCCGCCGTCCACGGTAACCTTCTTTTTCGCCGGGGAAGCCCGTTTCTCTTTTCCGGCGGATTCTCCGGGGGATTCCGCGGACGGGAGGAAGGGGCCACATGGATGGGAAGGGATGGCTTCCCGAGCCTTCCATCATTCAGGAATTCACCCTGGCTCCGCCAAAGCCGCCGCCGCCGGGACGCGTTCCAGAATCCCGTCGCCGGATGTTCAGGTGGAACAGGCGGGAGGCAGAACAGGCGGGACCCCTGTTCCACCCGACCGCCGAACCATCCTTCCGCATTTGCCGGTGAACAAATCCGTTTGTCGCGGGTCTTTGGCTGTCTCTTACTGTGACCATGTCCTCCACCCCCGCCAGCCGCACGCGACTCACCGGTCGTGGAGCCGCTCTTCTGATTCTCTCCCTCGTCGCCATCGTGACCGGGGCTTTGCTGCCGGAGGCGGCGGCTATCCAGATGGGCCTCATGGGCCTGTGCCTGGCCCTCCTTTCCCGCCCGCTGGCGAAGCGGAATCTGAAGGGGCTGCGCATTTCCCGGGACTATGCGGAGACCGCTTTCGCGGGGCAGCTTTTCCCTTACGAGCTGCACATCCACAACGACGCCCGGAACGACCGCCGGAGCGTGGAGATCGAGGACAGCCTGTCCGGCCCGGCGGAGCGGGGAATGGACGCGGTGGTGATTCCCGGCCAGAGTCAGGCCACGCGGGCCTTCAGCACCCGTCTGCTGCGGCGCGGCACCTCCCACCGGGCGCGGGCCATGCTGGTTTCCCACTACCCGATGGGGCTGTGGCGCTCCGAGCTGGAGCTGCGCGACCGCATTGAGATGACCGTCTGGCCGCGCCCGGTGCCGCCGCGCCAGCTGGAGGAGGCGCAGGACGCCGCGCTGCTGGATGTGGATGAGGCGGAAAGCGCCCGCCGGGACTGGACGGGGGATTTTCACGGCATCCGCGCTTTTCAGCCCGGTGACCGGCTGAAGCTCATCCACTGGGCGGCCACGGCGCGGGCGGGAAAGGTGATGGTGCGGCAGTTTGACCGGCGTCTGCCCGAGAAGTTCAGCCTCGTTTTCCACAGCATCCGCTCCAACGGGAAACAGCCGGCGGGACCGGATGCCTTTGAAAGCGCCATGGAGCTGATGTGCGGCCTGCTGATCCACTGCCGGGACCGCGCCATTCCCGCGGATCTCACCGCCTCCTTCATGGGCTGGCGCACCCTGCATGTGCCGAATCCGAACGATCTGGAGCCCGCCCTCACCCAGCTGGCGGCGGCCCGGCCCGCGCCGGAGCACAATGCCTCGGCTCTGATTCATGCCATCTCGGCCACGGAGCCCGGCGCGCGGGTATTCCTGATCAGCGACGCCCCGGTGCGCGAGTGGGAGGATCTGCTGCCGGAATTCCCCTTCGACATCACCTGCCTCAGCCTGACTGAACTGCGTGTGAAACGCACCGGCCTTCTCCTCCGCACGACTTCCCGCGCCTCCTCCCCCGCTCTCCCGTGAACGCCGCTTTTTATATCTACACCACCCTGCTCGTCATTGAGGGCGTTCTCGCCTGGATCACCGGCGGCCAGGGATTTCTCGCTGTGGCCCTGACCATGAGTCTGGGCACCTATTACATTTTCAGCCGTGCGCCCCGGCAGGTGGCGGAGGCCGCCCGGCTCATCGCGGCCGGCGTGCTGGTGGTGGCGGCGCCGTTTTACTACCAGAACAAGCTGGTGCCGCTGCTGATCTGCTTCATGGCCATGCCGCACTTCCTGGCGGCCACGCAGGCGATCTGGGAAAAGCAGTGGGGCCGCGCGGGCACGGCGTCGGAGAATCCGAAAATGCGCTCCCTGGTGTTCAGCATCGCTTTTTACACGTCCATGGGACTGGTGTTCCTGCTGGCGCGGGGCATGGAGCCGGAGATTTCCCGCCCGACGACCTCCATCCTCGCGGTGCTGGTGCTGATCATGGGCATTGCCGCCTGGGAGCTGTCACGCGTCACCCGGCTGAAACCCGCCCAGTCCGGCCCCGCCCCGCACCGAAGCCGCAACCTGCTGATCACCGCCTGCCTGCTGGCGCTGGCGGCCCTCATTTACACCGGCCCCCTGCCGGTGGCCGCCGGTTTCCTCAGCCGGATCTCGCCGCACTGGCGCATGGACCCCATCGAGTTCAAAAACAAGCCGCCCAAACCGCCGGTCACTCCCGGCACCCACCCGCCGGAGGAGGCCACCGCGCCCGCGCCGGAGGAATCCGCCCAGACCGGCCGCCACCAGCTGCCCAAACGCGCGAATCTTCAGGGCACCACCGACATTCATGGCTTCATCCGCCTGGCCGATCCCTCCCAGGCCGAATCCCTGATGGAGCACGGCCCGGTTTACGTGCGCAGCCACACCCTGAACCGCTTTGATGACGGGAAATGGGAGGCCGATGTCACCGGCGGCGTCTGGGTCAGGGATAGCGATGACGGCAAAGAGGACGGCATGGTGACCCTCCGCAGTCCCGAACGGCCCGTGGCTTATGAAATGTTCCTGATGCACGCCGACGGCTACACTTTGCCGGCCATCCAGGGACTCACGGCCATCGCCCTGCCCCGCGTGTATGCGGTGCCCGGCGATATTCTTCAGACCACGGCGTCCGGCAACTTCCGCTACCGCGCCGTTTCCGGACCGCTGGTTTTCGATAATCTGCCGAACTCCATGCCCATCCGGCCCGGAAAGCCGGAAAGCCCCATTCACACCGTCGTGCCCAAAGGCGAACTGGGGGCCCGGCTGCACCAGCTGTCGGCCTCCGTCATCGACAAAACAAAGACTCTGCCCGAGCAGATCACCGCCCTGCGCCGGTTCTTTTCGGAGCACTATCAGTACAGCGGGGTCATGACCAACCGCGACGGCATCGATCCGCTCCAGAATTTTCTGTTCAATGAGCGCAAAGGCTACTGCGATTTCTTCGCCACCGGGGCCGCGCTGCTGCTGCGGGATGCCGGCATTCCCTCGCGCATGGCCTACGGGTTCGCCACGGATGAATACGACACCGCCAGCGCCACCCTGACCTTCCGCAACCGCAACGCCCACAGCTGGACGGAGGTTTACATCGATAAAATCGGCTGGACGGTCTGCGATTTCACCCCCCGCGCCGACATTGGCAAAGTCCCCGGCACGCCTCCCGAACCGCCACCGCCCCCGGAACTGGATCCGTCGAAATTCGCCGACGCCGCCAAACAGGAGCCCCCCCCGCCGCCGGACGCGCCGAAGACGCAGGTGGAGTCCAATTTCCTGGTCAAACTGTTCCAGCAGATCGCGAAGCAGCCATGGGTCACGTCCGTGAAGAACTACGGTCCGGCCGTGGTCCTGGCGGTCGCCGCCATCATCGTGGCCTTCCGCTTCCTCCGCCGCTCGCCGGAGGAGGCCGCCGCCGCGGCCGCCGCCAAAGAACGCGCCGCCCGCGAAAAGCAGCCCGCGTACTTCATGGAGTTCCTCCGCGTCACCGCCGGGGCCGGTCATCCGAAACCTGATGGCGCGACCCCCATGGAGCATTACACGGCCCTCGCCCGGGCCGGTCTTCCCGTGCCTCCGCTGCGCCCGCTGATCCATTATCACTACGCCCAGCGCTACGAGGATATCCCGCCCGACGACGAACGGGAGAAATCGTTTTTCGACGACCTGAAAACCTTCGAAAAAGCCACCACCGTCCAGACACAAAACTGAAAACCGGCGGGCTCCGCGGACACAGTGCCCCCCTTACCGCACCGCTGACTGATGCCGCCGCTGACAGGGAATACGGGAACGGGAAATCAGGATCGGACCAGGGGCGGTTCCGTCACGATCCGGGCATGTATCGGGAGACGATACATGCAGGCGGAGGATTCCGACCGGGGAAGGCCGGGACCTTGTCTTTATTCTTTTTCATTTTCCGTCTTTCATGCGCCCGGACGCCGCCGGCGGACGCTTCCCTTGCGCCGCCCCCGCGCCGCGCGCCCGGTTCCGGAGAATCCCGCCGGACGGATGCGCGCCGGAAATTTCCGTTTAAGATGCGCCCCATGCCTTCCCCAGTCCCCGCCAAAAATCCCGGCCGCCGCCCGCGGCGGCATCAGCGCGACCCCCGGCCGCCTTCCCAGACTCCCGGCCAGGGCGGGCATGTGGGCGAGCGGCGGATGGGGGAAATCGAGATCAAGGTTTTCGACTACACCCAGGAGGACCTGCGCGAGCGGGAGGTGGAGGACGGCGCGCAGTGCCTGGCCTTCGAGGGCAGCGACAGCCCGGCGTGGGTGCGGGTGACCGGCCTGCACGACACCGGCCGCATCCACAGCCTGCTGGAGGCCTATCAGATTCACCCGCTGGTCCAGGATGATATTCTCAACACCAACCAGAGTCCCAAGGTGGAGGATTTCGGGGAATATCTTTTCATCACCGTGAAACTGCTGGCGCTGCGCGGCGACGATCCGGTGGACCGGTTTGATCTTCAGCACTTCGCCATGATTCTCACCCCGCGCGTGCTGCTGACGTTCCAGGAGGCGCCGTCGCCGGTCTTCGATCCCGTGGTCGTCCGCCTGCGCCAGGGCAAGGGCCTGCTGCGCCGCCAGGGGCCGGATTATATGGCCTGGGCGCTGCTGGACGCGCTGCTGGATCACTACCTGGTGGTGCTCGACGGCATGGAGGAGGAGGTGAACCGGCTGGACGAGTCCCTGACCCTGACCAACACCCGCGTGGACCTGCACCAGATCCACAGCTTCCGCGTCCAGACCACCTTCATCTACCGCACCATCCGCCCCATCCGCGAGGTCGCGGTGGCTCTCCAGCACACGGAAAGCGAGCTGCTGTCGCGCAACCTGACGCCTTTTCTGCGCGACCTTTACGACCACGCCTGGCACGCCATCGAAAGCGCCGAGCACCTGCGCGAGGCGGTCACGGGCATCCGGGAATATCATCAGGCGGTGCTCAGCCAGCGCATGAATGAGATCATGAAAGTGCTGGCGGCCATCAGCACTATTTTCCTGCCGCTGTCGTTTCTGGCCGGCGTTTACGGGATGAATTTCGAGCACATGCCGGAGCTGAAAATCCCCTGGGCGTATCCCGTGGTGTGGGGCGCTTTTCTGATCATCGGAATGGGAATGCTGTGGTATTTCCGCCACCGCCGCTGGCTGTAGTTCTCCTGATTCCCCGCTCCGCCGTGCCCCCCGCTTTTCCAAAAATCCGCCTGTCCCCCCTGCCCGTTGCGGCGGTGGCGGTGGCGCTGCTCTCAGCCGTGATCACCCGCGCGCTGCTGCACGCGGACTGGAATCCGCCGTCGGCCGCCGGTCAGGCATCCGCGGTTCCGCCAAAGCCGGCGGGACCCGGGATGCCGGATCATTTTCTGAAAACGTGGTGTTTTGACTGCCACGGCGACGGGGCGGCCAGAGGCGGCCTGTCCCTGGACGATCCCGCCGGTCTGAGCGCGCGGTCCTGGGAGAACATCCGCCGCCATGTGCTGCTGCACACCATGCCGCCGGAGGGAAAGCCGGCTCCGGCCCACGCGGAGCGGGAGGACTTCGAGTCCGCCCTGATCTCCTGGCAGGCCAGCCTGCCCGATGCCGCCGGGGAGCCCGGGGCTCCGGCCCGGGAGTCCGCTCCTTTTCCCTCCCGTCCCTCCCCCCTCCGCCGCCTCAGCCGCAGCGAGTGCGCCCGCTCGCTGGAGGCGCTGCTGGGCGTCAGCGCCGCGTCCGTCCTGACGGATCTGCCCGGGGATGAGAGCGCCCACGGTTTTGACAACAACGGCGACATGCAGCCCCTGCCGCCCGGCCGGCTGGAAAGTTATCTGGCCGCCCTCTCCGGCGCGGTCGGCGCCGCCCTGCTGCCGCCGCCCGTGCCTGTCCGGTCCCAGCGGGTCCTGCCCGGGGATTTCCGGGGGGATGGCGGACTTTTCCCGGACGCCCCCGAGTTCCACATGACGACCTCCGGAAAGGAGGTCCGTGTGAAATTCCACATCCCCGCCGCCGGCCGTTACCGCTGGAGCATGGTCGTTTACGCCCATCAGGCCGGAGACGGTCCGGCGCTGCTGCGGCTGGCGGATTCGCCTCCGCTGACGGTCTGGCGTTACGACCGTGAGAACCCGCAGCGCCGGTCCGCCATGCTGAATCTGCCCGCCGGGGACAATGTGCTCGCTTACCGGCTGGCGAATCCCCTGACAGATTCCGCGAACCCCGATCCCCACCGCCGCATGAGGCGACTGCTGGTCCGGGAAACCAGTCTGGAGGGCCCGCTGGACGGCGATGCCACACCCGTGCCGCATTTTGCTGAAATCCTCGGTCCTGTGCCCGCCCCGCAGGCGTCCATGGATGAAAAGCTGGGCCCCGCGGACGCGGCCCTGACAAAATTCGCGCGGCGGGCCTGGCGGCGGCCGGTCACGGCCGGGGAGTCCCTGCGCCTGCTGTCCCTGACCGGCAATTCCCTCGCCAACGGCCTGCGCTATGACGAGGCCATGGCCGGGACCGTAAAAGCCATTCTGGCGTCGCCCAATTTCCTTTTCCTGACCGATCCCGCCTCCTGCCCGCCGGATCTCCGGGCCTATGCCAGCGCCGCCAGACTGAGTTATTTCCTGACCAGCCGCCCGCCGGACGACGCCCTGCTGACCGCCTGCGCCGCCGTCACCGCCGCGGGCGGCGGCTGGGCACCGGATGACCTCGCGGACGAGGCCCGCCGGATGCTCGACAGCGGACAGGCGGAGGCGTTCGCGGAGGATTTCGCGGGCCAGTGGCTGCAATTGCGCAACACCGCCCTGGCCTCGCCTGACAAAACTCTTTTCCCGCAGGCGGCACCGGCCCTGCGCGCCGCCATGCTGGAGGAAAGCACGCGGTTTTTCCTGTCCTTGATCCGCGAAAACGCGCCTGTGCTCAGTCTTCTGACAGCGGACCACACTTTTCTGAACGGCCGGCTGGCGGCCTTTTACGGGCTGCCTTTCCCGGCGCCGGCTCCCGGTCAGGATCCGGCTGAAAATCAGGAATTCGCGCGGGTGAATCTCCCGTCCCCGCAGCGGCGCGGCCTGCTCGGCCAGGCGTCGGTGCTGATGCTGACCTCCTATCCGAACCGCACCTCGCCGGTGCTGCGGGGCAAATACATTCTCGAAACCCTGCTCGGCCTGGAACCCCCGCCCCCGCCGCCCAATGTTCCCACACTGGAGCCCGCCGCCGCGCATTCCCCCGGCCCGCACAGCGTCCGCGCGGCGCTGGAGCGCCACCGCGCGGACCCCGGCTGCGCCTCCTGTCACCGGGCCATTGATCCGCTGGGCTTTCCCCTGGAGACGTGGGACGCCATCGGCCGTCCGGTTTCTGAAAACGACCTGTCCACCCCGCCGGTCACCGCCCTCACCGGCGAAATCCTGGCCGGCCCCGCCGATCTCAACCGCTGGCTCGTCACCGTGCAGGGCGGCCGCATCGTCCACCACGCGGCGGAGCGGCTGCTGACTTACGCGCTGGGACGCGGTCTCACGCCGCGGGAGAAGGAAACCGCCCGGCAGCTCGCCGATCAGGCCGGCGGGCGGGACGCGCGGTTCCGCGACCTCATTCTGGCGGTGGTCCGCAGCGCCGCTTTCCGGGGTGAAAAATCATCACCATGAACGCCAAATCCGGCAATCCCTCCAGTCCCGCCATCGGCGGCCCCGTCGGCAAACCGGACAAAATCCGCCTGACCGGCTGGCCGTTCGATCTGGCGGCGACGCTGAATTCCGGCCAGGTTTTTCACTGGCACCGGCTGGAGGACGGCGGATTCGCCGGACTCATCGGTCGCACGCCGGCGCTCATTTCCCAGCCCTCGCCGGACACACTGCTCTGCACGCGCGGCACGGCGGCCCTGGTGCGCCGTTATCTGGCCCTGGACCACGATCTGCACGCGCTCACGGCCACCTTCCCGGCGGACGATGAGGGCCTGCGCCGCGCCGTCGCCTGGTGTCCCGGCCTGCGGATTCTGCGCCAGCCGTCATGGGAATGCCTGGCGACTTTCATCACCTCGTCGCTGAAACAGGTGCCGCACATCCGTCAGATTTCCCTCACCCTGCGGCGGCGTTTCGGGGAACCGGTCCCGTTTCCCGGTCTGCCGGACCAGTGGGCCTATCCCACGCCCGCCGCCCTCGCCGCCGCCGGGGAAACCGCCCTGCGCGCCTGCGGGCTTGGTTACCGCGCCGCCTTTCTCCACCGCACCGCCGACGACATCGCCGGCGGCCGGTTCGATCCCGAAGCCGTGGCCGGACTGCCCGACGCCGAAGCCCGCGCCGCCCTTTGCACGCTGCACGGAGTCGGGGAAAAAATCGCCAACTGCGCCCTGCTCTTCGGCTGGGAACGGCCGGCTGCTTTTCCCATCGACGTCTGGGTCGAACGCGTCCTTCGCCGTCTGTATTTTCAAAACGACCCCGCCATTCCCGCCAAAACCCTCCGTCAGTTTGCCGCCACCCACTTCGGCCCCGCCGCCGGTTATGCCCAGCAGTTTCTCTTCCACCACGCCCGCCTTGGCGGGGAACCGGAAAAATCCGCCCCGGCCTGACCCGGCCATGCCCGTCTCCGCATTTTTCAGGCTGAAGGCGGCGCGCGGAATACCGGAAGGTGAAGTCATCACCGCCCCGTCACAAAATGCCCTGGCCAGCGCGGGCAGTCCGGCGCATGATGCGCCCGCCTTCACGGCGGACTCATCTCCGGCGCGGCCCTCCGGCACCGCCTCCGCCTTTCCGAAATTCCAGCCTTCCGCCGAACTTTTCCATGACCCGCCGCCTTTGCCTGCTTCTCCTGACGCTTGTCACCGGTCCGCTGCTGCCCTCCTGCAGCAGCACCTCCTCCACCGGCATCATCGTGGACAACAGTCCCGTCGTGCAGGCCCGGAACCAGGCGATTCTCGCGGAGCCGCGCGGCGACTATTATATTGGACGCCGGTATTTTGTCGCCAAAACCCGCTTCTGGGGCTACATCCGCCGCCCCGGACAGCTCTGGGAAAATGCCCAGCTGGTGGTCATGGATGAGAACCGGGTCAAAACGCCCGACCGCCTGACCGAGGACGCCGGCGCGCCGCAGTCCCACGGTTACGATCACAATTACGAATACCGCATCCGCGGCCGCTTCCTCGGCGGCACCTCGATTTATGACCCCAACGCCGACATGGAGCTGCCCGCCTTCCAGCCCGTCAGCTACGAACTGGTCAGCCCCCGCCCCGGTTTTCTCTTCAGCCCCCGCGACCGCTACGACCCCCGCTACATCCCCGCCCGCGAGGTGCCCCGCACCACTCCACGGCGCATGTGAGGCCCGGCTGCCGCCAATTCCGGCTGAAAACCTGTTCCGATAGGCTTTTAAGGCTCGGCGGCCCGGGCCTGGAGCGCGGGATTCTGAATCGTTTTGGCCCAGGTGGCGGAGGCTTCCGGATCCGAGGCCCGGAGCGCGCGGGCGAGCTCCGCCGCGCCGACATCGTAAATGGCCGTGCCCTGGCTGGTGTTCAGCCAGGTGCCCATAGCCTCCGGATTCTGGCCGGCCCAGGTCTGGAATTTGGCCCGCATGACCGGCTGCACCGCCGGAGCGGCCAGCGCGTTGGCAAAATCGGCGGCATTTCTCCGGAAGGTGTGGCTGATCCCCAGCATGTCCTCAATGCCGAACCAGGGCTGGTCCGCGACTTTCATCAGGTCCGCGACGGCCTGCTCCGGAGCGGTGCCCGCATCCCGGATCCGGCGGAAGACATTCTGAAGCGCGCTCCGGCCGCCGGCGTTGATATCCTCCGGACTGTCCGGCAGCTGTTTGATCCAGTCGAGGGTGGCATCAAGGCCTTTTCCGAAAAGACTTTCCACATAGAGAGTGTCAATCGCCTGTTCCCGGGCCGCCGGATCGGGAAATTGCGTCTTCATGGCGGCGGTGGCGGCGGTGAGATCCGTCCGCGCCCAGCCGCGGAGGACACCGATAACAGGATCCTCCTGCGGCCCGAAGCCGGCATGTGGCTTCGCACCCACCATCTCCCTGTTGGCCACCGCCCAGGCCAGCGCCTCCTGCGGATGCTCCTGAGCCCAGCCTTTCAGGGCGTTATGCACATCCGCCGGCGCGGGCGCGGATTTTCCCTCCGCAAAATAAAACTGCATGGCTCCCGCGCCATCCACCTGTCCCCAGCGGCTGGCGAAACGCGCGTAATCCTCCGGAAAATCCCGTCCCTCCTGGTGCATTTTATTGAAGAGCACATGCAGCGCCGTGCCGTCCTCCGGCCGCAGGGCATCCAGCAGCAGACCGAAATTCCGGCTCCGCCGTTCGGCATCGTTATCAAAGAGCACCTCCCAGCTTTTAGTCTGGAAACGCTCATTCACCTGCCCCGGCACTGCGGAGGCGTTGATGGTCAGCAATTCCTCAAGCAGCGTCCGCGTCCGCGCATCAAACAGCCCGGCGGCTGAAACGGGAGTCACCGCCACTCCGGCGGGAGGTTTTTGCGGCAACGGACGGGCCGCAGCGGCGGCAGGCGCGGCCTTCAGCGCCTCCAGCTCGTTGATCCGGGAATGCTGCCGGATCACCAGAACCAGAAGCACGGCGGAGACTCCGTAACCGCCCCATTTCAGAAAGGAATTTTGGAGTGCCGGCATCGTTGAAAAGCAAAAGGTGAATCCCGCCTTCGGACCGCGTGTGGCGCGGCCGAAAAGATTTGTGGATTTTGATCATTTTACAGAAAAACCGTCAACAAATGAAACCGATCATTCCGCAAATTCCCTCCCCTTTGATCCGCCGCCGCGGCACCCGCCGGATCCGCCGGGCGGTGGACAGGCGACAGCCGCTTCGCTCCCTTGACGCGGCGGGCCTCCCCGCCACCTTCGCTGATGGCCGCAGCAGCTTCTGAACGCCCCACTTACCGCACGATTCCCATTCTCGCCCTGAGCACCTCCGAGCTGGAGGCGCTGAGCAAATCCATGAAACTCTCGCTCTCCGGAGCGGACATGGAAGCGGTGCGCGCCTATTATAAAGAGCAGGACCGCGAGCCCACGGATGTCGAGCTGGAGGTCATCGCCCAGACCTGGAGCGAGCACTGCAAACACCGCATTTTCTCCGCCCGCATCCAGCACACCCGCGACGGAAAAACCGGGGAAATCGACGGGATTTTCAAAACCTTTATCCGCAAAATCAGCCTCGACATCATGGAGTCGAAGCCCGGTTTTGTGCTCTCGGCCTTCACGGACAACGCCGGCTTCATCGAAATCGACCCCGGTCTCGCCGCCTGTCTGAAAGTGGAAACCCATAATCACCCCTCCGCCATCGAACCCTACGCCGGAGCCAACACCGGCCTCGGCGGCGTGATCCGCGACATTCTCGGCGCGGGCAAAGGAGCGAAACCGGTGGCCTCGCTGGACGTTTTCTGCTTCGGCCGGCCGGACACCAAGCCGGAGCAGATCCGCGCCAAGGACGTCATTCACCCGCTCGGCGTCATGCGCGGCGTGGTCCGCGGCGTGCGCGACTACGGCAACCGCATGGGCATTCCCACAACCGGCGGCGCGATCCAGTTTGATGACACCTTCTGTTATAATCCCCTGGTTTTCTGCGGCACCGCCGGGATCATTCCCTCGGCGGAAATCGCCAAGGAGGTCATTCCCGGTCACCTCATCATCGCCGTTGGCGGACGCACCGGCCGCGACGGGCTGAAAGGCGCGACGTTCTCCTCCGCCGCCCTCGACACCGACAGCCACGAGGAGGACCAGACGGCGGTGCAAATCGGCAATCCGATTGAGGAGAAGAAGGTCAGCGATTTTGTGCTCACCGCACGCGAACAGGGCCTCATCGCCTGCATCACCGACTGCGGCGCGGGCGGCTTCAGCAGCGCGGCCGGCGAGATGCTCAGCGAAACCGGCGGCGAGATCATCCTTGATCAAGCCCCACTGAAGGAGCCGGGCCTCCTGAGCTGGGAAATCTTCATCAGCGAAAGCCAGGAGCGCATGGTCCTCTCCAGCGCGCCGGAAAACCTGCCCGCCCTCCAGAAGCTGGCGGACATTTACGAAACGGAACTCGCCGTGCTCGGCAAAAGCGACGGCACCGGCATTCTCAAAGTCAAACACCACGGCCATACGGTCTGCGAACTCGACTGCCGCCGCCTCCACGAAGCCCCCCGGCTTGCCCTGAAAGCCACCTGGACCACGCCCGACTGGCAACCCCTGCCGACTTTGGATGAATCCAGCGCTGAAGCTGATCTCCGCGAAATTCTCGGCGATTTCGCCGTCGTCTCCCGCGAACCCATCATCCGCGAATACGACCACGAGGTGCAGGGCAACACCGTCCTCAAACCGCTCGCCGGAGCCACCGGCGACGCCCCGCAGGACGGCTCCGTCATCCGCGTGGACGGCAGCAACCGTCTGCTCGCCCTCGGCCTGAGCCTGCTCCCCGAGTGGGGCAAAACCGATCCTTACGCCATGGGCCTCGCCTGCATGGACGAGTGCGTGCGCCAGCTGGTGCTCTGCGGCGCGAATCCGGATAAAATCGCCGTCCTCGACAACTACTGCATGGGCAATCCCCACGACCCCGTCGAACTCGGCGGCCTCGTGGAAAGCGCCCGTGCTCTGGCGGAAGCGGCCGTGGCTTACGGCACGCCGTTTGTCTCCGGCAAGGATTCGTTCTACAACTACTTCCAGACCGAGGATGGCCCGGTTTCCATCCCCGTCACCGCCCTCATCAGCGGCATCGGCATTGTCGAGGACGCCAAACATGTCACCGGCGCCAGCCTGCGGTCGGACGACAGTGTGCTCTGCCTCATCGGCGCGGCCACCGGCGATCTCGGCGGCAGCGTCTTCGCCCGCCGCAAGGGCCTGACCAACCAGCGCGTCCCCGTCTGCGACCCCGTCGCCGCCGCCGCGCTCTACCGCAGCACCCACGAAGCCATCAAAGACGGCCTCGTTCTCAGCGCCCACGACATTTCCGAAGGCGGCCTCGCCGTGACTTTGTCCGAAATGGCTTTCTCCCTCAAAGGCGGCATTGAAGCCACCCTGCCCTCCGCTTCTGACAACGCCGGAACCGAAGCCCTTCCCGCCATCGTCCAGCTCTTCAGCGAAGCCCCCGCCCGCTTCGTCCTCGAAGTCCGTCCCGCCGACGTGGAAAGCCTTCAGGAAATCTTCGCCGATCACACCTTCACCGTCCTCGGCCACACCACCGCCGCCCACCGCCGCCTGAAAATCAGCAGCGGCGGCGGCCAAAGCCCGGTCATCGACGCCGACATCGCCGAACTCAAAGCCATCTGGAAAAACGGACTGGCAGCCTGGTATTGATCCGCATGGAAGAAGTGTCGAAAACCAAATCGACAAGCCTGCCCTTGAGGCTATCGTTGCCGGGTATGAACGCCACGGTTCCCTCCGAAATCGATCTGCGGATCGCGGACATTCTTGCGGTTATTCCGGAGGACCGGAAAAGTTCGATTCTGGACTTCGCGCTGTTCATTCAACACCAAATTGAGGAATCCGAAGGGGATGCAGCCTGGGAAAAGCTGATCACTGATCCCATTCCCCGTCCCCGCTTGGATGCCTATGTCGAAAGCATTACAGGAAAAGAAGCGGCCCCCCTGGTTTTCCCGGCCAAATGATTTCTTTGGCCAACGAGGATTTTTGGAGCTGTTATGCCCAGTTGTCCGAGGCAATGCAAAATGCCACCCGGGAAGCCCACGCACGCTTTATGGAAAATCCCGGCCATCCTTCGCTCCGTTTTAAGAAGCTGGCTGGCTCCCGGAATTTATGGTCGGCGCGCGTCAGCGACGATTTTCGTGTGGTGGGAATCAGGAGCGGTGAAACCATCACTTGGTTCTTTGTCGGATCCCACAAGACATTTGATCAACGCTTCTAGCGAACTCCGCCCGTTCTGAAGTCGTGGAACATTGATGCTCCAGACATTAGCGTGAGATGGGACGCGGTGACAAGATTCCCCGTAAAAGGACACGGCCCCTTCGTCACAGACTCTGGTAAGACATTGAAAAGGTGTCCCCGTCCTCGATCCTTCCGCTCTTCAGCCCTTTCTGAAACCACCTCATCCGCTGCTCCGAGGTGCCGTGGGTGAAGGAGTGGGGGACCACGCGGCCCTGGCTTTTTTTCTGGATGGCATCGTCGCCAATGGCGTTGGCGGCGCGCATGGCCTCCTCAATGTCCCCCTGCTCCAGATATTTTTGGGAATGGTTCGCCCAGACGCCCGCATAGTAGTCCGCCTGAAGCTCCAGCCTCACCGAGTACTCGTTATAGTCGGGACGGCCCCGCATCGCGGCGACTTTGTCCGACGCTCCGAGCAGTTTCTGCACATGGTGTCCGACCTCATGAGCGATCACATAGGCCTGAGCGAAATCGCCTGGCGCATTGAAAGTTTTAGCCAACTCATCATAGAAGCTCAGGTCGATGTAAACCATGCGGTCTCCCGGGCAATAGAAGGGTCCCATGTCCGCGCTTCCGCCCCCACAGGCGGTCCGCACCTGCCCCGTGTAAATTTTCATCGCGGGCAGTTCATATTTCCGGCCGATCCTCGCAAACTCGGCCGTCCAGACATCCTCGGTGTCCGCCAGCACCACCTTCACGAACTGAAAGCGCTCCTGATCCTCCGGGCTGGCATTCGCCGGAGGTCCACTAGAGGAGGCCGTCCCCCCGCCCAGCAGAAAACCCGGGTCCACAATTCCCAGTTTCCATCCGATCAGTCCCAGCACGGCGACAACGATGATGCCTTTGAAGCCGAATATCCTGCCGACCATGGACAATAATCCAAGTCCTCCGCCGGCTCCTCTGGCCATGGAGGGCTGCTCATTCCTGGCATCCTCCACGTTATCGCTTTCCCGTCTGCCTTTCCATTGCATGGCTTTTGTTGGTTGAGTGCGGTGTTTTGCTTTGTTTTGCGGAGCCTCCAGTGGCCGGAACCAGGCGGCTCGCGTTCACGTGTCCCGCTGGCATACGTGCCGCATCTCTTATCAGGTTCATGATTCCGAACAACCTTCAAATTTTCTTCTGAACCCCGGAACCGGCCGGATGCGGGGCCGATTTTGCTTCCTTTCCTTCCGCAGGATTTGCAGAATGCGGGTGACGGCCCGGACACCCCATCAGCCGCGCCGGCTGACGGAATCGTTGCTTTCGGTCAATCCCCTTCTCCCCCCTCGTGCCGTGAAATTCCTGAATTCCCGTCCCACCTGCCCGCGACCGCCGCTCGTGGCCACCGCCGCCTTTTGCCTGAGCACCGCCTTCGCCCACGCGGCGGACAGCGTGGTGGTGTTCAATGAAATCAATTATCATCCGGCGGCGGCGGCGGGCACGGAGTGGATTGAGCTGCGCAATCTGATGGGGGTGAATGTGGACATTTCCGGCTGGCGGCTCGCGGAGGGGACCGACTACACCTTCCCCAAAGGCACGGTAATCGCCGGTCACGGGTTTCTGCTGGTGGCGGCCGATCCCGCCAATGCGGGACTGGCGGGCAAAGGGGCGTTGGGGCCGCTGAAGGGAGCGCTGAACAATTCCGGTGAGACTCTGCAGCTGCGGAACAACAGCGACCGCATCATGGACGAGGTTACGTATTCCGACAGCGGCGACTGGCCGGCTGGTCCGGACGGCGGCGGCCCCACCCTGGCCAAACGGGATCAGGGAAGTGCCGACAGTCAGGCCTCCAACTGGACCGCCAGCCCGGAACAGGGGGGCACTCCCGGCGCGGCGAATTTTCCCATCCAGGGCCAGGTGCCGGTGACCTCCACCCTCGTGAGCCTGGATACGGTCTGGAAATACCGCGCGGAGGCCACCGCTCCGGATGCCGGATGGAACGCCACGGCCTACAACGACACCGCCTGGCCCTCGGGTCAGGCGGCGCTGTATTCCGGAACGGCCACCGTCTCCGGCGCGGGCGAGGGCCTGCTGGCCTGGTGGCCGTTGAATGAGACCTCCGGCACCGTGGCCGCCAATTCCGTCACCGGCGGACAGGCGGGCACTCTGGTCAACGGACCGGTCTGGACCGCCGATCCCGTCCGCGGGCGCGTGCTCAGTCTTCAAGGGGCCTCTGATTATGTCAGCACCGGTTCCGCTCTGATTCCGGTGATGACCCTGACCAATCAGTTCACCTGGTCTTTCTGGGCGAAATCCAACGAAGGCAGCGGGACCTCCGTGGTTCTGGGCAACCGCTACAACCCTTCCGGCGCGGAATGGAATCCCCGGGAATTTCTGAAATTCACGGCCAGCGCGTTTGAATATCACAGCAATGGCGCCGGGCAGAATGTGGACTACTCCGACTTCCCGACCGCCACCTGGGTGCATCATGCGGTCGTCAAATCGGGAGCCACTCTGACCTATTACCGGAATGGCACGGCCTCCGGCAGCTCGACCATCACCCAGGGCACCAGCAATCCCCAGCCCTTCTATTTCGGCGGGGACAAGGCCAGCGAAAACTGGTCGGGCAGCCTGGATGATGTGGCCCTGTGGACCCGCGCCCTGCCGGCATCCTCCGTGGCGGGATTGGCATCAGGCACCTTCACGCCGCTCAGCGCTCCGACGGATCCGAATGGCGGCGGTTCGTTGAAAACGCAGATCCCAGGAGGCACTTCCGCGCACTATTTCCGCAAAGCCTTCACCTTCACCGGCGCGCCCTCGCTGACCACTCTGACACTTAAACACCTGACGGATGACGGCGCGGTCTTTTACCTCAATGGCACGGAAATCTCCCGCTTCAACCTGCCCGCCGGCGCGGTGACGCACACCACGGCGGCTTCTCCGGAAGTGGTGAACGCCTCGCTTTCCGCCGCTATCACGGTGCCGGGAACGCTGCTGCGCTCCGGTGCCAATGTGCTCGCGGTGGAGGTGCATCAGGACTCGCCCGCCAGCCCGGACATGGTTTTCGCGGCCTCGCTGGAAGGCGTGGAGCAGCCGCCCTCGGCCAACACTCCCCTGGCTTCCGTGGTGTTCAACGAAATCAGTTCCGCCTCCGATCCTGACTTCCGGGTGGAACTGACCAACACTTCCTCCCAGCCGGTGGACCTCACGGGCTGGCTGCTGAAAAGCTCGGCGGGTCCGGCCTACACGTTCCCGGCGGCCACCATTCAGGCCGGTGGTTTCCTGACCGTCAACGCGGCCACGCTGGGATTCACTCCCATTTCCGGCGACAAGCTTTTCCTGCTGACCGCCGGTGATGGAACTTTCTGCGACGCCCGGGGTGTCACCAACCGGCTGCGGGGCCGACTGAATGGCCGGTGGCTTTATCCCAATGCTCCGACTTTTGGCGCGGCCAACACCTTTTCGCTGAATGAGAATGTCGTGATCAACGAGATCATGTACAACCCCCGCCCGCTGGAGGCGCAGACGGACCCGCCGCTGCCTTTCCGGAATTCCGATGAGCAGTGGGTGGAGCTTTATAACCGGGGCGCGGCGGCGGTGAATTTAAGCGGCTGGTCCTTCAGCCAGGGAATCACCTTCGCGTTTCCCGCAGGCGCCACGCTGCCAGCCGGCGGATATCTGATCGTGGCCCGCGACGCGGCGTCCATGGCGGCGAAACATCCGGGGATTCCCATCGCCGGGCAGTTCACCGGCTCCCTGGCGCGTTCCGGCGAGATGCTGAGGCTGGATGACGCGGCGGGCAATCCGGCGGACGAGGTGAGTTACTCCGACGGCGGCCGCTGGCCGGGCACGCCGGATGGCGGCGGCTCCAGTCTGGAGCTTCGCGATCCCCGCTCCGACAACCATTCCCCCGGCTCTTGGTCCGCGAGCAATGAGGCCGCCCGCCGCGTGTGGCAGACCTACACTTACACCGCCCGGGCCACCAATGGTCAGAACGACCCCACCCAGTATAACGAATTCATCTTCGGCCTGCTGGACTCGGGCGACATTCTCCTGGACGACATCAGCGTGATTGAGGATCCCGCCACCACCGCCCGCGAACTCATTCAGAACGGCAATTTCACCGGCAAGTCCCTGGCGGGATGGCGTTTCCTGGGCACTCACAGCCATGTGGAGGCCATTGATGATCCGGAAAATCCCAACAATCAGGTGCTGCATCTTCAGGCCAGCGGAGCCACGGAGCACATGCACAATCACGCGGAAACCACGCTGAAAAATGCGGGCGCATTTGTCACCATCAACAGCGCCAAAGATTACAAAATCAGCTTCCGCGCCAAGTGGCTCAGCGGCTCCAACGCCCTGAACACCCGGCTCTACTTCAACCGCGCCGCCGCCGTGACCAAGCTGGCGGCCCAGCCGGATGGCGGCACTCCCGGCGCGGCGAATTCCACCTTCACCGCCAATGCCGGGCCGGTTCTGAACCAGCTCACGCATTCCCCCGCCGTGCCCGCCGCCGGCGCGCCGGTCACGGTTTCCGTGAACGCCGCCGATCCGGACGGCCTGAACGTCCTGACGATTTTTTACTCCGTGAATGACAGCACCACCTACTCCTCCGCGCCCATGACCGCAGAGGACGGCGGAAGATTCTCGGGCACCATTCCAGGCCAGGCCGCAGGAACGAAAATCCAGTTTTATGTTTCCGCCGAGGACAACTCCGGCGCGGTTTCTCTGGAGCCGTCCGGCGGGACGGCCTCCCGCGCCATGATTCCCTGGCAGGACGGGCAGGCCAATCTCGACTACGGCCCGGTGCAGCCGAACAATTTCCGCATCGTCATGACCACGGCCGACGCCAATTTCATGCACACCAACACCCAGGTCATGAGCAACGACCGCGTGGGCTGCACGGTGATTTACAACGAAAGCGAAATTTATTACGACTGCGGCGTGCGCCTCAAAGGCAGCGAGCGCGGGCGGCCCCAGGATGTCCGCGTGGGCTTCAATGTCAGCTTCCCGGACGATCATCTTTTCCTTGGCGCGCATGGAACGGTGTCCATCGACCGCTCCGGAGCCGGCGATCAGTTCAGTCAAAAGGAGATCATGGTGAAACACGCCGCCGCCCGCGCGGGCGGGATTCCCTCCATGAATGACGACCTCATCCGCGTCATCGCGCCCAAGTCCGCGCACACCGGCTCCGCCATGCTGCTGAAGTCCCGGTTTGACAATGAGTGGCTGGACAACCAGTTCGAAAACGGAAGCGACGGCCGCATGTTCGAGTTCGAGCTGATCTATTATCCCACCACCACCACGGGAGGGGTGGAGGGTCTGAAACTGCCAAATCCGGACGACGTCCGGGGCGTTGATGCCCGCACCCTGGGCGGCCTGGGCAAGGAACTTTACCGCTGGCACTGGCTCATCGACACCAACCGGGACGCCGACGATTACTCCGGCATCATCAGCATGCTGCAGACCTTCACCAAAACCGGGACGGCCTACAACACCGAGCTGCCGCAGAAGGTCGATGTCGATGAATGGCTGCGCTCCTTCGCCATCCAGACGCTTTTCGGAATCGGCGACAGCTACAGCTCCGGCTCGCAGCACAATCTCCTCGTCTACTTCCGCCCGGACGACGGCAAAGCCATGTATTTCCCCTGGGACATGGATTTCACCTTCGATCTGGCCGCCACTTCCGGCGTGCTGAACAATGCCGATCTCAACAAAATGATCGCCGCCTCCCCCGCGAATTTCCGCAGTTATTACGGCCAGCTGGAGGAGCTGTGCGGCACGGTTTTCAACTCCGCCTACATGACTCCCTAGGCGCAGCATTACAGCCAGTTCCTGCCTTCGGAAAATCTCACCGGCTACATTTCCTATATCACTTCCCGAAGAACCTCCGTCCTCAGCGCCGTGAATTCCGCCGTGCCGCCGGTCGCCTTCGCCATTACCACTCCCGCCGGGGGCACCACGCCGGACAGCACCACGGTCATCAAAGGCACGGGCTGGGTGGATCTGGCGGAAATCCGGCTGACCGCCAGCGGGCAGTCCCTGGCCATCACCTGGACCTCCAAAAACGCCTGGAGCGTCACCGTTCCCGTGCAGCCGGGCGCCAACACCATCAGTTTGTCCGCCTACGATCGCGAGGGCCTGCTCATCGGCACCTCCACGGTGGCCGTCACCGGGACGGGCACCAGCGCTCCGGCCTCCGCGTCCAATCTGGCGGTCAGTGAAGTCATGTATCATCCCGCGCCCTCCACCGCTGCGGAAATCACGGCCGGTTTCGCGGACGAGGAGCAGTTTGAATTCGTGGAGCTGGTGAACACTTCCGCGACTCTCACCGTGGACCTCACCGGCGCAGCCTTCACCGACGGCATCGCGGTGACTTTGCCCGCCACCACCGTTCCTGCGGGCGGACGGATCGTGATTCCCCGGAATCCGGCGGCTTTCGCCTTCCGCTACGGCGCGGGCATCTCGACAGGGGCCGGCTTCGGCACCTCCACTTCCCCGGCTTTATCAAACAGCGGCGAAACCCTGCTGCTGAAAGCCGCGGACGGGCAGACGATTTCCACTTTCACCTACTCCGACACCGCGCCCTGGCCGGAGGACGCGGATGGAGCGGGCTATTCCCTGACCGCCATCCGTCCCGGCAAAACCGACCCCGCCGCCGTCGCCTCCTGGCGCACCAGCGCGGCGCTCGGCGGCACTCCAGGCAAGGACGACCGCATTCCCCTCAGCACCTGGCTGGCCGGATTCAGCCTCACGGATGCCAACTCCGACAGCGACGCCGACGGCCTCCCGGCTTTAATCGAATACACCGCCGGTTATTCGCCCATCGTTGCTGGTCCCGGGGCTCCGGTCAGCATCCAGACCGTCCTGGAAAACGACGCCATCTTTCCCGTGGTCTCCTTTGTCCAGAAAATCGGCACCGATGACGCCGACCTCACCGCCGAAGTCTCAACCGAACTGGCCGCATGGTCCGCCTCCCAGCCGGATCGCGTCCGTTACCTCGGCCGCAAAAACAACGACGACGCCACCGAAACCGTCCGCTTCCAGTCCGCCACCCCCATCAGCCCCGCCGGTCCGCGCCAGTTTCTGCGCTTCCGTGCCTCCACCGTGCCGTGAGAGGAATGCGGCGCAGGGTCAGCGGCAACCACGCTTGTGGCTTCGGTTTCATCTCCGGTAAAACAAAACCAGTCCCGCGACCGCGCCCACGATGAAAAGAGGCAGCCAGAAAAGCAGATGGCCGGTTATTCTCCAGAAGGGCGGAAACATGCGGCGGCTGGTGCCGTCCCGGAGCTGCCTTGTGGAAAGAATCAGGGCGGCTCCCGTGCCGAGGGGGATCAGCATGATGAGAAAGGGACGGACGTTGTTGGCAATGGCCTCGCCTTCAAACGGCACGTAATGGCTGAAACCCGGGTGCCGCTGGTCGTGGCCATAGCTGGAATCCGGGTAAGGCGTGAAACCGAGCCCATCCAGGAAAATGACCAGGTAAACCGCCGTGAAAAGCAATCCCGTGACTCCCAGCCAGCGGGCCATGCGGCGATCCGCCGCCAGATAAGCATCGGCGGCGCCCGGGAGGATTTCCCCGATGGTTGCCGGGGGAAGCTTCGCCAGGATCCTGGCGGCGATGATCTGTTCGCACAGATTTCCATTCAGCGGCCCATCCGCCATGGCCAGCAATTCGGCCCGGTCGGCGGTGTGCATCGGATCCAAAGGATCAATCTCCATATTGGCTTCCAGATGAGTCCTCAAAACCGCCACATCCTCCGCTTTCACCTGAATCGAACACCCTTCCAGGCTGTCCGCCCCTCCCAGAGTGGCGTCAAAACTGCCACTTCCATTGAAGCGTCGGGAGTCCGACACCCGTGTTGCCACTCCACATTCAGCGGCGATGGCACAAAACTCTCTGGCCTGCTCCCTGTTGCGGAACCGGGCCACGGTTACCATGGAGGAGGATTCCGTTTCGGCAGATTGCATGACGGCTGCCGTAACCGATCCACTGGTCAAAAGCAAGGGGTCAATACTCCACTTCCATCCGTCCAGCCCTGGACACCCATTCCGGTTCTCCTCAGAAATTCCAAACTTCAGGCCCGGCTGGAAGCGGCGGAGCGCCGGCGGCGGCTCAGGGCGAGGGCACCGGCGGCGAAAGCGAGGGCGGTGGAGCCGGGCTCGGGCACCACGGAGCCCCGGTTCACGGCCAGGTTCACGGCGCGCAGGAACATGGCCTCGCCATTGGCCGTGAGATTTTCATACCCGGCGTGGGGGACGCTGTTCACGGGTGCGGTGGCGGATTCCCGGTTACCGGCGAAGAACTCCATCCGGAAATCCCCGAAAGTCTGACCCGGATTGGTGCCTGAAGGCACGGTGCCCGCCGGCCAGAAGGCGATAAAAGCGGCCGTGGCCGGGCCCGCTCCGACGACGGTGGAGGCGATGACGGTGCCGCCCGCGACAGGCGTGTCCGTGGAAATGGAGGTTCCGCGGATGTCCGCCGCTCCGTTGTAAAAGGTGATGGCCTCCGTCAGGGAGTTTGTGGTGGTGCTGCCCGTCATGGGCACGCTTCCGATGAGATAAGCGGAGGCCGGGCTGCCCGGGTTGGCGAAGGTGACCGTGCTGGAGATCTGATCCACAATATTGGCCGCCGTGTTCCAGCCCAGCTGGGTGGGACGGAGGGCATAGGGATTCGTGGACAGCATGGGAGTGGTGATTCCATTCCAGAACGCGGCGTTGTCCCCGGCGCTGAAGGAGGCGCTGCCTGCGGAGCGGCCGATAATCACCAGATCCGCCGCATCAAGCGCGGCGGCGGCCGGGCGGGTGGCCGGAGCGGCAAAGCCCCGGGTGACATTATGCCCGGCGGCTGTCAGCAGGTTCACGAACCCCTGATCCGAAAGGGCCGGCGGGGTGTTGCTGTCGGCGATCTGGTCACTGATCCACACAATATTGGCGGCCATGGCGGAGGGCGTGGCGCAGGCCATGAGCAGGCTGAGGATTCCGGAGAGTTTCATGGGTAAGCGGTTGGGTTTCACAACTTTAAATCACCATCGTCTTTGCCTGATACCTCCGGACGGGGCAAGAATATTTTACTTAAATTTTAATATTTTCACGGCGCTGTGATTTCCCCGTAGCTCTCCGGACGGCGGTCACGGTAGAACTGCCAGGTGTCCCGGACTTCGCGGATGAGATCGAGATCGATGTCCGCCACCAGCACCTCCTCCCTGTCCCGGCTGGCGACGGCCACCATCTGCCCGCGCGGATCAACGACATAGCTCTGCCCGTAAAACTCCCCGATGGCCCAGGGCTGCTCGGTGCCGACGCGGTTGATGGCCGCGAGGAAATACCCGTTGGCGGCGGCGTGCGCGGGCTGCTCCAGTTTCCACAAGTATTCGCTGAGTCCGGCGACGGTGGCGCTGGGATTGAAAACAATCTCGGCTCCGTTCAGGCCCAGGCAGCGCGCGCCTTCCGGAAAATGGCGGTCGTAGCAGATGTAGAGCCCGATTTTTCCCACGGCGGTGTCGAAAACGGGATACCCCAGATTGCCGGGCCGGAAGTAGAATTTCTCCCAGAAGCCCGGCAGGCAGTGCGGAATATGGTTCTTGCGGTATTTCCCCAGCCAGGTGCCGTCGGCATCAATGACACTGGCGGTGTTGTAATAAACACCGGTGTTCTCGACCTCGTAAATCGGCACGATGAGCACGATGCCCAGACGTTTGGCGGTATCGCACATGAGTTGGGTGGTTGGACCGTCCGGAATTTTTTCCGTGAGGGCATACCAGTGCGGTTTCTGCTCCGCCGGGAAGTAGGGGCCGTAAAACAGCTCCTGCAGGCACACCACCTGACAGCCTTTCAGCGCGGCCTCCTCAATGAATTTCAGGTGCTTCTCAATCATCGCCGCCTTGATCACGGCGGGATCAGTGTCGCCGGGATGCGTGGTGATGGCCTGGATGAGACCGATACGGACATTGCGGGGCATGGGAGTGTCGGGAGGTTGGGTTTCCTCCAATTCAGCACGGCATGAACCAATGTCATGGCCATTTTTCAAAACCGGGGAGGGATGAAACCGCGCCATGCTCCGCCTTGCCCTTCCGGAGGAAACTCAAAATCCTTGAGTCATTTATGCTTCTCATGAGAATTTTAAAGTTCCCATGAAGGCCGGTTTCTGCTCCATATGCTTCTGATTGTGAAGGTTTTACCCTCCACCAACCCTCTGAAGACCATGCGACCCGGGCTTACCTTTTTTTCGTGGGCGGCAATGCTGCCCCTGTTTCCGCTTTCCGCCGGAGCGGTGAACATCGTGATCGATTACACCTACGACACGGCCTCCTTGTTCAATGCCACGGCCAAGGCGACCCTGGCCAAAGCGGCCGGCGATCTGACAGCCGCTCTGGGCGGCACTCCTCTGGCGGCGCTGGGCACCAACAGTTTCACGGGCTCCAGCGGCAGCTCCAGCGCGACGGTCAATTGGGGCCTGACCTTCACCAGCCCCGCGGACGGCACCACCGTTAATCTTTCAACTCCCCAGACCGCCCCCGGGTTTGCGGCGAATGAGATCCGGATTTACGCCGGCTGGCGGAATTTGACCGGCTCCGTGCTGGGCACCGCCATCCCCGGAAGCGCCAGTGTCTCCGGCGGCTCCTCCTCCTCCAGCCCGGCTGAACTCACCGCCGCCATCAGCAGCATGGTGAGCCTTTCAAATGCCACCATGGGCCGGGGGGACGGGCCGGTGATCAATCAGTTCAGCGGGTCTTTTGGAAGCCCTGATTCCGCCTTTACCGTCAATTACGGCTCCTTCGTCGGCAGTCTCTGGTTCGATTCCGACACCAACAATGACAGTATCACGGACACAGCCGGAACCCTGGCCACCGCCTGGAATCTGGGACTGGATCAACCATCCGGAGGACAGTTCGATCTCTATTCCACCGCTCTGCATGAGATGATGCACGCCATCGGATTCGGCTCCTCCACCACATGGAATTCCCTGTCCGATCCCCGCATCGCCGCCGATCATCTGGCCGCCGGCACCACCGGCGCCCGGCTCAGCGACGGGGTGGCCCAGGAGGCGGTGATGACGCCCACGACGGTGCTGGGCACCCGCAAGGAACTCACGGCGGTGGATGTGGAGTTTCTCGGGAAACTCGGCTATAACGTTGTGCCGGAGCCCGCCGCCGGCGGGTTTCTCGCTCTGACTGGCAGCCTGCTCCTGATGCGCCGCCGCCGCCGCCGCCGCTGCTGACTGAAGCACGGCCAAAGCCGGCTTCCGGCCGCCTGACGACAGACCCGGAACCGGTCCGGAGCGCATGGAACCGGGAAGCCGAAAAACGGGAAACCGGACTGATGCCGGCTCCACTCCGCCGCCGTGAATCTGTCGGTTCTGTCACGCAGCGGATGTTGCCGCCGTCACGGAGCCGCTCATCTATGGTGTTTTACCGTGAATACCCCACCGGCCTCCGCTTCTCCACCTGATCAAGCCATTGAGGCTGAGGGCATCCCGCATTTTCCGGAAAGCTCCACCGGCGTGGATGCCCTGCTGGAAATGGTGCTCGACGGACTCGCCCACGCCTGTCTCCTGCTGGATGGCACGGACCGGATCCTTTTCAGCAATGAGGCCGCCAAACTCCTCTTCATGCCCAAAGGCCGCCTGCTGGGCCGCAAGCTGGAAACGGTGCTGGCCGACCGCCAGTTGAGCCAGCTGGTGACGGAATGCTTCCTTTCCCGCCGTCCCGGCCACATCGCCTGCGCCCTGCGGCTCCCCGGCGTGGCCTGGCGCGATGACCGGCATTTCCTGGTGGACGCCGTGCCCCTCCAGCTTACCGCGGACCGCTGGCTGGTGCGTCTGGCGCTGCGTCCGGACGACGAGGCCGACGCCGCCGCCAAAGCCATGCCCAATCCCGCCGCCGATGTCCTCATCCAGCTGCGCGGACCGCTGACCATCGTTCAGGGCTATCTCGAAAATCTGCTCGACGGCCTCATCACCGATCCCGTGGCCCTGCGCCAGTCGCTGCTCACCATGCGCCGCAGCACGGTGCAGATCGAGCGCGTGCTGGAGGGCCTGCGGCAGTAAATCCGGGGCTTCACCGCAAGGCCGGAGGTATGTCCGGACGGCTCCGCCCCCCATGTGACGATTCTGTTCCAATAGATTCATTTCTTAACGCCGAAGCTGATGCAAAGCTCGCTCACACGGAACCCTGACAAATTTTCATTCATGCCCCGTCATTCCCGCCTCTCCCTGATCCTGACAGGATCCGGCGGATCCGCGTCCACGCTCCGGGCAGGCCTGACACTTCTCGTTTTCACTTCGGGAAACCTCACCGCCCAGGACACGCTGCCTGATGAAGCGGCGCGGGAGAAGCCTTTTTACATCCGCCAGTACAAGGTCAAAGGCGCGTCCAGGCTGAAGCGCATCGATGTTGAAAGCGCGGTTTACCCCTTCATGGGACCCGCCTGCGGCATTGCCCAGGTGGAGCAGGCGAGGACCGCGCTGGAGAAGGCTTACCGCGACGCGGGTTACAGTCTCGTCACGGTGGCCGCCCCGCCCCAGGATGCGAAACACGGCGTGGTGATCCTTGAAGTGAGCGAGGGCACCGTGGGCCGCCTGCGGGTCAAAGGCGCGAAGCATTTCCTGCCGGAGGACATTAAAAGGAAAGCTCCCTCCCTGGCGGAAGGTGAGATTCCCAACTTTGAAAAAATCAAAGCCGACATCCTCGCCCTGAACCGTCATCCCGACCGCCAGGTCACCCCGGACATCCACCCGGGCGTCATTCCCGGCACCTGGGATGTCGATTTGAACGTGAAGGACAAAAACCCCCTGCACGGCAGCTTGGAGCTGAACAACCGCTACAGCCCGGACACCACCGAACTGCGCGTCAACGGCGGCCTGAGCTACTCCAATCTCTGGCAGGCGGGACACACCCTCGGCTTCAACTTCCAGGTCGCGCCCGCGCGCTTTGACGACGCCGCGGTTTTTTCCGGCTACTACGTCGCGCCGCTGAACGCCACCACCAGCCTGATGCTCACCGGCACCAAGCAGGACAGCGACATCAACACCCTCGGCGGCTCCTCCGTCGGCGGCAAAGGCCACGTCCTCGGCGCCCGGCTGAATTTCACCCTGCCCAACGGTCCGCCCTTCTCGGACAAGCCCGCTTATTTCCACACCCTGAGCGCCGGCGTGGACTTCAAACATTTTGACGAGGACGTCACCTTCGGCGGGCAGACCCAGGCCACGCCCATTGAATATTATCCCCTCAGCCTGACTTACGGCGGCACCTGGGTGGCGAAGACACACTCCACGGATTTCAACGCCACCCTGACTTACGGGCTCAGGGGAATGGGCAGCGATCCCTACGAGTTCGACAACAAACGCTATCTCGCGGGAAGCAATTTCCTCGCTGTCCGCTCCGACCTCGCCCACACCCACGACCTCCCGGGCGGCATGGAGATTTTCGCCAAAATCCAGGGCCAGCTCGCCAGCCAGCCGCTCATCAACAGCGAGCAGTTCAGCGGCGGCGGCCTGGGCAATGCCCGCGGTTATCTGGAATCCACGGTGCTCGGCGACAACGCCCTCGCGGGCTCCGTCGAACTGCGCGGCCCCAGCCTGATCAACCGTCCGAAAAACGCGTCCGTCCCCGGACCTGACAATAAAGAAAAAGACGCCGGCGCCCCGCCGGAGAATAAGGACGAGTGGCGCTTCTATCTTTTCGCCGACGCCGTCACCCTGACCCTGAATGATCCCCTGCCCGGCCAGGCCGATCAGTTCTCCCTGCTCAGCGCCGGGGTCGGCAGCCGCCTTTCCCTCCGCGACCATTTCCACGCCTCGGTTGATGCCGGCATTCCGCTCCGCGACGCCGGCACGGTCAGCAGCGGCGACTGGCTCGTGACTTTCCGACTCTGGACCGATTTCTGATTTTTCCCTCCATGTTCCCCGTCCCGCCACGACTCCGTCCGCGCGCCCGCCGCGCCGCCTTCTCCGCCCTTCTGCTGATGCTGGCAGGCACCGCCCTCTCATGGGCGGAGGGTCCCGCCAACTGGTGGAAACCGGAGTGGACGGCGCGCAAAAAAATCACCCTCAACACCGGCGCGGAAGGCGTCGCCCTGGCCTCGCCTCCCGGCAGCCCCGTGGTTCTGGTGAGGCTTTCCTCCGACTTCGCCTTCGGCACCGCCAAGGAGGACGGCTCGGATCTGCGGTTTGTCAGCGGCGACCATAAAACGGTCCTGCCCTTCCACATCGAACGCTGGGACAGCCTGCTCAACGAGGCCTTCGTCTGGGTCAAAGTCCCGGATCCCAAAGCCGGCGCCACCGATCTCTGGCTCTACTACGGCAACCCCGCCGCCGAGCGCGCCAGCGACCCGAAGGCCACCTACGATACCGACACCCTGAGCGTATATCATTTTTCCGAAAACGGCGGCGCGCCCGCCGACTCCTCGCCCCATGCGGTCAATGCGGAGGGCATCGGTGTTCCCGTCGCCACCGCCCTCATCGGCGGCGGCGTGCGTTTCACCGGCCAGAATGCCCTGACCATTCCCGCGAATCCCGCTCTCGCCTGGACGGCGGGCGGCGCGCTCACGGTTTCCGTCTGGGTGAAACCGGCCACGCCCGGGCCCAACGCCGTCATTCTCAGCCGCCGTGAGAACGGCCAGTCCTTCCTGCTCGGCCTCGACAGCGGAGTGCCCTACATTTCCGTCACCGGCGCCAATGGCGAGCTGCGTTCACCCGCCAGTCCCGACATCGGCACCGGCACCTGGCATCATCTGGCCGTGACCGCGCTGAACGGCACCTTCAGTCTTTATGTGGACGGGGAACCCCGCGTCGTCCTGACCTCCGCCCTGCCGGGCCTGGCCGGGCCCATTTCCATCGGCCGCGACGAGCCCATCGGCAACAATGTCGCCGGTTTCGCCGGTGAGCTGGACGAACTGGAGATTTCAAAAATCGCGCTGTCCCCCGGGGCCATCAAGCTGGCCGCCGTGAACCAGGGCTCCTCCCCCGACGCCGCCAAACTGCTCGTCACCGCCGCCGAGGAGACCGCCGGAGGAGCGGCGGAGCACAGTGAAATCGCGGAGCACCTGAATCTCATCAAAGGCATCTCCAAGTCCCTCACCTTCGACGGCTGGGTGGTCATCTGGCTCTGTGTGATCCTCGCCGTCATCGGCTGGGGGGTGGCCATCGGCAAGCTGCTCTATCTGAACAAAATCTCCAGGGCCTCCAAGGTCTTCATCAAACAGTGGAAGACGATCTCCACCGATATCACCGCCCTCGATCACGCCGACGAGGCCAACGTCCGCAGCATGGGCGGCGGCACCAGCAACCAGGACCAGAAGGCCATGCGGGAGTCCCCGCTGTTTCATCTGTATCATCTCGGATCGCAGGAAATCCAGCACCGCATCACCAATGCCCGCGGCAATTTCACGGGCTTGCCGGAACGCTCCATCACCTCCATCCGCGCCCTCCTGGACGGCGGCGCGACGCGGGAGACGCAGAAGCTTCAGAGCAAGCTGGTGTTCCTCACCATCGGCATCGCCGGCGGTCCCTATCTCGGGCTCCTGGGCACGGTCATCGGAGTCATGATCACCTTCGCGGTCATCGCCAAAAGCGGGGAGGTGGACATCAACTCCATCGCCCCCGGCATCGCCGGTGCCCTGCTGGCCACGGTCGCCGGCCTGGCCGTCGCCATTCCCGCGCTCTTTGCCTACAGCTACCTCGCCTCGCGGATCAAGGACGCCATTCTCGGCATGAACACCTTCATCGAGGAGTTCATCGCGCGCATCGCCGAGGCTTATCCCTCCAACGACTAACTTCGGAAATCTCACGCATATGCAGGCCGGCGACGACAAATCCTTCGACGACATCAACGTCACGCCCATGGTGGATCTCTACCTGGTCCTGCTGCTGATCTTCATCATCATGACCACCGCCGGCGTGCAGGGCATGAAGGTGAATCTTCCCAAAGCCAGCGCGGCGGCGGCCAAAAAAATGGACACCCCGAAGATGCAGGCCATCACGGTGAACACCGAAGGGAAAATCGCCCTGAACACCATTCCCGTCAGCCTCGGTGAACTGGAGACGAGGCTTGGTGAAATTAAAGCCCGCATCCCGGAAGTCCCCGTCGTGGTGCGCGGCGACCGGGCCACGCAGTACCAGGGCATCATGGATGTCCTCGACGTTCTCGGCCGCCTGAACATCACCCAGATCGGCCTCGTCACCGCCCCGCCGAAATAACAACCCTCAGCCTTGGCATCCCTATGAGCACGCCGGTTCTCGAAAAATCCCAGCCGCAGCCGCCTGCCGGCAACCCGCCGCAGCCCGGGATTCCCGGCCATACGCCGGACAGGACTTACCGGACTGATGAAACCTATGATGATGATGAGAATCTTCCTTTCCATCAGCGTTACCGCATTCCGATCGTCATTGGGGTGCTCGCCGCCGGGGTGGCCGTCTGGTTTAAACTCAGCCCTCCCTCGGCCCCGGACAACACGCCGGTGAGGAAGACCGCGGTGCCCATCAACATCCAGCTTCCCCCTCCGCCGCCGCCTCCTCCCCCGCCCCCGCCTCCTCCTCCCCCCAAAGTGGAGCAGCCCCGCGAGGAGCAGATGGAGGAGCAGACGCCCGTGGAGGAGGAGACGCCGCCGGAGCCCGCGCCTGACAATTCCCCGCCGCCCATCGGCACCAACATCACCGGCAGCGGCCCGGCTGATGGCTTCGGTCTAGGCAAAGCCACGGGTGGAGGCAACGGCACCGGCCGCCGCATCGGCGGCGGCGGAGGCAGCAAATTCGGCTACTACGCCGCGCAGGTGCAGAACTCCGTCAGCGACGCCCTGCGCCGGAACAGCAAAACCAAAAGCGCCACCCTCAGCCTCACGGCCCGCATCTGGGCCGACGGCACCGGCCGCATCACCCGCGCCACGCTCAGCGGAGGCAGTGGTGACGCCGCCGTGGACGCCGCGCTTCAGAATGAGGTTCTGACCGGCCTGCAGCTTCAGTCACCGCCTCCGGAGGGCATGAAAATGCCCATCAATCTCCGCCTCACCGCCCGCCCGTCCCGGTGAGCCGCTCCTCTTTCTGATTCTTCTCTTTTGAAAACGCGACCATTGCCCCCTGTCATGCCCCTGCCCCGCGCGGCCGGTCTGGCTTTATTGTTATCCACCGCCGCGCTTCCGGCCCAGTCCGACATCACCGGCAAAGCCGCGCCTGAACCAGCGCCGGCGGCGGAGACCTCCGGCAACACGGAGGAGGCCCCCGGCACTGGAGACCTGAAGGAAAATCATGCCCCCGCCGCCTCTGCCCCCGCCTCTGCCGCCGGAACCCGCAAAGCTCCGGCTCCCGCCCCGGCCGGGTCCTCCGAATCCAGCCCCGACAACCTCAACGGTCCCACCGACCCGCCCTCGTCCGCCGCTCTTTTTCCCGCCGCGGGAACGGAGGAGGCTCCGCCTGACATGTCGCAGAATGTCACCATCAACCTGCTCAAAATCTTTGTGCAGAAAGGTTATCTCAGCCAGATGGAGGCCGTGGGCCTGATCCGTCAGGCCGAAAACGAGGCTCTGGCCGCCCGCAGCGCTGACAAAAAGAAGAAAGCCGCCGCGGCCGAGGAGGAGGACGAGGCCATGAAGGTCAGCTACGTGCCCGAGGTCGTGCGCAACCAGATGCGCGAGGAGGTCCGGGCCCAGGTGCTCAAGGATCTGGGGGCCTCGGCTCCCAGCGGCAAAAATCCGGCTTATGTGAATATCCTGCCCACCAAAGAGAACAACTTCGACATCTTCGGCGACATCCGTCTCCGCTATGAACTGGTGCGGTTCCCCGACGGCAACGACAACACCGGCTCCTTTCCCAACTTCAACGCCATCAACACCGGCTCACCCTTCGACACCGCCGGGCAGGTTTTCTCGCCCCAGCGGAATGTGGACCAGGACCGCCAGCGCTTCCGCCTGCGGGTGCGCGTCGGCGGCGAGTGGCAGCTTACGGACGGCTTCAGCGTCGGCGTCCGCGCCGCCACCGGTGAGAACAGCAGCCCCGTCTCCACCAATCAGAGCATGGGAGCGGGGGGCGGTAATTTCTCGAAATACGCCCTCTGGCTGGACCGCGCCTTCATCAGATACCACACCGATTTCGGCGGCTCCAAAACCAGCCTGGAGGTGCTGGGCGGCCGCTTTGACAATCCCTTCTTCGCCACGGAGGCGATCTATGACGACGACCTCGGCTTCGATGGTCTGAGCCTCAAACTGAAGGGCAGCTTCGGGGACCGTGTCAGTCCCTTCCTCACCGCCGGGGCCTTCCCCATCTTCAACACGGACTACAATTTCTCCAGCAACCAACCCTCCAAGTTTGACAGCTCCGACAAGTATCTTCTCGGAATTCAGGCGGGCGCCGACTTCAGGCTCACGGACACCCTGAAGCTGAAACTCGGCGTGGCCTACTACGATTTCGACAAGGTGCAGGGCGAGCTTTCAGAGCCCTTCATCCCTCTCAGCAGCGGCGACGCCGGCTCCACCGACGGCACCCGCCCGTCCTTCGCGCAGTATGGCAACACCTACCGCCCGCTGCGTCAAATTATTCCCGACGCCTCCAACAATTACGGCACCTCCAACCAGTATCAGTACTTCGGCCTCGCCAGCAAATTCACCCCGCTGGTGGTCAGCGGCAAACTGGAATACAGCGGCTGGGATCCGGCCATGATCGCGGTTCACGGGGAGTATATCAAAAACACCTCCTTCGACCGGCAGGAGATCGACGCCGTCGCCGTCAACAACCGCGGCCCGATGACCACAGACTCCGGCGGGGGCACCCGTCCCGGCGCTTTTGAAGGCGATGACACCGCCTGGATCGCGGGCCTCAAAGTCGGCAGAACGGCCATGGCCGCACGCGGCGACTGGATGCTCGGCGCGAACTACCGCTGGATCGGATCCGACGCGGTGGTGGACGGCTTCAACGACTCCGACTTCGGTCTCGGAGGCACCAATATGAAAGGCTGGGCCCTCACCGCCGGCTACAGCA
This sequence comes from Verrucomicrobiota bacterium, assembly GCA_040386695.1. Classification (GTDB taxonomy): domain Bacteria; phylum Verrucomicrobiota; class Verrucomicrobiia; order Verrucomicrobiales; family V1-33; genus CAIZWU01. The sequence continues at coordinate 125,338 of JAZKFB010000027.1, forward strand.
TCTCCCGCAACGCCAGTGTCAGTGTCCAGTGGTTCAGCGCCGATGAGATCGCCGGCCCGCCGCTCAAGAGCGACACCCTGATGCTGGATTTCAAAATCAAATTCTAACATGAACCGCGTGCTTACCCCCTTCACGGCCTTCGCCGCCCTCATTCTCATGGGCAGCGCCCTGCCGTCCTCCGCCCAGGCGCCCTCCCCCGCCGAGGACAAACTCCGCGACGCTCTCAAGGGCGTCACCATCCAGCTCCGCGCCGCCGAGTCCGAAAAAGCCGTGGCCCTCGCCGAGAAGGCCGCCGCCGGGCAGAAAAACACGGAACTCACCGCGCAGGTTGAAAAGCTTTCCAAACAGCTTGTCATTCTCAACCGCGACCAGGCCGAGGCCCAGGAGAGAGCCATGACCGCGCAGGCCACGCTGGAGGCCGCGCTCGCCAAAAAGCAGGAGGAGCTGACGGCCTATCAGAAATCCCTCGACAAGTGGAAGGCCGCGCATTCCGAGATCTCCGACATCGCCAAAAAGAAGGAGGCCGCCCGCGCGGATTCCGAAACCAAAAACGCCGCCCTGGAACGCCGGGTCGCCGACCTGCGGACGCGGAATCTGGCTCTCTTCACCACCGCCAACGAGATTCTCGACCGCTACCGCAAATTCGGCCTCGGGCAGGCCATCGCCGCCCGCGAGCCCTTCACCGGCCTGACCAAAGTCAAACTTCAGAACCAGGTGCAGGAATACTCCAGCGCCCTCCTCGACAACACCGCCCCCAAGCCATGAAATCCCATTTTCTCCCCCTGTTTCTCCTCGCTTTCCCGGCTCTGCTTCAGGCCGCTCCTGACAAAGCGTCAGCCGCTGAAAAATCCTCCGCCGGCTCCATCACCACGCCGGATTCCAAGGATGTCATCGCCCGCGTCGGCGCGCTGGATGTGAAACTTGACGAGGTCAAAACCGCCATCGCCAAGCTCGATCCGCGCGAGCAGGAGGCCATCTCCCGCGATCCCGCGCTGCTGAATCAGGTGGTGCGTCTGCTGCTGGTCCAGCGCGTCATGCTCAATGAGGCGGTTTCCAAAAAATGGGACGACAAGCCGCAGGTGAAAGCCGCCATCGAACGCGCCAGGGAAACCGCCATCACCGAGAGCTATCTGAAATCCATCTCCGATCCCCCCGCGAATTACCCCAGCGAGTCCGAGCTGCAGAGCGCCTACGAACTGGCCAAACCCTCCCTCGCCGTTGGCCGTCAGTGGAGGCTCGCGCAGATTTACATCGCCGCTCCGGAAGGCGGTTCCAAAGCGGATCTCGACAAGGCCGAAGCCCGGCTCACGGAGGTGCGGAAAGCCCTCGCGGAGAAAGGATCGGATTTCGGCAATGTCGCCAAAAAACTCAGTGACGAAGCCAGTTCCGCGCCGCAGGGCGGTGAGATCGGCTGGATGACCGAAGCCCAGCTCCAGCCGGAAATCCGCGACAGCGTGACCAAACTGACGGTCGGCGTGCAGTCTGAAACCGTGCGCCTGAAGGACGGCTGGCACATTCTCCGCTGCCTGGACATCAAAGAGCCCTCGGTCGCTCCTCTCGAACAAGTGCGGGCCGTCCTGACCGAGCGCATGCGCCAGGAAAAGGCCCGCGCCAACAGCCAGGCCTACATCGCGGCGCTGCTTCAGCAGAATCCCGTCACCATCAACGAGGTCACCCTCGCCAAAGCCCTCGGTAAATAACCCTTTCCCATGCCCAAGTCCGCCGAGCACTCCGTCCGCAAACTCCAACGGGACACCTGCGCTCCGGTCTGCGGCAGCATGCTGGCCACCGCCCTGCTGCTGGCCACCCAGCCCGCGCGGGCCGGGGACATTCTGCGCAACGGCGCGGCCGCCCCCAATCCCGCCAACCGCACCAGCGGCCCCAGCACCGGAGCCGCCCAGGCCGCCGCCGCCCGAGCCAATGCCAAAGACGCCCTGGCCCGCACCAGCCGCGCGGTGGAGGCCGTGCAGCGCGCCCAGCAGAACGCCATCCGCGCCGCCGCCGCCAACAACAATGCCGGAGCCGACCCCAACCGCCCCGGCTTCCTGCTTCCCAATGTTCCCAATGGCCTGGCTCCCGGCGGACTCCAGGCCGCCGACGGCGCGGGCACGCAGGCCTCGCTCTGGACCGGCGCTTTTCTTCCCACTCAGACCACGGCCTCCGCTTCCGGCAAAACCCAGGTCAACATCCGGCAGACCAGTCCCCAGGCGGTCCTGAACTGGAAAACCTTCAATGTCGGCAGGGACACCAGCCTGCACTTTGATCAGACCGCGGGCGGTGAAAACGCGGGCCAGTGGATCGCCTTCAACAAAGTCAGCGATCCCTCGGGAAATCCCTCACAGATTCTCGGCTCCATCACCGCGCCGGGCCAGGTTTACGTCATCAATCAGAACGGCATCATCTTCGGCGGAGCCAGCCAGGTCAATGTCCACACTCTGATGGCGTCCTCCCTGCCCATCAATGACGCGCTGATTCAGAATGGCCTGCTGAACCAGCAGACCAGCGCCCAGTTCCTCCTCTCCGCCCTGCCCCAGGCCGGAGCCACGCCCTTCACGCCGCCCGCTCCGCCCGCCAGTGGCCGCATCGGTGATGTCACCGTGCAGGCCGGGGCCCGGCTCACGGCTCCGAGCAACGCCTCCAAAGTCGGCGGCCGCATTGCTCTGGCGGGCCCCAACGTGACCAACGCCGGCAGCATCAGCACGCCGGACGGACAGACCATCCTCGCCGCCGGCCTACAGGTCGGATTCGCCGCCCACAGCAGCGATGACCCCAGCCTGCGCGGGCTTGATGTTTATATTGGAGCCGTCGCCGATCCCGCCTCCGGCCTGACACCCTACGCGGGCACCGCTACTAACACCGGCCTTATTGAAAGTCCGCGCGGCAGCGTCACCATGGCCGGCAGGGACGTGAGGCAGCTGGCCGCCGCCGACGCCGGCACCTCCGTGGCCCTGAATGGCCGCATTGATCTTCTGGCAAGCTACAATGCGGTCAACAACACCGCCTACGATCCCGTCGGACGCCCCAACGCCGCCCCCTGGCTCTACGGCGCCGGCGGTCCCGCAACCTCCACCGGCACGGTCACTTTCGGCCCCGGCAGCGTCACCCGCATCCTGCCCGAGTGGGGCAGCCCTGACAAAGTCATCGGCACCAGTCTTTCCCTGCGCTCCCAGGTGAATGTTCAGGGCCGCATTCTCCACATGGACGACGGCGCCATGATCCATGCGCCCAACGGCAATGTGACATTCAATGCCGGCGTCTGGGATTATGCGGGCTCCTCCAGCACGCCACCGTCCGGATTTGTCAGGGCGGACGGACAGATTTATCTGGGCCGCGGCGCCCTGATCAATGTGGCCGGCACCACGGATGCGGACTCCCCGCTGTCCAATTACATTCTGAGCGTCACCCTCCGCGCCTCCGAGCTGGCGGACTCCCCGCTCCAGCGGCAGGGCCTTCTGCGCGGCGGTGAAATCACGGTCGATCTCCGCAAAACCGGAACCTACAACGGCCGGGCCTGGGTGGGCACGCCTCTGGCGGATCTCACCGGCTATCTGAATCTGATCCAGCGCTCCGTGGGCGAGCTGACAGTCGGCGGCGGCAGCGTGAATCTGAATTCCGGCGGCTCCGTGATTGTTCAGAAAGACGCGGGCATCGACGTCTCCGCCGGCTGGGTGAACCACAGCGGCGGCTTTGTCGAAACCACGCGCCTGATGCGTGCCGGCGCGCTGGTGGACATCGCCTCCGCCATGCCGGACCGCGTTTACGATTCCGTCTTCACCGGGGAATTCGTGGAGTCCCACCCGCGCTGGAATATTGAGCGCGCCTACCGCATTCCGTGGATGAGCGGCGGCCATTATGAAGCCGGGTATCTTCAGGGAGCGGACGCCGGCCGGCTCGGACTCGCGGGAGCCTCCATGGCTATCGACGGCACCCTGCGCGGCTCCGCTGTCAGCGGTTTCCGGCAAATCGGCAGCCCTGCGGAGGGCGGCAGTCTCAAGCTCGATTTCCAGGTGGAGCAGCTCGTCGCGGGCACCGGCGCCGGGGTGCCGGTTTCCCCGGCACCCCCAACGGTCACTTTCAGCAATCGTCCCGGCCAGACCTCCGCTGAGGATTTCATCCTGACGGCGGACGGCGGTGCGGCGCCTCTGCGCGGGGACCGTGTGGAAAACGCGGTGCTTCCCGCCGGATGGCTGGGCGATAATGGATTCGCCTCCCTCGAAGTCAATAACCCCGACGGCGCGGTCATCGTGCCGCGGGGCATCGCCCTGAACGCCCCGGCGGGCGGATCCGTCACTTTGTCAGGATCCAGTGTCTCCGTGCTGGGCGGCCTCAAAGCCCCGGGAGGCACGATCACGCTCAATGCCTACAAAGTCCCGCCCAGCATCGCGGCGGCGCTGAAACGGAACGGCGGGGGCGAAATTCCGGCTTCCGATCCCTCGCGCGGCCGGTTCGCTCTCGGCGCGGGCGCGGTGATTGACGCCGCCGGTCTCATCGTGGACAACCGGCCCGGCAGCGGAACCTTCTCCCAACTGCCCGGCGTCACGAACGGCGGCACCGTCAGCGTCCACACCTATTCCGCCGATCTCGCGGCGGGCAGCCTGATTGATGTCTCAGGCGGCGTGGTCTTCGGCCCCGCCGGTGAGCGCGCCTATGGCAATGCCGGGAAAATTGAAATCATCGCCGGACAGGACCGCAATCTTCTGTCAGTCGATGGCGGCTCCTTCAAACTGGGCGGAATCCTGAAAGGTTATTCCGGCACCGCCACCGGTGGCACGCTCTCGCTCCAGGCCCAGTTGATCCGGATCGGCGGCTCCCTGGTGAGCCCGGTTTCCCTGCGGCTGGATCCCGCATTTTTCAGTCAGGGCGGGTTCTCCACCTTCAATCTCACCGGTCTCGGCGAGGCTGCCGGCAACGGTGAATATTCGCCGGGACTGCTGGTCGCCGACGGCACGGCCATTGAGCCGAAAGTGCTGAGCTGGCTGGCGCGACCGAACGGCGGCACCGGCGGAAGCCTGGCACTGACGCCATTTGAGAAACTGGAATACCAGCGCGCGGCCGCCAAACTGAACCTGAGCGCGAAAGGCGTCCGCAACGACTTTACCGGCCAGCTGGAGGCGCGGGGCGACCTGGTCTTCGGGCGCGGAGCCTCCATCCTCACCGATGCCCTCGGCGGCGTCTCCCTCAAGGGCGACACCGTGGCCATGCTGGGCGGCATCACCGCGCCCGGCGGCAGCATCACCATCAGCGGCGCCAACAGTCTGCCGCAGGTCACCACTCCGCCGGATTTCGCGCAGACCACTGTCTGGCTGGCTTCCGGCGCGCGGCTTTCCACAGCGGGGAAATTCATCAGTTACACCAACCGCTACGGCCATACTACGGGCTCCGTTGCCGCCGGCGGCGGCATCAGCGTTTCCGGCAATATCGTGGCCGAAGCGGGCGCGGTGCTGGATGTCTCGGGCACCACCGGAAATCCCGCCCTGCATCCCAATCAACTGGGACTCGACGCGGATGGACGTCCCCTCGCGCCCGGCAGTCAGCTGGTTTCCTCCACCAGCGGCCTGACGACTCCCCTTTATCAAAGTCTTGCCCGTCCCACGAAACTGGACAGCGGCGGCGGATCCATCACGCTGAGCGGCGGCCAGATGCTCCTCACCGATGCCACGCTCCTGGGCCGCGCCGGCGGCGGCAGCGCCCCGGGAGGCACCCTTGCCATCTCGTCAGGAAAATTCCGCCCGGTGACCACGGCGGAAACAAATCTGGTGGTCACTCAATCCGGCCGCACACTTCCCGCATCACCCAGCAACGGCGCGTCCGTCATCGGCCAGCCCGTCAGCAATGCCGATGGCGGCCTGGTTCCCGGCATGGGGTATTTCGCGGCCGGCGCTTTTGCGGCGGGCGGTTTTGATTCCCTGACCCTGGGGGGCAATGTTGAATTCCGGGGCAATGTCAGCATTCAGGTCGACCGGGCGCTGCGCGTCGCCAGCGGCGGGGTGATCCGCGCCGGCGGCCTCGTGAATCTGGCGGCGGACCACATCATGCTCGGTCAGGCCTTTGTGCCTCCATTGCGCGCGGATGACACGCAGATTCTTTTCAGCAGCACCAGCAATGGAAACGCTGTTTTTGTGCCCCCGACAGCCGGAAGCGGCCAGCTCACGGCCAGCGCGCGGCTCATTGATGCCGGCACCCTGACCTTGCAGGGCATCGGCCTGACCACGCTGGACGCCGCGCGCGGCGAAATCCGCGGCAACGGCACGCTCAACGCCGCCGGTCGCCTGAATCTCGCCGCCGGCCAGATTTATCCGACCACCGGCAGCAGCTTCAATATCGTGGTGTATGACGCCGCCGGCTCGCCCGGAACGCTGACCATCCAAAGCGGCGCGGCGCGGGATCTCCCGCTCTCCGCGGGAGGAAGTCTGAATCTTTTCGCGCGCAGCATCGTGCAGGGCGGTGTGCTCCGGGCACCCTTTGGCAGCATCCGCCTCGGCTGGGACGGCACGGGCACCGCGCCTTTCACCGATCCCGTCACCGGCACGCAGCTGGCGCTGCCCGTCACGGAAAATCTCACCCTGGCGGCAGGCAGCCGGACTTCCGTCAGTGCCGTCGATCCGCGCACGGGTCAGGCCATCACCGTGCCATACGGTTATGTCACCGGAGGCGGAGCCTGGATTGATCCCAGTGGCGTGGATATTTCATCCACAGGCCCTCCCGAACGCCTGATCCAGCTGGGTGCCCGGAATCTCACGACGCAGACCGGATCGCTGATTGATATCCGGGGCGGCGGCGACCTTCAGGGCTATCGTTTCGTCGCGGGCAATGGCGGTTCAAAGGATGTGCTGCTGAATGAGGGCAGCTTCGCCATTCTGCCGGGTTACGGTTCCGCCGTCGATCCCTACGCGCCCTACAATCCCCGCGCGGACACCTTCGGCGGTGATCCCGGTTATGTGAATTCCACACTGAAGGCGGGCGACAGCATTTATCTTGCGGCCAATGACCAGCTTCCCGCCGGCACCTACACGCTTCTGCCCGCGCGTTATGCGCTTCAGCACGGTGCCTGGCTGGTGACGCCGCTCAGCGGTCCGGCGATTGGATCCGCGGCGCTTCCTGACGGGTCCTCGGCTGTGTCAGGCTACCGGTTCAACACCGTTGATCCGGGTGCGGCATCCGCTGTCCAGGCCCGCTTTGAGCTGGCCTCCGGCGCTGTCGTGCGCCAGCGCTCGGCCTACGACGATTTCTCGGCCAATGCCTTCTTCAGGGAAGCCGCGGCCGCGCTCAAAGCCCGCGTGCCGCGCCTGCCGGCGGACTCCGGCCGCCTGGTGCTGCAGGCCACGCAGACGGCCATGCTTAATGGAAGTGTGGCCGCGAAAGCCCTCGCGGCCGGCCGCGGCGGCCTGGTGGACATCAGCAGCACGGCGGACATTTTCATCGGCGGGGGCAGCCACACCTCCGGCCCCGCCGGCAGTCTTTTCCTCCACGCCGAGCAGCTCAACGCCATGGGCGCGGAAAGCCTGCTCGTCGGCGGCATCCGCACCTACACCGCCAGCGGCGCGAATGTCGCGGTGAGCACCGGCAGCCTGACGCTGGACAATGCCGGCGCTTCCCTCATCGGCAGCGACATCGTGCTGACGGCTAAAAATTCCCTGATCCTGGCCGACGGAGCCTCCATCCTGGCCCGGGGCGCAGCGGGCGGCCAGCTTGACAGCCTGACCTTCGGCAATGCCGCGGCCGCCGGTTCCGGCAATGGCCTGATGGTCCGCATGTCGTCGGACACCTCCGGCTCATCCTCACGGTCCGGGGTCACTCCCGGCGGCATTCCGCTGCTGAGTGCCGGAGCGGGCGTGCGGCTGGAGGGACAGAGCCTGACTCTTGACTCCACGGCGGGAACCTCGCTCCATCCCGATGCCGCGCTGCTGGCGGACGCCATCAATCTTTTCAGCGGCCGCATCAGTCTGGTGAAGGAGCACACCGGCGCCGGCCCCGACGGCGATGGACTGGCCCTTTCCGGCCTCGCGCTCAGCACCCTGGAGCAGCGGGCGCGGGACCTGTATCTCAGCAGCTACACTTCCCTGGATCTTTACGGCACCGGCACGGTGGCCATCGACGGCTCGCTGCGGCTGAGCGCGGGACAAATCCGGGGCTTCGGCCAGAACAGCGGCGGTTTTCAGTTCACGGCTCCCTCCATCATTCTGGACAATGCGGGCAACGCGTCCGTCTCCGGCACGGCGGCGGCTTCCGGCAACTTGATCCTGACCGGAAACACCATCACCCTGGGCTCGGGCAGTCTGCGGATCGACCAGTTTGAGAATGTTCAGCTCAACGCCTCCGCCGGGCTCACCGTTTCCGGCAGCGGCAGCCTGACGGCGGCGGGCAACGTGGGCGGTGTCATGCCGTTCATCACCGGCAAGGGCGGGGCGACCCACGGCATCAAAGCCGGCGGCAGCCTGACGTTCAATGGCGGGGCCGGGAGCGCCGAATCAGCCTCCGGCCTTGGCGCGGACATCACCCTTTCGGGAAATTCCGTCAGCCTCGGCACCAGCGTGATCCTGCCCAGCGGCCGCATCTCCGTGACTGCCCTGACAGGAGATCTGGAGATCTCGGGCGGACTTTCCGCCGCCGGCACGAGTCAGGCGTTTTATGATGCCATGCGCTACACGAACGCCGGGGAAATCCGCCTCAGCGCCGGTGCGGGTGACATCCGCCTGCTGGCGGGTTCCGTGGTGGACGTGTCAGGCGCGACGGCGGGCGGCAACGCCGGGGAATTCAGCGTCTCCGCCGCGAACGGCGATATCATGCTGGGCGGCGGCATCCTCGGCCGGGCGGGAGCGGGCGGCCTCAGCGGGCGGGCCTCCTTTGATCTGAAAGCCGCGTCCACCCTGTCCGACTTCAACGCGGATCTGGACAAAGGCGGGTTCTTTGAATCACGGACCTTCCGCGTGCGCACCGGCGATGTCACCCTCGACGGCACCGCCCGCGCCCGCACCTTCCGTCTCGCGGCGGATTCCGGCTCCATCACCGTCAGCGGCGCCATTGATGCTTCGGGCGAAACCGGAGGCGAAATCACGCTCAGCGCGAATGGCAGCCTGACCCTGCTTCCCTCCGCGCGTCTGACCGCGGCCGCACGGACTTTCAGCAACGCCGGCAAAGGCGGCGCCATCAGCCTCCAGTCCGGCAGCAGCCGCGACGGCACCGTTCCCGCCGGCACCGTGCTTGATCTTCAGGCGGGATCGGTCATTGATCTTTCCGTGGCCTCGCTTGTGGAGGGCAGTCTGGCGGCTCCGGGTTCGAGCGCCTTCAACGGACAATTCTCCGGAACCCTGCAGCTGCGAGCGCCGCGCGCGGCGGGGAATGACGAACTGGGCATCGCCGCCATCGGCAGCACCATCACCGGAGCCTCCAGCATTCTGGCGGAAGGCTATCAGCTGACGGGCCTCAGCGGAACGGCGGGAACCATCACCAGCGCGGTGCAGTCGGACATCAACGCCAGCGCCACGGCATTCATGAGCCATGAGGCGGGCATCACCACGCGGCTGCTGGGCGCGGACGGACAGGGGCTGGGCTCCATTTTCGTGCTCGCCCCCGGCGCGGAAATCATTAACCGCGACGGCGACCTGACCCTCGGCGCCAGCACCTCCACCAGCACCGGCGACTGGAGCCTGCACAGCTTCCGCTACGGCTCCAAACTGGCTCCCGGCGTCCTGACCCTGCGCGCCACCGGTGACCTTATTTTCAACAACGCGCTCAGCGACGGCTTCACACCGCTCACCACCGGCAATGCCGGTCAGCGGCTGTGGCTGGCCACGGTGATGGCGCTGAATCCCGCGCTTCCCGCGAACACGCAGTCCTGGTCCTATCATCTCACCGCCGGGGCTGACCTTCTGTCCGCCAGCTCCGCGGCGGTGCTGTCCGGCGATCAGCTGGCGGCCGGAGAAGGCTCGCTGCAGCTGGGTAAATTCTACGAGCCTGATCTCGTCTCCGGCGAAACCGCCACCACCGCCAATGCGGTTCAGGACCGCTATCAGGTCATCCGCACCGGCACCGGCGATATCAGCATTCATGCCGCACGTGATGTCCGGCTGAACAACGTCTTCGCCTCCATCTACACCGCCGGGGCCAGACTGGCGACGCCCCAGTCGATCTTTGGCACCGATGATTTCACCATTCCACTCGTCGTCCGGGCCTCACAGCCGCCCAATGGGGACCTCGGCGCGTCCCAGCAGAGCTACGCGCCCTCCTGGACCATGGCCGGAGGCAATGTCGGCGTCAGCGCCGGCGGCGACATCGGCCGCTACACGATGGTCAATGGCGAGCTGACCGTGGACTCCTCCCGCCAGCTTCCCAACAACTGGCTCTACCGCCGCGGGCGCATCGATCCGGCCACCGGCGCCTTTGGAGCCAGCGGCATCAGCAATATCCAGCCCTTCCGGGATCCCGCCAGCTCCACCACATGGTGGATTGATTTCAGCAACTTCTTCCAGGGCTTCGGCGCTCTCGGGGGTGGTGATGTCACGCTGAGCGCCGGCCATGATGTGGTGAACGCCGATGCCGTCGCCCCCACGAATGCCCGGATGCCCGGACGCGACGCCGCCGGAAACCCGGTGGCTCCCGACGCCTCCAAACTGGTGGAGCTGGGCGGCGGCGACATCCGCGTGACGGCGGGCCGGAATATCGATGGCGGACTTTATTACGTGGAGCGCGGCGACGCCACCCTCCGGGCCGGAGGCGGGGTGACCACCAACGCCGCCCGCTCGCCTTCCCTCGGCAACCTTGGAGGCACCAGCCTGTCCCCGGAAAATGCGGACCTGATCCAGAGCGGGAATCCGGAAATTTATGATCCCCTGACCTGGCTGCCCACCAGCTTTTTCCTCGGCCGCGGCAACATCGAAGTGAGCGCCCGGGGTGACATTCTCACCGGTCCCGTGACCAACACCTTCCTGCTGCCGCAGGGACTTAATAACAAATATTGGTATAAAACCTGGTTCAGCACCTACGGCCAGAGCAGCTCGTTCGACACTGTCTCCCTCGGCGGCGGCATCACTTACCGTCTGGCTGTGAATCTGCCCGGCGCGGCCAGTTCCGTCCCCACCCTGATCGCCTGGATGGCGAAGCAGAACCTCGGCAACGTTGTGGATGGTCTGGAGACCCGGGGCTCCAATTACCAGCCCTGGATCCGCCTTGCGGAAACCGATGTCGCCGGTTTCGACAGTGCGGCCTCCATGCTCCCCGGCACGGTGCGGGGCACCGCATATGCCGGTGATATCACGGTGACGGGGAATATGACTCTTTCGCCCTCGGCCACAGGAACTCTGGAACTGCTGTCCTCCGGAGCCATCAACGGGATCAGCGCCACCGGCCCCACACGCTTCAGCGGCACCGCGCGGCTGATGAGCCACACCTCCGCCAGAATCACTCTTTCAGATGCCAGTCCGGCTTTGATTCCCGGCATCACCACACCCTTTGTGGACCAGTCCGCAGTGGCCACCACCTCCCAGGCCCAGCGCGTCACCACGGTCAGCGGCGCGCCTTTGGGGCTTCTGTTGAGCGAAACCGGCTCCTTCACCGGCACCGACGGCTCCATCGCCACCAAAAACGCACTGCATGCGCCGGGCATCCTGCATTCCTCCGATAAAAACCCGCTCCTGCTTTACGGCGGCGGCGGCGATATTTCAGGCCTGACGCTGTTCTCCGCGAAAGCCGCGAGAGTGATTGCCGGCCGCGACATCACGGATGTGGGGCTTTACATTCAGAACACAGCCGCCGGCGATATCTCGCTGGTCTCGGCAGGCGGCGATCTCATCCCCTTCAACGAAAGTTCCGCCCTGCGCTCCGCAGCCACCAATCTCAATGCGGGAAATATCCTGACCACGGCCCTGAAGGCCAACTCCGCGGGCGGTTCCACCAATGCCGCCTCCGGTGACATCCAGATCAGCGGCCCCGGCGTGCTGGAAGTTCTGGCGGGCGGGCGCATCGACCTGGGCACGGGCTCGAACTTCATCGACGGCACGGGCGTGGGCATCACCAGCATCGGAAATCTGCGCAATCCCAATCTTCCCCTGGCCGGAGCTGATCTGATCGTGATGGCCGGAGTCCGCGGCCCCGGTGGAGCCGGTGCCGCCACCAGCCTCACGGGCAGCGCCCTGAACATCAAAGCCTTCACCGCTCAGCACACGGTGGAGGGAGCGGCGCCGTCAGCTTATGCAGCCAAACTGGACACGGAAAATGCGGGCTCCCCCACGGATGAGCAGAAGGCCATCATGGCTCTGGAAACCTTCTTCGGCATTCTGAAAAACAGCGGACGCGACGCCGCCGTCACTGGATCCTACGCGGAAGGTTATGCCGCCATCGACAGCCTTTTCGGGCCGGCGGCCTCAGCGGGGGCGGAAATTCTGGGACGGTCCCGCAATATCCGCACCAGCAGCGGCGGAGCCATTTCCATCGCTGCTCCGGACGGCGGCCTGAGCATGGCCTCACAGATTTTCGGCAACCCGCTCGCCCCTCCCGGCATCGTCACGGAAGCCGGAGGATCGATCTCCATCTTCACCAATGCCAGTGTGAGCCTTGGTCAGGCGCGTATCTTCACCCTGCGCGGCGGGAATATCACCATCTGGTCCTCCACCGGCGATATCGCGGCCGGTTCCGCGGCGAAGACTGTCGTCAGCGCCCCGCCGACACGGGTGCTCATCGACACCGCCAGCGCGGATGTGAATACCGACCTCGCGGGTCTCGCGACCGGCGGCGGCATCGGCGTCCTGGCCACTGTGGCCAATGTGCCTGCGGGCGATGTTGATCTCATCGCCCCCGTCGGCGCGGTCGATGCCGGCGACGCCGGCATCCGGTCCTCAGGCAACCTCACCATCGCCGCCGCCCAGGTGCTCAACGCCAGCAATATCGCCGTCGCCGGCACCAGCGCCGGCACCCCGGCCGCCGCGCCCACCGCCCCGGCCATCACCAGCGCCGCCCCGGCCCCGCCGCCGCCCACCAACGCCAATCCGGCGGCCGACGCCGCGCAGGCCGCCAATACCGCCCGGCAGCAGACAGCGGACACCGGAGTCCCGCTCTCCGTCTTCACCGTCGAGGTCATCGGCTACGGCGGCAGCGACCCGGCCGTCGAGCCCGCCAGCGGCACTCCCGACGACGAGGAGGAAAAGGAAAAACGCCGCCGCGAAACTCTTCAGCAGGAAATTAAGAATCAGGATTCCACAGAGTAGGAAGTCCCTGCAACGGGGCAAAAACAGTAGGGTGCGGCCGCCAAGTCATGTAATTGCACAAGCCCCATGGGCTGCAGTTTTCCAAATTCCTGTGGGACTGGGTGGAAACCGTGCGGTCCACCGGACCCAGTCCGCTGGCCCAAGCCGCTGACATGATCGACAAACACGCCGGGGGAATTCTGAGCTATCTTATGCACCCTATCACCAATGCCGCTGCTGAAGGCATCAACTCCGTGATCCAAAGCCTGAAACACGCCGCCCGCGGCCTGCCAAGGTTTGAGTCCTTACGCATCCGGGTTCTCTTCTTCCTCGGTAAGCTTGATCTCAAATCAACCTCGGGGTTTCAAATTCCAAGCCGAACGGCCTGGCATAAGAGGCGGGCGCGGAGCA
>JAZKFB010000028.1:0-2808 GCA_040386695.1 Verrucomicrobiota bacterium
AAGGGTCGCGCGGCGCAAGGCTAAAGTCTTTTACAGAACAGATCTTACACCCCCACCGGCGGCCTCCCCGCACCGTTGGATAAAAACAATTAATCTCCTGACTTTAAGAGATTTACACAAATTTAAAAACATTTATAAGAGGAGAGTTTTATCCGCCCTGCCATGAAACTTCGTCGTCTTCTGCCTGCCGTATTGTTACTTCGCGGAGCCGTTCACGGTGCGGATCTCCGCGATGCGAACGCCATTATTTTCAGTGACATCACCTCGGACGGCGGGCATTCCGAGGGGGGAATCATCGTCGGCGGAGACTGGAACGGAACTCATTATGAAATCCGGCAGCACAGTGAATCCGCCAAGGTGCAGGGGGCGGGACTGGTGCTGAAAGGGGATAATCTGACCTCGACCGGACTGAGGATTTTCGATGGTGACGCCATTTACGGAGGCAGCGGGGGAACCTTCGATATGGAGAACGGGGCCGTACTGGAGCAAAGTGTGGACATGACCGCGAATGAGACGGCGGCGGCCGATTCCCTGGCCTACTTCCGCTCCCTGACGGGAACTCCGATCGACACCAGCGACCTGAACAATGTGCGGCCGGACCTGGACGACGCGCCGGTGCAGAACGGTTTCCACGTGTTCACTCTGGCGGCTTCGGAAGTGACGGGAAACCGGACCCTCGATTTTTCCAACGCGGACGCGGACGATGTCATTGTCATCAATCTCACGGGAGACAATCTGGACTGGAACTGGAGCAGTAATTTCAACCCCCGGCAGCTTCTCTGGACCTATCAGGGCAGCCTGTTCACTATCAACAGCCGCGAATTTGTCGGCTCCCTGCTCGCGCCCGGCGCCTCCGTGATCCAGAACCAGAATATCAACGGCACCGTGATCGCCAACACTTTGCAGATTCAGAATTCCGTGGAGCTGCATAATTTCACCTTTCTCTCTCCCATCGGCGAAATCCCCTCCGTGCCGGAGCCTGCCGCCGCGCTGCTGACGGTTCTTGCGGGAGCGCTGCTGGCGGGCCGCCGACGGGAAACCGGCAGGCCTTGAGGATCAGGACTTTCCTTTCACAGAAGATTTGATACCACCCGACAGAAAGAAATGATCCCCCCGCTCTTCCTCCGCCCGCTTCTCCTCCGCCCGCTTCTCCTCCGCCCCCTGCCCTCCGGTCCCGTTGCCAGCCCGCTGGCCTTTCTCCTCGCCGCCGCTTTTCTGCCCTTCGCCGCCGGTGTGTCCCGGGCGGCGGAATGGGATCAGGTGGTGGCCGGTTATGGAAATCTCGAATGGATCGCCGGCCTCGGCGGGGAATCGCCGAACAACGGGAACGAATGGAACTTCGCGGACGGCAGGGACGCCCGCGAGGCCGAATTGAGCGAGCCGCATTCCGCCATGGGCGATCTGAACGGGAATGTGCTGGTGGCCGACAAAAACGCCCACGCCATCCGGCTGATCCGGCCCGACGGCACCCTCCATACCATCGCCGGAACCAACGTGGCCGGTCACAACGGGGATGGGCCCGCCACTCAGCGCCAGTTGAACGGTCCTCAGAATGCCTATCCTCTGCCGGACGGCTCGTTTTACATCATGGACACCGGCAACCGGATGATCCGCAAAGTGGATCCGGCGGGCATGATGACCACGCTGATCACGGAGCAGAACGCCTGGCTTTCGCGGGGACTTTGGGTGAAGCGCGACGGCTCGCTGATTTATTACTGCACCACCACCAGCCTCCACCGCTGGACACCGGCCATGGGGAACAATCCGGGGACCGTGATGGCTTCGGTATTTCAGGAGTGCGGCAATATCGACGTGGCGGCGAACGGGGATGTTTATGTCACGGACCGGACCCTGTCCCAGGTTTTCCGCGTGGCTCCCGACGCCACTCCGGCCACCTTCACGCCGGTGGTGGTGGCGGGCACGGGCGGAAACGATGACGATGGCCCCGGCTCCAACGGCACCGCCGCGCTGGAACTCGGCCTGCGGGGCGTGCGGGGCATCGCCTTCCATCCCCTGGGCGGATATTTTCTGGCCACGCACAAAGGCGGCGACATCTGGTATGTGGATACAGCGGGCAAAGCCTGGGTGACCGTGAATGGCAATGACGGCAGCGTCCATAACCCGTCCCCGCAGCCGCTGCCGGCGGCCGGCATGACGATTGCCGAACCCCGTTGCGTGTCCGTCGCCATCAATGGCGATCTCCTCATGGCCACCAACGACGCCGGCTACATCCGCCGCGCCCGTTTCACCGGACCTGTCAGCCCCGCGCCCGCGCTCCAGGCCGGCATGACAGGCTCCGGCGGCTTCCGACTGGAATGGGCCGGAGCGGACGATAAATGGTACCGCGTGGACTCGGCCAGTGACCCCTCCGGAAGCTGGGTTCCCCGCAGTGTCCTCGCGCCGCCCTACTCGGGACCCAATTCCTGGACCGATCCGGAGAGCGCGGAATTTTCCCGTCAGTTTTACCGGGTCCGCGAGTTCCGGAACTGGCCGAACTGAGGTGGCTCCGAAAGCGGCTTCCATCCGGACGGGCCACAGCCTCTCCAAATTTTCGCCGCCCGGCCTCCAGACCGCCGCCATGGGAAACTGACAGAGCCATTCCCGCTCCCGCACCAAAAATGAAAGCGGCAGCCCCCGGAAAAGGAGACTGCCGCCCAAGAGTGTTCGGCATGGATGGTGCTGCGCTCAGGAAACCGTTATTAACCAGGCCCGTGGGCTTTCGCGTGATTGAAGCCGGAGGCCTCACAGCGGGTAGCCGGGGATTGAGCGCAGCGACATCCCCGGAAAACTCCCGGAACGATCCATCCC
>JAZKFB010000029.1:0-6173 GCA_040386695.1 Verrucomicrobiota bacterium
CCGCTTTGAGCGGTTCACAAATTCAAGCCACCGGCTTTGCCGGTGGTTTCTGACTGATTAGCGGGCCACGGCCTTTGGCAGGGGGTGGCCTTTGATCATGTCGGCGAGGGCGAGGGCGACCTGGTGGCCGCGCAGGGCGAGAGTCGCGGTGATGCTTTTCATGATCTCATAGGTCCGCGTTCCACGGTAAGCGTTTGATGCGTGCCCCTGTCCGGGTTGCGGATTTCCCGGCCTGCCGGTGCTCCCGTGCTCAGGCGGCCTGCGGGATTTGGTCCGGCGCGGGAGCGCTGAGGGCGGCGAAAGCCGCCGGAGTCAGGGTGTGGACGGTGTGATTCGTGGCGGCCGGCAGCTGCCGGAAAAGCCAGTGCGGACAGGCGCGGGGATTGATGCCCCGGCGCAGGCAGCTTCCCAAAAGGCTGTAGAGAATGGCGGAGCGCTGCCCGGCTCCGGCATCGCCGATGAACATCCAGTTCTTTTTGCCCGGCGCGCAGGGGCGGATGGCGTTCTCCACGCTGTTGTTGTGTATGCCTCGACAAGACGTTGGGGTTCACCGGGTGAAAGTCCCGGCTGGCGACATCGCTCCAGCCAGAAGCACTGGGAGCGGCTACAGGAGGAAACAAATGAGCTGAAGTACTACCGGAAAAGGTCCCCCAGGGGGGTCAGCGAATCCATGCGGGCCGCAATGTGACGTGAACACCGTGCAGGCCTCGAAATGTCGTTGTGGGAGCCGACCCGCCATAATAACGGGGAAGGCCGCCGTCCGTGACAGCAGAGCGAAAGGCTGTGACGGGTCCCACCGGGGTAGTGGTGGCAGCACGCATGGAATGGAAACCCAACGGAACGAGGGAAACCTGAGCGGGTGGTGGCCGGAAATGGCAGCCGTCCACCAACGTCCGGCCCGTGAGGGACGCGGGCGGCCCGCCCAGGCGGCGGATGGGGGTGTAGTACCGATGAAGTCCGGTAACCCGGATGGAGGGAAGGCCCCCTGATCTCCAACAAATGAAACAAAGCAGCGACAACCGTGAGGATTGATCAAAACATCCATGAACTTCGCCCGGCCAAAACCGGAAAGGTTGCGAAGCTGCGGAGTGCATTGCTGGCGAAAGCCAGGGAGGAACCCGGCTGCCGGTTCTACAGCCTGTGGGACAAGGTCTGGCGTGAGGATGTGCTCCGGGAAGCTTGCGCGCGCTGCCGCCGCAAGGCGGGAGCGCCGGGAGTCGACGGGGTGAGCTTCAGTCAGATTGAAACCCACGGTGTGGACTGTTGGCTGGGGACACTGCGGGAGGAGCTGAGGGACGGAATCTACCGTCCCCGGCCCCTCCAGAGAGTTATGGATACCCAAAGCGGGTGGGGGCGAGCGCCCCTTGGGCATTCCGGTGATCAAAGACCGGGTGGTGCAAATGGCGGTGGTGATGGTGCTCGGTCCGATTTTCGAAGCTGACCTCTGTGATGAACAGATGGGGTTTCGTCCGGGACGGGATGCCAAAACGGCGGTCCGGCTGGTCTACTGCCAAGTGGCGCGGAAGGGCCGTCAGGAAGTGGTCGACGCTGATTTGAGCGACTGCTTCAACACCATTCCGCACGGAGCATTGCTGCGTTGTCCTAGCCGCCGGATTGCCGACGGACAGGTGCCCGCCCTCATCAAAGCATGGCTGAGAGTCCCCGTGGTGGAACGAAAACGCGGAAAAGCGAATCCACAGACGACTGAAGCGAGGAACAGCAGCCGGGGAACGCCGCAGGGAGGAGTCATCTCTCCCCTGCTGGCGAACATTTACTTCCGGCGGTTTGCCCTTGCGTGGAAAAGTTCGGCCTGGACCGCCAGACCGGCTCTGTGATCGTGAACTACGCCGATGACTTTGTCATCTGCTGCCGCCGGGGCGGTGGAGCATCCGCCGCTGAGGCTATGAAGCGGCTCATGGCAAAGATCGGACTCACAGTCAATGAGCGGAAAACGCGGCTGGCGAGCGTGCCCGAAGGAAGCTTCGACTTCCTGGGATACACCATCGGACGCTTCCACGGGAAAGACGGCCGTCCGTTCATCGGCACCAGGCCGTCAAAGAAAGCCGTGAGCAAACTGCTTGGGGAAATCCATGAACAGACCACCAGTCAGTGGAACGCGTCGGAGCCCACTGTCAGAACCGCAGCCATCAATCAAAAGCTGCGGGGCTGGGCGGGATACTTCGATCAGGGACCTGTGGTAAAAATATACCGTACGGTCCGCAACTACACTGAAAGGCGGTTGCGCAGATGGCTGATGCGGCGGCGCAAGCAGCGGGGCACCGGATACCGCCAGTATCCGGACGGGTATCTTTATGAGACGCTCGGCCTCTTCAAGCTGCACGAAAGCCGCACAGACCAGACGAACGCGAAGGCCGGAAAGTCGGAGATGAGAGCCGGATGCGGGAAATCCGCACGTCCGGTTCGACGAGCGGGAACAGGAAACGGAACATCAGGTGAGACTCAGCGCACGGACGGGAGCGATCCTTCCGGCCCGCTGCGGCTTTGGACCTGAAGTCACCGCGCCTGTTCCCGACTCTACCGATTTCGACAAAGCCGTGATCAAGGTAAACGAGAAGGGCGTCCCACTGGCCGAGGGCGTAAAGGCAGGCTTTGCCGACGGGGCTTTTCGGGCGTTCGGTCCGGACAGTCCTGTCAATGCGGCGGCGAAGCGCGCGGATCACGCGACGGGCACGGCGCTGCCGCAGAAGGGCGCGCTCCTCCGCGTTCAGACCTTTTGTCCGGGCCTGGCCTTCGATGCGGTAGAGCACGTTGATGATTTTGAGAAGCCGGGCGGAGATGAGGCACCCGGCTTTGGCGGCCTCGAAAAATTTGCGCCTGACATGCGCCCAGCAGGCGGCGCGGATGATGCCGGGCGGCGGTCTGGTCCTGGCTTTGCCGCCGTTGAGGAAGCAGATGAGCTCCTTTCCGCCGTCGCTCTGGAGGATACCTTTATAACCGGAGGGCACGATCCCTTCGGCGACGGTGGCGGCTTTGCTTTTGTCCCAGGTGTATAACACGTCCCCGCCCGGCACCGCGCAGACCCACATCTGTCCCTGGAATGATCCGCCACAGTGCTCCCTGCTCAGGCAGCGGACGGGAGTCAGATCAAACTGCACGCAGGGAGCCCGCCACAGCTCCTCAGCCATGGCGCGGACCACGGGCTCCACCGCCTCCGCGATGCGGCCGATGGTCTGGCACAGCGTGGAGGCCGGAAGTCTGACCCCGCTTTCCCATTCCAGAGCTTTGGCCTGCCGGTAGAGCGGCTGGTGATAAAGGTATTTGCCCAGGACCAGATCCGCCATGAGCTGCGGTCCCAGGAAGCTTCCGGGCACCAGCTGCGGCGGCGCGGGCGCGCTCACCGGGGCGGCGAAGGGCTGGTCCCTTCTGACAAAAACAGGCCGTGTCACGCGCAGGACAATGAGCTTTCCGGGAATGCGCTCCAGGCGCTGGGTGACCACGCGGTCAATCTCGCGCCACCTGTCAGGATCGGCGGCCACCAGCGGGTCGATGAGGACGGTCTCCTCCACGGGCAGGTGGTCCGGCAGCAGGGCCGCGCGCGTTTTGCGGTCTTTGCGGCTGCCGCCTTTGGGCTTGTCCGGCTTTGCGGGAGGAGGGAGCGGTGGACTTTCAGCTTCTGTCTCCAAGGCCAAATCCAGCTGCCCTCCGACGGGCGGCGGCGGCGTCTGCTCACTCCGTTTTCCGAACACATAACGCGTCAGCACCGCCAGCTGCCGCGCCATCACCGCCAGCTCCTCCTCGAGCTCGGCGATGCGTCTGCGGGCTGTCTCCAGTTCGGTCACGCGGTGTTTTTATAACACGCCTGACCGCCCGGCCAGGAAAATGTGTTCCGTGAGGAAAAATTATGGTGCGGGCTCACCAAAGTCCGCCGGTGACGGTGACGGGGCCGACGGATCCTCATACCACGGCCGCATCCGCGCGCCCTTCAGGTCGATCCCGCTCAGCAGCATCTCAAAGGCCTCCGCCCGCAGCTGGATTTTCGCCGCCCCGTCCGGCACTTTCGGCCACGCGAAGTTCCCGGTTTCAAGTTTTTTTGTCATGAGCCACAGGCCGGTTCCATCCCAGTAAAGAAGCCGCACCCGGTCCCGCCTGCGGTTGGTGAAAACGAAAATGTGACTGGAGCGCTCATCCTCCTTCAAAGTCCCGCGCACCAGCAGCGCCAGCCCCTCGAAGCTCCGGCGCAGGTCCGCCGGCTGCGCCGCCAGGCACACTTTGAGTCCGCGCGTGAAAATCATGACGCGCCTCCCTTCATGACGGCCCATGCCCGGGAGTCCGTGCCCCCCGAACCTCCGCCGCCCCTGCCGCCGCTGTCCCGGGCACCCGTGAAAATCCGCAGCACCGCTCCCCCCGGCAGCAGCAGCTCCACCCGCAGCGGCGGGGGGTCCGGCGGACCACTGTCCCCGGTGGTCCGGGACGCTGCCCCGGCCTCCCCGGCCGCGGCCTCCGTGTCAAAACCCTCATTCCGCGCCGGTCCCCCGGCAGCCACCGTCCGCTCCCCGCATTCATCCATGATGGAAACGGCGGGCGGCTCAGGCTCAGGCTCAGGCGGCAAAGCCTCCACCACCACAAAGTCCCGGGAAACTGAAGCGGAGGCCGCCTCCCGGGCAAGCCTGCGCCAGTTCAGCACCGTGCTGCAGGCCAGTCCCTCCCTCCGGCAGAACTCCGCCAGCGAAAGTCCGCTTTCCTCAAACCCGCGCAGCCATGCCGCGCGCCGCTCCTGTGATGATGATTTTGCCATCCCCAATCGTGGCACAACGCAGCCGTCCCGCGCTCCATACCAGACGGTCATCCGTCAAACGCTTACCAAACAGGCCCGCCGCGGCGGCCGGAAAAACGGCCAGCAACAGGGTGGTGAATCGCGTTTTGCTGCTGAGAATCATGGAAATATTCGGTTTGCGGCCATGGGGGGCCTGGGGCCGGCCATCCGGAGGGATGTCAGGCCTGGCAAAGGTAGTTGTCCGGCGGAGGAGCGGCGGGCGGGCGCCTGTCAGTTTCCGGTGTACATCGGGATGTCCCCGGTGATGGCTCCCGTCTGGAGAATGATGGGTTTGTCGAACACGGCGGAGCCATTGCTATCGGAACTCACGGTCACCGCCCCCACCTTCAGAGTGCCGGGAACGGTGGCGTTGCCGTTGGCCTGGACGGTGAAGGCATTTTTCCTCACTGACGCCGTGTATAGATTGGGATGAGTGCCGGCAATGTATTCATATCCTCCTCCCACCACAAAAACCTCATCACTCTCATAGTAAGTGGCATCGGGCTGCGCCAATGGGAGGGGCGGAGGGAAAGCGTTATAACGCCCCACCACGGTCTGACCTATCTGCCACGCATTGGTGTGATCCCCCAGCGCAAAACTCTTATCCGTCAAAGCGATACTGACTTTCCCCATGGCTCCACTGTGATGCCCGTAGGCGATGTTTCCGTATCCCAACGCAACAGCGCCGTCCCCCGCCGCATAGCTCCAGGAGCCCGCCGCGAACGAGCCGATGCCGTTGGAGGTGGTGTAATGGCCGATGGCCGCGCTGCCCTCCCCGGCAGTGTTGGTGTACTCTCCCAGAGCGATGGAATAATCGCCCACCGCCTTCGACAAATACCCGCCCGCAAAGGACGCGCGCCCGTTGGCCTCATTGCCATGGCCGATGACCGACGCGGCGAAATTCTGCGCCTTGCTCCTGTGCCCGGCCGCGAAGGACTGGTTTCCGGAGGCGAGATTCATGTAGCCCAGGGCGGTGGAGGACTGGCCCGAGGCGGTGCTCCGGTCCCCCGCCGCGAAAGCCGCTCCGGCCGAAGCCGTTGTTCCATATCCGAAGGCCACGCTGTTGGGGCCCGAGGATAAATTCAGCAGTGTTTGTGTGTTATCTCCCCACGGCACGCCGCCCGCGCTCAGGGCTCCGGTGAAGGAGGCGTTTCCGGTCACGCTCAATGACCCGCCCACCGTCAGCGGTCCGGATGGAATACTCACTGCGCCGTTTTTGGTGATCACAAAGGCATTGCGCGGGCCAGAATTGTAGCCACCGTTGCCCACCACAAAAAGCGAATCCGTGGGCCGCCATTCGGTTCTGGCGTCGGGGACAGTTGACCAAAAATCTCCAGGAACGGAGGGCGGTTTCAAGTTCCAAGCCGAACGGGGTTGGCATGAGAGTGTCCGCAGGAGA
>JAZKFB010000030.1:0-87701 GCA_040386695.1 Verrucomicrobiota bacterium
TTGAGGCACCGGGCAGGATGCCCGGCGGGACAGCAAGGAGGGCTGCTTTACCCGGCCAGAACCTTGTTCAGGCTCCGAGCGCCCGAAGATTGGCCTCGTAAGAGGCCCTGGAAGTGACTTCGCGGCCGACAGGCAGGGGCCGGGCGACGATGAGCCCGGCGTGGCTGGCGAAAGTGTTGAGGTATTTAGAGATGGTCTGGTCAATGACCACGCGGTGATAGTTTTTGGAGGCGTGCATGAATCTGGCCTCGCCATTCTGCCGGGTGATCAGCCCGACGTGCGAGCAGACACCTCCCTGGTCCTTGGTCACGATGCCTGCGATGTCACCATCGGCCAGTTTGGACTCGATGGCGGCCACTTTGCTCTTCGGGATATACCAGACCGGCAGCGCATTCACTTTCTGCTCAATCTCGGCCATTTTTGGGCGCAGCTCAGGATTGTTCCTTAAATACCGGTAGCCTTTCCAGAGCACCGTCATTTCGCGGCTCTCCCGGCCGTAGAGGCGGATGGCACCGCCGAGCTGGCGGGTGATGTCCTTCACGGCTCCCCGCGCCTCGTTGTCAATGAACCACTCGTTTAGATAATGGATGCGTTCCAGATATTTACCCGTGCAGACTCCGGCCCGGTAGCGGGTCCATTGAATTTCCTTCAAGAGATCCTGTGGAGTGTAAACGGTCTTCGGTCTTTCCAGAAGGCGCGCCATGCCCAGCACGATTTCAAAAAACGTCCAGCAGTCCAGTCCCTGAAAGTTGGCGGAGGGGCACTCAATGCGGTCATCGATTTCCAAAGTGTAGCCCACATAGGGAATACCGATACATTCCCGGCCCAGTTTGGCCATGCGCTGACCGATGGGCAGTTTCGCCCAGCCTGCGGCCTGCGCCTTGAGCATGATCTGCTGGTAGGTGCCCACGCCTTTGAAGGAAGTGGAGAGCGGCAGGTGGTCAATCCCGGCGCGGGCTCCGGCGGCAGCGGCAGCCAAAGCAGAAGCGGCAGTCAGGAGAAAACGGCGGCGGGAGGTTTCCATAGCACGGGATTCTAAATCCAGGAATCCGCCCGCGCCAAGGCCGATCCTCAGCACGAATTTTGCCGGACCCGCACCATCCGCTTTCGAACGTTTTTAATAATGCACGGCGCTCACGGCATCGAGATCGAAACCGGAACTGCCGCCGCCGGTGAGGGGGCCGAAATTTGGATCGTCATTGTGTCGGATGATGTCGCCACCCGCGTCGTCGCTCATCGCCTGATCGCCGGTGCTCTGGATGCGGATGAAGCGGATCCATGATAATCCCGCCGTGCCTGCCGCCGCATTCAGATCAAAACTGTCGCCCCCGCTGCGCGAGGGATCCGTGGGGTCATCGCCGGTGGTGGGATTTCTCCCGGCGATTCCTCTGGCATAGTAAAATGGGTTATAAACATCCACCGGCTTTCCCTCCCCGGCCGGCAGCACGTCCGTGGGTAACCGGTGCCATTCACCGGGAAAAAGGGCCACGCTGATGGTGGCCGGTTCCATAAAGCGCTGGTTGGCATCGCCCCCCACAAACATGACATTTTCAAAAACTGTCAGGTCCTCGCCCTCGGTCAGTTCCACGATGTTGTCAGTGAACTCCAGCTCCACACTTCCGCCCGCTCCCACCCGCGCGTGAAGCGAGGCCACCTCTGAAGCCCTGTAAGCCGGGGCGTAAGTGCTGCGGCCATCGGGGGGGCCTGCGATATTGCGGGGAATCTGGCTGGCTCCGTAGCCGCCCGGCGTCAGGGGCTGGAAGGAGATCACCGCATCCGCATACGGATCGCCCCTTTCTCCGGGAAGGCCGCGCTCCAGCGACATTGGCAGGACCGATACCTTCCTGGAACCCAGGGACTGCTCCGAACCATCCGGCATTACCGCGAGCAGCGAGTATTCCGGGGTGCTTCCCGCGGAAGGGCCGTGATCCACAAAATTGTTGCGGTTGCCCCGATAGACAACTTCGCCATCCCGCTCAACGAGGAACCCCTGAGGACTGCCGCTGCCCGCCATAATGCCGGCCACAGCGGTGGGCGACCAGGCGAGTCCCACTTTTTCCCGGCTGGGAATGGCGATGAGGATATCGCTTACCGCGAGACGGAATGTTTTCTCAAAAGTTTCGCCGTCCGCATCAGTCACCGTCAGCGTGAATTCCGCCATCCCTTCAGCCCCCGGCGCGCGGCCCTCCAGCATTCCATCGGACGAAAGCTTCCAGGAGGCGTCAGGAAAACGTCCGCCGGTCATTTCCCAGGTGTAAGGACCGGCGCCGCCCTCGGCCTGAAATTCCAGCGTGTAATCCTCCCCGGGCGAAACGGCGGGCAAGGCGGGCGGCGTGGTGATTTCAAGGCCGGTTCCGGCGCGAAGAGTCAGCGATTTTTCCGCCGTGACATCCTGGGCGTCAGTCACGGCGAAAATCAGAGGAAATTCGCCCGCCGCCTCTGTCAGGCCCGCCAGGCGGCCGGTTTCCGGATTCAGGCTGATTCCGGAAGGCAGCGTTCCTGACACTTTCCAGCGGTAGGACGGCACTCCGCCTTCGGCTGTCAGGGCAAACCCGAAATTTTCCATCAGCCCCACGCGGGGCAACTCCGATGTGATCAGGTTCAGGTCCTTTTCCGGCCGGATGATCAGAGGCATGGCGGCGGATTTTTTCGTGCCGACGGCATCGGTGACCGTGAGATTGAGTGTGGTCTTCAGCGGCGTGGCGCTCAAACCTGTGAGCGTGCCGGCATTCGAGTCCATTACGAACGCTGCCGCTTCCGGTCCCAAGGTCATGCTCCAGACGTAGGGTGCGGCTCCGCCAACAGCCTCGGCCTGATAACGGAACGCCTGCCCCACGCGGCCGGGCGGCGGCGTGGCCGATGCGATTGTCAAAGGGACCTCCGTCAGAGGCGGGGCGCCGGGACCGGGCCTGGGACCAGGCGAATAGACCGGATACCAGACACCGTTTTTACGGACCGCGCGGTCAAAGCCGGTGCCACCCTCACCGTCGATGCCGGTGATGCCCTTTGGCAAAGCGGCCGGATCCGCCAGCCGGGGATCGGGTCCACCTTCGTTTGGTCCGTCTCCTCCGGTGCCCTGCCCTTTCCCGCCTCCGCCGCCCGTTCCCCCGGAGTTCCTCTCCTGTGACAATTCATCGGATCGCCCATCTCCGCCCGGGCCGAAAATCTCCTTCAATAAACCGGACACAGCCCTGCCCAAACTGCTCTGCGGAGCCACCGACATCACTCCCCATCCGCCCAGCAGCAGGGCCAGCAGCAGGGCCAGCAGCATTACCAGCGCAATGACCGGCCAAGCGGGACGGAGGGGACGCTTCATGGCAGGACAGTGACCCGCAGCCGCAGAAAGCGCCGCGCCTGGCTGGTGGTGGACACGACATCACGCACGGTAACGACTGGCGGCAAGCCCTGCGCAGCCGCAGTTTCCGCAATTAAAGGCGCGGCCGGGCTCACAGCGGCAAAAGCCGCGCCCGCCTCACTCCTGGCCAGCGGCACCCAGGCCGCCTGGTCCAGGGAATCAGCCGCCTCCACCGTCAGGCGCAAATCAGACCGGAGTGGATCGCGGGAGAAAGTCAGGGTCAGCCTGCCTCCGCTGCGGGCGGGAACGGTGGCCGTGGCGTTGGGCGACATGGGGTCGGTATGCAACGCGTATTCCAGCAAATTCGACTGGCCGTCGCCGTCAGGGTCGGCGGCAGCGCCCCACAGCGCGGCTTCCTTGTCAGGTGTCAGATTTTCCCGGCCAAAGTGGAAGGCGCGCCAGGTGGACTGGGTTTCGGGCACGGTCACGGCGCTCAGCGGCGTGATGCCATGCAGAATCGCGGTGCCGGGAGTGCCCAGTTCATCGTGAGCAAGGAAGGCGGCATACGGCTCGCTATTCCGGCTGAAGGTTTTCACCTGGCAATCAATACCGCCGGCACCGGGGATGGCCCCGTGATCCGGCGACAGGCGGCGGGAGGCTCCTGTTGATGGATCGTAAATCTGAAGCTGCTCCGTTTTGAATCCCCCCGCCCACAACCGGTCCCAGGCGTCCACCGCCAGCGACGAGGCGCTGTCGAATTGGAATATCCGCAGGCCTTCGTTTTTCGGCAGAGCGGCGGGTTGCCCGGCCAGAATTCCAGACACCGCCGCCTCCACGCGTGAGGCCGGGAATTTGAGCACCCACTCGGATTCCGCCGCTTCCGGACTTCCGGGAAGCTCATACAAAGCGGCGAACACATTCCCCCCCGCATCCACCGCCAGACCGGAGCTGTAGGTGCAGAGATTCTCTGTCAGCGGGCCGGTTTTTGTGCCGTCGGCCGAGATAAAGGTGAGGCGGTGTTTGCCGGCCGGGCCATTGGTGCCCCCGATGATCCAGCCTTCCAGGCCGGGCGCGGCGGATTTCCAGTAAAGGGCCGTGTAATTCTGCACCTGCGCCAGTGGCGCGCTTACCACCGGCAGCGCGGGCTGCGCCGGATTGAAAAGATGCAGACCGCTCACGCCGCCAAAACCGCCGCCCGCGCCCAGCAGCGCGGAGTCGTCACTCCGCACCGCGATAAACGCCGGATCAAACTCCACGCCTCCCGGGGAAATCGTGGTGAGCGCCGGCAATCCCCAGACCGCCTGCACGCCCAAAGCCCCCTGTTTCCCGAGCACCAGCCGCCCATCGGAAAGATGGGCAAAAGCGAAGGCATTCACCTGATCCGCCACCACCTCGCCGACCTTCAGCGTCTGCCAGGTTTTCAGATGCAGCACACCGACCGCATTGAGATCAAAACCGGCCGATCCACTGTTGGGAAAAGGATCGTAAATCGCGCGGCCGGCCGAGTCCTTCGCCGATCCATCGCCCAGGATGTCCACCAGCCGGACGTGTGAAACCTGATCCAGCCCCACGTCCGCGAGGTCAAAAGGAACCCCGAAAGGCTGACGGTATTTTCCAGCGAGGCCGTCAATGTCCGTGGGATCGATAGTGCCGAAGGAAGTCACCGGCGCGGCGGTGGCCGAGTGATTCGGAAAGCGGACGAAATTCACTCCGTCGCTGGAAACCTCGACCCACGCGAACTCCAGAAAAGTGTCGCTGAACGAATTCTCAAACACCGCGAAGTCCGGGCCCGTCCCATCCTGAATGAACCCTGGAAAAGCCAGGGTGATGCTGCCGCCGTCCCCCAGACAGGTGATGTCCGTGGGATCATCGGTCGCGGGCCCCAGAGCCCGGGAGCTGTCCCGCCACTGCGGCAGGCAATTCGCGCCGACCTGATAGGAAGCCACACGGTTGGCCCAGGCGGTGAAGCGGGAATCCGTTCTGGCGATGGCCGTCGATCCCTCCTGACCGGCGGCGGGAGCATACGGTCCCGCCAGCAGCCGGGCCGCCGGAGCCAGCAGGAGAATTAAGGAAATGGCGCGCATTCTTGCGGAAAGTTGGGGAAATTCCTGGACCAGAGATACGGGACTCCGGCCCGTGACCGGCTGTCAGGACAGGGGCCCGGCCATCCTGGCCGGGAGTTTTTCTTTCCACGGGCATCGGCGCCATTCTCCGCGTCAAAGCCGTGATAAAGCAAAAACCACCCCGTCCGGACGGACGTGCTCCTGTCATTTCAAAGTCGGTCAGGCCGCGCGGCGGCGGCGCAGCAGGGAGCCTGCCGCGAACAGCAGGAAAACGGAAGATCCCGGTTCCGGCACCAGGGCGGGGGCGTTTACCACGGCGCCGGGTCCGCTGGAACTGAAATCCGCATACACCCAGCCGTCCCACGAGCCATCCGCCAGGGGGCGGCCATTGGATCCGGTGTTGGAGGAAACCCAGACGCCGGGACCGCCCTCATCATACGGACTTCCCAAAGGCGGTAAAATGTGCGCTCCGGCGGGAGCGGCCCCATTATTGAAGTTGCCGTCCTGCTGGTTGTTGTTCACGAAATAATTCAGATACTGGCCCGTCTCGGCATTGTAGGCGGGAAAGGACAGATCCGCCGTGCCATTCAAATCGGAGTCCCAGGTCAGATTGGAGACAAACCCGGTGCCGGAAATACTGGCTCTGAAACGCGGTTCCGTTCCCGCGAGAGCCATGAGCAGGTCTCCGCCGTTTTTGCTGTCGGCCGTGTTCCAGCGGATGCCCCAGGCCCAGCCGCTCTGGCCGGGCCATTGAATGACCAGCACCGCCTGACTGACGCCGGTGCCGGCGGCGGGCCCGATCCAGTTTGAGACATCCGACGCCAGAAAAGTCGCAGCGGAGGAGGCGGAGGGAAGAAACGTCGCAGAACAGAAAAGCGCGCCCACTGCGATCAGGCGCTTGGTTTTACAGGATGTCATTGGATTTCTCTGCCGGTTTTGGAAACGCACCGGCGCGGATGAGTTGAGTCCCGGTCACCGCCGCCGTGAGGCCGCCGCAGCCGGGGAAAGTCCGCGTTTCAAGTGTTCTGACTCCCGGCTTCAGACCTCCGCCCCGCCTTCACCCCTCGGCGGCGGATTCCCTGAGGACTCCACCGTTTCAGAATTGGCATACCGGGGCATTGTAACCGGATACAGCAGCGCCAACTGTCCCGGATTCTCACCGGGTTCCATGCAGCGCGGACGCCCTCCGCTAAGGGTGGTTTTCCGGGCTGTCAACCTGCTGGCTGCAAATGACCCGCGGCTCTCCCGGCCGGATGACTGCATTTTTGTTGGAATTGTGGGATTCGGCGGCGTATGGCGTTCAATTGGAGGAAGAATGGCGTCCCGCTCACCTCCCGTTCACGTTTCACCGGTCTCCCACTCTCAGCTCCTCCTCCCCCTCTTATTTTAACTGTATGAACCGCCGGCAACTCCTGCTTTCCGCCCTTCCCCTCGCCGCCGGCCTGCTGCCCAGCTGCAGCTCCACATGGAAAAGACCCGGAGGCCCCGCTCCCGTGATCATGGCCCCGCACGGCCCCCTGCCGCCGAATTTCGCCAATGGCCCCGTGCCGCGATCCCTGCCGCCGGGTATCCGCGTGAGCTTTTCCTCCTGCCATGTGCCCGGACCTTACGCCGCCATGACTTACGACGACGGCCCGCACCCCAGTCTGACACCCCGCCTTCTGGATATGCTGGCCCAGTGGAATTTGAAGGCCACGTTTTTCCTCATCGGCAAAAACGCCGCCGCCTACCCCCGCATCGTCCAGCGCATCGTCGCCGAGGGTCATGAGGTGGCGAACCACAGCTGGAGCCATCCCGCGCTTTCCAAACTCTCCGACACCGCCGTGCGCTCCGAGCTGCGGCGCACCCACGACGCCATCACCCAGGCCTGCGGTGTGGCCCCCATCTGTTACCGTCCGCCTTACGGGGCCATCACAGCGGCTCAGAAATCCTGGATTGCCCGGGAATTCGGTTACCCCACCATCATGTGGAGCGTGGACCCCAACGACTGGCGCGACCGGAACGCGGGCATCGTCTCCAGCCGCATCCGCGCCGGTGCCCGGGCCGGATCCATCATTCTCGCCCACGACATCCACGCCACCACGGTCAACGCCATGCCCTCCACTCTCCCCGCCCTCCAGCAGCGCGGCCTGCGTTTTGTTTCCGTGGCCACGCTGATCACCATGGAGGCCAGCGGCCCCAACGCCGGGCTGGCCATGGCCACGCCCTCCCAGCCGCTGTCATCCTTCTCCCCGGGAACTTTTTGACTCCCCTCCGGCTCAGGACGTGAATCTTCCGTCCGGCCACGGAAACAGCCTGAAATCCTGACCCTGGATCAGGATTTCAGGCTGTGGAATTTTCAGAATTTGCCCTGGGTCATGCGCGCTGTCGGCAGCGCTGCCCCGGGCGCAATCGCCCGTCGCTCAGCGGCGGCGGCGGAACATCGGCAGGAAGCCCAGCAGCCCGAGAGCGGCCGCACCGGGTTCCGGCACGGGAAGACTCTGGAGCACGAAGCCGGCGACGGACACGCGCTGGGAACCGGTGTCCGTGTTCCAGAAATTGAAAGTCTGGGTCGCCGCGTCCGCCGTGAAAGTGCCCGTCAGCAGGCCGGCGCCGTTCGTGACCCCATAAGCCAAAATGTTATTGCTTCCCGCGAGATTGGCGTCCGCCTGGGAGGTGAGATACAGACGCCGCGCCGCGTCGGAAGCCGAGAAAATGAACTGCACCTGATACGGCTGGCCGATCGTCAGATTCGTCAGATTGAAAACCATGCCCGCCCCGTTGCCGCCGGTGCGGATCACGTCGTAAGCCAAGCTGTCCAGCATCGGGGACGTGGCGTAGGAAAGGTTGCTGTCGCGGTCAATATCCAGTCCCGCGCTGTTCACGGAATAAAAAGATCCCGTGAGACCACCGGCGCTGGTGCCGGGAGTGGCGGTGAAGGCAATGCCGTTGACGGTCACCGACGGATCAGGATTCGTGGCCGTGAAGGGACCGGTGCGGGGCGGATCCGTGGTGAAATTGATGGCGGACACCACCGTTCCGTTTTTGGCCAGGATGGAGGCATTGCTCCCGTCACTGGCGAAATTGCCGGTGGTGTAAGTGACACTGGCCGCGTGGACGGCACTGCTCAGAGCGAGCCCGGCGGAAAAAAGGATCAGGGAGGTTTTTATGTTCATAAGGCAGGTGTGCGACACGGAAACGGGTCAACGAATCAAGCAAGTTTTGCGGGCTGACCATTATATCCCGGTGAATTTTCAGACAGATTCCCCTCCTGTCTCAAACGGTCCCGTAAGCCCGCAGCACCTCCGTGATCCGCACCTGATAATCCGCATACCATACCCGCCGCCCGTTCTCCTGGGCGGCGCGGTGCTCCTCCTCCCGCTTCCAGGCTGAAATGACTTCCAGGCTGGTCCAGTAGGAAACCGTGATGCCGAACCCATCCGCTCCCCGCACGGACTCCACGCCCAGAAAACCGGGCTGCGTGGCCGCCAGTTCCACCATTCTGGCCGCCATCTCCCCATACCCCTGATCCCCTTCCGTGCGGCGGGATGAAAAAATCACCGCGAAATACGGTGGTTCGGGCGTGGCGGCGAAGGGACTGGCATTCGGGCTCATGAGGCCATCATCTGTCGGCCCTCATCCGCTGGACGCAAGGCCTGGCGGCAGGAAGCAAAGTGCTTTCCCTTTTCAAACCCGGGCCCCCTGCCCTACACTCGCCCCATGCCACTGCTTATCAGAAACGGACGCGTCATCACCGCCGACAGTGAATTCATCGGCGACATTTATTGCGGGGGCGAAACCATCACCCGCCTCGGACAAAACCTGGAGGCGCCGCCCGGCACGGAGATCATCGACGCCACCGGCAAGCTGGTTTTCCCCGGCTTCATCGACCCGCACACCCACATTTACCTGCCCTTCATGGGCACGTATTCGAAGGACGACTACACCACCGGCACCCGGGCCGCGCTGATGGGCGGCACCACCACCATCTTTGAAATGATCTGCCCGGCCCGCGGCATGAGCGCCGCCGAAGGCTATGAAACATGGCTCGCCCAGGCGGAAGGCCGGGCCTGCTGCGACTACGCCCACCACATGGGGGTGACCCGCTTCCAGGACGGCACGGCGGAGGATCTGCGGGAAATCGTCAGGCAGGGCACCGCCAGCTTCAAGATTTTCCTGGCTTACAAAGGCGCGTTCGGCGTGGACGACGCCGAGCTTTACCACACCCTGAAACTGGCCAAGGAACTCGGCGTGATTGTGGCCGCGCACTGCGAGAACGAAACCCTCGTCGCTGAGCGCTGCCGCGAACTCCTCGCCGCCGGCGTCACCGGCCCGGAGGGGCACTACCAAAGCCGTCCGCCCCGCGTGGAGGCCGAGGGCGTGCATCACCTCTGCACTTTCGCCGAGCTGACCGGAGCCGCCGTTTACTGCGTCCACACCAGCTGCGCTGAAGCCCTGCACGAGGCCGCCGCCGCCCGGATGCGTGGCGTGAATGTCTCCGTGGAAACCCTCATCCAGTATCTCCTCATCGACAAAACCTGGGCTGAGCGCCCGGCCTTCGAGGGCATGAAATACGTCATGTCCCCCCCGCTCCGGGAAGCCGCCAACCAGCCCATTCTCTGGCAGGCGCTGCGCTCCGGCCTCGTCAGCACCGTGGCCACGGACCACGCGCCCTTCGATTTCCACAGCCAGAAAATAGCCATGGGCCAGGACGACTTCACCAAAATCCCCAACGGCATCCCCGCCATCGAGGACCGCGTGAACCTGCTCTACACCCACGGCGTGAAGAGTGGCCGCATGGACCTGCAAACCTTCGTCGCCACCGCCAGCACCAACGCCGCCAAACTCTTCGGCCTCTTCCCCCGCAAAGGCACCATCGCTGTCGGCGCGGACGCCGATCTGGTGATTTACGATCCGGATTACCGGGGAAAAATCAGCGCCGCCACCCAGACCCAGAACCTCGACTACAACGCCTTTGAAGGCTGGGAAATCGAGGGCAAACCCAGCGTCGTCACCGTGCGCGGCAAAGTCGCCGTGCGGGACGGCCAGTTCGTCGGCGAGGTCGGCCGAGGCCAGCGGCTGAAGCGCGAGCCCTCACATTTCTGAAGAGTCCGCCCACCCTCCGATACCATTTCCCGGAAGCGGACGCCGCCTTGGACTGCGGTGACTGGTCACCGCTTTTGGGAAAGGCGACTTGCCGCCGCCGCGTGATTCTCCGCACAATCCGCGAATTATCCTCAGGGAGCCGGGCGCGGGACAAGTCCCGCTGGAAAAAGCGGTGACCAGTCACCGCAGTCCAAAGCTTGCGCCTGTTTCCCTCCTTGCCCGCACGCTCCACCATGCCCCGGGTCCCCGGGTCCACAGGTCAGCGCCAACCACACACTTACAGCAGCTTCGCTTTCAGATACTGGCCTGTCAGGCTCGCCGCACAGGCGGCGATGACTTCCGGCGGTCCCTCCGCCACCACCTGCCCGCCGCCGGTGCCGCCTTCCGGGCCCATGTCGATGATCCAGTCGGCGCATTTGATGACGTCGAGATTGTGTTCGATCACAATAAGAGTGTTCCCGCCGTCGCGCAGGCCCTGAAGCACGCGGAGCAGGGTGTCGATATCCTGAAAATGCAGACCGGTGGTCGGCTCATCCAAAAGGTAAATGGCGCGGCCGGTGGCGCGTTTGGCCAGTTCCGCTGACAGCTTGATGCGCTGCGCCTCGCCGCCGCTCAGGGTGTTCGCGGCCTGGCCGAGCTTGAGATAACCAAGCCCCACGCTGCACAGCATCCGCAGCCGGTCGCCCAGTCCGGGCACGCTGCGGAAGAAATCAGCGGATTCATCCAGCGTCATCCCCAGCACCTCCGCGATGTTCCGGCCTTTGAAAGTCACCTCCAGCACCTCGCGGTTATAACGTTTTCCCTCGCAGGCCTCGCAGGTCACGTAGGCGTCGCTGAGGAAATGCATGTCGATGCGGATCACCCCGTCGCCCTCACACATTTCACAGCGTCCGCCGGCGGTGTTGAAGCTGAAAGTTCCCGGCGTGTAGCCGCGCACTTTGGACGACGGCAGCTGGCTGAACAGATCGCGGATCAGCGTGAACGCACCGACGTAAGTCGCCGGATTCGACCGTGGATTGCGGCCGATGGGACTCTGGTCAATGACCACCGCCTTATCAATCTGCGTCAGTCCCGTGATGCCCGTGTGTTTGCCCGGCGGCTCTTTGGAATGATACAGCCGGCGGAACAGCTCGCGCCGCAGAATGTCATCCACGAGAGTGCTTTTCCCGCTGCCGCTGACGCCGGTCACGCAGACGAGGCAGCCCAGCGGAAAACTGACATCGACGCCGCGCAGGTTATTCTCCGCCGCGCCCCGCACCGTGATCCAGCCGTTCTCATTCCCCGGTTTGAAAGCCGGCGGCACCACCCGCTGCTTTGGCAAAGGAATGCGCACCGCGCCGCTGAGGAAACGCCCGGTGACCGAGTTCGCCTGCTTCGCCACATCGGCAGGCTTGCCGCTGGCGATCAGCTCGCCGCCGCGCGGCCCCGCGCCCGGCCCGAGATCAATGAGCCAGTCCGCCGCCAGAATCGTGTCCTCGTCGTGCTCCACCACGATGACTGTATTCCCCAAATCGCGCAGTTCCTTCAACGTGTCCAGCAGGCGGTCGTTGTCGCGCTGATGCAGGCCGATGCTCGGCTCGTCCAGCACATAAAGCACGCCACTGAGCCGCGATCCCAGCTGCGTCGCCAGGCGGATGCGCTGCGCCTCCCCGCCGGAAAGCGTGCCGTATTCCCGGTCCAGCGTCAGATAGCCGAGCCCCACATTCGCCAGAAAGCCCAGCCGCGACGAAAGCTCCCGCAGCACCTCGGAACAGGCCGCGCGCAGCTTTTCCTCAATCACAAACTGTGGCACCAGGGCCAGAGCCTCCGTGATGGTCAGGGCCGTGAACTGATCAATGGAAAACTCTCCCGCTGCCGGACCCGGCGCGCCTTCCCCCTGTCCGGGGGGCGGTTCCGTTTTGGCTTTGGAGGCGGCTTCTGATTTGTTTTTGGCTTTGGAGCGGGAACTGGAAGCCGGAGTTAAATCGGATTTGTCAGCCGTCTCCCCCCGCCCGGCCAGCCTGCCCGGCCCGGTCAGGGTCACGCCCAGAATCTCCGGCTTCAGCCGCCGTCCGCCGCAGGCCGTGCAGCGCGAGGGATTCATGTAGCGGCGGATGTTCTGCTTCATGAACTCGCTCTCGCTCTCCTTCAGCAGCCGTTCCGCCTGGGCCGCCAGTCCCTCGAAGGGTTTGGAAACGGTTTTCGTTTTGGTTTTGCTGGCCACCGCCTTGCCGCCGGAGCCGTAAAACAGCGCGTCCCTGAAATCCTGCGGCAGGCCGCGGAACGGCGTTTTGCAGTCCACCTGAAAATGCTCCGCCAGGCCTTCAATCTGCCGGTCCTGCACGGCTTTCAGTTTGGCGTTTTTCGACCACCAGGTGCGCAGCGCGCCGTCCGCCAGCGACTTGTCAGGATCCGGCACCACCAGATCGGGGTCAAAGCTCAGTGTGTTCCCCAGTCCCTCGCAGACTGGACAGGCTCCGAGATGGCTGTTGAAGGAAAAATGCTTCGGCGTCAGCGGCGGCATACGGAAACCGGTTTCCGGATTGGCATACAGCGTGGTGAACCGCCGCTCCCGCCAGACCCCGGCCTCATCGATCAGAATAAGAACCTGGCTCGCCGCACCGCTCCAGCGCAGGGCCACCAGCAGGCTGTCCAGCATCCGCGTCTGCGCCTCCGGCCGGACCACCAGACGGTCCACCACCAGCTCGACGGTGCTTTTTTCCGTGATCTCCGGCTTCTCCTCCAGCTCCCGCACCGCGCCATTCACCCGGATTCTGACAAATCCCTGGCGCGCCAGACGGTCGCGCAGCTTGGAGCCCTGCGCGGTCTCCGTCGCCGGCAGCGGAGCCAGCACCATCAGCTTCGTCCCCTCGGGCAGCTCCATCAGCGTTTTCACAATCTCCGGCGAGGTGTGACGCCGGATCGGCTCGCCCGTGACCGGATCATGCGGCTGTCCACAGGTGGCATAAAGCACGCGCAAAAAATCGTAAATCTCCGTCACCGTGGCGATGGTGGAGCGCGGGTTGGAAATGCCCGCGTGCTGCCCGATGGCGATGGCCGGGGACAGACCTTCAATCTGATCCACATCCGGCTTCTCCAGCCGCTCCAGATAAGCCTGGGCGTGGGTGCTCAGGCTCTCCACATACCGCCGCTGCCCCTCCGCGTACAGCGTGTCAAACGCCAGGGACGACTTGCCCGAACCGCTCACGCCCGTGATCACCGTCAGGCTGTTTTTGGGCAGCTCGACCGTGATGTTTTTCAAATTATGCTGTCGCGCGCCAGTGATGCGGATGATGCCGGGAGGAGTCGCCATTTCGGGAATTCGGGGAAATGGCAAAATCACGTCCCCGGCGACGGATTCAATGCGGCATTGCGCCGAAGGCCTGTCCGGAATCTCCTGCCCGTTTTGGCCGGATGGCGCGACCGGATTTTATGATTCCCAACAAACGAACACTTTGATAATCGGTTCGCCCATGAATGAGGATGTTATTCCCAAGGAGAGCGAAAGGTCATGCATGAGCACCCATGTTTCTTTGTGGTGGCTGCTGGTTCCCGTGATTCTATTTTTCGTTATTGGGTTGTATTTCAGGAGACCTCCGGAGGGGAAACGCACTGACTCCCGCGTGCTCGGCAAAGGCATCGCGGACGCCGTCACTCAATTTTACGGAGACTATAACCGACTTCCCAAGCCTCCGTCCTTCAAGGATGGGCAGGATTCCAGCACCGACACCTCCGCCGCCGGAGGGCTCATTCAGATTCTGTTCGGCAAGGAGCCCGACAACGACGCTCAGCAGAACACCCGCAAAATCAATTACCTTGAGGGCATGAAAGCGGCAAAAGCCCGCAGCGGAACCCGCAATGCCGAAGCCGAGGGAAGCGACAAGTGGATTGGCGGTCTCGTTCTTGAGGAGGGCCGCTTCGAAGCCGTGGATGGTTGGGGCAATTATTACCGCATCCGGCTGGATTCCAATTACGACGGCGAGATGATCAATCCCAATGCCGATGAAGTCGATGACGGCCGTGAAAAACTTCCGAACCGCGTGATCATATGGAGCCCCGGCAAGGACGGCAAATGGGAAACCTGGAGCGACAATTTGAAGTCCTGGGATTAAGCGGGAAATCCCACTGGGTAATCCCCAAACGAATCTCCGCTCCGCCTGCGCCGGCAGTTTCCTCCTCCACACGGATCCAGCTCACCGTTTCTCGTCCAGCTTCTTTTTCAGCTTGGACCAGAAGCCGTCCAGATCGTCGTCCTTGATGGCATCGACCTTCTTTTTATTCTCCTCGATGATTTTCCGGAGCCGGGCTTCACGGTCAGCCATGGCTTTGGAATTGGCGTCTCCGCCTTTCGTTTTGGAATCGGTCTTCTCCACGGAGCCGGGCTCCGGAACAGGCACGGTGGCCGGGCTGCGGGTGGGCACCGGCGGAATGGCGGGCCTGCCGTCCCTGGTCAGCGCCGGAGGTTTTGGCGGACCGTCGCTGCCTGCGGGATCGGAATCCAGCGGTGCGCTGAAGGTGTCCACCGGCACCGCCACATTGGCCCCGGCGCGGAGCACGCGGCGGGAGGCGATGAACTGGCGGGGGCTGAAGTAGTTGGAATACCCCTGATCAAAAGCGCGTCGGGCCATGCCGATCTGGATGTTCTTCCGCATCTCGAAATGAAGATGCGCGGCATATTTCCCATGCGCGGTGCCGATGGTTCCGAGCTGCTGCCCCCGCTTCACCAGCTGATATTTGTTCACCATCCGCCGGTCGAGATGTCCGTAAAGACTGTCCATCAGGGCCACCCGGCCATTCTCATCGACGTAAGCGTGGCGGACGATCACCACATTCCCCCAGCCGCGCAGATAATCCTCGGAAAACACCACCACGCCATCGCCGCTGGCATAGACAGGAGCCCCGAGATCCGTGTCCCCGCCGCCCTTGCCATTCCAGTCCTCCCCGAGGTGACCGCCCGGATAATAACCGCGGAAAACGTAATATCCCTCGCCGTCCGGCTTGCCCACCGGAAGATCAAACCCATTCGCCAGAGGCACGCGGATCGTGGTCGCGGCCCGCGCCGGGCAAGCCGCGCAAAGCAGGACGGCGCACATCAGGCCCGGCAGGAGAGAGTTGGAGAAAAATCGCACGGCTTGAATTGGACTTGGTTTGAAAGGGATACGTTGCGGGGGCCATCAAAGGGCGCTCTCTCCGCGCTCGCCGGTGCGGATGCGGATCACCTCCTCCGCAGGCATCACAAAAATTTTTCCGTCCCCGATCTTCCCCGTGGCCGCCACCTCCTCAATGAGCCGCAGCACCGTCTCCACCAGTCCGTCCTCCACCAGCACCTCCACTTTCACCTTGGGCACAAAATCCATGACATACTCGCTGCCCCGGTAAAGCTCCATGTGCCCGCG
Source organism: Verrucomicrobiota bacterium (assembly GCA_040386695.1). Classification (GTDB taxonomy): domain Bacteria; phylum Verrucomicrobiota; class Verrucomicrobiia; order Verrucomicrobiales; family V1-33; genus CAIZWU01. The sequence continues at coordinate 15,819 of JAZKFB010000030.1, forward strand.
CTGGCGGCCGAAGCCCCGCACCTCCGTCGCCGTCATGCCCATCACCCCGGCATTCTGCAGCGCTGTCTTCACATCCGTGAGTTTGAAAGGTTTGATGATGGCTTCGATCTTTTTCATGCGTCCAGGAAAGGCCAGCTCCAGGAGCTGGCTTCCCCGTTTCTAAAAGGAAATCCCCCGGGCGGCAAGCAGTTGTTCGGGCAACCCGGCGCTTCTTTAACGGGACATGAAAGAAACCTGTTCCCGCAAATCGCACAGGCCCCGTCTCCCGGCTATCCTCAGGACCCGCCCGTAATCAGCCGGTAGCCGATGCCCGGATCGTTCCTGATTTCGACGCCGCTGCCCAGAATTTTCTTCCGCAGGTGGCCGACGTAAACCCGGAGGTACTGCGCATGCTCCCCGGCGTTCGGCCCCCAGACGGTGGTCAGGATGCGGTTGCCGGTCAAAATCCGGCCGGCGTGGCGGGCGAGGAGTTTGAGAAGACTGTATTCCGTGGCCGTGAGTTTCAGCGGCGCCCCATCCATCCGCACCTCGCGGGCGGCGAAATCGAACGTCAGCGCGCCCAATGTCAGCGTCGCCTCCTCCGGCACTTTGCGGCGGCGCTGGATGGCTTGAAGCCGGGCGACGAGTTCAGCGGTGGAAAAAGGCTTGGTGACGTAGTCGTCGGCTCCGTTTTCCAGGGCGGAAACCTTGGTTTTCTCCTGATCCCGCACGCTCAGGATAAGCACGGGAGTGTCCGTCCACTCGCGCAGGCGCTTCAGGACCTCAATGCCGTCCATGTCGGGTAAACCGAGATCAAGGAGAATGACATCCGGCTTGCGGAAAGCGGCCTCGCTCAGACCAAGGGTGCCGCTTTCCGCCTCAAAAACCTCATAGCCCCGGCTTTGCAGCGCCACCTTCAGGAGACGGCGGAGCTGGATTTCATCATCAATGACAAGGGCCCGGAGGGCGGCGGGAGTGGTCATGCGGGAAGAACATCCACCGGAAGCAGAATCGTGAATTCTGCGCCGCCTCCGGCCCGGTTGCCAGCGCTGATCGTGCCGCCCAGCGCCCGGACAAACGCCTGGGCAATGGACAACCCCAGCCCGGTGCCGCCAGTCGGACTGCCGGGCAGACGGTGGAATTTCTCAAAAACCCTGGCCAGATCCGCCTCGGGAATCCCCGGCCCGTGATCCGCAATGCGCAGCTCCAGCATCCCCCGCAGCTGCCCTGAGACAGGAGCACGGGCGTCCCGCCCGTGAGTATTATTCTCATCCAAATCCCGCAGAACCGCCGTGATCTCCACCCCCGTTCCCGCCGGGGTGTAAACCGCCGCGTTGTGCAGAATATTCGCCATCACCTGACTCAGAATCCCGGAGTCCACCTCCACCGCCGGCAGGCTGGACGGAATATTCACCGTGACCACCCGTCCAGCCAGGGCGTCGCCAACCATGCCGAGCGACTGCTGCACGAGATCGCCAACCAGACACCACTCGCGCTGCGGCCGGACGGCGGCGGACTCGATGCGGGTCATCTGGAGCAGATTATTCACCACGCGCTGCAGCCGCCGGGACGCGGTTTTGATTTCCCCCAGGTAAAAGTTTTCCGCGCCTTCTCTCTTTCCCGCTTCAATTTCCGTCCCCTTTTGCTTCAGCTTTTCCACACGCAAATCCGCAGTTCCGGGCCCGGTCTGATCTCCATATCCATCTGCATTTACATCCCGGACGCCATCCGCATCGGCCAAGCCTTCAAGGGAAGCCTGAATCACGGCAAGGGGCGTCTTCAGTTCGTGCGACACGCTGTCGAGAAGCGTGCGCTGAAGCTGCTCCGAATGCGCCAGCAGATCGGCGTGTTTCACCGCCTGGATGAAGTGCTCCTTTTCAAGCACCAGGGCCAGCTGCAGCGCGAAAGCTTCAATGGCCTGACGCATTCCGAAATCCATCACCGACCGCCCTCCGAGCTGCACTCCGAAGACGCCCAGCAGCGCCGTCGCCGTCTCCAGCGGAAACCAGGTGGCGGCGGATTCCGGCAAGGTTCCGGTGAAACGGCCGGCGGCCTGACGGTTCTGATAAACCCAGTGAATGACGCCCCATTCCTTCGGTGAGGGCGTGATGCTGCTGGCCCGGTGCAGCGTCTCCGGCAGCGAGCGGTCCTGGCCACGGACCACGAGCGCGGTGCCCGCGTGGAGCATTTCACCAATCGTCCCCAGAGCCTCCGCCAGTCCCTTCGCCGGATCGGCGGAAAGCGCGGCGCTTTGGGTCACCCGCAGCAGCGCGGCGGTGTGCCGCTGGCGCTGGCGTTCCGCTTTCTCCCGCTGACGCAGCCGGGTGGTGAGATGCCCCATGCTGAAAGCGACGATGAAGAACATCACGAACATGATCACATCGTGAACCTGACTGATATGGAAGGTGAACTTCGGCTCGATGAACAGAAAATCCCAGGAGAGCGCCAGTCCCGCCGCCATCAGCAGCACCGGCCCCCGGCTCAGGCGCAGCGAGGCCAGAATCACTCCCAGCAGAAAAAGCAGCCCCACCGCCATATAGCCGAGCCAGCCCGCCATGCCCCACGCCAGGGACACCAGCACAAACCCGGCGGCCAGCGCGCTGCTGTATTCGGCGACCCCCGTCTCGGTGATCGTTTCCCCGGCTTTTAAATTGGATTCGGCCCGCGCCGGGGAGCCGGAAATCAAAGGCCGCACCACACAGATATCGATGTCCCCGCTGTCCCGGATCAGCAGATCCGCCAGCGACGCCCGCCACCAGCGGAAGCGCCCCGGCTTGCCGACCACAATCTGCGTGACATTCCGCTCCCGCGCGGTCCGCAGCAGAGCCGCGCTGACACTTTCATCCGTGACGGAAATCACCTCCGCGCCCAGCCTCCTCGCCAGGCCCAGCGTGCCGGTCAGCCGCGCCTGCTCCTCCGGCGTCAGAGCCCGCGAACTCTCCACCCACACCACCAGCCAGGGACAGCCCAGTCTGGTGGCCGCCCGCCGGGTCCAGCGCACGAGGCTTTCGGAATACGGGCTGGGCCCCACGCCGACCATCAGCCGGGCGCTGGTTTTCCAGGGACTGCTGACGCGGCGGCGGCGGCGCATCTCCTCCAGATCGCGGTCCACATGCTCGGCGGTGAAACGCAGCGCCAGCTCCCGCAGGGCGGTCAGGTTGGCCTCCTTGAAAAAACCCTCCGCCGCCTGGGCCGCGCGTTCGCCCTGATACACCCTGCCTTCCGCCAGCCGCTCCAGCAGCTGCGGCACCCGGAGGTCGATGAGCTGGATTTCCTGCGCCTGATCCAGGATGGAATCCGGCACCGTCTCCGTGATGGTGACGCCGGTGATCTGCCGCACCGTGTCCACCTGACTCTCGATGTGCTGGACGTTCAGGGTCGTGTAAACATCAATCCCCGCCGCCAGCAGCTCCTGCACATCCTGGTAACGCTTCGCATGACGCGAGCCCGGCGCGTTGGTGTGCGCCAGCTCATCAACCAGCACCAGTTGCGGGCGGCGGCGCAGCACCGCATCCAGATCAAACTCGCCGATGCGGTGTCCCCGATGCTCGCGGTGAAGCCGGGGGATTTCCTCCAGTTCCTCCAGCAGCACCGCCGTCTCCGCGCGGCCATGCGTCTCCACAATCCCCGCCACCACGCTCACGCCCTCCTGACGCCGCTGATGCGCGGCCTTGAGCATGGCATAGGTTTTCCCCACACCGGGACACATGCCCAGAAAAAGCACCAGCCGGCCGGCACGGGATGGGGATTCGCCGTGCCAATGCTCCGCCAGGAGCTGGTCGGGATCGGGCCTGTCGTCTTCAGTCATGGCGGGAGGAGGGTGTGGGAGGATAAGGTTTGGAACAAGGCGAAGAGGAACGGCGGCTTCAGCCACTGGGAGCACGGGCGTCTCGCCTGTGCGTTTTGTAAAAAGCCGTTCCCAAACGGAAGGAAGCACTCGGATTTAAACGCACAGGCGAGACGCCTGTGCTCCCAGTGGCTCTCACCTACCGTCGAGGGCGAGGTTCAGTTTCACCACGTTCACGCCGGGCTCGCCGAGGATGCCGAAGCCGGGATTGTCCGTGGCTTGGCGGATGAGCCCGCTGACCTGCGCGGCGGTGAAATTCCGGGCCTTGGCCACCCGGTCCAGCTGCAGCTCCGCATTGCGCGGGCTGATGTGGGGATCCAGCCCGCTGGCGGACGCGGTGACAGCATCGGCGGGGATTTGGACATCGGCCGCCAGTCCGTTTTCCGCGCGGTAGGCGGCCACGCGCTCCCGGATCTGATCGGCCAGTTTCTGCGAAGTCGGGCCGAGGTTGGAACCACTGGAGGCGCTGGCGTCATAACCATTCGCTCCCGCCGCGCTGGGACGGCTGTGGAAATACTGCGGACCGCTGAAGTTCTGTCCCAGCAGGGTTGAGCCGCGCAGCTGTCCGTCTTTGCCAACGATGAGACTGCCATTGGCTTTGTCTTTGAAAACGGTCTGCCCGATGCCCCAGACGGCGAGCGGATACAGTCCGCAAAGAACGATGGTGAAGACAGCGGTGGAGGCAATGGCCGGACGGAGATGTGAGGTTAGCGATTTCATGGATTGGGTTTCGAGTTTGTTTTGGTTTTGAATTGAAGGATCACCGGGCTGGAAGTCCGGTGGCCGTGCAGGCTGGGAAGCCTGCATCACTTGGGGCTCAGGCGAGGTGGAGGGTGGTGATGATCACGTCGATGAGTTTGATCCCGATAAAAGGCAGCACCAGCCCGCCGAGGCCGTAAACCAGCAGGTTCCTTCGCAGGACGGCGACGGCTCCGACAGGCCGGTAAGCCACGCCTTTCAGCGCCAGCGGAATGAGAGCGATGATGATCAGGGCATTGAAAATAATGGCGCTGAGGATGGCGCTCTGCGGCGAGCCGAGGCCCATGATGTTCAGCGGGCTGATCACCGGGAAGGTGGCCATGAGCATGGCGGGAATGATGGCGAAGTATTTGGCGACGTCGTTGGCGATGCTGAAAGTGGTGAGCGAGCCGCGGGTCATGAGCAGCTGTTTTCCGATCTCCACAATCTCGATGAGCTTCGTGGGATTGCTGTCAAGGTCCACCATGTTCCCGGCCTCGCGCGCGGCCTGGGTGCCGGTGTTCATGGCCACGCCGACATCCGCCTGCGCCAGAGCCGGAGCGTCGTTGGTGCCGTCGCCGGTCATGGCCACCAGATGCCCGGCGGCCTGCTCGCTGCGGATGCGCTTCAGTTTATCCTCCGGTGTGGCCTGGGCCATGAAGTCATCAACGCCGGCCTCGGCGGCGATGGCGGCGGCGGTCATGGGGTTGTCGCCGGTGATCATGACCGTGCGGATGCCCATTTTGCGGAGCTGGGCAAAGCGCTCTTTAATGCCGCCTTTGACCACGTCCTTCAATTCCACCACGCCCAGCACGCGGCTGCCCTCGGCCACCACCAGCGGCGTGCGCCCGGCGCGGGAGGCGGCCTCCACAGCTTTCTCCACCTCGGCGGGATAAGTGCCGCCGAGTGACAGCACGTAATGCTTCACGGAATCCGCCGCGCCCTTGCGGATGCTGCGGTTGTCGAAGTCCACGCCGCTCATGCGGGTCTGGGCGGTGAAGGGGACAAACACGGCGTGGGGCGACGACAGGTCGCGGCCGCGCAGGTTGTGTTTCTCCTTGGCCAGAATGACGATGCTGCGGCCTTCCGGCGTCTCATCGGCCAGCGACGCGAGCTGCGCGGCGTCGGCCAGCTGGGGTTCGGTCACGCCGGGAGCGGGACGGAAGTCCGAGGCCATGCGGTTGCCGATGGTGATGGTGCCGGTTTTGTCGAGCAGGAGCACATCAATGTCCCCCGCCGCCTCCACCGCGCGGCCGCTGGTGGCCATGACGTTCCGGCGGATGAGGCGGTCAATGCCGCTGATGCCGATCGCGCTGAGCAGCCCGCCGATGGTCGTGGGAATCAGGCACACCAGCAGCGCGATGAGCACCGGCAGCGTGAAGTTCACCCCGGCGTAAATGCCGAAGGGTTTCAGGGTCACCACCACCAGGAGGAACACCAGCGTCAGGGCCGAGAGCAGGATGGTCAGGGCGATTTCATTCGGCGTCTTCTGACGTTTCGCGCCCTCCACCATGGCGATCATGCGGTCGAGGAAGGTGTTGCCTTTCTCGGAGGTGATGCGGATCACAATGCGGTCGCTGATCACGCGGGTGCCGCCGGTGACGGCGCTGCGGTCACCGCCGCTCTCGCGGATCACGGGGGCGGATTCGCCGGTGATGGCGGCCTCGTCCACGCTGGCGATGCCTTCAATGACCTCGCCGTCCGCCGGGATGACGTCTCCCGTTTCACAGACCACCTCGTCGCCTTTCTCCAGCTGCGAGGCGGGCACGCTCTGCTCGCGGCCATTCTTCAGGCGGCGGGCCATGGTGTCGCGGCGGGCTTTGCGCAGGCTGTCGGCCTGGGCTTTGCCGCGGCCCTCGGCCATGGCTTCGGAGAAGTTGGCGAAGAGCACCGTGAACCACAGCCACACCGCCAGCTGGATGATGAACCCGCGTTCCGCCGGAGCGGTGAGGATGCTGATGGTGGTCAGCACCGCGCCGACTTCAGTGACAAACATGACCGGATTCCGGATCATGAGCCGGGGGTCCAGCTTTTTAAACGATTCGCCAATCGCGGGACCGGCGATCTTCCAGTCGAACAATGAGGGAGCTTTATGATTCATGGAGTTCAAATTCTAAAGTTAGTGGATCGGCAAATGGGAGCACGGGCGTCTCGCCTGTGCGTTGCCTTGTCAGGAGACCGCCGTTTTAAAGAATGATTTTTAACAGGAAGGCGGGAACGCCCAGCCAGGATGGCCGGGCTCCCAATGGTTGTTAGAAGAGCGATCCCTTGAGCATCAGGAAATGCTCCACGATGGGACCCAGGGCCAGAGCGGGCAGGAAATTCAGTGCGCCGATGAGGAGCACGGAACCGATGAGCAGGACCACAAAGGTCGCGCCGGTGACCGGGAAAGTGCCCGCGCCGGGAGGCGAGATTTTCTTTTTCACCAGCGACCCCGCGAGGGCCATGATGGGCACGATCATGAGAAAACGGCCGATGAGCATCGCCGCCGCCAGCGTCAGGTTGTAATGGGTGTCGCCATTGGCGGGAGTGGCGGTGAGACCGGCGAAGGCGCTGCCGTTGTTGGCGGTGGCGGAGCTGAAGGCGTAGAGGATTTCGCTGAATCCGTGCGGCCCGCTGTTGTTCAGTCCGGCCAGTCCCCAGTCGCTGACCACCGCCCAGGCGGTGAAGCCGAGGATGGTGATGCAGAGCACCAGCAGGGCGATCATAGCCATCTTCACATCAAAGGCGGCGATCTTTTTGCCCAGATACTCCGGCGTGCGGCCCACCATGAGACCGGCGATGAAGACCGCCAGGATCACAAACACCAGCATGCCGTAAAGCCCCGCGCCGACCCCGCCGATGACCACTTCCCCCAGCTCCATCATGAAGAGCGGCACCAGGCCGCCGAGAGCCGTGAAGGAGTCGTGCATGGCATTCACCGCGCCGCAGGAGGCGGAGGTGGTGATGGTGGCGAAGAGGGAGGAATTGAAGATGCCGAACCGCACCTCCTTGCCCTCCATATTGCCGTCGCCGGCAATGAGGCCAAGGCTCTGGTGAATGGGATTCCCCCGGGCCTCCGCCCACCAGCAGAAGACCGTGGCGCCGGTGAACAGGATGATCATCGCCCACCACACCGCCCAGCCATGGCGCTGGTTTTTGGTCATGCGTCCGAGGTAATACGTCAGGGCGCTGCCGATGGCGAAGATGGACAGCATCTGCACGAAGTTGGAAAGCGGGGTGGGATTCTCAAAAGGCTGCGCGGAGTTGGCATTGGTGAAGCCACCACCGTTGGTGCCGAGCATTTTGATGGCGGACTGCGAGGCCATCGGCCCCTGGGCGATGACCTGCGTGGTCACCTCCCCCGCAGGCTGGATGAGCTGGGCGGTGTCGTAGGGTTTGAAGTTCTCGATAGTGCCCTGCGACATCAGGAACACCGCAACCACCAGGCTTCCGGGCAGCAGCAGATAATAAGTCGTGCGCACCAGATCGACCCAGAAATTCCCCAGCGTCACCGCCGATTCCCTCACAATCCCCCGCACCAGAGCGGCGGCGATGGAGATGCCGACGGCGGCGGAGGTGAAGTTATGAATGGTCAGCCCGACCATCTGGGAGAAGTAGGACATCGTCGATTCCCCCGCGTAACTCTGCCAGTTGGTGTTGGTCGTGAAGCTGACGGCGGTGTTGAAAGCGAGCGCTCCGCTCAGTCCCGGCAGACCCTGCGGATTCAGCGGCAGCAGGTGCTGGAACATGAGGATCCCCCAGGTCATCAGCAGCCCGGTGAGGCTGAAGACGAGCATGGCCACGGTGTATTGTTTCCAGCCGTGCTCCCGGTCGCGGTCCACGCCCATCAGGCGGTAAGTCAGGCGCTCCAGCGGGCGCAGGACGGGATCGAGGAACGTCCTCCCGTTGGAGTCGAGCACGCGGGTCAGGTAAATCCCCAGCGGTTTGGTGATCAGGGCCAGCACCCCGAGGAAGAGGGCGAACTGCAGCCAGTCGGTGGTTTTCATAACGGTGTTAGAATTTCTCCGGCCGCACAATGGCCGCGATGAGGTAAAGGAAGAGCAGCAGGGCAACGATGCTGATAAGAACGGTTTCCATATCGGGAGGTGACGGATGTTTGATCAGAAAACCCCGCCGCCGCCGGACACGGAGGCAAAGGAAACTTCAAATGCCGGCCAGCCGCCGGGCTTTGCGGGATGATTCATGCGGGTTGGAATAGGTGGTTTGTTCACACCCTCAAGCTTCCCCAGCCGCCCCCGACCACGAATCAAAAGCCCCCGCCCAGGCATAAAAAAGGTATAAAAATCAGGCCCCCGCGGCCCCCTGCCCTCCGGCGGCCAATATCCACCCGCCTTCCCCTGCCTGCTCTGCCATTCCCGCCTTCCACTGAGCCAAAAGGCGGTGCGGACTTGGAAAAACATCACGATTGGACGTGCTGAGACAAAAAAGCCCGCAAGCCTGTTCCACCGCTTCCTTACCCCCGGCATACGCCTGCGGATTCTTTCCGCAAAGTCCCGGTGGCCTTGCTTTTCCCATCGTGGCTTTCCTGCAAAAGTGCTTTCCTCCTCCCCTCCACGGGCCATGAGGCGGACCCGGCCCCCCATCCATAAAAATACCCTCCATGAAACACCCACTGGTTTTGATCCGGGCCGCTCTCCTGCTCGTTTTGTCCTTGGCGGCGGCGGGTTGCGGCCTCACCGGGCTGCGTCACCGGTCGGATGACAACCGGCAGGTGAGGGCTCTGCAGGAGGCCAGTCTCTCCCCTTACGGCGAGCGTCCGGTGGCGGGCCGGAGTATCGACGGTTTCTTCCGGGACGGGGTGGGGCTCATTACCGTCAAAGGTGCTTCGATCCCCGTGGGAAGGGCGGCCCCCCTCAGCCGGGACGGCTATTTCCTGACCGCCTGGCATGTGGTGGATCAGGACGGGTTCCTCCTCTCGGACTCATTACCCTCCGCCTCCGGGCAGCGCGTTCAGATCCGGGAATACCCGGGCCGGGTCGTCTGGCACGACAAGGCCGCCGATCTGGCCCTCGTGAAGTTCGATTTCCGGCCCTCCTGGTTCTTCAAAACGGAAGGCCCGCCGCTGGTGGAAGGGGACCCCGTCTTCAGCGCCGCCAGCGGACGGAACAGCGGCACCCGCATCATCCCCTGGAACCAAAGCGGCGTGTATGACCTCCACACCGTCCTCACCGGCGGCATCGGCAACGGCGCCTTCCGGACCGCCGGAAAGGTCACCGCTCTCAAAATCCTTCCCGAGGACAAAGGCTCCCGGCGCCTGGTCTGCGAATCCACCCTCATCGGCCGCGGAGGCATGAGCGGCGCCCCCGTCGTCAACCGCCACGGACAACTCGCCGGCATCGTCACCGGTGCCCGGGTCCGGCTGTTCCCCGGCACAAGGACCACCTTCTCCATGCTCGATTCCAGGACCCTGGAAACGATCATCAAAGCCGACCGCCGCCGGCCTTGAATCAATCATCATTACCGCTTCGTCCAGTCAACCACCAGCGCCTCCGCCTGCTTCAGCAACAAGGTAATCGCCGCCTCCTGGACTCCGGCTAGGGCAGCGGAGGCAGGCCAAGTTCCTTCAGGAATTCATTGTGCCTGCGGGTCGCGTTCCGAATGTCGTTCTCCAGTTCGACCAAGGTCGCGTGGGTTTCCGCCAGCTCAATCTCCGTTTCCCCGACGGCGGTGCTGATGTAGCGGGAGATATTCAGGTTGTAGTCGTTTTTCGCGATCTCCTCCATCTCCACCCGGCGGGAGTAGCGGGCCTCCTCTTTGCGGAACTGGTAGGTCCCGATGATTTTGGCGATGTGTTCCTCCGTCAGCTGGTTCTGGCGCTTGCCTTTCACGAAGTGTTCGGCGGCGTTGATGAAGAGCACGTCGTCGGGCTTCTTGCACTTCTTCAGCACGAGGATGCACACCGGAATGCCGGTGGAGTAGAAGAGGTTGGCGGGCAGGCCGATGACGGTGTCGATGTGACCGTCCTTCAGCAGCTTGGTGCGGATGCGTTCCTCAGCACCGCCACGGAAGAGCACGCCGTGGGGCAGGATGATGGCCATGACGCCTTCGTCTTTGAGGAAATGGAAGCCGTGCAGCAGGAAGGCGAAGTCGGCGGCGGACTTGGGGGCCAGGCCGTGATTCTTGAATCGCACGTCGTCGCCCATGGCGTCGGTGGGATCCCAGCGGTAGCTGAAGGGCGGATTGGCGACGATGGCGTCGAACCCGGGTTTCTTGGCGGGATTCAACTCGCGCAGCATGTCCCATTCATTGGTCAGGGTGTCGCCGTGGAAGATTTCGAACTCCGTGTCCTTCACCCCGTGCAGCAGCATGTTCATGCGGGCGAGGTTGTAGGTGGTGATGTTCTTTTCCTGGCCGTAAATCCTGCCGATGCCCTGCGGCCCCATGCGTTTGCGCACGTTGAGCAGCAGGGAGCCGGAGCCGCAGGCGAAGTCCAGCACGCTTTCCATGCGCTTCTTCGGGCCGGTTTTCGGTTCCTGGCTGTCCAGGGTGACGATGGTGGAAAGAATGTCGGAAATCTGCTGTGGCGTGTAGAACTCGCCCGCCTTCTTGCCCGACCCGGCGGCGAACTGGCCGATCAGGTATTCATAGGCATCCCCCAGGGCGTCGATGTCCGTGGAGAAGTCGTTCAGCCCCTCGGCGATCTTCTGGATGATGGTGCAGAGCTTGGCGTTCCGGTCGGTGTATGTCTTTCCCAGCTTGGGGGAAGCCAGATCAATTTCGGAAAAAAGCCCGTCAAAGGTGCTCTCGAAGGACTCGTCCTGAATGTAGGTGAAACCGGCCTGAAGTGTTTTCAGCAACTCCCCGTCCTGCTTGCGGGCCATGCCGGCGATGCTGTTCCAGAGGTGCTCCGGCTGAATGACGTAATGCACCTTGCGGCGCATCTGCTTCTCAAACGCCGGGAGGTCACCGGGATTGTTGGCATACCACCGGGCCAGCGGCACACCGTGCGGGTCCGTTCCGGCATCGGGGTAATCCCGGCCCAGTTCTTTTTTGGCCGCCGTCTCGTAGTTGTCGGAGAGGTAGCGCAGGAAGAGGAAGGAGAGCATGTAATCGCGGAAATCGTCCGCATCCATGGCCCCGCGCAGTTGGTCGGCGATGCTCCAGAGGGTTTGGCCCAGTTGTTTTCGATTGGTGTCAGTCATGCTTTATTCTCTTTCGGATTCCGGGTTTCCGCGGGCTTCGATCTCCTGGCGGTCGCGCTCCAGCTCCAGCCGCAGCTCCTCCTCGGTCGGAAGGATCAGCCGGTATTTGCTGGCGAAGAGCTGCTCGCTGTCCTTGAGCACGGAGTAGCGCACCACCGAGTGATCCCTGCTGCCGCCGAGGAGGATGCCCACCGTGGGATTGTCGTCCCCGCCCCGGCGCAGGTCGTCATACATCCGCACATACATGTCCATCTGGCCGATGTCCTGATGCTCCAGATGGCCTGTTTTGAGATCAATGAGCACGAAGCACTTCAGCAGGTAGTTGTAGAAGACCAGATCGATGTAAAAATCCTGCGTCTCCGTGCTGATCCGCTGCTGCCGGGCCACGAAGGCGAAGCCCTTGCCCAGTTCCAGCAGAAACCGCTGCAGTTTGTCCATCAGCGCGGTTTCCAGCTTCGCCTCCAGCAGGCGGCCGGTCTCCGGCAGGCCCAGAAACTCCAGCATCACCGGATCCCGGATAAAATCGCGGGGCATGGCTGGCGTGGCCGTCAGCTCCCGCCGGTTTTGCGCCAGCATCCCCGCCTTGTCCTGGCTGGAAAGCAGCCGTTCGTAAAACAGGCTGCCGATCTGCCGTTCCAGCACCCGGGTGCTCCAATTTTGCGCGGCGGCCTCCTGCCCATACCATTGCCGGGCGTTTGGTTCATCCACCCGCAGGAGCAGGCGGTAGTGCGTCCAGCTCAATTCGCGACGCAGTGCGTCGCAAATTGGGAATGACAGGTAAAAATCCCTCATGTGACGGAGATTCGTCGCATCAAATCCCTTTCCAAAATCCGTCGTCAGTTCTGCCGCCAGAGTTGCTAGCAGTCCCTTGCCATAGCCGGCCCGGACCTCCCCGCTCTGCTCAAACTCCACGATGTGCCGTCCCACTTGCCAGTAGGTCAGCACCTGAGCGGTATCCGCCGCACGCCGCACCTTCTGCCTCGCCTGCACGATCAGGCCGCGCAGGGCCTCTAATAAGGGTGGAAAGCCTGCTGGAGCAGTGGAGGACAAAGATCGTTCCTGGTCTGGGTCCCTCATGGAAACCTGATGGATAATAAGTGGAGATGGCATCGGGCGGAGGAGCTACGGCATCCCCTCTGAACTACCGGGGAATCGAGAATCAGTTCGCTCATGTTATTGGCGCGGGTGGGGTGTGGCAGTTGGCGTCTTTTGCAGGATGTCCGGCAAGGCGAATTGGAATTTTTCCACGAAGTCGCTGAGAATGCGGCGTTCCTTCAGAACGCAGGCATGATGTCGTTCCGCCACCCAGAGCGTTGCTCTGGGCTGGTATGCGGGTGTCCCTTTGGGGCTGGTTCGCTCCGTGGATTTCATGGCCGCATCGGTGTCAGTCCCACACATAACGTTCGTCATAGTCGATGCCGTATTTCTTCAGGAAGTCGCGGTATTCGTCCTGAAACGTCCGCGTCTTGTGATGCTCCTCCTGGGTGTCGATGTAGTGGAGCAGCGTCTCCTTCTGGCTCATCCCCACGGAGAAGGCTCCGTAACCGAGCTGCCAGTAAAAGTCCGTGAAGGCGTGGTCCTGGGCCTTCAACCATTTGCTGGAAGCGGTTTTAACTTCCTTCACCAAGTCCGCCACGGACAAGGTGCGGGAAAGGCGCACCGCCAGATGCACATGATCCGCCACGCCGCCGACGCGATACGCCTCGCAATCACATTGACGCACCGCGCCAGCGAGAAAAGCGTGGGTATTTTCACGGATGCCGGGTTCCAGCCACGGGTGACGGTCCTTGGTGCTCCAGATCAAATGGATGAGAATGTTGGAGAGTGATTGCGGCATAACAGATCAGTGATTCATGTCCCAAAGAGGCATGCGATTCCGACCCCAACGGGGCCACGCATACCAGCCCAGGGTGCAACCCTGGGTATGTGCGGGTTGCAATTCATGCGTTCTGAAGGAACGCCGCATCGGGGTCGATCGGACACACGTCCGCCATTCGGGGATATGCGGCGTTCCTTCAGAACGCGGGGATCGGAGGCGTTGCCTACCCAGAGCGGTGCTCTGGGCTGGTATGCGCTGTCCCGTTGGGACACGGAGAATCGGGCTCTCATGCCTCAACTCCTCCGGGGATGGGAATCCAGGCGTTGCCCTTTTCCAAAGTTTCACCCTTCGCTGGTATGCACGGCCGCGTTGGGGCATCTCTTCGCCCCAAGGGGGCGATTGCATACCAGCCCGGGGTGCAACCCTGGGTATGTGCGGGTGGCAATTCATGCGTTCTGAAGGAACGCCGCATCGGGGTCGATCGGACACACGTCCGCCATTCGGGGATATGCGGCGTTCCTTCAGAACGCGGGGATCGGAGGCGTTGCCTACCCAGAGCGGTGCTCTGGGCTGGTATGCGCTGTCCCGTTGGGACACGGAGAATCGGGCGCTCATGCCTCAACCTCCTCCGGGGATGGGAAAAGCCCAGGGCGTTGCCCTTCGCTGGTATGCGCTTGCTCCGTTGGAGCGGGGAAAAGCTGCTGCATCAGGCCTTTCTTGTGGATCTTGAGGGCTTCGAGCTTTTGGGTTTGCGCGGCGATGAGGTCGTCGAGGGTGGTGAGGCACGAGGCGATGCGTTGTTGTTCGGGTAATGTGGCAGGAACGGAGACAACAACCTCGCCGATCTTTGTCGGCGACGTATGGCGAACCTTCGTGCCGGACGCGGTATCATGGATCGTCTTCCGGACGAGTTGAGTGTTAAAGACGTGGAAAAAGAACTCTTTCGTCCACGCAACTCCGGGCCTTTTTGTAACAAGGCCGAGTCGTTGATTGTGCAGAAACTTGTCGGACCCCGGAACGATAATGGGACTACCGAGCAGACCGGCTGCTTGCTCGGTCATGGCTACAAGCATGTCTCCCTCGGCGAGCACGTAGTCGCGTGGAATCTCACCGCTGAAGTATTTCTGTTTCTCACCTCGGTCGCGGTAGCCGCCTTCCTCGTGGAAGTTACCGGGCGTGAGGAGCACATAATTGCCTTCGTTACTGAAGAACTCACTCTCGAATGCGTAGCCGTGTTTGATGTCGCAGAGTTCGGAGAAAGGCCTTTCCACCCACTCCCTGGCGTTTTGGAATTCGGGGAAGCGGAGGCGGGGTTGGGTTTCGCCTTCGCGGGGGAAAAGCTGTTGCATCAGCCCTTTTTTATGGGTCTTGAGCGCGTCCAGTTTCCGCGCCTGCGCGGCGATCAGCTCGTCCACCGAACTCAGGCACTCGGCGATTTTCTGTTGTTCGGTGAGTGACGACTTCCCACTCGGGAGCGGCACCGGCAAAGCGAGCAAATCGTTTTCGTTGATACTGAGCGACCCATGCGCCCGGGCGCCAACTTCAATAAAGTTCCGCAGCCATCTTCCATGTAGATTCCCGAGAAACAGGTAGTTCAGATACAGCGGTTCGGGAGAGTTGTCCCTGATTCGGAAACAGGTGAAAATGCTGTTTGGCACAGCGGCAAGCTCGTCGCCAGAATACATTGCGATGAATCCTTCGGGATACTCTTTGGTAGCACTCTTGTTGTAAGCAAAGTCGTTTTTCTTCAGCAGAAGATAGTTTACGTAGGAGCTGCCAGCAATGATCCTCCCGAACTTATCCATCTGACTTACCAAACCAACTCCAGAGGTGATGCTCATGGGGATGCAGGTGCTATCTCCTACTTTCTCGGTGCTGATTTTTGCCACCGATCCGAGTTTTTCAGTTGTCCAAGCTCCTGCATCCCGAAACTCCGGGAACCGCAGCTTCGGCACCAGCGCGGGCCTTCCCTCCTCCTTCGTGGCGGTGGTTTTGGTCTTACTGCTCATATGCGCTGAGCCTTGAGATGTCGCGGCCTTGGGTGCCGTGGTTTCCTGCGTGGTGGGGTCATGGGTTGGGATGAGGCGCGGTGGGCCGGGAGACGATGGCTTTGAAGAGATTGCCTTCCCGGTCGTCGATGAGCTCAATGGCCGGGTGGGCTTTCAGGGCGCGCAGCAGGCCGCTGCCGAGGCCGCGGTAAGGAAGAAGCTTCGCGGCGAAGGAGGCGAGGATGGGGTTTCGGATGTTCGAGTTCCCGGCCTTGATGTTGGCGATGGTGAGGTTGTTCGGCAGGTGGCCGGGGCTGATGATTTCCACCCGGTCCGCAAAGACGAGCACCCGCACGGGGGCGGAGATGAAATAGTCACGGTGGACGAGGGCATTCGCGAGCAGCTCCTCCCAGACGATGCGCGGCACCTCGGGGCGGCCGAGTGAGTTCACGGATTGGCCATTCTGGAGGGTGCGGGTGTTCCCGGTGAGGAAGCGCATGCCCTGCTCGAAGATGTCGCTGAGGCGTCCGGTGAGGTCACGGCTTTCCAGATAGGTCTCGTCGGTGATGTCGGTTCCCGGAAAGGCGACGGCCTTGACGATGAAGGCGGGCAGCCGGACTTCCGGGTGCTTGGCAAAGAGCAGCGCCCCGGCGAGATTGAGGGTGCCGGACTGGGCGAGGTTCATGTTTTCCAGCAGTCGATCAAGGGAGACGCCTTGCTGCTCCAGCGTTTCACCCACTTTATCCTCCAGGTATTGGTCCAGAAAGGGAACGCTGACATCCGCCACGCCCAGACCGGGGATGAGGGTCTCATCCGCATGGAGCAGGCCGCCTTGCTGGAAGATTCGCTGGATTTCCTCCCGGGAGGTGGCGCGGCGTTTGTCCGCACCGTTCTTCACCCAGATCGTCCCGGCCTTGTCCATGTAAGGCTTGCTGAAGCCCTCGGGGATCGTCATCACCAGGACCGTGCCATCCGGATGGGAAAGGGTTTCTGTCAGAGGATTCACCGGCGGGCGGACGTTCTGTGAAGCGGCATTCGAGATGAGCTGATTCAGCCGCCCGACATCGTGGGCCGTGAGACCGCTCACGGAACCATCATCCCGGACGCCCATGAAAACCTGCCCTCCCGCGGTATTGCTGAAGGCCACGATCTCCGCAGCCAGAGCATCCGCGTTCGTAACGTCCGCCTTGAACTGGTGGCGGCTGTCTTCGCCCCGGCGGATGGCGTCGATGAGTTCTGCGGTGTTCATGAGTCGGAAGATACAGGAAATGGCCGGGACCTAAACTTCATAAGCACTGAGTCCTGAGATGTCGCGGCCCTGGGCGCGTTTGGTGAGAAGGGGATGCAAGTCTTCCATCAGGGCGAGTTCGGCCTGGCTGCGGGCTTTCCAGCCGAGGTCGAGCGGCTCCATGAGATCACCGAGCTGCTCGCCATCGAAGATCATGCGCTGGAGGATGCCGTCCACGAAGGTTTGCAGGGCGGTGGTGGCGAGGCTGTGCCGGGTGGCGATGCCGTCGAGTTCGGCGGCGTCCTTCTCGGCCTGGAAGCGGGTGTAACCGTCGCGGATGGCGGTTTCACTGAGGCCTTCGCCCGCCTTCAGGGTATTGATGTAGGCGGCGATGTCCTCGCGCTCGTTCATGAACTTGGCATCGGACTGGATGAGGCCGATGAGTTCCTCCCGGGTCATTTTCGACTTGCCCGGACCTTCCTCCGAGAACTTGGCGATGAGGCCCATGATGTAATCGTAATCAATGACGGCGGAGGCGAAGAGCACGAACTCGAAGTCTAGTTGGTCCACGGGGTCCTCCACATCAGGCTCCGTCCCATCCTTGCCCGTCTTCCCCTGCTGGGCTCTGAGGCGCTGGGCGGTCTCCAGATACTGACCCCGGAAGCCGAGCAGTTCCGCCTTCGGCAGGATGTGCTCGATGGCGTCGGCGTTTTCCTCTGTGAGGTCGGTGTACTGGTCGAGCTGGGTTTTGAGCCGCTGGACCTCCTTGAAGTGACTGATGAAGGCGGCGCGGGCGGCGTCCCCTTTGAGATTCGGCACGGCTTCGGGGGCGGTGTCGAGACCCTGCGACTTCATGAAATCATCCAGCTTTTGCACGGCGGCCTCCAGCTTCCCAATGACCACGGGGGCCTTGTCCACCAGCCAGATTTCGCGGGCCTGCTCACCGCTTTTTTCCCCCGAGAAGAGGGCGATGGCGGCATCCACGGCGTGCTGCTGCTGGCGGAAGTCGCGGATATTGCCGTAGGGCTTGGTGCCGTTGAGCACGCGGTTGGTGCGGGAAAAAGCCTGGATCAGGCCGTGGTGCTTCAGGTTCTTATCAACGTAGAGCGTGTTCAGGTATTTGGAATCGAACCCGGTGAGCAGCATGTCCACCACGAGGGTGATGTCGATCTTTTGCGCGGCGGGATAGTCGGAGTTCGGCCACTGCTGGTCCTTGATGCGCTTCTGCACATCCTGATAATAGAGATCGAACTCCGAGATACGGTGATTGGTGCCGTAGCGGGCATTGTAATCGACGAGAATGGACTTGAGCGCGGCTTTTTTGCCCTCGGGGTCCTCCTCGTTGTCCGCCTGCTCCTGCGGCAGGTCCTCCTGGATCTGCCGCACATCGGGATCGCCTTCGGCGGGCGGGGAGAAGACGCAGGCAATGTTCAGCGGCTTAAACCCGGGATCGGCGGCCGCCTTCTCCGCCTGCATGGATTTGAACAGGGCGTGGTATTCAATGGCGTCATTGATGGACGAGGTGGCCAGCAGGGCATTGAAGCGGCGTCCGCCGGTGGCGGCGTCGTGTTTGCTGAGAATGGCCTCGATCACGGCGCGTTTCGCCAGGCCCTCGCCGGGTTTGGGCGTGCCTTTGCCCGCAGGTTTGAAGTAGTCGATGTGAAACCGGAGGACGTTTCCGTCCTCGATGGCGTGGGTGATGGTGTAGGCGTGGAGCTGCTTCTGGAAAAGATCCTCCGTGGTCCGCATGGAGGCCTGGGCGTCCTCGATCTTTTGCAGGGTGGCATTGGCCTCAAAAATGGGCGTGCCGGTGAAGCCGAAGAGCTGGGCCCTGGGGAAGAACTCTTTAATCGCCTTATGGTTCTCGCCGAACTGGGAGCGATGGCATTCGTCGAAGATGAAGACGATGCGTTTTTCCCGCAGGGGCTCCAGCTGCTCCTTGTAGGTCCGCCGGCCGTCTTTTTTCTGCTGCTGGTTGCGCCTGCTGGTCTCATCCAGCGCGAGGCCGAGTTTCTGGATGGTGGTGACGATAATCTTGTCCGCGTAGTCCTCCGAAAGCAGACGGCGCACGAGGGCGGCGGTGTTGGTGTTTTCCTCGACGCAGCCTTCCTGAAAGCGGTTGAACTCCTCGCGGGTCTGGCGGTCGAGGTCCTTGCGGTCCACGACAAAGAGGCATTTTTCGATGTCGGGATTGTCCTTCAGCAGGGTGGAGGCCTTGAAGGAAGTGAGCGTTTTCCCGCTGCCGGTGGTGTGCCAGATGAAGCCATTGCCACTGTCCTCGTGGATGCAGGTCACGATGTGCTTCACCGCATAGACCTGATACGGGCGCATCATGAGGAGCTTCTGCTCGCTGGCGATGAGCACCATGTAGCGGCTGATGGTCTGGCCGAGGGTGCATTTCACCAGGAAAGTCGCGGCGAAGTCGTCGAGGTGGGTAATTTTTTTGTTCGCCTCATCCGCGAACTGGTAAATGGGCAGGAAGCGCTCGTCGGCGTTGAAGGCGAAGTGGCGGGCGTTGTTGTTGGCGAAGTAGTAAGTGCTGCCGCGATTGCTGACGATGAAGAGCTGGAGAAAGCAGAGGAGGGTTTTGCCGTAGCCGTTGCCGGGGTCGTTTTTGTAATCGACGATCTGCTCCATGGCCCGGCGGGGCTGGATGCCGAGGGTCTTCAACTCGATCTGGACGCAGGGCACGCCATTGATGAGAAGGAGCACATCGTAACGGTGGTGGCTGTTGTCCGTGTTGATGCGGAGCTGGCTGACAACCTCGAAGGTGTTTTTACACCAGTCCCGGATGTTGACGAGAGTGTAGTTCAGCGGCGTGCCGTCATCGCGGGTGAAAGCATTGATCTGGCGGAGGGTCCTGGAGGCCGTGAAAACGTCCGGGGTGATGATTTCATCAAGGAGGCGGGCGAACTCGCCGTCGGTGAGGTGGACGCGGTTCAGAGACTCGAATTTTTCACGGAAATTGCTCTCCAGGGCGGCGCGGTCCCGGATATCCGGGCGGGAGGTGTATTTGAGATCGGTCAGCTTCGCAATGAATTGCTGTTCGAGCTGGCTTTCGGAGATGGTCATTGCGGGAATTCAGGCACGGATGGAAGTGATCTCAGTATTCCCACATGCCACCGGGCGCAGGAGTAAATTCCGGTTCGTCATGAGAAAATAGGGCTGTGGAAAGGGGATGGAGTGAGGTTTTCCAATCTGTGCCGAGGTAAAGTGCTGATACTAAAGGGAAGGATTTAAGCCACAAGACATTCCGTTGGGATTTTTGACGGCGGCGGGTTTCCAAATGACGGCGGCGGGTTTCCAAATGACGGCGGCGGGTTTTCAAATGGCGGCGGCGGGTTTTCAAATGGCGGCGGCGGGTTTTCAAATGACGGCGGCGGGTTTCCAAACGATGGCGGCGGGTTGCCAAACGATGACGCCGGGTTGCCAAACGATGACGCCGGGTTGCCAAACGATGACGCCGGGTTGCCAAACGATGACGCCGGGTTGCCAAATGATGGCTCTGACGGCCTTTCAGCCGGAGACCGACGGGGCGGAAGCAGGCTGACGGGAAGGAAAGCGGTGTTTCAGGCGACCGGAGGAGGATCGGGCTTTCAGCCTTTGGGTTCCTTTTCCTCTGTTTCCGGGGGAGGGGGCCCAGTCGGTCTCCTGACGGTCCTCCGGCGCCAATCACCGGGAGACGGAACCATAAGACGGGAGGGAGTGGGTGTGGCTTCCGGGGCCATTCCGTTTTACTACCGGGCCTACAGCCCCCGCAGGCTCTGGGTGGGCCCTTCCCGGGCGCGGGTGCCCCAAGCTGAGGAAGGGCGGCCCTTCAGGCCTGAAAACAGCTTTTCAGGCCTGAAGGCAGTCTATTCCCGATGCCGCGCTGAAATCCGGGTTCCTTGCCGAGGAGGCCTGAAGGCCGGCCATCAGCCTCGCTGGAACTGGAACACGGAGCTTAAGGTTCAGGGCTTTAGGTGGATTTTCACGAACAGTGGCACAAGGCGCACAGTCTTTACCGTGAAAATCGCGCGAAAATGGACGGATTCATAACTGGCTCTATTTCAACAGAATAAAAAAACCTGAAATTTTACGGGGAATTTCCGACTTTTCGGGTAGTTTTTACGGCAAACTCCAAAACCCACCCTCCACCTTCCCCTATCCATTAATTATGCGCACTGACATTCAAAATCAGCTTAATATGATCGCCGCCGTCATCGTTGTTCTGGATGCTCCGGCATCGAAGACGGTCTGGGAAAATCAGTCTCCCACAGCTTTCACGAAGAAGGTCAGGGACCTGCGCAAAGCCCATGCCGCCGCCCTCCTGCTGGGGCAGCGGCAGACGCAGCCGACGACAGGGGCCGCGGATGATAAAAGCCTTATCGAAACCCTGCTGGAGGATCTGATCATTGAGGAGATGGGCCTGCTGAACAGCTATTACGAGGACTTTGGCGAAACGGCGGACCTCGCCAAAGTCAGCCTCAGCCCCAGCCGCGTGAGGACTCTGCCCAATCAGGAGCTGCTGAGCCTCGGCAATAACATCGCCGATCTCGCGGAGCCTTTGACGGAAGGCAGTCCCTCCCCGGGAGCGGAATACGAAATCACTCCCGAAACCGTCGCCCGTCTCAGGGCGGCCGCTGAGTCT
Source organism: Verrucomicrobiota bacterium (assembly GCA_040386695.1). Taxonomy (GTDB): domain Bacteria; phylum Verrucomicrobiota; class Verrucomicrobiia; order Verrucomicrobiales; family V1-33; genus CAIZWU01. Next base: position 37,193 of record JAZKFB010000030.1, read on the forward strand.
TTTGAGGCCCATCTGGGCCAGCCGGCGGGAGCCCGGGCCACGCGTAAACAACTCACCCACGATCTGAGGGTGGCGGTGGACGCGCTGGTTAAAGCTCTGGAGAACATGGACAACCTCATCCCCCGCTTCCGCAGGTATCCCGATGGGGAGGCCTTCATCGGCGCCTGGGGCAATGCCCGTCAGGTGGTGGCGCTGGGGCACCGCTTTGAGAAAAAGCCCGGTCCGGAGGCGGTGGCGACGGCGGCGGTCCCGCCCGCGGACAGCCCGGGCGTCTGAGGGGAGGAACCGATCTGATCTCATTTCATTTCATTTCATTTCCCTTTGGAAAAAAGGGAATTTGGAGTGCGGAGACTTGTCTCCGCTTTGAGGAAGGAGACTTGTCTCCGTCGCGTGATTCGCCGGTAAAATCCGCGGATAACCCCCTGGGACGCCGGGCGCGGGACAAGTCCCGCTGGAGAAAGCGGTGACAAGTCTCCGCAGTCCAAAGTAGGCCGTTTCACCTTAAATGGGCTCCGTTTTACCTTGAGACTTTGAGGCGGAGGAACTGGCGGGGGCCGGCGGGGGGCGGGAAGGTCCAGGTTTCCTGGCGGAGGGTGCGGTCGGGGGACTCGGTGGTTTCGAGGAGCAGGGGATCCGGGACCGACTGCCAGTTGGTCAGGGTGGGGCTGGACTCGATGGTGATGACGGCGTCGGCGGCCTGGGCGCTGCGCTGGAGGGTGAGGCGGACGGTGTTGTTGGCGACCACGGCGCTGAGCGGCGGATTGCCGGTGCCGGCGAGGGGATCGCCGCCGAGGACGGACTCGGCGAGATTGGAGAGGCCGTCGTGATCGGGATCGGCGTTGGGGGCGGAGATCAGGGCGTCGGTGTTTTGGGCGGAGGTGAAAACGGTGGAGCGCCAGGCGTCGAAGGGCGTGTCCCGGAAGGTGATGGTGGCGGTGCTGGAGGCCAGGGTGTAAGCCGCGCCGGGCTGGAGGGTGAGGGTCAGGGTTTCATCGCCTTCGACCAGTCCGTCCGGCAGGGCGGTGATGTTCAGGGTGGCCTGCGCGAGGGTGGCTCCGATGGTCACGCTGCCGGAAAGGGCGGCGCAGTCGGTGCCGGGAGTGACGCTGCCGGTGATCTGGCAGGGAATGGTGAGGGCGGCGGTCACCGGGCCTTCGCGGCGGATGATGATTCGGGCGGCGTCCCCGGCGGTTTCGGAAGTGGTGGATTTGTGGGCGGCGATGCTGACGGTGGTCGGCAGGACCACGCTGGCGGCGGGTTCGAAACGGACGGCGTCGGCGATGACAAAGCCGTCAGTGCCGGTGTTGTCGAGGGTCACGGCCGGACCGTTGCCCGCCGCGAAATTATAAGTGCCGAGGACCCTCCAGCCGCCGGGCGTGGCGTTGCCGTCGGGATCGCCGCGCTGATCGACGGTGAGGTTTTCCGTGCCGCCGCTGCGGTTGATGATCACTCTGGCGTTGCTGGCGCGGTTGCCGGCGGAGACCCACCAGAGGGAAACGCGGTAGTCGCCCGCGGCTGGCAGGTTCGGGCTGAAGGTGCAGTTGCGCGTGCCTTTGCCGCCGTTCTGATCGGTCAGGTAACTGGTGCCGTGAAAGCCGGGATTCGCACCGGAAGCCCAGCCGCTGGACGGTCCGCCGCCGGGCCCCTCGGCTTCGACGACGATGCCTTCGCTGGTCGCGCCGCCGGTCCATTCGAGGATCTGGCCGTCGGATTTCAGGAGGGCGGCCAGTTCGGCGTAGGGCACGTCCTGAATGCTGCTGCGCTTTGACAGAGCGACGGCGGCGGCGGTGGCGGCGCTGTGGCTGGTCATCATGAAGACGGGCTCCATGCGGGCGGAAGCGAAGGCGACGTGGGTGGCGCTGAGCGCGAAGGTGGCCAGGAGGTTGGCGCATTCCGCCGGTTCCGGTGTCAGAGCACCGAGGCCGATGGGCCAGGGACTTGGCGGCAGGACGAAAAATCCGCCCTCGTTGCTGGGCAGGCCATCCACCACAAAACGCTGCACGAAATGCGAGTCCATGGCATAGGATCCGAGGGCGACCGGCTGCGGGGCCAGCACTTTTCCTTTCCCGTGCGCTTCTGTCAGGACCACGCTGCCGATCATGCGCCGGGCCTCGCGGACGTAAAGCTGCGGGGACCAGTTGGCATTGGTGATGTATTCGTCGGGCGGGAGGCCCCAGGTGTTGACCTCCGTCCTGATTCCGGCGGGGACGCGGGGATCAGTGCGCAGGAATTCGAAGAGGCCGCGGATGTAATTTTCATGCTCCTTGGCGATTTCCAGCCGCCGGGCGGGAGTGGCGGTGGGCCATTCGTGGCTGTGGCCGATCCAGTCGCTGGAGAGTCCCTTGTTGGCGTTCCAGTCGCTTTTGCCATTGGGCATGGCGATGTTGTGGAAGATGCCGTTTTCGAAGGATCCCAGATCCACCGGCTGACCGGCGGCGGTCTTGGCGGCGAGGAAACGTCCGAGCAATTCGTAGTCCGAAGCCTTGTAATTTGGCGGCGCGGCGATGGGGATGCGGTTGGCGGCCTGCGTGAAACAGAGCCGGAAATTGTAGGCCTGCACCTTGTCGTCCGCCGTGCCTCCGGCGGCGGCGGCACCGGGACTGATGCCTTCCAGCAGGCCGCTGGCGGGATTGCCCGGCGTTTTATAAGGATCGATGGGCAGCGAGCTGAACGAGGCTCCGGCCGTGGGCGGGATCACGCCGTTGAGGGTCTCATTGTAGGCGGCATTGGATTCGCGGCCGACTTTGAAACTGACGCCGGCGGCGGCGAGGAGGTCGCCTTCGTAAGTGGTGTCCATGAACATGCCGGCGCGGACCACAAGGCCGGTGGCGGTTTCGATTTCAGTGATCAGGGGACCGGTTTTGCGGACGGCGGTCAGGGGTTCATCCAGCATCGGGGTGACTTTGGCTCCGGCGAGGAGGTCGGTGAAAACGGCGGCGGCGACCTTGGGCTCAAAGAGCCAGGTGCGCACACCGGTGCCGTATTTGTTGCCGATGCGCTGGTAAAACTCGCGGGAGATGCCGCCGATGGAGTCCGCATTTCCCTTGTCCGTGGAGCCCAGCCCGCCGGTGGTCATGCCGCCGATGTGATGTCCCGAATCAAGGAGCACCACGCGCAGTCCATGCCTCGCGGCCTGCGCGGCGGCGGCCACTCCGCCGGAAGTCGCGCCGTAGATGCAGACATCCGTGTCCACAATTTTCCGGGCGGCGGAGGCGGCACCGGCACCGGCGGCGGTCAGGCTGAAAACCAGGGCAAGAAGGCGCGGGAGACTGCGGCAGGGGAAACGCATGGCGCTCACCATGCGGATCCGGCGCTTTATTGCAAATCCGCAGGCCGGTGATTTCCAAACGATTTCACATGGAATGACAGGTTCCGGAGTTCAAGTCCGGGTGGAACAGGCGGGACGTGGGTTCCACCCGTTGGCATCAGATTTCAAAATGCATGCCGCTGCGGGGCGCTTCGCGGGTCAGGACATCCGCGAGGGAAAGGCTGTTGAGATGGGAGTTCACGAGGTCGGTGAGTTCATCGAAACAGGAACGCAGCCCCGCCCCGACACCGGGCGGATTTTCCCCCAGCGGCAGAAACGGACCGTCCACCGCGCGGAGAATGTCGCCGAGGGTGATGCTGCGCGGCTCCCGGACCAGCTGATAACCGCCGCCGACGCCGCGTTTGCTGCTGAGAAGATCGGCTTTTTTGAGAACCAGCAGAATCTGCTCCAGGACTTTCGGCGGCATGCCTTCGGAAGTGGACAGCTCCTCAATCTGGGAAACCGCCGTCATCGGCCGCCGCGCCATGGCGGTGAGGGCGCGGAGGGCATACTCCGCTCGTTTGGACAATCGCATCACCCGGCGGTCATAGCACAGGGCGGCGGGGCGGAAAGAGGGAAGTGTCCCCTGCCCTTCCCTCAAAGGTTCCGGGAGGGATCCGGGAAAGGGCTGATCCCCGAAGGAAAACGGAGGAAGCCGCTTCCGGCCTTGAAGGAAACGTTTTTCATTCAACTGCTGCGGGTATGAATTTCGATGCTGTGGCGCCGCATTACCACTGGCTGGAGTTTCTCTTTGCCGGAAGCACGCTGCAGCGCTGCCGCACCGCCTGGCTGGATGAAGTGGCCGGGTGCCGGTCCGTGCTGATCATCGGGGAGGGGGACGGGCGGTTTCTGGCGGAATGCGCGGCGCGTCTGCCGGAAGCCTGGATTCTCTGTGTGGACGGCAGCGCCAGGATGCTGGCCGAGGCCGGAAAACGCCATGAATCCCTCTCCGGCGGCGTTCACGGGGAAAACACCGCCAAAGCCGGAGTCACGTTTCAATGCGCCGTCCTGCCCGGCTGGCAGCCTCCGGCGGCACAGTTTGATCTGATTGTGACGCACTTTTTCCTCGACTGCTTCGGGCCGGAGGATCTGGCCAAAGTCGTCACTTCCCTGGCCAAAGCGGCCAAACCGGACGCGCTCTGGCTGCTGGCCGATTTCCGCGTGCCGGAGAAACCTTTCCCGGCGCGGCTGCGGGCGCGGGCGGTCATCGCCGCGGCCTACGCTTTTTTCAGAATCGTGGCCGGGCTGAAGGTGAAAAAGCTGACGGACCCGTTTCCCCTGCTGGACGCGCAGGGTTTTCATCAGGAAAAATGGCGCGCCTGGAGCTGGGGGATGCTCCACTCCGGCCTCTGGCGGCGCGGCGGCTGATCACGGATGAGGAAAATGAGGGAACGGAATTCAAAAACGGAATTCCGCAGGCCCGCCCGGGTTCCGGACAGGCCTGCGGGAGCCGGTGAAATCAGCGCAGACCGCCGCTGATATGGAGGGTTTCACCGGTGATCCAGGAGGCGCCTTCGGAAGCGAGGAAACCACTGAAGCAAGGGCTTTTTAAATTTCCGCGTCAGCAGCGGATTCAAATCCCCGTTTTGCCGATGGCGCGCCCGGATCCGCCGGGTAAAACTCCCGTGCGCCGGTGCCTTCAGAAGGACCGCATCCTTTTGAACCACTCCCGCTCAGATGACCGACTCCGAACCTGTTGTCACCTCCCTGCATTTGGGAAAAGCCCGGGACATCACGGCTGCGGACACCGGCGAATGGTGGGATAAACCGTGGCGGACCGGCTTTTACAAAGCCCCGGCGGAAGGCGAGCTCTGGCTGGGCTACGAGGGATTCCGGGGCGATGAGCAGGCGGACCGGCGGTATCATGGCGGACCGGAGAAAGCGGTCTGCGTTTATCCGGCGGAGCATTATCCCCACTGGCGGCGGGCGCTTTCGCTGCCGGATCTGGATTCCGGGGCTTTTGGTGAGAATCTGACGGTCACGGGCCTGATCGAGACCGCAGTGTCCATCGGCGATGTGTTCACGCTCGGCGGAGCCCGGGTGCAGATTTCACAACCCCGCCAGCCCTGCTGGAAACTGGCGCGCCGCTGGCGGGTGAAGGATCTGGCGGTGCAGGTGGAGCGCACGGGTTTCACGGGTTATTACTTCCGGGTGCTGCGGCACGGACCGGTGCGGGCGGGGGACGGGCTGACGCTGGAGGACCGCCCGTTTCCCGGATGGACGATTCAGCGCTGCAACGAAATCATGCATCATCAGACATCCGACCGGGAGGCGGCGGAGGCGTTGGCCGGCTGCCCGCTGCTGTCATCAAGCTGGAAGGACTCCCTGTGGGCACGGGCCCAGCGTCCGGTGGCGGTGGATGAGTCCAGCCGGCAGGCGCGGACTTCCCAACCGCTTTGAGGCGCTCCCTCCGGGAACGCGCCAGTCCCGCAGGCCGACGGCTTCCGCTTTAACCCGGCTTTGGTAAATTTTCAAATATGGGCCAAACTCACGGGCAGGATGCCAAGAGTGTTCGGCATGGAATCAGCTGCGCGCCATGGGCCTTCCATTTTTTCAGCACTTCCTTTTCCCGGAGGGAAAACAGCCGGTAGCCGGTGGTTGAGCGCAGCGACACCACCGGAAAGAGTGTCCAAAACATCCGCATCCCGGCGGGATGCCAGACTGCCCGGAGACTGGCCTCCCCGCCCGGCTCCGGGCTGCCATCCCATCCGGGATGGATCGTTCCGGGAGTTTTCCGGGGATGTCGCTGCGCTCAATCCCCGGCTACCCGCTGTGAAGCCTCCGGCTTCAATCACGCGAAAGCCCACGGGCTTGGTTAAAAACGGGTTCCTGAGCGCAGCACCATCCATACCGAACACTCTTGGCAGGATGCCCGTGCTCCTGTCCGCGGAAGGGAGCACGGGCCTCTGGCCCGTGATTGAAGTTTACCAAAGCCGAATAAATTCCATCCATCCGGACGGAATGGGGACGGGCACGGGCACTGAAAAAGAGGGAACCGGGAGGAGTTTTTGCCTCATGATTTCCAAATCGAAGCGGATTTTTGGAGCGCTTTGTAAAGACATATGATATACCTGCGCCCGTCATGAACTCCCCCTTTCCCCGTCTGATCCCCGTTGTTGCCGCTTTTTGCCTGTCCGCCCCCGCGCTTTCCCGCGCGCAGGATGACTGGCAGGAGGCCGGCCGCACCCTTTTCGATTATTACGCCGATGCCATGGTGGGCAAAAACTACTCCACCTTCATCAATTCCTGTGAGAGCAAATCCCGCAGCCTGTTCCGGGAATTCACGCTGTGGCAGATGGATCTGATGTCGGATGATGACCTGATGCGGGTCCTGCCCAGTGATGAGCAGGGCCGCCCGATTTCGCTGAAGGAGCTTATTGAAATGGATGACAACAAATTCTGGGCCGTTTACACGGAGTCCATGCGGAAGCGCGAAATGGCCGTCGGGGAAGCCGCCTACAAGCAGCTCGGCCAGAGCGGCCTGCCGGCCTACAAGCTGAAAGTCCTCACCAAATACAACGAGGCTATCTACATGATCGTCGAGCGCGTGTATGCCAAACCCACGCCGGTTCCCATCCCGCTGACGGTGCTGGAGGCCATCAAAGAGGAGGGAAAATGGCGCCTGGTTCTGCCGCGTGAAATCATGTGGGACGCCATGGAGGCCGGCCGCAACCGCCAAATGGAACTGCAGCGGGCCGCCGCCGCCCTGCCCTACGACGTCAAACCTCCGCTGAAACCCACGGCGGATTCTCCGGTGAAAATCCCGGGATCCCCGGACGCCAAACCGGCGAAATAACCATCCCTCAAAAAATAAAGCCGCCGCAGTCCCGGGACTGCGGCGGCTTTTCTGTTCTGTCCGCCGGCAGCGCCGTGACGGGCGCTGCCGGGCTGGATTTTATTTTTTCATCAGACGGTAGAACCGGCTGGGCGGATCCCCGATGGGCAGCTCCACGACATTGAGGAAATCCGTCACCGTCGGCACATCCGGCACCGCCTGCCAGGCGCCACCGGCCTTGGGATCGATGAATTCCAGGTTCCAGTTCTGGCCCGCGACCCACTGGAGGCGCAGATTGCCGCCCTCACGCACGGCGGAAATGGGCGGCTTCGCCCCCGACAGCAGATTCTGCCCCGCTTTCTCACCGCAGGGCCGGATCACCGCGTAGCGCACGCGGCTGAAGAAGATCTTGCCGGTGGCGGCGAAACGCGCCGCCGCCTGCGGGCCCTGATTGACCCCTTCAAATTTCATCCCGTCCAGCTCCACATACGACTCCACCCAGCGGTTGCTGCCCTGGAGCGTCGTGGCCAGCGAGCCCGGCGCGAAGAGGAAGGTGGTGGTGCCGTCGGGCTTTTCCGTGCGGTAAACTTCCGGCCGGAATGAGGTGCCCACGAGCGCCGGATCGTCAAAGTAGGTCACCGCGACCGCAAGCCGGGCATTCGGCTGGGAAGTCGGCCCCAGACGCGCGTCCGTGAGGGAGAAGTTCATATACATGTGGGCGTGGGGCGGAGTGCCGTCGTTGCCGGCCGGACGGACAGCCATGCGGCGGTCAGTGGGAGGACCGGCCTCCTCCTGGATCATTTCCTGGTCACCGCCGGAACTTCCGGGGGACAGACCCTCTAAAGTGCCGTTGGCGAGATCCATTTCCACATAATCCCCGTAAATTCCCTCGCATACGTCGGGATCGGTCTGGCAGTTCGCCAGCGGATCCTGCCCGGCCAGCAGATGGGTGCCCTCGCGGATCACCGCCATGTCAACCCGCGAAACGGCCACAGGCTTGGAGAAGAAAAGCCGGGGTCCGCCGGTATTTGCCCCCGTGTTGATGCCGCGCAGATTCACTCCGCCCACCACCCAGGAACGCCGCTTCCAGGTGCCGCTGCCGGCCAGTGTCTGGTATTTCGCAGGCAGCGCAAAACCCACTCCTGTGGTGGAGTCATTGGCGAAAGCCTCCGGCCCGAACGTCTCGCCCGCGAGGGCCGGATCGTCGTAATATTCCACACAGACTTTCATGGGGTGCGGATCATTGCACTTCAGGCCCAGATAGCTGTCGGTGATGCCGAAATTCATCAGATTGCCAGTGGCCTGAAGGGCCGTGCGCTTGTCAGCAGCAGGCCCGACGTTGTTCACAAGGTCCACCAGCTGGTCACCGTCGTCGAGCATGACAAGGTGATTCATGGAGGCTTTGTTGAAATCCAGCCACACATGGTTCGTCTCCGGCTCCGCCTGGCAGGCGTCCGACGCCGCGAACACATTGATGGCCTCCGGTTCCCCAAAAGCGCCCTGCGGCCCAAAAGCCACTGCCCGCACCCCCAGTCCAGGAACATTCTCCAGGCGGATGGTGCCTCCATTGACTCCTCCGCGGGAGGAATCTCCCTGCACTCCCGGCGGCAGCGTGCCCACAAAACGGCCGCCGTCGCCACGCTGATCATTGGGGATGCGGAAGAGAATCCAGCTCCACTTGAAATTTTTGGCCTCCACCGGGGCCTGCCCTCCATTCGGAGCCGCCAAAGCCGGCAGCGCGCCGATCAGGAAATTGAAATTTCTGGGCTGACCGGTGGCGTTCAGCACTCCGGCATCCCCGTAAACCTGCATCAGGATGTCAATCACCGGCTCCTCCGCCCACGCGGCGTACTCGGTGTCGCCGAAATTCATATAGTTGCTGGACGCGCGCACTCCATCCTGATCGGCCACGCGGAAAGCGGTGGTTTCCTGGTCCCCGCCGGAAAGGATGGTCATGGAGGAGGTGCTCCAGTTGGCGGCGCCCGCCGGGGCCTCCAGCGTGTCGTTCACCACCTTGAAGTGGACCGTTTTGGTCTTGTCGATGGTCGGCGGCCAGGCGGCCGGATCAAAGGGCGCGGCCTGACCGAAGAGCGGCCGGACGCCGAGCAGTAAAAATACATAAATCGTTAATAATTTCATGGGTGCAGCATTGGTTGCAGGTCCGACCACACCAAAAACGGCAATTCATTGTCAATAACGATGACACTAAAATTAAAAAAACATTTTTTGATAAAAAGGACCATTCACGGCGCAAGCCGCACCGCACGGTAATAACCTGCCGGTTTCCCCGGCTCCGGCGGCGGCAGATCGCGCTCCCAGCGTCCGGAGGCGTTGACGGTGAACGCCTCCACTTTCCTCCAATCCGTGAGGTTGGTGGAAAATTGAAGCTCATAATTCACTCCGCCCCCCCCCGCCATGACCACACTCACGCCGCCCCCGGAGCGTTGAATAATACTTTCCCAGCGCGGCGGGGCCATCCGGAAATGCGCGGTGACGGTGGTCGGACCGGTCAGCGCGAGACTCAGGACCGGACCGGCGTTTTCCCCGGAGGGCGTGACCCATTTTTCAAACTCCATGCCCGGCGCGGGCACAGCGGTGAGCGCCACCGGCACCTGGCGGAAATAGGTGCCGCTCCAGGGATAAACCGCCGCCGTCGCTCCGGGGAGCGCGGCGTTGATCCTCAGGCTGTTGACCTGCACCTCCCCACCTCCCGCCGGCGCGCGGTCCACTGTGAGCATCGCATATCCGCCCAGCGAGAGCGTGGAGGTGAAATGCTGGCGGACATTCGGCTCCCGCTGGGAGGCCCAGGTGCGGACGGCTTTCACCTGTGTCACCCAGTTCGCGGCGCTGCTGTGGGATTGCCAGCGGCGGATGTGTTCGGCGATGCCCGGTTCCAGCTTCGCCTGCATGGTGTCGGCCATGGCGGTGGCCCGCGCGGCTTTGAAATGGGAATTCATCAGATCCGCCGCCACGGTGGCGAATCTCGCCTTCACGTCCGGATTTTTCAGCAGCGCCCGCAGCAGACTGGTGGCCCAGGGAGCGTTCGTGCCCGGCCGTCCGGTGCCGGCGATGGCGTAACTGAGGGTATTTTCCCCGTAACCGCCCGCCCAGGGATGGGCCACCGCAAGGTCCAGATCAAAAAGCATCCAGCGCCAGCGGCCGTCGTGGCCTTTGGGCACCGTGTCCCGGTCCGCAAAATTATCTGGCCGCCGCACCCGCCACATCCGCGTGTTGTTGTGGGGCCAGTCGGCGTTGCCGAAATAGATCTCCGCAGCCTGATACCGCAGGAAATTCTCCAGATCCATCCGCGCCTCCATCCAGGCCAGAAACTCCGGCTTCGAAAGGTCGTGAGTCTCGGCGTAGGTCCGCAGACTGAGAAAACTCTGGGTGTCCGCCGCCAGTCCCTCCTCCAGCGAGCCGTCGCCATTCAGAACAGCCACCTCATCGGCATTGACCCCGTAATGCGCGGCGAAATACACCGGATCCTGCTGCTCCCGCAGCTCCAGAATCCCCCAGTATTCCCCGTCCAGATAAACAGCGACCGGCCGCCAGGCCATACGGTCCAGACCGAGGCCGTCCGCGAGCTGGTGGCAAAATCCGTCGCGCATGGTGGCATAGGCCCAGTCGTTCCCGTAATTCCGCAGGCGCAGATGCTGGAAAACCTCCAGCGGCGAGCCGTCCCCGGTTTTGACCAAGCCGGGAAAAATCGGATACCCCACCGCCCGCTCCGGCGGCGTCTCGCTGCGGAAGTCGATTCCGAAGGATTTCTGCCGGAACGAGCGCGACGACTGCCCCTTGATATCCAGCCAGGCGGGTGCCGCCCAGGCGCGGGTGCCATCGGGCTCGAAAAACTCCACCGAGCACTCGCGCTGCCAGGCCTCGCCCCGCTGGGTGTAATTCGCGGGCGTATGCCCCGTAAGGGCCTCGCCGGGATGCGCGGCCACATAGTTGTCGAAAACCTTCCCCAGCATATAGATGCCGGTATTATAATCAAAAAGCCCGTCGCGGGCCGACATCAGGCTCATCACCGCCAGTCCGTCCGTCCGCCGCGCCTCCGGTCCGATGAAATAGGTGTTTGAAACCGTGGGCGAAGGCACCGCGCCCTCCTTAAAAATCCGCGCCCGGACCAGCCTCGCCTTCCGCACCTCGCCGAGCGGGGCTTTCCAGCCGTCGGTGTGCTGATTGACCGTCGCCGTTCCCTGAATCATCGACAGCACATTCGCGTCTCCCGTGCGGCTGGTGAGCGTCAGCGGCCCGGCATAAACCGGCGAGGTTTCCCCCGGCTCCGATCCGTCGAGCGTGTAACGCAGCACCGCCTGCGGATCCGGCTGGGTGAGCGTCAGGGTCACCGTGCTGCCGGAAAAACCGCCGGCGGCGGAAAATACCGGCCCCTGGTGGAGCACTTCCGCAAACGACGCGCCCGTGTTCGCGGCGGACGGCGTCGGTTTGGGAAAATACCGCCAGACTCCGTCGGCGGGCGCTCTGCCGTAACTCATGTCGCGGCGGAGTTCCGTGGCTGGTGCCATGTCCGCCGGCACTCCGCCCGGAGCGGTCAGAAGCAGGGTTTCGCCGCCGCGGCCCAGGGAAAAACTGGTATGCAGCACCGCGCCCGTCCGCCGGTCCTCCCCCGACGCCGCCACCACCAGATATCCTCCCGCGGCCAGCGTCCGGGCCGGAAAGGTCCATTTAAAAGGCCGGTCCGGATTATCGGAAAGCCCGTAACCTTCCAGAGCCACCGCCGCCGGTCCCGTGTTCCGCAGCTCGATCCAGTCCGGCGTCGCACCGGTTTCGTCTTTCCACGACCCGCCGTTGGAGGAGACGATTTCATTGATCCGCAGTTCCGTCCGCCCCCCGCCCGCCGTCAGGAACAGCAGCACGCATCCGAAAACCGGCGAAGCGGAAAGCCTTCCCCATCTTTGACAACAACCTGAAAACCAACACATCAGGCGAGGCTATCAGATCGTTTTCTGTTTGGCTCTCAAAAAATTAAAACTCCCCATGGCTTGGAAAAACGGGAAACCTCTTTCTCCGCCGGGATTCCCCACTTGCAGGCCCGGCTCCGCGCCGCATTCTCACGGCCCCATGTCCGACATCTGGCAACACGCAAACCCGCAGCTCCGCGACCTCGTCGCCTACGAACCCGGCAAGCCCATCGACGAGGTGGCGCGGGAACTTGGCCTTGATCCCGGGGACATCGTCAAGCTCGCCTCCAACGAAAACCCGCTCGGTCCCTCGCCCAAAGCCGTGGCCGCCATGCGCCTCGCGCTGGACCAGGCCCACGTGTATCCGGACGGCGGCGGTTACCGGCTGCGTCAGGCGATTGCCGGCAAATTCGGTCTGGAAATGGGAAATATCGTGCTTGGCAACGGTTCGAACGAAATCATCGAATTCATCGGCCACGCCTTCCTCAAGCCGGGCGACGAGATCATCACCGCGCAGCACGCCTTTGTCGTTTACAAGCTGATGGCCACGCTCTTCGGCGCGGCCACTATTGAGGTGCCGGACCCCGGATTCAAACACGACCTCGACGCCATGGCCGCCGCCATCACGCCGCGCACCCGCCAGATTTTCATCGCCAATCCCAACAACCCCACCGGCACCCTCTGCCGTCAGGAGGAAATCGACCGTTTCATGGCCAAAGTGCCGGACCACGTGATCGTGATTTTTGACGAGGCTTATTTCGAATTCCTGGAGGAGCCGCTCGACACTATTAAATACGTTCGGGAAGGCCGGAACGTGGTCATCATGCGCACTTTCTCGAAAATCCAGGGCCTCGCCAGCCTGCGCATCGGCTATGGCATCGCTCCGGCGCATCTCGCGGAGATTCTCCAGAAAACCCGCCAGCCCTTCAACGCCAACGCCATCGCCCAGGCCGGAGCCCTCGCCGGCCTCCTGGATGACGAGCATCAGGACAAAACCCGCGCCGTCAACAAGGAGGGCCGCGCCTTCCTCGAAAACCTCTTCACCACCCTCGGCCTGGAATACGTTCCCAGCCACGCCAACTTCGTGCTCGCCAAAGTCGGCGACGGCGACGCTCTTTTCCATTACGCCATGAAACAGGGCGTCATCCTCCGGGCCATGCGCGCCTACGGCCTCCCCGACTGGATCCGCATCTCCGTCGGCACCATGCCGCAGAATGAGAAATTCGCGGGCGTGCTCCGCGACTGGCTGACCGGACGCTGAGGCCTCCGGAAGAAAGCGGATTGGGCGGCTGCGGGATTGATTTTTCCGGGATTTTCATTAATCTTCCCGCCACCGCAAACCGGACACGCCATGCCCAGCACACCAGCCAGTCCTCATTTTCTGGGTCTCCGCACGGTGCTGTATCATGCGCCGGATCTGGAGAAGGCGAAGGCCTGGTATTCCGAAGTGCTGGGGATCGGGCCCCATTTTGATCAGCCGTTTTACGCCGGTTTCAGTGTCGGCGGCTATGAACTGGGGCTGGATCCCGATCCCGCCTCCACCCCCGGCGGAGCGGCGGGCGTGTCGGTTTACTGGGGCGTGACGGATGCGGCGGCGGCTTTTGAACGGCTTCTTTCCCTGGGTGCGGCCGGACGCTCAGGGCCGCTGGATGTCGGCGGCGGCATCGTTGTGGCCACTGTGCTGGATCCTTTCGGGAATATTTTCGGAATCATTCAGAATCCGCATTTCTCCCTGCCGACGGGATAAGCGTCCTTTTAACCGGAAACTTCAGGATTTCTTTTTAAACAGCACCAGCCATTGCCGGAGGGATGATGACTGGAATTCGCGGGCTTCCGAAGCCCGCACACGGGAACGGGGGACCGTTTTTCCGGCGGCGGATGGAATTGGGGCTCTGCCCGCACCCGCTTCCGGGATAAATTCCCCGCCGTTGCCGCTCACAGGCACAATAGGCTGCACCGGCCCTTCGATCTCCACTTCCCTGGGGTTGCGCTTTTGAGGATCAAAAGAGAAGGCCACCATGCGTTTGGCGAATTCCGGATCCTTCAGGGCTCCGGGGTAATACAGCTTCCTGGCCAGGATGCCGTTTTTGTTGTAAAGCTCCTCCATCAGGAGCTGGTTGCTGTGGGGATCGTAAGAATAACGGGTGCTGCCCACCGGATTCTGGCGGCCGTCATAAATCACGCCGTTTTTCAGGCGCCCCTCCCCGTCCACTTTGAAAATGCGCACTTCGGCAAGAACGTTGTCCTTGTTGTAAGTGTCCTGCCGCACCCGGGACGAATCCTCCGTTTTCCGGGTTTCCGTGCGCCAGCCGTTGGAATGTCCGAAAACCGCCACTGGTTTTTGAGGGGCCACTTTTTTGAAGACCGGCTGCCCTCCTCCTCCCGGTTTTGGTCGAAGCCCGGCGGGGATCACTTGAGCCCGGGAAACCGGTGTCCGGGGCGGCTCCGCGCTCCCCTGCCGGAGCAGCAGGCCGGAAAGAAGGAAACATCCGAGCATCGTCACCACCACCAGAACCGTCAGCGTGCCTTGGGGGCGGGAGGACATGGAATTTTCAATTTCCGCTCCTGTGGCTGCGGGTTCAGGCTCCGCTCTTCTGCTTCAGCCACGAAGGTCTTTTTGGGGCGGCGGGGGCGGCGGGAATTGTCGAAGCCCCGGAACGCGCTTTGGCGGCGGCGGCTTCCTGGGGAGTGGGGGCGGCGGTGCCCTGGGCGACTCCAGGTTCGAATTCCCCTCCGCCCTGCGTCACCGGCACGATGGGTTTGACGGGCCCCTTGATCTCCACCTCCTTGGCATTGGGCTTGGCGGGATCGAAGGAGAAAGCCACCATGCGTTTGGCGAATTTCGGGTCCTTCAGGGCTCCGGGATAATAAAGCTTCCGCACCAGAATGCCGTTTTTGTTGTAAAGCTCCTCCATCAGGAGCTGATTGCTGTAAGGATCGTAAAAATAACGGGTGCTGCCCACCGGATTCTGACGGCCGTCATAAATCACGCCGTTTTTCAGCCGCCCCTCCTCGTCCACTTTGAAAATGCGCACCTCCGTGAGCACATTGTCCTTGTTGTAGGTGTCCTGCCGCACCCGGGACGAATCTCCCATTTTCTGCGTTTCCGTGCGGGAGCCGTCCTTGTGGATGAACACCCGTCCGTAAGCCTGCACCTGCTTCTGAGCCGGAGCGGCGCCTCCGGAAATCAGGAAAAAAGTGAAAAGGAGCAGGAAATTTTTCATGGATCAGAAAACGCGGAAGCGGAAAACCAGCCGCACCGGGGGGAAAACCACCCCGGACGGACGAATGAACGGCCATTACTACATGGCCGCTGCTCCGGGTGGAAGTGTTTTTTATGATGGATACTTGTCGATTTCCCACTCTTGCCTGATAAGCGGAACGCCCTACGCTCTGCCGCCGCACCGCGCCATTTTTTAACCACCCATCCAACTGCTCAGCATGAACACCGGTATCCGCAACAAGCTATTCCTCATGATGGTCCTTGAGTTCTTCATCTGGGGAGCGTGGCTGCCGCTGATTTTCGGGTATTTGCCCGCCATGGGACTTTCGGAAGGGGAGCAGACACTGATCCTCAGCGCCTTCCCGGTCGCGGCCATCATCGGGATGTTTTTCAGCAACCAGTTCGCGGACCGGAACTTCGCCGCTGAGAAATTCATGGCCTTCAGCCACTTTGTCGGCGGGCTGGCCATGGCCGGTCTGGCCTTCGTCAAATTCAGCCGCCCGGAACTGGCGGCGGGTCAGACGGCGGTCTCCCTCTACGACGGGGCGTTCTGGCTCTTCTTCGGCCTGATGGCGCTGCACTGTCTGCTGTATGTCCCGACGATCTCCATCGCCAACTCCATCGCCTTTTCCCACATGAAAAGCGCGGACAAGGAGTTCGGCATTGTCCGCATGGGCGGCACCGTCGGCTGGATTCTGGCCGCCTGGCCCATCGCTTACATCCTGCACGGCAAACCTGCGGAACAGATCATCAGCGCCACCGGAAACATTTTCATTATTTCCGGTGTCGCCAGTCTGGTGCTGGCGCTGTTCAGCCTCACCCTGCCCCACACGCCGGCCAACAAGGCCGCCGGTTCCGACAATCTGGCCTGGCTGAAAGCCACAAAACTGCTGGCCATTCCCGCCATTCTCATCCTGTTCATCGCCACGTTTATCGATGCCACCATCCACAACGGCTACTTCGTCATGGCCGGCGGCTTTATCGGCAAAGTGCTCACCGCCTCGAATATTGACCCCGCCTGGACCACGGTGGTCATGAGCATCGGGCAGGTCGCCGAAATTCTCACCATGATCATCCTCGGAGGCGTGCTGGCCAAACTCGGCTGGCGCACCACCCTGGTGCTGGGCATCCTGGGCCACACCGCCCGCTTCCTAGTTTTCGCCTACTGTCCCACCGCGACCTGGCTCATCATCGTGGTGCAGCTGCTCCACGGCGTCTGCTACGCCTTCTTCTTCGCCACCGTCTATATTTACATTGACGCCGTTTTCCCGAAGGACATCCGCACCAGCGCCCAGGGGCTGTTCAACTTCCTCATCCTGGGCGTCGGCGACCTCGCCGCCAAATTGATCTTCATTCCGCTCTCCAGCAAATACATCACGGGCACCGGCTTTGAGGGCTACCGTCAGCTGTTCCTCGTTCCCGTGCTCATGTCCCTTGGAGCCGCCGTCCTGCTGGCGCTTTTCTTCCGCCCGGTCACCCGCCGTCCCGAGACAAACCTGGCCGCCGGAGCCGCTCCCCACTGAGTCCCTGAAAACGGAAATTGAAAGGTGGAAACCCGTGCTTGCGTAGCTCCCCTTCCGCCCTTCGTTTCGGAGATTCCCCTAAGAACCAACATGAAATCAATCGTCCTCACGCTTCTCGCGTCCGCCGCCATCGTCTCCAGCCACGCGCAGGAGCCCGCCAAACCGGCGGAACCCGCCGCTCCGGCTGCACCCGCGGCCCCGGCAGCTCCCGCCGCCACTCCGGCCGCTCCCGCTCCTGCCGCCGGAGATGTCGCCAAGCTCCAGCTCGGGGTGATTCCCGCCGTGATGCAGTTTGATAAAAAGGTGCTCACCGTGAAACCCGGCCAGAAAGTGATGCTGCTCTTCCAGAACGCCAAGTGCCCCCTGCAGCACAACTTCATCCTCGTGAAGCCCGGCAAAATGAACGAAGTGGGCGCGCTCGCCGACAAAATGCTCACCGATCCCAAGGCTCTGGCCAAACACTATGAGCCGGAAAGCCCGGAAATCCTCGCCCACAGCACCAAGCTGGTGGGTATCGGTCAAAGCGATCTGATTCAGTTCACCGCTCCCACCGAACCCGGCGATTATCCTTACCTCTGCACCTTCCCCGGCCACTGGCGCCTCATGAACGGCGTGCTCAAAGTCGCTCCGTAATTTTTGATGCTGCTGATCCTTCCCCGCCTTCCCTGCGATGCGGATCAGATAAACTCAAAAAATCCATAATTCAAAAGCGGGCCGCACTTTAATGGGCGGCCCGCTTTTTGTCAGTCATTTCCCGGTTCAATCAGGCATCCATCACCAAAAGCCACTGCCGCGGTGCCGCCTCATTTCTTGTCATGGCTGCCAAGCGATTGGAGTTAACGGATCAAAATTTCTTCAGATTTCTCTTTTTTACCCTCTAATGAACAAATAGAATAGGCCCTCATGAAATTTTACCATTTTCATGCATCCGATGAAATAGATTCCCCGTTTTCGTGGAGGCACTTATGTCAAATTGGATTTTAAACCATCAAGTAAAACGCGGAATTCCACCATCCGGCGCGAAATCCCCATCGGTGCCCTCTGTGGATTCACGGGGAAAAATCCCCATGATGCTGATTGAAATTACATGGGTGGCTTGCCCGAAATGACATCCCGCCCGCTTGCCATCAATTCCGGGTTTTTGGCCCGCCTGGAGCACAGCGAAACCGCTTTGTTTGTTCTTGGTTTTCTGATTCTTGTTCCGGTGGTGCTTTGGTGGCTTGCCCGTGAGGGAAGAAAAGGAACCCGGAAATCCCTTGGACAAAGACGGGTGGTTTATCCGAGGTCGGTCCGGAATTTCATCCGCATGGGATGGATCGGCGTGGGGATTCTTCCGGCACTGGCGGCCATCCTGGGTGAAATTCGGAGTGGGGAAAGCATCATTCTCACCGCATGCGGCGTGATTGCCGTGATGCTGCCTCTTCATCTGGAGGTGCATAAGTTTGAAATCACGTGGGATGGTTACTGGATTTATACAAAATCCTTCTGGCGGAGACCAAGGCGGATTCCCGTCAACTCCGTCACCCAGTGCGATTATTACCACATTCTTCAATCCTACCGCATAGCCACCCGGAAGAATGGAATTATCCGCGTCCCCATTTTTACCAAAGGCATTCCCGAACTTCTTGCGGTGCTGCCCATCAATGTTCCAGCATATCCCCCTTTTCTTCTTCCAAGGAGAAAACCACAGCAAATGAGCTGATCCCCATCCTGGAGCCGGCGTCCAGGTTTTCTCCAGCGCACAAAAAGCGCCGCAGCCTCCGGTAAGGGAAACTGCGGCGCTGCGGATTATTATTTTACAGGAAGCCGGTCAATGCCCGGGCTCAAGTTAGCTGGCTTAAAGGCCGGCGAGGAAGGAGTCGGCTTCGTCCTCTATGGAGTCGAGGCCTTCCGTAGTGGCCGGTTCGCCCTTCTCTTTGACGCGCATGTCGCGGTTCCGGAGGAATCCGGTGCCGGCGGGGATGAGGTGACCCATGATGACGTTTTCCTTGAACCCGCGCAGCCAGTCGGCCTTGCCCAGGGTGGCGGCGTCGGTGAGGACGCGCGTCGTGTCCTGGAAGGAGGCGGCGGAGATGAAGGAGTCGGTTTCGAGGGAGGCCTTGGTGATGCCGAGGAGGACGGGTTCGGCCTCGGAGGGCTTGCCGCCCTGCTCAAGGATGCGCTCGTTGGCTTCCTCGAACGCGATGCGCTCGACCTGGTCGCCCCAGAGGAACTCGGTGTCGCCGGGATCGGTGATCTTCACCTTGCGCAGCATCTGGCGGATGATGATCTCAATGTGCTTGTCATTGATTTCCACCCCCTGCAGACGGTAAACCTCCTGCACTTCGTTGACGAGGTGCTCCTGCAGCATGTGAGGGCCGAGGATGTCGAGGATTTCGTGCGGGACGACAGGACCTTCCGTGAGCTGATCGCCTTTCTTCACACGGTCGCCTTCGAAGGCGATGACGTGTTTGCCGCGGGGAACGAGGTGTTCCTCCTCGTCTCCGGACTCCTCGTCGCGGACGATGACCTTGCGCTTGCCGCGGACCATGCCTCCGATGGAGACCACCCCGTCGATCTTGGCGATCTCGGCGTGATCCTTCGGTTTGCGGGCCTCGAAAAGCTCGGCCACACGGGGCAGACCCCCGGTGATGTCCTTGGCTTTGCTGACCTTGCGCGGCGTCTTGGCGAGGGTGGTGCCGGCGGAGACTTTGTCGCCTTTCTTGACGGAAAGGAAGGCTCCGGCCGGAATGGAGTAGCTGGCGAGGACTTCCTTGTTTTTGGAATCCATGATGACGATCTGCGGGTGCAGATCCTCTTTGTGCTCCAGAACGATGGCGCCTTCGCTGCCCTTCTCACCGCCTTTGCCGAGGGTGATGCCCTGGATCATGTCGCGGAAGTCGATAACGCCCTCGCGCTCGGTGATGACGGGCACGGAGTGCGGCTCCCACGTGACGAGGGTTTCGCCCTTCTTGATCTGGGTGTTCTCCGGTTTGTAGATCACGGAGCCGATGACCAGCTTGTGGCCTTCGAGTTCCAGACCGGTGTCGTCGTGAACGGAAACGGTGCCGTTCTTGGTGAGAACGATGTAGTTGCCATCCGTGCTGAGAACCGCGCGGAAGTCATTGTAACGGACGGTCCCGCTGTTTTTGACCTTGATGATCGGCTGCTTGAAGCTCGTTCCCGCAACCCCACCGACGTGGAAGGTACGCATGGTGAGCTGCGTGCCGGGTTCACCGATGGACTGGGCGGCGACAATGCCGACCGCTTCCCCGATTTTCACGGCGTAACCCGTGCCGAGGTGCAGGCCGTAGCACTGGACACAGCAGCCGCGCTTGCTTTCGCAGGTGAGCACGGAGCGGATTTTCAGCTGCTCCACGCCGATGCGCGTCAGCGAATCCGCCTGGGCTTCGGTGATGATGTCGTTGACTTTGACGATGTTTTCCTTGGTGACCGGGTCCTTGATGGTCTCGCAGGAGGAGCGGCCATAGATACGGGTCTTCAGATCAACCACCTCCTCATCCCCTTCATACAGGGAGCCGACGGTGATGCCGTTGGTGGTGCCGCAGTCATGTTCGAAGACGATGACGTCCTGGGCGACATCGACCAGCTTGCGGGTCATGTAACCGGAGTCAGCGGTCTTCAGGGCGGTGTCGGACAGACCTTTACGGGCACCGTGAGTGGAGATGAAGTATTCACCCACCGACAGGCCTTCGCGGAAGTTCGCGGTGATCGGCAGCTCAATAATCTCGCCGGAGGGCTTGGCCATGAGGCCGCGCATCCCGCCGAGCTGCTTGATCTGCTGTTTGTTACCACGGGCACCGGAATCCACCATCATGAACAGCGGGTTGGCGTTCTTCTTGCCTTCGTTGAATTCGAGGGTGCGGAAGAGGCTCTGCTGAATGTGGTCACCGGCCTGCGTCCACAAGTCGATGATCATGTTGTGGCGCTCGCGGTCGGTGATGACCCCGCGGCGGTACTGCTTCTGGATTTCCTCGAGGCGGATGTAGGCTTTTTCGAGTTCGCCTTTTTTCTCCACGGGGATGACCATGTCGGTGATACCGATCGAACAGCCGGACTGGGTGGCGGCTTTGAAGCCGAGTTCCTTCAGGCGGTCGAGGGCATAGACGGTCTCCTGGTGGCCGGCGGTCTGCCAGCAGCGCCAGATGATGTCCGAGAGCTGTTTCTTGCCGACGTTTTTGTTGATGAAGCCCATCGCGGGCGGCCAGATCTCGTTGAAGCGGACGCGGCCGGGCGTGGTTTCGATGACGGTGTCCGTCTCGTTGCCGAAGATCGTCTTCTTGCCCTTGTCGGGGTTTTTGAAGTGGATCGGCTGATGGATCTCAATGCCTTTCTCGGCGAGGGCCATCTCGATTTCGGAGATGGTTTCGAAGAGCGGTTTGCGGGGAGCGACTTCACCCTTGGGCAACGGGATGTTGCGGGTCTGGGTGAGGAAGTAAGCGCCGAGCGTAATGTCCTGGGAGGGCGTGGTGACCGGCTTGCCGCTGGAAGGCGAGAAGATGTTGTTGGTCGCCAGCATCAGCAGGCGGGCCTCCATCTGGGCTTCCACGGAGAGCGGGACGTGAACGGCCATCTGGTCACCGTCAAAGTCGGCGTTGTAGGCCGTGCAGACGAGGGGGTGAACACGGATGGCTTCCCCTTCGATGAGCACCGGCTCAAAGGCCTGAATGGACAGGCGGTGAAGGGTCGGCGCGCGATTGAGGAGGACGGGGTGGCCTTTGGTGACTTCCTCCAGAATGTCCCAGACTTCCGGCGTGCGGCGCTCGATCATCTTCTTGGCGGAGCGCACAGTGTGCACGTAGCCGAGTTCCTTCAGGCGGCGGATGATGAAGGGCTCGAAGAGCACCAGCGCCATCTTCTTGGGAAGACCACACTGATTCAGCTTCAGCTCAGGGCCGATGACGATAACGGAACGGCCGGAGTAATCGACGCGTTTGCCGAGCAGGTTCTGGCGGAAACGGCCGCCCTTGCCCTTGAGCATGTCGCTGAGGGACTTGAGCGGACGGTTGCCGGCTCCGGTGACAGCGCGGCCGTGACGGCCGTTGTCGAAGAGCGCGTCCACCGCTTCCTGAAGCATGCGCTTCTCGTTGCGGATGATGACGTCCGGAGTCTTGAGCAGCAGCAGATTCCGCAGACGGTTGTTGCGGTTGATGACGCGGCGGTAGAGGTCGTTGAGGTCGGAGGTCGCGAAACGGCCGCCTTCGAGAGGCACCAGGGGGCGCAGATCGGGAGGGATGACCGGGAGGACGCGCATGACCATCCACTCCGGACGGGATTTGCTGGAGTGGAAGCCCTGGGCGAGCTTCAGGCGCTTGGCCAGTTTTTTGCGGGTCTGCTTGGAGCGCGTTTTGGTCATCGCCTCCTGCAGCTCGACGATCTGCTCGGGCAGATTAATGCTGGCGAGGAGTTCCTCGACGGCTTCGGCACCCATGGAGGCGCGGAAGGCGTCTTCCCCATACTGCTCCTCAGCTTCGCGGAATTCGACTTCCGTCAGCAGCTGGGCCTTGGTGAGGGGGGTGTTTTTGGGATCAACAACGACGTAATCCTCATAATAAATCACGCGCTCCAGCTGGCGGGCGGTGAGGTCGAGGGCCAAGCCGAGACGGCTGGGCATGCACTTGTAGAACCAGATGTGGCTGACCGGCACGGCCAGTTCGATGTGGCCCATGCGCTCGCGGCGGACGCGGGACAAAGTCACTTCGACACCGCAGCGGTCGCAGACGACGCCTTTGTGCTTGATGCGCTTATACTTGCCGCAGGAGCATTCCCAGTCCCGGGTGGGCCCGAAGATGCGCTCGCAGAAGAGACCGCCCTTTTCAGGTTTGAAAGTGCGGTAGTTGATGGTTTCCGGGTTTTTGACTTCCCCGCGGCTCCAGCTCTGGATGGTGGGGGAGGAGGCCACGGTGATGGCCACATGGTCAAAGCCCTGCGGACGGGCATCGCCGCCGAAGAGTTCGCGGAGTTGGGTTTCGACGCTCATAGGAAAAAATTTGGGAAGTGAGGAGGAAAAAGAGTGGGATGCGGGCGGCGGGGCGGTTAAGCGCCGCCGCCCGTGAAGGGATTCCGGTCAGGCCGTCAGGGCACCGAGACCGCCGCCGTCGAGGCTGGCCTTGGAGTTGGCGACTTTCACGTCGAGGCCGAGGGACTGCATTTCCTTGATCAGCACGTTGAAGGACTCCGGCGTGCCGGCTTCGAGGGTGTTGTCCCCCTTGACGATGCTTTCGTAAATGCGCGTGCGGCCCTGAACGTCGTCCGATTTGACCGTGAGGAGTTCCTGCAGGGTATAAGCAGCGCCGTAAGCTTCGAGCGCCCAGACCTCCATTTCCCCGAAACGCTGGCCACCGTACTGGGCTTTACCGCCCAGAGGCTGCTGCGTCACAAGGCTGTAAGGACCAACGGCGCGGGCGTGGATCTTGTCAGCGACCAAGTGTCCAAGCTTCATCATGTAGATGATCCCGACCACGACGTCCTGGTGGAAGGGCTCGCCGGTGCGGCCATCATAGAGGGTGGATTTGCCGTTCAGGCCGATCCAGCTCATGGCGGTCGTTTCCTTGGCTTCCTTCAGGTATCCCATGATGCGTTCCTCAGGAATACCGTCGAAGACCGGAGTGGCCACTTTGAAGCCGAGGGCGCGGGCGGCGACACCGAGGTGCGTCTCCAGAACCTGTCCGACGTTCATACGGCTGGGCACGCCCAGCGGGTTGAGCACGATGTCCACCGGGCTGCCGTCCTCAAGGAAAGGCATGTCCTCTTCGGGAACGATCTTGGCGACAACGCCTTTGTTACCGTGACGGCCGGCCATTTTATCACCCACGGAGAGTTTCCGCTTGGAGGCGATGTAAACCTTCACCTGCTTGACGATGCCATTATCGGGCTCGTCACCGGCTTCCACCTTGTCGAGGGCGGCTTCACGCTCCTCCTCAAGTTCGGCGAATTTCTGCTCGGAGGTGCCGATGATGTCGAAGATCTTGTTCCGGACGGGGCTGGGATCGATGTCGATGTGGTCGTGGGCCTCGGCCACGCGGGCGAGGAGGGCCTTGGTGATCTTCTTGTTCGCGGGAACGAGAATTTCACCGGTCTGGGCATTGACCACGTCGAGCGGGATTTTTTCGCCAAGAAGGATATCGGCGAGCTTCTCGGTGAGCTGCTCGACGAGTTCCGTGTGCTTGGTTTTGAATTCCTCCTCGATCTGCTTGGTCTGCTTGCGGCTTTCGGCGGCGGAGACGCGCTCCTTGGCGTTGTCCTTGCGGCTGGAGACGCGGACATCCATGACGATGCCGGTGCAGCCGGAGGGAACGCGGAGGGAAGTATCCTTCACGTCAGCGGCTTTCTCACCGAAGATGGCGCGCAGAAGGCGTTCCTCAGGAGCCAGTTCCGTCTCCGACTTCGGAGTGATCTTGCCCACCAGAATGTCGCCAGGTTTCACTTCGGCACCGATGCGGACCACGCCGTCAGCGCTGAGGTTTTTCAAGGCTTCCTCACCGACGTTCGGGATGTCCCGGGTGATTTCCTCAGGACCCAGCTTGGTGTCACGGGCGCCGACTTCGAATTCCTCGATGTGGATGGAGGTATAAATGTCCTCCTTCACCACCTTGGCGGAAATCGTGATCGCATCCTCGAAGTTATAACCATTCCAGGGCATGAAGGCCACCAGCACGTTGCGGCCGAGAGCCAGCTCGCCCTTGTCGGTGCAGGGACCGTCGGCCAGCACGTCGCCCGGCTTCACCACGTCCCCGCGGCGGACCAGAGGCTTCTGGTTCATACAGGTGCCGGCGTTGGAACGCATGAACTTGCGCAGCGGGAGAACCCACACGCCCTTGTCGGGGTGGTGCTTCACGCAGTAAGGATCAGCAAGGAACTCGGCGTCCGTGCAGGGCAGCTTGCCGTCCTTGGTGATGATGATCACTTCGGCGGTGGCGGCGGCGATTTTGCCTTTGCAGTCCTTGTCGGCGGTGATGACGGCGCGGGAATCGCGGGCGGCTTTGCCTTCGAGACCAGTGCCGATCAGCGGCGCTTCGGTGACCAGAAGCGGCACCCCCTGGCGCTGCATGTTCGATCCCATCAGCGCGCGGTTGGCGTCATCGTGCTCCAGGAAGGGAATCAGACCGGCGGCGATGGACACCAGCTGTTTCGGGCTGACGTCCATGTAATTGGAGTCCTGGGGCTCGACTTCGAGGAAGTCCCCGCGGTAACGCACGGTGATCTTCGGCTTGATGAACGAACCGTCGGCATTCAGCGGATTGTTCGCCTGGGCGATCTTGTGGGTCTCCTCCTGGTCGGCGGTGAGGTATTCCAGTTTGTCCTGGACCACGCCGTGGACGATTTTGCGGTAAGGCGTCTCGATGAACCCGAAGTCGTTGATCCTGGCGAAAGTGGACATCGAGTTGATCAGACCGATGTTCGGACCTTCCGGCGTCTCAATCGGACAGATGCGGCCGTAGTGGGACGGATGAACGTCACGCACTTCGAAGCCCGCACGGTCGCGGTTCAAACCGCCTGGCCCGAGGGCCGACAGACGGCGTTTGTGGGTCAGTTCGGCCAAAGGATTGGTTTGGTCCATGAACTGCGAGAGCTGGGACCGGCCGAAGAAGTCGCGCACCACGGCGGAAAGCGCCTTGGGATTGATCAGCTTCTGGGGGGTCATGCCCTCGAGATTCACATCGAAGAGGGTCATGCGCTCTTTCACCAGACGCTCGGTGCGGGCGAGGCCCACGCGGCACTGGTTGGAAAGAAGCTCACCCACGGCCCGCACGCGGCGGCTGCCCAAGTGGTCAATGTCGTCCAGAATGCCCTCACCCTGACGGAGTTTCAGGAGGTAGCGGATGGAAGCCACGAAGTCGGAGGGGAGGAGCACGCGCTCGTCCTCATTGGTCTTCAGGTTCAGCTTCTGGTTGATTTTGTAACGGCCGACGCGGGTGAGGTCGTATTTCTTCGGGTCGAAGAAGAGACGCTTCAGAAGCGCGCGGGCGTTCGGCACGGTGGGCGGATCCCCCGGGCGCAGACGACGGTAGATGTCCTTGAGGGCTTCCTCCTCGTCCTTGGCCGGATCCTTTTTCAGGGATTTCAGGAGAAGGTCATCCGCGGAAACGGTGATGACCTTGGCGGTCTTGTGACCGAGATCCATCAGGGCTCCGATAATCCCGGGCGTCAGCGGTTCATAAGCCTTGGCCACCACGACTTCGTCGGCGACGACGTCGGTGAAGAGCACCTTGGAGCTGAGTTCGGCTTCATCGAGAGTGGCCTTCAGTTTGAGGTCCTCAATGTTGTAAAACTGCTTGATGATGTCCTCGTCTTTTCCGTAGCCGATGGCGCGGAGGAAAGTGGTGGCGAGAAACTTACGGCGGCGGCGGCGGCGGTCGAGGTAAACGTAAAGCAGGTCGTTGGTGTCGAACTGCACTTCGAGCCAGGATCCGCGGTCAGGAATAATGCGGAAACCGTGGAGCGGTTTGCCGTTGAGGTGAAGATTCATCTCAAAGCAGATACCGGGAGAGCGGTGGAGCTGGGAGACGACCACACGCTCAGCGCCGTTGATGGCGAAGGTGCCGCGGTCGGTCATGAGGGGCAGTTCACCCATATAAACACGCTCCTCCTTGGTGCCGGTCTCATCCTTCAGGGTGAAAGTGACGTAAAGCGGGGCGCTGTAGGTTTCGCCGTCGCGCTGGGCTTGGTGGGCGGTCAGTTTGGGTTCGCCGACCTCGTAGTGCGCGAAATCGAGGACGACTTTATTGTCGTAGCTCTCGATGGGGAACACCTCTTTAAAAACGGATTGCAACCCGATGATGGTCCGCTTGTGGGCCGGGGTTTCCTTTTGGAGAAATTCGCGGTAGGAATTGAGCTGAACCTCGATAAGATTCGGGGGTTCGAGCACTTCCTTGATCTTGCCAAATTGGAGACGGTCTGACATGGTGGCTGGGGTGGACTATGGGTTAAAACGTGGGACGGCGGGCGGCGGAAAAGTGTCGCGGAAACACGAAGAAGTATGAGGTTCCGCCTCTCTGAAATTTCAGAGGCGGAACGCCATACTCGGGACAGGCTTTTAGAAACTGGAAGGAAGCGGAGGACAGTTCAAATGCGGTTCGGAAAATCGTGGCAGGACCGGCTGGGTCCTTGAGGTGAATGAGTTGCTCGGCTGGAAAATCAGGAAAACTGGAGGGCTGACGGATTGCGGTGAGGCAATGATTTCTTTTGCTGGAAAAGCCGGTGCCCGGAGGAAAACCCCAGGACACCGGCTGAAAGTAAAGGGAAATTACTTGATTTCGACCTTGGCTCCGGCGGATTCGATCTTTTTCTTGATCTCTTCGGCTTCGGCCTTGGGGATACCGCTCTTGAGCACCTTGGGAGCGCCTTCGACGAGGGCCTTGGCTTCGGCGAGGCCGAGACCGGACACCGCGCCGCGGACTTCCTTAATGACGGCGATCTTGTTCGGGCCGCCTTCAACGAGGACGACATCGAATTCGGTCTTCTCCTCAACCACCGCCTGGACGGCCGGGCCACCGCCACCGGAAGGAGCAGCGGCGCTGACGCCCCACTTTTCCTCAAGGGATTTGACGAGCTCGGAGGCTTCAAGGATGGTGAGGGCGCTGAGGTCCTCAATGATTTTTGCTAGGTCTGCCATATGCTTGGTTCAGTGTCGCCGTGCTCCGGAGCCCCGGAAGTATTGAGACTGGCAGCCGCCAATCCGGCAAGGAACTGAGGTTTGTTGGTTTTTCTTTTTTGGGAAAGCCCCGGCCGGAAAAGACCGGGGAAAGGAATTACGCTTCAGCGGGAACTTCGGCTGCCGCTTCCTCGGCGGGAGGACCGGCGTCTTTCTCCGCCTTGGCACGGATGGCGCGGGCGATGGAGGAGCCGGGGGCGTTGATGACACCAAGGAGGCTGGAGAGCAGATCCTCGCGGCTGCCGACGTCGGCCAGCGTTTCAACCTTATCAGGGCTGAGGAGAGTGCCATCGAGCACACCGCTCTTGATACCGGGTTTTTTGGTCTCGGTGCGGAATTTCTTCACCACCTGAGCGGCGCGGCAGACATCGGCTTCACCGAAGACAATCGCGGTCTGTCCTTTGAGGTCGGCATTGAGGGCCTCGGGGAAACCACGGTCGGTTCCGGCAGCTTTGACGTAGCTGTTTTTGGTGACGTGCAGATTGGATCCGACGCCGCGGAGACGCTTACGGATTTCGTTGAACTGCGGCACCGTCATGCCGGTGTAGTCCACGAGGAGGACATACGGGGATTTGTTGATGCGGCCGAGGAGCTGATCAACGATAACTTTTTTATCAGGATTCATGCAAAAGGTTCCTTTGAAGGTTTCGGTTACCGGACGAATCAGGCTTTGACGTATTTGGAACTGTCAATGGCCAGCGAGGGGGACATCGTCGCGGTGACGAAGATGCTTTCGATGTAGCGGCCGCGGGCGGTGGCGGGCTTGGCGCGCTGGACGGCGTCGATGGCGGCCACGGCGTTTTCAGCCAGTTGGCTGACGTTGAAGGAGATCTTGCCGACAGGGAGGGAGATGTTCCCGTTTTTGTCGAGTTTGAAGTTCACGCGGCCGGCTTTAAGAGCTTTGATGGTGGCGGCGGGGTCCTCGGTGACGGTGTTGGTCTTCGGGTTCGGCATCAAACCGCGGGGACCGAGGAGGCGGGCGAGTTTACGGACTTCCGTCATACAGTCCGGAGTGGCCACCGCGTAATCAAATTCAAGGAAACCGCCCTGAACTTTCTGCACGAGGTCCTCATAACCGACAAAGTCGGCACCGGCATCGCGGGCGGCCTGAGCGGCGGCACCCTGAGCGAAAACGAGAACAGTCACCTTTTTACCCGTGCCGTGCGGCAGGGAGCAAGTGGAACGGATCATCTGTTCGCCCTTTTTCGGATCAACCCCCATGTGCATGGAGACGGTCACGGACTGGTCAAACTTCGGGGCAGGAAGTTTTTTGAGAAGTTCCATGGCTTCATCGAAGCTGTGGGACTTGGTGGCGTCAACCTGCTTGGCGGCGGCGACGTAGCGTTTGGAACGGCGTGAGGACATGGTGGAATGCAGTGCGAGCGGGTGAGGAAGTTTTCAGTTTTCAGTTTTCAGTTTTCAGTGCCTTGTATCGGACACCGCTTCTGATTCTGAACTTTCTGGCGGCTTTCTTTTATCCCTCCTGCGGTAGTTTGGTGTTTGATCAATCAGCTCACATTTTTCGTTCCAGCCCTGCTGAAAACCGAAAACTGAAAACTGAAAACTCTGAGCAACAGCTCAAGCCTCGACTTCGATGCCCATCTGGCGGGCGGTGCCGGCGATGATTTTGTAGGCGGCCTGTTCGCTGTTGGCGTTGAGGTCGGGCATTTTCTGCTTCACGACGGCTTCCACCTGGGCGCGGGTCAGTTTGGCGACCTTTTCCTTGTGAGGAACCTTGGAACCAGAAGCGATGCCGGCGGCTTTCTTCAGGAGAAGACTCGCGGGAGGCTGTTTGGTGATGAAACTGAAGGACTTGTCCTTGTAAACGGTGATGACGACAGGCAGGATATCACCGGCGGCTTTCTGGGTCTGCGCGTTGAATTCCTTGCAGAACATCATGATGTTCACACCGGCCTGACCGAGAGCGGGACCAACAGGAGGGGCGGGATTGGCGGCTCCGGCGGGGATCTGGAGCTTGATGGTTTTGATGATTTCTTTGGCCATGACTTTGGAAGTTTAAGAAAAGGTGCGGGAAGCGGATGAAACAGGAGACAGCGGCAGGGCGCGAACTTGGAAAATCAGCCCTTTTCGACCTGCCAGTATTCGAGATCGACCGGGGTGGAGCGGCCGAAGATACTGACGGAGACGCGGAGCTTGCCCTTGTCCGGGTCAATTTCCTCAACGATGCCGGTCTGGGATTCGAAGGGACCATCAGCGACTTTGACGGTGTCGCCGATTTCGAAAGCGATTTTCGGCTTCACGTTGTCCTCGCGCTCACGGATCTGAAGAATCATCTGCTCGACTTCCTTCGGACGCATCGGAGTCGGTTTGTCCTTGGTGCCGGCGAAGTTGATGACACCGACAGTATCCTTGATGAAATACCAGGTGCGGTCCACCAATCCCCCGTTTTCGGTCAGAAGCTGCATGTTCACCAGCAGGTAACCAGGGAAAAACTTGCGTTTGGTTTCGCGTTTCTGGCCATTTTTGACCTCGGAGACGCGTTCCTGCGGGAGGAGCACCTCGTAAACGAGATCGCTCATTTCCTCTGAATTGATGCGCCGGGCAATATTGTCACGCACTTTCTGCTCCTGGCCGGAGAGAACGTGAATAACATACCATTGATCTCTGGCGGCTGGAATGGCTCCCATGGACGAGTGTGGAAAAATGAAATTGGAAAAAACAAAAAGTGCCCCGCCGGCCATCAGGCTGACGGGACAACAAACCCGGCTACTTGAGACCGAGAGTGAAAAACTTCATCACATAGACCATGATGAAATCCCAGCCGGCAACATAAGCACCGAGAATGACAAGGCCCACAACGACGACCATGGTTGAGTCCGTGAGTTCCTTGAATTTCTTAAAGCCTTTTTCTTTGGCATCCCATGGCCAGGTGGTTTTCCGGAGTTCGAGACCAACGTCGGAGAGAAATTTGCGGAAAGAGCCGATCATGGGACGGTGACAACAAAGGAGGAGTGGAAAATGGCACGCCAAGTAGGACTCGAACCTACAACCGACGGTTTTGGAGACCGTAACTCTACCAATTGAGCTATTGACGTGTGTGTGTCCCGTTTTATCGGGCGTGAAAGATGCAAAGAACGACTACCCTTGTCAAGCGCTACGGCAAAAAAAGTTTGTCTTTTTTCCGTCAAAAAATGCGCCCGGGCTGGAACAGAGAAGGCAGGACGGTTCGCCCGTCCTGCCTTCCCGAATTTGGACTCAGGGAAAAGTCCGGTCGAAACCGGGACTATTCGAGAATTTCACCGACGCGGCCGGCACCCACGGTGCGGCCACCTTCGCGGATGGCGAAGCGCATGGTCTTTTCGAGGGCGATGGGGGTGATCAGCTCAACTTCCATCTGGATGTTGTCGCCGGGCATCACCATCTCCACACCTTCCGGAAGCTTGATGCTGCCGGTCACGTCCGTGGTGCGGACGTAGAACTGAGGACGGTAGTTGTTGAAGAAGGGAGTGTGGCGGCCACCCTCATCCTTGGAGAGGACATACACCTCAGCCTTGAACTTTTTGTGGGGCTTCACGGAACCGGGCTTGGCCAGCACCTGACCGCGCTCGATGTCGTCTTTCTTCACACCGCGGAGGAGCACCCCGACGTTGTCGCCAGCCCGGCCTTCGTCGAGCAGTTTGCGGAACATTTCGATGTCGGTGACGGTCGTTTTGACAGTGGGTTTGAAACCGATGATTTCGATTTCCTCCATTTTCTTCACGATTCCGCGCTCCACACGGCCGGTGGCGACGGTTCCACGGCCTTCAATCGCGAACACGTCCTCGACAGGGAGGAGGAAGGGCTGATCGATCGGACGCTCAGGCAGCGGGATGTAGTTGTCGACAGCATCCATCAGCTTGAGGATGTTGGCCTTCTGCTCCTCGTCGCCCTCAAGGGCCTTCAGGGCGGAACCCTTGATGATCGGAATGTCATCGCCGGGGAAATCATACTGGGAAAGGAGGTCGCGGACTTCCATTTCGACGAGGTCGAGGAGTTCGGCGTCGTCCACCATGTCCACCTTGTTCATGAACACCACCAGCGCGGGCACACCGACCTGACGGGCGAGCAGAATGTGCTCACGGGTCTGGGGCATCGGGCCGTCAGCGGAGGAGACCACAAGAATGCCACCATCCATCTGGGCGGCACCGGTGATCATGTTCTTCACATAGTCCGCGTGACCAGGGCAGTCCACGTGGGCATAGTGACGGTTTTCAGTCTGATACTCAACGTGGGCCGTGTTAATCGTGATACCGCGGGCCTTCTCCTCGGGAGCGGCGTCAATCTGGTCGTAGTCGCGCTTCTCGGCGAAGCCTTTTTCGGAAAGAGTGTGGGTGATGGCGGCGGTGAGGGTGGTCTTACCGTGGTCAACGTGGCCAATGGTGCCGACGTTCACGTGCGGTTTATTTCTGGCGAATGATTCCTTGGCCATGATGGTCGAGTGGTGGGTTGGTGAGTTTGAGTGTCGTGGAAATGGAGCTTGTGACGGGGATTGAACCCGTGACCTCTTCCTTACCAAGGAAGTGCTCTACCGCTGAGCTACACAAGCGAGGTGCTATGGAAGTCGGAAAGACGAAGCAACACCGTAATACGAAAACCCTTTCTGGAAAGGGTGACCATATTCCGATGGACAGTCCCGACACACACTTCAAGCGAGAAAAATGGCGATTGGCTCACCCGAAAGGCTGACATCCCTTGAATTGGGGGGAAGCGTAACCATCCGGGTGAACCAAAAAACCGCCTTTCTGCGAAGCGTCGCGGAGACTATGCGGGGATTGCCGGGTGTCAAAGAAATTTTTGATTTTCAGGAGGGATTCACGGACTTTTTCCTCCAGCCCCTGTCTGAGTTTTAAATCGTCATGGCGGAGTAACCACCATCCACCACCATTTCGACACCGTTGATAAAGGCTCCCGCGCGCCGGGAAGCCAGCAGCAGGGTGGCCCCGATGAGTTCGTGAGCCTCGCCGAAACGCTTGGCCGCGGTGTGGCGCAGAATATTCTCAACACGTTCAGGGTTAAGCACTTTGCGGTTCTGCTCAGCGGGGAAAAATCCGGGCACGAGTGTGTTCACGCGGATCCCCAGGGGCGCCCATTCGCGGGCCAGATTGCGGCTGAGATTATGCACCGCCGCCTTGGTCATGGAGTAGGTGAAAACGCGGCTCAGGGGAAGCAGTCCGCTCATGCTGCCAAGATTGATGATGGCCGCCTGGATTTTTTGCTCGACAAAATACTGGCCGAAAATCTGGCACGCCATGAAAACCGAGGTGGTGTTGATCTGGAACAGGCGCTCATACTCCTCGTCCGTAATTTCAAGATACGGCGTGGCGGAATTGGCCCCCGCCCCGTTGATCAGGATATCAATGCGTCCATACTGAAGCAGCGCCGCATCCCGCAGGGCCCTCAGGCTGCTGCGGTCCCCCGCCTCCACCGGCAGAAAACATCCCTCACCGCCCGCCGATGTGATCTTTTCCAGCCGGGCCTCCGCTTTTTCCAGGCTGCGTCCCGCCAGCACCACCGTGGCCCCTGCCCCGGCCAGACCTTCAGCCATGGCCCCGCAAAGTTCGCCGGTGCCGCCGATGACCACGGCGACCTGGCCTTTAAGATTGAAAAGATCGTGGATGATGGAGGCGGACATGCTGGAAGGAAGGCTGAATGAAGTGGCGGGGATTCCGGAAGCTGAAACTCCCGGAAATGCACCAAATGCCACGGTTTCCCCGGACGGGAAAACAAATATTCACGGACCAGGCCTAAGCTTTCTGAACCAGAATGGAATCCACCGTGAATTCACCCTGAAGAACATCACTGATGATGACCAGGGTCTGTCCGGTTTGGACTTTGTTCCCGGCTTTCAGAGCCGCGATGGCGGCGGCGATGGTCTCGTGGGGCTGACCGGGATTGAAATCCAGCACACAGGGGACCACCGCGCGGCAAAGATGCAGACCGCGCGCGACATGCTGCTGCGGGGTGAAGGCGAAAATCGGAGCCACCGCCGGCCGGAACCAGGCGGCGTAACGCGCCAGCACGCCGCGGGCGGTGAAAACGACGATCGCCGCGTCGGCAATATCGTCCGCGAGGGCGACGGCGTGTTTGACAATACGCTGCTTGTCGTTGTCCAGCCTTGCGAAGCGGGCGGGATTCTCGTGATGCATGGAGGCCGTCTCCACCCGCAGCGCGATCTTGTTCATGGCCTCGACACAGCGCACGGGCCATGCGCCGCTGCTGGTTTCCCCGCTGAGCATGATGGCGTCGGCCTCCTCAAAAACGGCGTTGGCCACGTCCGTGACCTCGGCGCGGGTGGGCACGGGGTTCTGGATCATGCTCTCCAGCATGTGCGTGGCCACGATGACACTGCGGCCCCGGGTGACGCATTTGCTGACAATTTTCCGCTGCAGCACGGGCAGTTCCTCCAGATGGACCTCAATGCCCAGATCCCCGCGCGCCACCATGACCACATCCGAGGCCTCTATGATCTCGTCCAGATGCCTCACCGCCTGCTGGTCCTCGATTTTGGAGACAATGCGCGCCTGGCAGCCCAGCGCGGTCAGTTCCTCGCGCAGCAGATGCAGGTGCGAGGCGTCGCGGACGAAGGACATGGCCACAAAATCGATGCCGATCTCCGCCGCCAGGGCCATGTCGCCGTAGTCCTTTTCGGTCAATGGCGGCAGATTCACTTTGATGCCCGGGAGATTGATGTGCCGCCGGGAGCCGAGGATTCCCTGATTCAGAACGGAGCAGATCACGCGTTCCGGAGAGGTGCTGATCACCCGCATCTGCAGGATCCCGTTGTCCACCAGCACGGTGTCCTGCGGCTTCACGTCGGCGTAAAGCCCGGGGTAATTCACAGTCGTGGAAATAAAATGCGTGGCGGCCGCGCCGGAGAGGAGGAATTCCACAATATCCCCCGGCTTCAGGGCGAAAGGCTCGGGCACATCGCCGGTGCGGATGGTGGGGCCGCGCATGTCCATGAGCACCCCGGCATCAATGCCGGTTTTCTCCGAAGCCTCGCGCACTCTGGCGGTCACCAGCCGGCACCAGTCGCCGGGCGCATGGCTCATATTCAGACGGAAAACATTGGCTCCGGCCTGGAGCAGACTGATGAGCACCTCCACGGAATCCGTGGCCGGTCCGAGTGTCGCGATGATTTTCGTTTTCCGCAGCATACTCCTCAGAAGAAAGCGGAATGCAGACCGCGCCAGGGCGAAAATCCCGGGTCCCCGCGCCTGTCGGATTTGGTTCAAACAGGGGGATTCCATTCCATCCGCCTGATTTCCCGCAGGCCAAGGGCGTCACTGCCGCCGCCAGCGGCCCGCCGCCAGAGCCAGCGCGCCGGCCACCACTCCCCAGAACGCCGGGCCGATCCCGTAAAGTGTCAGCCCGGATGCTGTGACCAGAAAGGAAATCAACGCCGGTTCCCGGTGCTGCTCCTGGCCCAGGGCGGTGGCGAGGCCGTTGCCGATGCTGCCCAGCAGCGCCAGTCCGGCGATGGCGGTGATGAGTTCCCTGGGGAACGCGGCAAAAAGCGCGGTCACGGTCGCTCCGTAAATCCCCACCACCACATACCCCGCTCCCGCCGTGATGGCCGCGATGTAACGCCGCGCGGGGTTCTCATGCACGTCCCTGCCCATGCAGATTGCGGCCGTGATGGCCGCCAGATTCAGCGCGAATCCCCCGAACGGAGCCAGAATCACATTGACCACCCCGATCCAGCCGATGGCCGGGGAAACCGGCAGTTCATACCCCGCCGCCCGCATCACCGCCACACCCGGGACATTCTGCGAGGCCATGGTCACCAGAAAAAGCGGCAGCGCGATGCCCACCATCGCCTTCCAGGACCAGGCCGGCGGAATCCACACCGGATGCGCCGCCATCAGGCGCAGGCCCTCCATCTTTAGAAGCCCCTGCCCTGCCGCGACCGCCACCCCCATCACCAGGGTGGCCACAATGGCGTAACGCGGCTGCACCCGCTTCACGATCAGATAAGTGCCGATCATCCCCAGCACCAGGCCCATCCGGGTGTTCATCCCCTGAAACAGCTCCAGCCCGAACCGCAGCAGCACTCCGGCCAGCATGCCCGACGCCAGTGAAACCGGGATGCGCCGGATCATTTTTTCAAAAATCCCCGAAAATCCCGCCAGGGCCATCATCGCCGCGCAGACCACAAACGCCCCGATCGCCTGATTCAAAGGCACTCCCGCGCCCGCCGTGATCAGCATGGCCGCCCCCGGCGTGGACCACGCCGTCACCACCGGAATCCGCCAGCGCAGCGACAGCACCACCGTCGTGATCCCGATTCCCAGCCCCAGCGCCCACATCCACGATCCGATCTGCGCCTCCGTCGCTCCCAGCGCCCGCGCGGCCTGAAAAATAATCACCGCCGAACTTGAGACCCCCACCAGCACGGTCACCAGCCCGGCCACGAGGGCGGAGACGGAAAAATCCTTAATCACAGTCCCGCGTCCCTACGCCCGCCCGGCGCGGACGGTCAACCAAAGCACACGCGGTTCCGGGGTTTCAGGCTGATCAGTGACCCACTATTAATGGCTTCACAGTTGTGAAGTCCCGGCGAATGCTCACGAAACGGAAGATTCCCGGCGCCGTGCCAGCTTGGACGGCCGTCTGAATAGTGCGTTTGCCGACCGGCTACTCCCGCCTCACGCGCCACCAGCGGCGGGTGATGTCCGGCGAAATGGCGGGGGTCCGGTAAGTGGTGGTGAGGCCGCCGGAGGGAATGGCGGTGGCGGCGGGGAACCAGGTTTGGAGGTCGTCGGAATATTCCACGCGGAAGGTTTGCCCGGCCTCCGAGGTCCAGGTCTGGGTGAGGCGGCGGGTGGCGGGCTCCAGCGACCACGAAAGCAGATTGAGCACCGGCGGGCCCAGGGCGACGCTTTCCTGCCTTACCTGCGCGCCGGTGATGGCCACGCCGCGCTGCCAGGTTCCATAACCGGGCACGGAAACGGTGGCGGTGTAGGTGCCCACGGGCAAATCCACGGAACCGAAAAATCCGGTGCCGTCCGTGAGAACGGCGCGGGTGGCGGTCAGCGGAGCGGGCCCGGTCAGGGAAACGGTGGCTCCGTCCAGAACCGCGGCGGTGGCCGCATCTTTGACAAAACCCATGAGATGCCCGCGGGCGGTGTCGGTTTTCCAGGGCATCGGCGGCGGAGCCACGGGCGCGGCGAAGACGGGATCACCGCCGGGATCGTAGATTTCCGCCGTGGCGGGATCCGTGAGCGCTTTGAGGAAATTGGCCGTGCTCACGCTTTCCTCGTTGGTCACGGCGTAGGAGTAGCCAAGGGAACCCGCGGCTTTGGGTCCCGCCGCCGGACCCGCGCGGGTGAGTTTGATCTGACCGATGTTCTCCGCCACGGAATTCAGATACCATCCCAGCCCCACAGCGGCGCTGCGGCGGTACTGGCGCTGGCGGATGAACTCCACCCAGCTGGTGATGCTGGCGTTGGTGGTCTTGTAGGTCATCGGGCAGGCCAGATCCAGAATGCCCTCCTCCATCCAGCCGCGCCAGTCCTGGAGCACCCGGCGGTAGGCTTCCGAATTGTTCGCCCAGTCGTTCGCGCCCAGTCCGGGGGAATTCGTGCCGTAGGTGATCAGGGCGGCGGAAATGCGGACGTTTGGCTTTTCCGCCCAGGCGTTGAGATAAACTTTCCGCAGCAGCGCCGTCACCTGATCCCGCCGCCACTGGAGCCACACCGTATCCGTCGGCAGCGGCGTGGTGACGCGGTTCTTCAGTTTTTTGAAACGGGCCACCGTGACCGGATTGTAACCCCAGGGCTGGTTGTTGCCGCCGGAGTCGTCGGAGTAGCGGATGTAGTCGAAGTGCAGGCCGTCCACATCATACCGCCGCAGAATGTCCATGGAGACATCAAAGGTGTGCTGCTGCACGGCGGGATGCCCCTGATCGAACGGATAAGCCGCCCCGTCCCAGCGGACCACGGGATCGGTGGTGGCGGCCCGGTATTTTTCGGAAAGCCAGTCGGGATGCAGATTGTAGGGATGCGACGCCTGGGGCGGAGCGGTGTTCTGCGAGCCCCAGATATTGTAAGTCACCATCCAGGCGTGAACCTCGATGCGGGCCTTCCCGCCGGAGGTGTTGTGGGCTTTGACCACCAGATCCGCCAGGGGATCAAACCCCGCCGCCACATCCGTGGCCACCGGCTCCAGGCCGTTGCGGTAATAGGCGTCGCCGCGTTTGCGCACCTCCACCACCACGGCATTGCAGTTGCCCGCCCGCGCGGCATTCACCAGAGCGGTGACCTCCGCACCGGTCCGCATGGCGCCGTGAAACGTGTCCGCCCACAGCGCGCGGAATTCCTGCGCCCGGGCACAGACGGGCCATCCGCAGGCCGCAAACAAAACGGAAATGACAAACCGGAGGGAGGAACGGTTCATGAACGGGGGAAAACTGAAAAATGCAACAAACCGGAACAAGCCGGGAAGCCTGCGTCCGCCGCAGGTTCTGCTCCAGATTCCTCACCAAGTCACTCCCCGAATTTATCCGGGACCGCGTTGACAGCACCTCAGTTTCAGGGACTTCAGGCGGATAAAAGCGGAAGTGCCCCGGCTGCGGCCCTCCGGTGCGCCCGCTGACTCAGTCACCCTTTGTTTTGACGGGCTTATGGGAAGTCCATCTGATTTTTCAGGGCCGGGCCGGGGCTCCGGGCCTCAATGCATCTCCACCGCGCAATGGCCGAGGCCGCCGCGGTAATAGTGGAACTGCACATTCGGATGATCCGCCAGCAGGGACATCGGGACGGCGGCGTCCGGCAGGTTTTTGGAGATCATCAGGGCGGTCAGGCGCTGGCCCAGGGGGTTGTCGTGGGTGCCGGCGTGCCAGATGGAGACTTTGTCCGCCAGCCAGGTCTCCGCCGGACCGACGGTGATGGCTTTGGTGGGGACCATGGTCACATTGCCGCCGCCGGACGTGCGGGCGTTCTGCATCAGGGTCACGGGATGCAGCTCCACTACACGGGTGGCCAGTTTCCGGTATTCCTCCGGCATCGGCGGGCGGTCGCGCCAGGCCCCTTCACGGCGGAGAGGATCATTGAAGGCCCAGTGCTTGATGTCGCCCTGCCCGCCCTGCATGACGGCGCAGCGGATGCCGCTGCCCCAGGTCGCCCGGTAGGCGGAGGTGTCGGCTTTGGGAAAATGGAGATTGGAATCCGGCATCGCCAGCTCCGGCCGGATGAGGTTAAAGCACATCTCGCGGTCGGCTTTTTCAAACGACAGCGGATGGGTCGGCGGCACCGCCAGCCCCGTTGAGGAATCAAACCATTCGTCCATGCCCCAGAAATGGGCGTGCTTCAGGGAAATCCCCAGCTCATTCACCAGCCGCGCGACCAGCGGCAATTGTTCCGTGGGCCCGATGGGGCCGCAGATGCCCACCGGATTGTCGGCGGTGGCCTGTTTCCAGGCGGTGATGTATTCCAGGGCCTCGGCGAGGTAAAAATCCTCCAGGGTGTCGTGGAAAATCACCTCAAATCCCGGCCGCGACAGCCGCCGCACATCCTCGGCGGAAAGCGCGGCCGCTTCCTGAATGAGGGCGTCGTCCAGAGTGGTGTAGTCCCACCAGTCGGGGGCGATGGAGCTGAGTTTGCGGGTCTCGGTGGTCATGGGGCCGGGGCGGGAGGAATTTGAACAGAAGGGCGCGAGGGAAACGAAGGGATCCGGACTTCAAGCGGCGGGCTGGTCCGGAGCGAGGAGATCGCGGAGAGGGTCGATGGCGGTGAGGGCAAAGCCGTGGTGGAGGTGGCGGCGCCAGCCTTCGGCATGCGGATAACGCCCGCTGCGACGGCCGTTTTCCTGGGAACTGTCGAGCATGGCCTGAAGATAACTGTTCATGCCCTGCGAGGCCGCGAGCCAGTTCTGCTGGGACTGGTGGGCTTTCAGGGAATCCAGTTTACGGTCGATCACCGCCGTGGTCTCCACGTAAAAATCAGGCGTGACGGGCTCATGCAGCGGGCCGCAGAGGCCGTGGGGCATCGCGTGATAGACCACCACATCGCCCTCCGCCCGGGGCATGGGGGGATCACTGAGGAAGTTGGGCACATGCTTGCAGAAGGAGGCCGTCACCGCGAGGCGCGAGGTCTCCATATGATCCTCCATGTAGTCCTGCGGCGAATGCGTCAGGACGATGGAGGGATTCACCTCCCGCACCAGAGCCGCCACTTTCCGCAGCAGAGGCACCGAATAAATAATCTCCATGTCATCGGCGACGGGCGGATGAAACACCGCGCCCAGCCGCCGGGCCGCTTCCCGGCCCTCCTCCAGGCGCACGCGGGAAGTGGTGGGGCCATCCATTTCCAGACTGCCCCCGCTGCCGGTGGCGAGGTTGCAGTAATGGATTTCCCAGCCCAGATCCGCCAGCCGCAGCAGCGTTCCCGCCATCACGTATTCAATGTCGTCAGGATGGGCGGCGATGGCGAGCGCGCGGGGAGGCATGACGCCGATCATGCGCGGAGGTCCCGTTCCCGCAAATACTTTTCCGCCGCATCCGGAAAAATCGGCGGCATCCTCACACTAACCCCGCGTTTATAAATACGAAGCCCGCCGCAGCCGCTCCATGATGGCCATGCCCACGTCCCGCAGCGGCACCGGCTCGGCGATGATCTCGTCCACGCCCAGCTCATCCAGCGCCCGCAGGCAATGAAACAGACGCAGCGCCGCCTCGGGCAGTTTTCCGCTGCCGGGGCTCAGCACCAGGATCTGCTCCCAGTCCGCCAGACCGGTGTAGCCGTCCTCCTCATCGCCCCGGTAGCTGAGCAGCGCGTAACGTTTTCCCTCCTCCGGCAGAAAATGATCCGGATTCTCCAGCAGCCGCAGCGGCGTGCGCGGCGCGTAGTGGCTGGGCAGCTGGCCCGGGACCTCCGGCGCGGCCACTTTGCCGTTTTTATCCGGCTGGCCGTTGGCCCACTCGATTTTCCCGTAAGGCTGAAGGTCGTCCTTGGTGATGGGTCCGGCGCGGAGAATGCGGAAAATCGGCTTCCGCTCGCCGGGCAGGATTTTGATGATCGTGGACTCCAGCCCCTCGGGACAGGCCCCCCCATCGAGAATCAGCGGGATGCGCCCGCCCAGCTCCTTCATCACCGCTCCGGCGGAGGTCGGGGAAATGCGGCCGAAGCGGTTGGCGCTGGGAGCCGCCAGCGGGCCGCCAAAACTGGTCACCACCCGCTGGAACACCGGATGCGAGCTCATGCGCACCGCCACCGTCGGCAGCCCGCCCGTCACCGCGTCGGGCACCTGGTCCGACTTCGGCAGCACCAGGGTCAGCGGGCCCGGCCAGAATTTCTCCGCCAGCGCCGCCACCACATCCCTGATTTCCGGAGGCACCACCGCGACATCGGCCAGACGCTTCAGATGCGGCAGATGCACGATCAGCGGGTCAAAGGAAGGCCGTTCCTTGGCCTCGAAAATCCGGGCCACTCCCGCCGGGTTCATGGCGTCCGCCGCCAGACCGTAAACCGTCTCCGCCGGCAGGGCCACGACCTCCCCCTCCCGCAGAAAATCGACCGCCTGCTGCACAGCGGCCTTCAGCAGGTCCGCGCGGTCGGTGGGAGCAATGAACGTTTCCATACAAATTGAGTGAATCAGGGGTGCAAAAATCCCTCCATCCCCCACCGGGCTCCGTCTTCAACCGCGATGTGCCCTGCTCCGGACACCCGCCGCCCGGTTTCTCAAAGTTTCAGCTGAAACCGGAGGCAAAATTTTTCAAAATTCCCTTGCCGGTCCGCAAAGGGGCGTTTATAGCAAACGCCCGCCCGCAGAACCTGATTCACCCATCAGTCCGCCGGGCGGTCACCAAGGCCCGATAGCTCAGTTGGTAGAGCAGTGGATTGAAGATCCTCGTGTCGGCGGTTCAAATCCGTCTCGGGCCACCTCTTTGATAATCAACAACTTATCAAAGTGAGGGCGCAATCCTGAGAACGAGGACGGGAACACGTCCAGCTTTGTCCGTGGCCGCCCATTTCCATCTTTTCAGGCGTGATTCCACGATGCGCCTAATGGATTTCGGCTTTGTGGTTTATTCTCATGCGTTGGGATTTCCGCGGTATGACTTCCGGAACGCCCAGCCGGTCGAATGCTGGAAGACTGGCAGCCACCACAACCCGGAAAGCAGCATTTCGTCAGTTTGAACTGCCCTGCCATCGGGGCGGTGCTTGCGGATACTTGCCATTTCCCTGCGTTCAGGCACCTCATGGGGTCCGGGTGCCGGTGACTTCTCCCGTTAGGTCAATGAAGATTTAAACCGTGTCCCCGTGGCGGTAAACCCTTGCCCCCTAAATCGTAAACCCCTCTAATACGAGTCTCACAACAACCCGTGAGACCAAACTATGAGACTCCTCCCTGTATCAGTTATCTGCTTTGCCGCCTTCAATCTCCTGATTGGTGCCGCAAAGGCCGCGCCCATCACCATTTACGACGGCAGTTCTGTTCCGCAAGCCCAGGGGTGGGGACGAAAGACGTGGGATGGCGGCGCTACGGTGACGGTCGGCCTGACCACAACTGAGTTCAACACACAAGTTGGTCTGACCACAAAGATTGATAATTATTTTTCTCAAACATCGGCGGGCAACTTTGTCGCCTCCATATCGTTGAGTGTAATTTCCTCCTTTAATACCCCCAACGACGCTGGCTTGGCCTTCAGTGTTTTCGGAGATCCCTCAATTCACTTCACTTCTGATCCCGCGAATAATCTTATGATCGGGCAAAGTTCGGTGGGCTGGGGTGACGGCGCCGCGAGTGTGCCCCTTAACACGGGCTCGTTTCACGAATATGCGATCCGTTATCTCGAAGGGAATCTCGATGTGTATATTGACACTCCCTTTGGCGACATTGTCGCGGGCACAGCGGTGCCGGTGCTCAGCCGGGCGAATCCGGTGATATACGGGCTTCCTGGAGTAATAGTTTTTGGCGACAACTCGTGGACGACGGTCCATAATTCCCGGTATGTGGTGGATTCGGTCACTTTCGAAGCTCTTCCCGAACCCACCGGCACTTTGCTGATGGCCGGTGGCCTCGCGGGGATTCTCTTCCGCCGCAAACGTCGCCACTTATAGAAAATGAGCCGAGGTCTGGCTCATTTGAACTTCGGCCGGATGTCATCTCCAAACCCCGGTATGAACACATCTCCTCCTCCTCATCCTGAGCATGCGGGGATTCCGTGGACAGGAAGAGCAAAACTCCGATCCATACCCAGCCATGACCAAGCCC
The DNA here is from genome assembly GCA_040386695.1 of Verrucomicrobiota bacterium. Lineage (GTDB taxonomy): Bacteria > Verrucomicrobiota > Verrucomicrobiia > Verrucomicrobiales > V1-33 > CAIZWU01. The sequence continues at coordinate 79,813 of JAZKFB010000030.1, forward strand.
ACTGATTCCAAATCCGCCGCCGTCACTCCGTCAACCGGCTCACGGCCGGCGCTTTGATGAAATCTTCAGCTGGACGCCGTCCAGCGGCGTGAGCGGACCGGCCAGGCCGCCCAGCCGCCCGGGATCCGGACGCCAGCCAGGTCACGCTTGCCACGCGGGAGGGAAGTTCCCACGCGCGCCGGCGTCAGGGAGTCTCCGGATAAAGCAGCGCGGCCGCGCGGCGCTGGCGGAAGGTGGTGATTTCCGGTTTCCAGGCGCTGACGATCTCGTTCAGCGGGCGGTGGGCGCGGATGGCCTCCAGCGTGGGCGGGTGGAAAAGGAGGGTGTTCACTTTGGCCAACTCGTATTTCTCACCGTGCTCCTCGAAAAGCGCCTGGGCGATGGCGATGCCCAGCTTCACGCTGTCCAAGGCGCGGGGATCGCTCACACTGAGGCGCACCCCGTGACAGAGTTCATTGGCGAACTTGCTGGCGTTCGGCGTGAAGTCCGCCGCCTCGATGTAAAGGCCGGACAGTTTCGCTTTCTTCAGCCGTTCCAGCAGCGCCGGACCATTGATCCAGGGCGCGCCGACCACATTGAAAGGCGTGTCCGTGCCGCGGCCCACGGAAATATTGGAAAACTCCAGCAGGCCGACGCCCGGATACAGCAGCGCGGCCTCGGGACTGCGCATGTTCGGTGAGGGATTCTGCCAGGGCGCCAGAGTCTGGGTAAAAAACAACCGGCGCTGCCAGCCTTCGACTGGAACCACGGTCAGCTTCACCTCCTTCACGCGCTCGGCGGCGAAAAGTTTGGCCAGCTCCCCGGCAGTCATTCCGTGCCGGATGGGAATGGTGTGGCAGGCCACAAACGGATTCTTCACATCGATCGGCAGCGGGCCTTCGACGTCATTGCCGTCCACCGGATTCACCCGATCAAGGACCACAAAGGGAATTCCGGCTTCCGAGGCCGCCTGCATGCAGTTCAGCATCGTGGAGATGTAAGTATAGAACCGGCAGCCGATGTCCTGAATGTCAAACACGAGGGCGTCCACGTTCTTCAGCGACTCCTTCGAAGGGCGGCGCTCCTTGTTGTAAAGGCTGAACACCGGCAGGCCCGTGGTTTCGTCTTTGGTATCCGCGATATTCTCATGATCCAGCTTGCCGGCAATGCCGTGCTCGGGACTGAAAAGCACGGTCACTTTCGCGCCGGGCGTTTTCTCCAGAGCCTTCAGCGTGCTGCCGCCGTCGGAGGTGAGGCCCGTCTGGTTGGTGATCAGGCCGATACGTTTGCCCTCCAGTTCCTTCAAGCCGCGCTCGGCCACCACATCCGCGCCGGATTTCACCGCCTTAACGCAGCCCATGGCTTCGGCGGCGAGAGTGGCGGTCTCATAGCGCAGCAGGCCCACCATCCCTTTTTCCGTCGGATGATTGCGGTTCGTCATCAGGACGTAAAAACTGTTCACCTCCGGATCGATCCAGAAACAGGTCCCCGTCCAGCCGGTGTGACCGTAGGAAAGCGGGCCGAAATGCGCGCCTTTGGTGCCGGAGAAACGGGTGCCGACATCAAACCCCAGGGTGCGCTTCTCATTGCCCGGCAGCACATGCACCGCTGTCATCTGCGCCACCGTCTCCGGCTTGAGAATCACCGTGCCGTCCGCGCCTTTTCCCTGATTCAGCAGCATCCGGCAATACTTCGCGGTGTCCGCCATGGTGGTGAAAAGCCCCGCGTGACCGGCTACGCCCTCCATGCAGCGGGCCGTGGGATCATGCACCACGCCGCGCAGGACCGTGGTCCCTTTGATTTCCGTGGGGGCAATGCGCGCCATCTTCGCCGGATCGGGAAGATACTGCGTGTCCTCCATGTGCAGCGGCTTGTAAATCCGGTTCAACGCGAACGTGTTCAGGGCTTCACCCGACACCCGGCGCACGATTTCCCCCAGCAGGACAAAATTGATATCGCTGTAAACAAAGGCCATCTCCGGAGCCTGCCTGATGGGCTCCGTCATCACCCGGCGGATGCCCTCCTCATACCCGATCCAGTTGAAACCGGTGGTGATATCCGGCATCAGGCCGGACACGTGGGTCAGCAGCTGCAGGACCGTGATCTGCTCTTTCCCCTGCCCCGTGAACTCCGGCAGATATTTTGAAACCGGAGCATCCAGCGCCACCTTCCCCTCCTGCACCAGCAGCATCACCGAGGGCGTGGTGGCCATCACCTTCGTCAGGGAAGCGGCGTCAAAGATGGTGTCGGCGCTCATCGACTCCTTGGCCGGAGCCAGGGCGCGGTTGCCGTAAACATTCTCCCAATGCTTCCCGTCCCGCTCCAGCCAGACCACGCCGCCGGGGATTTCCCCGCGCTGCACGGCGCCGGAAATCTCGGCGCTGATGACCTCCAGTTTCTCCGGACGGAAGCCGGGATTCACCGCCACCTGAGCGCTCACCGGACCCGTCAAAAGGCTCAGCGGCAGGGTCGTGACCAACAAACAGCGGAATAACAGGGAAACCGGGAGGCTTAGGTTTAAAGGCTTGATCATAAGAGGGGAAAAGGGCGCGGGACCCTGGCACCTCCCGCCTCAAACGCCACCCTCAACTTGCCCCACGGATACGTAATCGCTTTCCCTCAGCACCACCGCCCGTTTGCCCCGCAGCAGCTTGATCCATTCCAGCGCGCAGCCCACCACGATGATGGTGACGAAGATCAGGAACAATCCGGTGATGATCGCGTCCACCCGGTTATTCAGCACCTCGCGGGTCTTGCCCGCGGCCTCCGCCGCGCGGGCCCGGAAGAGGAAACCGAGCGGCGAATTGGAGAAAATCTTCATCAGCCCCGCCGTGAAGGTCACCACCGTCAGGAAAACCAGCGGTCCCAGCGTGGTCCAAGCATAGCGCGCCCGGCCCATCTTGATGATCAGCGTGGTTCCCAGGCAGAAGGCGATCACCGCCAGCAGCTGGTTCGCGATGCCGAAAATCGGCCACAGGCTGGAGGCGATCCCGTCCGCATCCACCGCGCCCTGATACATAAAATATCCCCAGCCGCCCACCAAAAGCACGCTGGTCAGCACATTCGCGCCCCAGGACCGCGAATCCCCCAGCCGCGGCGAGATCTGCCCCAGCAGATCATGCAGAATAAACCGCCCCACCCGCGTCCCGGCATCCAGGGTCGTCAGGATAAACAGGGCCTCGAACATGATCGCGAAGTGATACCACAGGTCCAGCCCGCCGCTGGGCAGCACCCGGGCGAACATCGCCGCCATACCCACCGCGAAAGTCGGCGCACCGCCTGTTTTCCCGATTAAAGAAGGCTCGCCCATCTCCTTCGCCAGGTTGGCCATACCCAGTTCCGTCACCGGGAAACCCGCCGCATTCACCTTCGTAATGGCCGCCGTCACGCTCACGGGATCCAGCACATTGGCCGGCGTATTGATGGCCAGGTAGGTCCCCGGTTCCAGCGCGCAGGCCGCGATGAGGGCCATCAGCGCCACCAGCATCTCCGTGACCATCGCGCCATAACCAATGAGCCGGATTTCCTTCTCCCGCTTCATCAGTTTCGGCGTCGTCCCCGAGGAAATCAGGGAGTGGAAGCCGCTCACCGCCCCGCAGGCGATGGTGATGCACACAAACGGAAACACCGGTCCCGGCACCACCCAGCCGCTGCCGTCCACAAACTTCGTCACCGCCGGCATGTGCAGCGGGGGATTGATCATCACCACAAAAAGTCCCAGCACCGCCACCGTTCCCAGCTTCATGAAGGTGCTCAAATAATCCCGCGGCGCCAGCAGCAGCCACACCGGCAGCACACTCGCCGCCAGGCCGTAAATCATCAGCGCCCAGCACAGCGCCGTCGGGCTCAGGGTCAGCATTTCCTTCCACTCCGGCGACAAAAACCGCCCTCCGGCCACACAGGCCAGCAGCCCGATCACCCCCAGCACCGAAACCAGGCCCACGCTGAACTTCCCCGTGCGGATCGCCAGACCCATGATCATCGCCAGAGGGATGGTCATGCCAATCGTGAAGGTCCCCCAGGGGCTGTGCGCCAACGCCTTCACCACCACCAGGCCCAGCACCGCCAGGAGAATGGTCATGATCAGCAGCAGACTCACCAGGGCCACCAGGCCGATGAAGGGATTGATCTCCTCCTGCAGCATTTTGCCGAGCGATTTCCCGTCCCGCCGCATGGAACCGAAGAGAATGATGGCGTCATGCACCCCGCCGCCCAGAGTCGCGCCCACCAGAATCCACAACGTCCCCGGCAGAAACCCGAACTGCGCCGCCAGCACCGGCCCCACCAGAGGACCCGGTCCCGCGATGGCCGCGAAGTGATGCCCAAAGACGATCCACTTGTTCGTCGGCACAAAATCCTTGCCGTCATTTTTGGTCAAAGCCGGCGGAGCCCGGTCCTCATCCAGCACCAGCACTTTGGCCATCAGCCAGGCGCTGTAAAAACGGTAGGAAACCGCGAACGCGCACACCCCCGCCACCACCAGCCACAAAGCGCTCACCGGTTCCCCTTTCTGCAAGGCCGGCACCAGCACGGACACCACCCCCAGCAGCGAAACCGCCACCCACAGTAAAATCTTAAATATCCGGTTCATGAAAAATTACCCTATGACTGCCATTCATCCCCAAACGCGCCCTGGCCGTCAATATTTCTCAGGTCCGCTTTTATGACGGGGCGAAGCGGACGCCGTCCTCCCCGGCTTCATCGACCGCCAATCCGCCTGGAATCGATCCCCATGCACTTGAAATCGATTCCCATGCACCTGGAACTGATTCCGAGGCACCTGGAATGGATTCCGATGCACTTTGAACGGATTCCCACGCACCTGGAACTGATTCCGAGCCATCTGAAATGGGTTCCGGAGCACTTTGAATCGATTCCGAGGCCCTTGAAACGAATTCCCATGCCCTTGGAACCAATTCCGAGGTCCTTGGAACCAATTCCCATGCGCTTGGAATCCATTTTCAGGCATGGGGAACCCGGGCGGCAGGCCCGCATTCACCATTGGAACACCGGATCCCGTCGGCCGGCCACTGCCACTTTCGGTTCCGGACACTTCAGTCTTCCAGAGTCGCCCCGGTGATCGAATCCGGAGGTCTCCAGTTCTTCCAGGCTTGAGTTTAATTTGCTTTCAGGCAAGCCCGGCGGAACCAAGTCCGGGTAGAGCAGGTGTCCCGTCTGCCCCGCCGGGCATCCTGCCCGGTGCCGGAGCATCGGCCGCTCCCCGATTCCCGGACATAGGTCCTATAGGACTTATAAGACCTACAGGGCCTATCCACTGTGGGAAATAAACCGCCCCCGCCACAGCACCCCATGACACCGGCACCGGCCAGGATGCCCGGCGGGACAGGTGGGACGAGTGTTTTCCCCCTTTGCCTCCACCCGGGTTTCCCGCCTCCATTACCGCATTCACCTGAAAGTGAATCGGAATAAGCGTTGCGGCCCTCCAAACGCCCTTTTCCCCAAACCGGAGATGAATTTTCAGGGGCGCTTCAAAAAAATTCCGCGGCGGAGAATCCGAATGTCAGAAGCGCAAGTCACTGACGCTAGGCATATTATACGAATATTGCCGACGGTGGAAAGCTTTTCGACGCGCCTTTGCCCGATACGGACAGGAAATCCCCTCGCCTGAACGCCTGAAACAAACTATCCATCCCCGGGCTTCAACCCGTCCATACACTATCATGTCCGACTCCTCCGAAATTCCCTCCTCCTCCTCCGGTTCCGACTCCGCCAGCCCTGGCGGCGGCGGTTCCTCCAGCTCCTCCCAGGACAGCAATGCGGACTCCGATCCTGAAACCGCCGCTCCCTCCGGCGGCGGAGACGATTCCGGCAACGGGACGGACCCGAAAAAGCGCCGCTACAGCCAGCAGGACAAACTCATCCAGGCCAACATCACCGACTCCCAGGTATTCCTCAAAGTCGCCGCCGGGGATCCCCGCATCCGTCCCCTGCTGGAGGCCCGGGGTTACGACGATGCGGAATTCGCCGCCGGCCAGGCCCTCGCCGCCGCCGCCAGCGCCGCTTTTGAGGAACGCGCCGGGGCCATGGGGGACCAGGAGGAAAGCACGGAGGGCCTGCTGGGGGCCAATCAGGCTGCTCGCCAGGACTACGCCACCTTCCGCATCATCGCCCGCGCCAGCTTTCCCGAAAAATCGGACCGCCTCTCCCTCAGCCTCGCCGGCGGCGTCCCCGAGGACACTTCCCGCTTCATCACCCTCGCCACCACCTCCTACAACGCCGGCAAAAAACCGCCCTTCGACACCAGGCTCACCCGGCGCGGCTACGATCCCGCCACCCTCGACCAACACCTCCTCGCCCTCGACGCCCTCACCGGCACCATCGCCGGCCACGACGAATCCCAGGGCGAGGCCATCGCCGACACCGCCGCCCGCGACAGCGCCTATGACAAACTCCGCATTTACATGAAGGAACTCAAAGGCGTCGCCCGCGGAGCCCTCCGCACCCAACCCGGCCTCCTCGCCAAACTGGGCCTCTGAGCCCTCCGCCGGAAAACCCGGCGAACCCGGGGCTCCGGCCCGTGAGTATCCTGTTTCGCGGCCCTACTCCCGCTGGAATCAATACCCATTGCCGGCCGGCCACACGCACCGGAGCTCCCTGCCCCTTCTTCAACATCCTCCTTACCCTCCGGCGCCTGACTTCTCTCACCGCAGCATTGCCGTCCGCTCCATCCCCCTGAACGGATCGAACCGGAGAAGTTCATTTCCGTTTATCCCTCCTCCCCCTCTGCCCAAACCTCACCCCTTATGCAAGATCCGTTTTCCTGGTTCCGCGCCCTTTTTTCCCCCGCCCGATTCATTTCCTCCAGCCCATCAACATCCTCCCTTCCGCCCGGCCGAAGAAAGCCCGCCTCCGCGCTGCTCCTGCTGGCCGGAATGCTCTGGTTGACAGCGCTGATGCCAATGGCCCGCGCGCAGCAGTCGGGAGATTTCATCTACACCAGCAGCGGCACAGCCATCACCCTCACCGGCTACACCGGCCCCGGCGGCGCGGTGGTCATTCCCGCCACCATCGCCGGGCTCCCGGTGCGGGAAATCAGCGGCGCATTCCGGTCCAACCCGGCAATCACCAGCGTCACCATCCCCGACAGTGTCACTTCCATAGGATACCTTGCGTTCAAAGACTGCGCAGGTCTGACCAACATTACCATCCCCGCCAGCGTCACCTCCATCGTAGACGCTGCGTTCTCCGGCTGCACGGGCCTGACCAGCGTCACCATCCCCGCCGGCGTCACCGCCATCGGAAACTCGGCATTCGAGGGCTGCACGGGCCTGACCAGCGTCACCATCCCCGCCGGCGTCACTTCCATCGGAACTACTGCGTTCAACCGCTGCACACGCCTGACCGGGATCACCATCCCCGCCAGCGTCACTTCCATCGGATACTGGGCGTTTCAAGGCTGCACCGCTTTGTTGAACATTGAGGTGGCCCCGGGCAACACCGCCTACAAAAGTGCGGGAGGGGTATTGTTCAACCCGGAGGAAACCATCCTCCGGAAGTATCCCGCCGGGAGAACGGGACCTTACACTATCCCCGACAGTGTCACTTCCATCGAAGCCTATGCGTTCTCCGGCTGCGCGGGCCTGACCTCCGTCACCATCCCCGCCGGCATCACCTCCATCGGTTCCCATGCATTCGAAGACTGCGCGGGCCTGACCGGCGTCACCATCCCCGCCGGCGTCACCGCCATCGGAAACTCGGCGTTCTACGGCTGCACGGCGCTGACCGGCGTCACCATCCCCGCCGGTGTCACTTACATCAAAAACTCGACGTTTGAGGGCTGCGTGGGCCTGACCAGCATCACCATCTCCGCGGGCGTCACCGCTATCGGAAACTCGGCGTTCTCCGGCTGCACGGGCCTGACCGGGGTCACCATCCCCGCCGGCGTCACC
>JAZKFB010000030.1:87801-90914 GCA_040386695.1 Verrucomicrobiota bacterium
GAAACTCGGCGTTCTCCGGCTGCACGGGCCTGACCGGGGTCACCATCCCCGCCGGTGTCACTTCCATCGGAAATGCTGCATTCTACGACTGCGCGGGCCTGACCGGCATCACCATTCCCGCCAGCGTAACGATTATTGGATACGCGGCGTTCTACCGCTGCACAGGCCTGACCAGCGTCACCATTCCCGCAGGCGTCGCTTCCATCGGAGACAGTGCGTTCTACGGCTGCAGAGGACTGAAGACGGCCTTTTTTGAAGGAAATGCTCCGATCAGCTTTAGCGACCTCGTCTTTGAAGTCACGGCCCCCGGATTCACCATTTCCTACTACCAAGGGGCTTCCGGCTTCACCTCACCGAGATGGTGGGGTTATGCCTTAATGGCGGTGCCGAGACCGGTGGAGGGCGGGGCATTCCGGGTGGAAAGCCTCACCCTCGAAAGCGGCGTGGCCATCCTGCGGGTGAGTGGCGGCAGGAAGGGCTGGGCCTACACTCTGCGGCGCGGCGCGGATCTGAGCCCGGCCTCCTGGGAGTCCGTGGGCACTGTCGGCCCGCTGGCGGCGGATGGCGCTCTGGAGTTGAGGGACACCTCGCCGCCTTCGTCACGGGCGTTTTACCGCGTCACCGGCCAGTCGCCGTAGGCTTTCCCCGCGCCTGTTCCCGATCCGCTTTCAGGAGGAGCCCGAATCGGACTGTCTGCCGGGAGGAGCGGAGACCAGCCGGACCTGGTCTGCGGGAGGGCTGGTGCCGGGAATCAGCGCGCCGGCGCCGGGGAAACAGCCGGACGCGCCGGGCGGGGTTTTTCCGGGGGATGGCTGCTCACCTCCGCCCGCACGGTTTGGGTCCGCCGCAGGCTCATTTCCTCATCCTGTTTGCGGATCAGGCGGGTGATGGACTCACTCATGGTGATGCTGACGTGAAGATTGAGGGGTTCGCTGGAATCCCCGCGGGCGGCGGCGGTCAGCGCCGGGAGGGAATCGATGAGCCACTGGGCCATGGGAGGCACATTGGGAAAATCATCCGTGCTGAAATTTTGAGGAGTCCATCCGCCGGCCTCAAAGGTAAAATTTAAAGGCGGCATTTCCGACGTCTCCGAAGAATGACGCTGATCCTCCGCCAGCGCCTTCTCCTGCTGAAGCTGACTGATCCGGCACTGCTGGCTGATCATCACGGGAACGGCCACCGCCGCGCAGACCGCGGCGGTCAGAGCGGCGATTTTCAATGGCGACTGCAGGACCGGCGGCCAGAAAACGGAGGCCATGACCGGAGCCGCGGGGGAAGTCTCCGCCAGCAGGCCCAGGCCCAGACCGAGCCCGGAGGTCAGAGTCACGGCGGGCAGAGCCACACCGCGCCGGGTGAGGTGCGAGCGCAGCTGAACGAGGGAGCGGGCAATGCGTTTGCGGGCCGCTTCCCCGGACAGATGGTGGCGGTCCCCGATTTCCCCGTGCGCGCGGCCTTCAAAATAATGCTCCAGGACCAGCACCTTCTCCAATTCCGGCAGGGCATCGAGAGCCGCCGCCAGCTCCTCCAGCGGTAACTCCCCGGCCACCGCTATTTCCGCCGCTCCTCCGAACTCACTGGCGGCAACAGCCTCCATTGACCTCCGTTTCGCCGCCTTCCGCCGGGCATTGGCGGACAGAAACCACACTGTACGCAGCAGCCAGCTCCGCAGCGCCGCCTGATCCCAGGGCCGGCGCGGCAGTCTGGACAGGCGCAGAAAGACATCCTGCGTCACCTCCTCCGCCAGAGCCGGATCACCCAGATGCCGCCGGGCCATGGCCTCGACCCAGAGCCGGTTCTCCCGCACCAGCGGCGTCAGGGAGTGAGGATCCGCGCGGACGGGTTCAAAGGCTGGGGCGTGCATAAATGAGGGACGGGTTTCCTGTGAAATGTGCCTTCATGGACCCCGGCGGACAAAAATCATTCAAAACGCTGTTTTTCAGGGTCTTGGAAACGAAACCTGGAAGGCATCAGGGGACTGAGCCGAGCCAGCCGTCCCGCCGGGAACGTCCTTCCGCTGTCCCGGCGGCACCAGCCTACGGGGCGGATTTGGCGGGATTTTCCACGGCGGCTGCCGCCGACGACCCGTCCTCGTTCGGAACGTTGCGATTCAGCTCCGCGATCACTTCGGAACTGAAGTCGAACGCCTCCCGGCTGACAGGCAGGATAAAGGTTCCGCTGCTCCCCAGGCCGCTTTTATCGAAGACAAAATCGTAGTTGTCACGCTTCGCCTTTTCCCGCAGCCGGGTCAGAATATCCTCCACCAGCAGCTTGCGCATCCGCAGGTAATGATCCTGCAGCTGCCGTTCGCGCCGGGCTCCGAACTCCTGAATGTCCCGGGCCATGGTGTTGGCCTCCCGCATCAGCGCCTCCCCTTCAACCCTTGTCTGCTGCTTCAGCTGCTCGTTGACCAGCTTGTCCATCAGGATTTTCTCAATTTTGGCCAGCCGGGCGGCGAGTTCCCGGTATTTTTCCGTTTTGCCGTCCATCTCCTTTTTGGCTTTGCTCTTGTCCTCGTTGAGCTTTTTCTCCATTTGCGCGGTTTTGTGATATGCGGTGAAAACCCGGGCCATATCCACCACTCCCACCTTCCGGGACCCGAGTGCGGGATTGCCGGAAGCCGCGGGAGCCGCAGGCACGGCGGCCGCTGCGGACACGGACACGGGCACGGGCACAGCGGGTGTATCAGGGTCCACCGTACCCGCCCCTGCGGCAGGAGCCGTCCGGTCAGTTGGCGCGGCGGCGACCGTTTTCAAAGCCGGCGCGTTTTCCGCCTGGCTTTGACGCAGGGTGTAAAGCAGCCCGATCCCCGCGCAGACGGCCAGCGCGGCGGCGGAAGTGTATTTTGTTTTGCCGGTCATGAGAGTGGTGAAAAAATCGGGAACCGCCTGCAAATGTGCCGCCGCCCCTCCCGCCGGACAAAATTCCGCGGAAATCCGCGTCCCGCCGGCTTCCATCCTCCTCCTCCTCCTCCTCCTCCTCCTCCTCCTCGTCAGCAGCAGCAGCACCGCCGCCGACACTTTGCGACAGACGGAACGCCCGTTCCCTCCACCCGCTGATTTCTCTCTTCCTTCGTTTCCTTCGCGCCCTTCTGTTCAAACCCCGCCCGGTCACCG
>JAZKFB010000030.1:91014-128230 GCA_040386695.1 Verrucomicrobiota bacterium
TTCCTTCGTTTCCTTCGCGCCCTTCTGTTCAAACCCCGCCCGGTCACCGTCCGCTGACCGCCAGACGGCCCCGAAACGCCATTGCCACCGGCGTCCGGGTGTGGGAAAACCCCGCACATTGTCCACGCGGCCCGGCCCGCGTCCCATTCCCCCATGCATTATCTTGTCACAGGCGGCTGCGGCTTCATCGGCAGCAACTACATCCGCCAGCGGCTTCAGGCGGATCCCGCGCTCCGCATCACCAATCTGGACGCCCTGACCTATGCCGGGAATCCCGAAAATCTCGCGGATGTGGAGGCGGATTTTCCGGAGCGTTACCGTTTCCTCAAAGGCGACATCGCCGAGGCCGCCTGTGTCGAGGCCGCTTTCGAAAATGCGGAATACGACGCCGTGCTGAACTTCGCGGCGGAGTCGCATGTGGACCGGAGCATCGACGGCCCGGGTATCTTCGTGCGCGCCAACGTCACCGGAGCCTACCATCTCGTGGAGAAAGCCCGCACCGCCGGAGTGCCGCGTTTTCTCCAGGTGTCCACGGACGAGGTTTACGGCTCGCTGGGCGACGACGGACTTTTTCACGAAACCACCCCGCTGCGCCCCAGCAGTCCCTACTCCGCCAGCAAGGCCTCGGCGGATCTGCTGGTGCTGGCGAATCACCACACCTTCGGCCAGAACGTGGTCATTTCCCGCTGCTCGAACAACTACGGCCCTTTCCAGTATCCCGAAAAACTGATCCCTCTGATGATCATCAAAGCCATGCACGGCGAAAGCCTCCCGGTGTATGGCGACGGCAAAAACATCCGCGACTGGATCCACGTGGAGGACCACTGCGCCGGCATCCAGCGCGTTCTGGAAAAAGGCCGCAGCGGGGAGGTTTACAATCTGGGCGCCAGCACCGAATGGCGGAATATTGACATCGTGAGACTTATCCTGCGCCTTCTGGGCAAGCCGGAAACGCTTATCACTTACGTCAAAGACCGTCCCGGCCACGACCGGCGGTATGCCATCGACTCCACCAAAACACGCGCCGAACTCGGCTGGTCCGCCGCCAAAAAATTCGACGCGGCCATCGCGGAGACGATTAAATGGTATATCGGCAATCCTGGCTGGTGGCGGCCTTTGCTGAGGAAATAGCGGTCCGCCGTCCGTAAAAAGAACAGCCGGCGCGGAGAGGCACCCCATTTTCCTCCCTCCCGATAAATTCCACAAACCGGAACGGACACGCTTCCCGGCACCGCTTTCCCGGAAACATCCCCCGCCGCCGCCCGCCCGTTCGTTCAGCGTTCCGCCGCCTTCTCCGTCATCATCCCCCGCTCCCATGCTTTCCTCCAATTCCAGCCCCGGGTCCCTGCCCGACGCCCTCCAGGCCCGCCTGCGTCTGGCTCTGATGAACTGGACCAAACGCACCCTGCTCTGGGGAGCCTTCCTTGCCATTTTCAGCATTCAGATTCCTTTTCTGAAAGCGGTGCTGGTGGGCTGGATCATTTTTTCCGCCATCTCCCTGGCGTTTCTGCTGCTGGGCATGAAATTCGCCAAACACCTGAAAACCGGCAGTGTCTCCTTCGGCATGGGCGGAGCCCCCCGGAGTCAGGGGTTTCCTCCGCAAAACGCTCAGGATGAGCCGCCTCCGCGCGCGCCCGGCGGTCCCGGGGAAGTCATTGAAATCGACGCCGAAGTCCTGCCCCCCGAAACTCCCGCCCCCCACCGTACCCCAAAAGTCCGGGAAATCCACGAAGGCTGAGAATTTTCCCGACGGGCCAGGGCCGGAAACGGAATGGACAGGACAGGACAGGACAGATGAAATTTATAAGTCCCATAGGCCCTATTTCTCCTATAGTTCCTATCTCCACTCACCCATCCGCCCGCCCCCGCCCTCAAATCGGCAGAATGGACCGCGCCAGGTTCAGGTAAATCAGCAGCCCCGTGGCATCCACGATCGTCGTGATCGCCGGAGCCGCGATCACCGCCGGGTCCAGCCGCAGCGCCCGCGCCGCCAGCGGGAGCGTGGCTCCGATCAGCGTCGAAGCCGTGATCTGGCACAGCAGCGCCAGCCCCACCGTCAGGGCAAACGCGGCCACCACCGCCGGAGTCAGGGCGATGAACGCCGGCCGCAGCAGGCAAATCTGCGCCACCATCGCCAGGGAAACCAGCCCGCCGATCACGAGACCGATGCGGAATTCCTTCCACGCCACGCGCAGCACCGCCCCCGCCTCCAGTTCCCCCACGGACATCGCGCGGACCACCATGGTCGCCGCCTGCCCGCCGGTGTTGCCTCCGGCGGCGACGATCATGGGCATGTAAATCGTGAGGGCGAAGATGCTGTTGAGCTGATTCTGATACGTGTAAATCACCGTCCCCGAGATCAGCCCCAGAAACGCCAGGGAAATAATCCAGCCGAACCGCCGCCGGACCTGGCTGAGCACGGACGTGTTTAAATAGGTCTCATCGGTGATCTCCCCGCTGATCCCCGACTGGCGTTCCATGTCCTCCGTGTTTTCCTCCTGCTGAATATCGAGGGCGTCATCGTGGGTGATGACCCCCATCAGCCGCCCGTCCTCATCCAGGATCGGAAGCGCCAGCATGTCGTATTTCATCATCATGCGCACCGCCTTCTCCTGATCGGCGGAGGTCAGCACCGCGCGGGTGTCGTGATCATTCAGCTCCTCAATCAGCGTCGCCGGATCCGAGAAAGTCAGGTCCCGCAGCCGCACTTTCCCCAGCAGAAGTCCCTCGGTGTCCGTGACATAGATGCGCGCCAGCAGCTCCGTCTCATCGGCGATGGAGCGCAGGGAATTCACGGCCTCGCGGATGGTCATGTCCTCGCGGACGGAGGCGAAGGCGGTCGTCATCCTGCCGCCGGCGGAGTCGTCCGGGAACTTCAGCAGCTCCCGGGCGGCGCGGCGGCGGGATTCGGAAAGCAGGTGAAAGGCGTGCCCCCGCTGGCTGCCGGGCATTTCCTGGAGTACGTCCACCAGAATGTCGTCCGGAATGCCGTCCAGCACCCGCGCCAGCCGGTCATCCGGCAGAGTCAGCAGGATTTCCTCCGCATCCCCCAGCGGCAGTTGCGTCAGCACCGCCGCCATCACGTCATCCGCCAGAAAACCCAGCAGCACCGCCGCCGGCTCATCCGGCAAAGCCTCGTAAGCCGCCGCCAGATCCGCCGGATGCAGGTCCGCCGCCAGATCCCGCGCCCGTTCATTCTCCCCGGCCCGCAAAGCCGCGATCAGATCCAGATCCTGTTGAGTTCCCAGCGTCTCAGTCTCCTCCATACCGCGCGCATAAAGCGCGGCCGCAAGGTTTTCAAATGGATTCGGCCGGGGCGTTTCCCGGAGTTTTTTTCAATCGCGGAAAAGTGACGGATTTGCCGCCGGGAAAGGGGAAATCCCGGCGGGATGGCGGAAATTTTGAAAACAAGGACTCCGGAGAGGAATGGAATGGAACAATGGAAATCACCACTCCCGTTTCTCCTCCGGCTTTCCTTTCTGTCCGCCGCCGCGCTGCCGATGCCTTACGGCTCCTCCGCCGTCGGGATAAAAACATACGCCATGCCCGCCGCTTTGGCGGCCTCGACGCCCAGCAGGCCGTCCTCGAAAACGAGGCAGCGCCCCGGAGCGACTCCCAGACGGCTGGCCGCCAGGAGGAACATATCCGGCGCGGGCTTGCCGTGCGGGACATCCACCGGGGTGATGATGGTCTGGAAGAGGTCCAGAATGCCCAGCGCCTCCAGGCCGCTTTTCACAATTTCCGCGTCGCTGCCGGAGGCCACGGCCATGGGCTTGAGGTTTTTCTGCGATTTCGCGAACTCCACCACAGGCTCGATGCCCTTGATGTTGTGATGGTTGTTCAGATACCACGCCAGTTTGTCGGCCTCCACCGCCAGCGGCGGCATGTCCATCCCGAATTTTTCATTCAGATCCCGCACAATCGCCGGCCCGGGCATTCCCGCGAAGGCGTGGTGCATTTTATAGGTGAAGGCCTCGGGGGAAAATCCATGTTTTTCCAAGGCGGCGCGCCAGGCGTCGAGATGCAGCGGCATGGAATCGATGAGGGTGCCGTCGCAGTCGAAAATATAGGCGTCAAATTCGCCCGGAGGGAAATCGAGAGTCATGAATCGTGATGGGGGTTTGGTTTAAAAGAGAAGTGCCGTGAGGGTGGAAGCGGAACGGCGGCAGGAAGCAAACAGCGGGAAACACCTCCGGCTTCCGGAACAGCGGTCCCGGCCAGCCTTGAATTGCCGCAGGAAATGCGGGGGGCGATAAAAACCGCCGGCCGGTCAAACCACCGGTTTCTCACCGGGGACAGTCGTGGATTCGGTCTCCACCACCGGCGGCGCTCCGGCGGCGAGGAGAGCAGGATCCACGGGAGCGGTGACGGTGCTGGTTCCGAAAAGGCGGGTGAGAATCCGCTTCGGCAGGCTGCGGCCCTGATCCTCGGCGGTGAGCTCCTCAATGGCGGCGGCCTTGGCGCCCTCCCAGGCGGCGGCGAATCCGGGAGCCTGCAGAGTCATGCGCTTTTCGGCGCGGCTGAGAACCTCCAGGTCCCGCAGCATTTTCTGCTCGGGCTTCTCATTCAACTGCCCGATGCGCAGACGGAGATTCTCGTTCTCCTTGGCCACGGATTCCTTTTCCCGGCGGACAATCTCATACTGCCGGGCCTCCAGCTCCAGCTTGTCGCTGAGGTGCTTACGGTAGCGGCGGAGCTCACGCTTGGTTTTGAAGTGCGACCAGGCGGACAGCACGAAGAACAGCAGTCCCAGGCAAAGTCCCCAAACAAAGGGTTTGGAGAACAAGTCGATGAGTTTATCCATGGAGGTAAGGGGGATTCCCGGCACGCTCTCCGCAACGGTGAAAGTGCGCCGCTGCGGGAATTATAACCGGGATCCGGGGAACATTCAGCGGTTTCTTCCCGATGGCGCGGATCAATGGAACCCACCCATCATGCGAACAACACCATCAACCTTCCGGGAAGCTTCAAATTTGAGCCTTCTGTGGAAAATGACATCCATTGATAAAAGATTCACTGAATTTAAAAGATAAATCCAGTATTTCCATAATTTCTGTAATTGATTCTTTCTTTTATCCGCCCCACACCCTAAAGTCATCCCGCAGTCTCCCTCCATTTTGAATGGAGCCTGCGAGTGCTGGCCAATGCCCTCCGATTTCTCCAACTTTCAGCCTGGAAATCCCTTTCTGCCGGACCTTGCCCCTGAAGGTCCGATGTCTGAAGGGGATTCCGCCCCGCTGCATCCTGGAGCGCTGGATGACCTGGAGGAAATGCTGGCTGTGGCGCAAAACCAGCCTCCGGCCGCTGTGGGCGGAGGCGGTGGCCAGGTGGTGATGCTGCGCGCGCCGCAGGCGGGATTCGGGAAATCGCATCTCCTCTCCTGGCTGCGGGGCCGGATGGAGACGGAGACGTTTGTGGTGCCGGTCAGTTTTGACCCCGAGGGGGGGATTGGCTGGCGGTCCGCGCTGCATCAGGCGCTGTCGCACTGGCATCTGCCGGTGGACGGCGGGCGGTGCACGACGATTGACCTCATCGCGCGGCGGGTGTTTTCGCTGATGAATGCGGATCTCATCCGCACGGGAAAAGTCCCCTGCGCCCAGCCCGCGCACGCCGTGGCGTCGCTGGCGCGGGATTATGTGGCAATGTTTGATTTTGCCGACCGCAACCAGCCCGTGGGGCAGTGGTTTCAGGACAATTTTGAGCCCCTGATGGCGGCCAGTCTGCCGTATCTGAATGAGCTCACCGCTTTGCCGGAAATGATGATTCAAACGTGGCTGCGGGCGCTCTGCGGTTATTCGCAGGGAGGAGCGGAGGAGGATCCGCAGCGTCTGGAGGCGCTCCACTGGGCTCTGCGGCAGCCCACTCCGGCCGACGGTCCGGGCCAGCCTCACGGCGGAGGACTGCAATTTTTCACGGCGGTGGCGGAAGGGGAGAATTTTTACCGCCGGATGGTCACCGCGCTGTGCCGGCTGGCGGCGGCGGGGCGGCCGCTGGTGGTGATCCTCGACCATTTTGACGGATTTTACAACAGCCCGGACGATCTGCTGCGTCTGGGCCGGCTCATCAGTGACTGGCGCCGGCTTTCCGGCCGCACGGTGCTGGTGCTGAGCGTGAACGAGGATTTGTGGGCGGGCACCTTTCAGAAAGCCCTGCCCGGCGTGCAGGAGGACCGGCTGACAGGCTGGGAAGTGAGTCCCGGCGGCATCAGCCTGGAGGAGGCGTCGGCGCTGATCCGCGCCCGGCTGGAAAGCGCGCAGGTCCCGCCGGCGGTGGCGCGGGGTTTCGCCGCCAGCCTGAATCTTCAGAGCCTGCTGCCCGGGCAGCCATCGCCTCAGGGCGGGGAGGGCCTGCTTTCGCCCCGGGCCGTGCTGCGGCACGCGGCGCGCTGCTGGCAGGAATACTGGAAACCGGCGGAAGCGGCCCCGGCGGCCGCCGTTCCCTACCAGCCGGCAGCGGTCACAGCCTCCACGGCGGTTTCCGCCGGATCAGTGCGGAAGGAGCCATTTCCGCTCCCATTGCCGCCGGCCCCGGAACTCCCGGCTCTGTCAACGGCGGTGCCTGCGGTGTGGCCATGGGAGGATCCGTCCCCCGCCCCCGTCCCTGCGGTGCCGCCATCCGGAGCCCGGCCGCCTGGGCTCCGGCAGCCCGCTGATCCCCACAATCCGGGCCCGCACGGCGGCCCCTACGCCCCATTTTCCTCCGGTCCCCCGGCATCGGCCCGGCCTCCCGCCCACCCCGCCGGACCCCAGCCACAACGGCAGCCGGCACCGTCCGCGCCGCAGCACTGGCCGGGGCCCCTTCCGGCTTCACCGCCGGCCCCGGTCCCCGCACCACCGCCAGCCTCCGTGCTTTCCCCGGAGCACACGCTGTCCGGGCGGTTTCAGCGGCTGCGCGCTCATTTTTCCTCAGCTCCCATGCTCGCTCTTGATCACGGCCGGCTGCACCGTCTGATCAGATGGTCCGGCCAGCGGCTGGCGGTGGTGCGTTACGCGGAGGCCACTCTGCCCGGCCCGGCGGGCCGGAAAGTCGCCGGATGGCAGTCCCCGGACGGGGAAATCCTGTTCGGCACCGAGCCCCATCAGGATCACGCTTACTGGACGGCGCTTCTGGAATTCGCCCGTCACCGCAACAGCCACATGCCCGGCAGCCGGCTGGTGGTGTTTTCCGCCGCCGCCGCTCCGGTGAATCCCGCCGCCTGGCTGCACCCCGACGAAATCCCCTCCGCCCGGACCCGGTTTCTGAATCTGCAGACGCTGGACCACCCCTCGCTGGCCACCCTCTACGCCGCCGCCGAAGTTCTCCACGAGTCCGAACGCGGCACTCTCTCCGCCGGTTCCTCCGACGCCTTCGCGGCCATGGCTCCGCACCTGGAATTTTTCTGGAAACGCCTCACCCGCCCCCTGCGCGCCGTCTGAACCGCCGGTTCAAGCTGAAAATCCAGCTGAAAATCCGCCGCGAGCCCCCTCCGCTCCGGCTCCGGACGGGACAGCCAAACCGCCGCCACTTCCTGCCCTTCGCGTCCTTCTGTTCAAATTTCCTCCGACAGCAGGTTTCCGCTCCCCTGCCCACCGCCACACAGTGGGGCCTCGGTTGCCGGGAGACTTGCATTCGTGGCGGGGCTGGGTAGGGGTGCGGTCCGGTCATGCTTTCATTCTCCACTTGCTGGAACAGCAGCCGTCACCAGGACGGCGAAACCATGGTGGAGGAAATCCTCGGTCTGGGGGTGGACACCATCGAGATCAGTCATGGCCTGAAGGTGTCCCTGCTTCCCGGCATCAAAAAGGCCTACAAAGCCGGAAAGATGAAAGTCTCCGGCGTGCACAACTTCTGTCCCTCGCCCGTGGAGCTGATGATTGACGCGCCGGACGCGTATGAATTCACCGGCCACCGCAAGCAGGACCGGGACCGCGCCCTTTCCCTGACGTTGAAAACCATCGAGCTGGCGGCGGAGTTCCAGTCGAAATACGTCGTGCTGCATCTGGGATCGGTGCCGATGAAAAGCCGCTCCAAAACCCTGACCAATATGGTCATCGACGGGGAATTGAACAGCCGTAAGTTCGTGAAGGAGAAACTCACGATGATCAAGGAACGCGAGGGCCTGGGCCGGCTGTATCTGGGCCGGGCGAAGGAGGCTCTGGCGAAAATCGCGGAGCACGCGGAGAAATTTCAGGTCCCGGTGGCTGTGGAAAGCCGCAGCCACTACGAGCAGGTGCCCAGCGAGCGCGAAATGGCGGCGCTGATGGCCGAGGTGGCCGGGCCGTGGGTCGGCTACTGGCACGATTTCGGGCATGTGCAGCTGAAGGCGAACCTGAGCCTGCTGGATCATTACGAATGGCTCAACTCCATGAAACAATGGCTCATCGGCTGCCATCTGCACGATGTCATCTGGCCGGAGAAGGATCACCGGGTGCCATTCCAGGGCAGTGTGGATTTTGACCGCCTGCTGCCGCTGGTGCCGGTGGAGAAGCCGATTGTCTGGGAACTGAGCTACCGCCGGAAAAAAGAGGACATCCAGGCCGCCCTCCCCCTCTGGCGGCAGAAATACGGGGCGTGGGCGGACGGCGGGCGGGAGGAGGAATCCCTTCCGGAGGAGCTGCCATGAGACCGGACCGCAAGCGGAGGGAGTTTTCAGCGGAATGATCAAATCCTTTTTGGAACTGATCCGGTTTGTCCGGGAAAATAACTGGCCGACCGTGCTGCGGCTTTTTCACAGCCGCGAGGCTCCCCCGGTGGTCCAGTTTCTGAAGTACGGCGTGAGCGGCGTCGGCGCGGTGTGTGTCCATGTGTCGGTTTATCTGATGCTCATCACCCTGGTCTGGCCGCATCTGAACAATCCCTCCCTGGATGACTGGCAGCGGGCCAAATCGACTTTCCTGCCCACGGCCATCGCCTTCATATTCTCCAATTCCTTCGTTTACTGGCTGAATATGAAGTGGGTGTTCACGCCCGGCCGGCACTCGCCGGTGCGCGAGTTTCTGTTTTTCACGGCCGTGAATCTCCCGGGAGCCCTGACCGGCACTCTGGCCCAGGCGGGGCTGGTTTATTTTCTGCACTGGCCAAAATGGGCGGCGCTGGCCGGATTCATCCTGCCGAATGTGCTGATCAACTTCGTCTGCCGGAAGTTTTTTATTTTCAGGAAGTGAGTCAGGCTGTTATTGTTTCAGGGCATGGCGATTAATCCACCCTCCGCCCCTGGCCGGTTCCGGTTTCCTCCCGCGTTCCAGGATCGGGGTAAGCCGTTGAATGGCATCGCTCCGCGTCCAGCGCCAATCCTCCCGCAGTTGCGGCGGAAAATTTCCAAATCCGCAAATTTCATGAACCCGCCAGCTTTATGATTAACGCCGGAAAAGTGGAAAATAAGCCGATTTTAAGTTTTTCCGTCCGGATTCGGGAGAAATGCTGGACGCCGGGCCTGTGCCGGACAATCCTACAGCCAATTGCGTTCCGGCTTGATAAGTGCGGGCCGTATGGCACTTCGCGTGCTGAGACCCGCACGCGAACCTGATACTTTTACCTAAATGAAACCTGCTTACGAGAAATTGGCCGCCAGCGTCGAGGACGGAGTCAACTGCAACGTCGTCCAGGGCAAGACGTTCGGCTGCGTCTGGCATTTTCACCCCGAATTTGAAATTACCCTGACCCGCAAAGCCCGCGGACACCGCATGGTGGGTGACAACCTCACCAGCCTGAAACCGGGCGATGTGGTGCTTGTGGGATCAAATCTTCCTCATGACTGGCAGAATGATGCCGGTGCCCCCGGCGGTGCCCAGCCCGTGGACCACATGTGCATCCACTTCGCCCAGGACTGGCTCGGGCCCGGCTGGCTGGATCTGCCGTCCATGCAGCATGTGAAACGCCTGCTGGCCCGCGCCTCCCTGGGCATTCACGTCACCGGCACCACCCGGGACGAGGTCGAGGAGCTGATGCTGCGCATTCCCGAGGAGCACGGACTGCCCCGCGTGGTCACGGTGCTGAGCATTCTTCACAAACTCTCCGTCTCCAACGACACGGAAACCATCGCCAGCCGCGGATTCGCCCCGGAACTGGATCCGCACGACGAACTGCGGGTGAACAAAGTGTCGCAGTACATTCAGAAACATCTGGATGAGACGATCTACCTGGAGCACCTGGCCGAGCTGGTCCACCTGAGCCCCGGCGCGTTCAGCCGGTTCTTCAAAGCCCGCACGGGCAAAACCGTGCCCGGCTTCATCAACGAGCTGCGCATCGGCCGCGCCTGCCGTCTGCTGGCGGAAACGGATTACCCGATCACGGAAATCGCCTTCAGCTGCGGCTTCCCCAACCTCGCCAACTTCAACCGCCAGTTCCTGCGCCTCAAAAACATGCCCCCGCGTGAATGGCGCCGGCAGTTCGCGGGTTGAACGGATTTGAACAGAAGGAAGCGAAGTTGGAGGAGATTTGGCCCATTATTTCCGCCTTTTTGAGTCCTTTGAGCCCCTTTCCGTCCTTTTTTCCAGGACATGATCCCACGAAAAAACCCCTGACGGACCGGCCGTCAGGGGTTTTGAAATTGGGCTTATGAAAGAAACGTTTCGGATTACTCCTTGTCGCTGCCTTCCTCCGTGGCCGCTTCCTCCTCGACGGGGGCGGTGACCGTGATTTTGATGAGGGCATCCACTTCGGGATGCAGGCGCACCGTGATTTCGTGCTTGCCGGTGGTCTTGATGGGCTTTTCGAGGTCGATGGCGTGGCGGTCCACTTTGACACCGGCCTGTTCGAGAATCGCCTGGGCGAGGTCCATGGTGGTGATGGAGCCGAAGGCCTTGCCGCCCTGACCGGTGGCCAGTTCGAGCTTGATGGTGGACTTGCGGAGCTTGCCGGCGAGGTTCTGGGCCTCGAGCTTCTCAGCGGACTCGCGCTCGGTGCGCTGAGCCTTGAGGTTGTTCAGATAACGCAGATTGCCGGTGTTGGCGATAAAAGCCTTGCCGGCGGGAACGAGAAAATTGCGGGCATAACCGGCTTTCACGGACACGATGTCAGCCTCGGAACCGAGGTTGGCGATTTTTTCCTTGAGGATAACTTGGACCGTGGCCATGAGCTTTGAAATGTAAGGGTGGGGCGGAAATTGGAGTCGGCAAGTAAGGGCATCCGGCAGGGGTGTCAAGAGAAAGGAAGGATGAATTTCCGCAGGGAAACAGCGAACAGCCCGCTCTCCGGCACCTGAGGACGGAATCGGCGGCCAGACCGGAATTTCAGCGGCGGTAAATTCCTGATGGTGAATGGTGCGGGGACCGCTCAGTCATCCCCTTCCCTTTTTTCCCGTTCTCCATGCCGTCCCCCTCCAAACCGTTGCGTGAGCCTTTGCGGGTGATCAGTGACCTGCATCTGGGCCACGATATCTCCACCGTGCGCACCGTCGAATCCCTGCGCGGACTGGTCGCCGGAGCCGGCACCATGATTTTCAACGGTGACACCAGCCAGGAGCGGGGCACGATGTTCCGGGACAAAGCGGACCGGATGCTGGCGGAACTGCATCAGCTTTGCGCGGAGGAGAAAGCGGACACTGTCTTTTTAAAAGGGAATCATGATCCCGCCGTGGACGGTCCTGATCTGCTGGATCTGGCCAGCGGGCGGGTGACCGTGATGCATGGGGATATTCTCCTGCCTCTGATTTCCCCCTGGAGCCTGCACGTCAGGAAGTTCCGTCCGGTGCTGGAGAAAATTCACGCGGAATACGACGCCGAAGCCCGGCGGCGGCTCGACGTGAGAATTGAAATCGTCCGCCGGTGCCGTGATGCCCTGCCCCCGTCCTTCACCCGCCAGCGGGGACATACGCTGAAGGAGCGGGCGCGCCTGTTCCTGCGGGAAATCTGGCCGCCCCGCCGGCCCTGGGAGGTGCTCAAAGTCTGGACCCGGCTGGCGGGCACGGCTTCCGGTTTCATGGAGGAATTCCGGCCGGAGGCCGAAGTCCTGATCTTCGGGCACACGCACCGGCCGCACGTCTGGAGGCGCCGGGGCCGGCTGCTGGTGAATACGGGGGCTTTTGTCACTTTCGCCAGACCTCTGATGGTGGAGATCGCCGGCCGGACGCTCCTCGTCCGGCCAATGAGCGAAGCGGGCGGCCACTGGCGCATGGCGGCCCCCGCCGTGAGCCACGCGCTCCGCGGAACCGCTGCCTAATGGTGAAATTTCCATGAAAGAGCCGTGATTCCGCCAAAAAAAGCTAGACCGTGCGCCCACATCCGGGTTTAGTGGCCGGGCCATGATTTCACCGTTGCGCAAAGGACACTGTATTCTGATCGGACTGGCCCTGGCTTCGGCCCTGCGGGCGCAGGAACGGGTTGACGCCGCCCGTGAAACCGCCGCTCAATCGGAGGTTTCAGGAGGTGTCACGGATATCCAAAAGGATGGTGTATCCTCCGGGGACACCGGCGAAACCGCTCCGAAAATGGAGGGGGATGACGAATACGGCGTCCAGAAAATCCTTTATAAACGCTCCAACTGGGATCCCTGGACCTTCCGTTTTGATCTGGGCGGATCCTACACCAGCAATGTCGCCCTGGTGGACAAGGGGGAAATCGACGACTTCTATCTTCAGAGCGGGATCACTCTGGGCTACGTGCCCCAGATCAAAGGCGGGCTGTTCGGCCGGGCTCTGCTGAGTGATCAGATTTTCCGTTATAACGATTCGGATTTTTTCGATTTTGACCTTCTGCGCGCCCAGACCGGACTGCTTTATGCGTTTCCCAGGGCCGGAACCGCCTATGACCCGATTCTGGGAAACCTGATTGTTTACGCGGATTACAATTTTTACCGCATCTCCCAGCCCTGGGACTGGGGCGATGACAACTTTGACAATCACAGCATCTCCATCGGCGCGGATAAAACCTGGCGCTTCAGCCGGGGACACTCGATTGTCGCCGGAGTCTCCGCGGACTGGAGCATCGATGCCAGCCGTCCGGAACCGCAGCGGGATGAGTACACCGCCTACGTGGCTTATAAAGTGAAGTGGACCAGCAATGTGGAAAGCACCGTGGCCTACCGCGCGGCGGCCTACGACTACAGCGAGGCGGACCGCACGGATTTCAATCAGATCGTGAGCCTCGGTCTGGAATACAAACTGACGGACTGGCTCCGCCTCAACACCGCCGTGTCCGGCACCTTCAATAACTCCGACCGCTCCATTTACGATTACAAGGCCTTCAATGCCGGCCTTTTCGCCTCCCTGGTCATCAACTGGTAACCCGTAACCACCCAGCAAAACCATGAAAAAAATCATTCTTTCCCCGGTGGTTCTGGCACTGCTCGGCAGTCTGGCCGGCGCCGCCAAAGTGGACATCACCCGCAACAGCGCGAAAGCGGGCGGGACCAAACTGAAAGCCGGCGCCGAAGTGGGCACCGGAGCGGACATCATCACCGGCAGCAAATCCAAGCTTCAGCTCTCCGTCGGTGACCGCGGCGGCGTCTACCGGGCCGGTTCCCTGACGGATGCGGTGCTGACCTCCGAGCAGAGTCTTTCCCTGAAAAAGGGCATCCTGCTCTCCTCCAGCGGCGGAAAGGGTTTTTCCCGGGAATCCCTGTCCGTGGAGACCCCGGAGGTCCGGAGCACGGTTAAGGGCACCATGCTGGTGGCCTACCAGCCGGAGGCTTATATCAAAATCACGTGCGTGGAGGGCCGGGTCACCGTGAAACTGAAAGCCGCGCTGGGCGAATTTGTGACTCTGAAGGCCGGGCAGATGGTGATCATCAATCCCGCCGACAAAGGACTGCCGGAATCCGTGGAGGTGGACCTGAAGGAACTGGCGGCCACCAGCGCGCTGCTGAACGGCGATTTCCCCGCGCTGGGAGCCGGAGGAGCCCTTGCCCAGGCCACCGGGCGCCAGGAGCGGGCCGTCCGCGGCGGCGATCTGGCGGCGACCAATCTGCGGCTCAGCGGAGCCGGTCCCACCGTTTCCGTGGAGGCGGGCATTGAGGGCCAGCGGGTTGAGCCTCCGCAGGATGTCAAACCTCCACAGCCCCCGGACGACGGCAATGGGAATGAGGACGATGACGATGACGGCGGGGACCCGCTTCCGGAAACGCCGGTCATTCCCGAACCCCCGAAGCCGAAAGACGGCTATGTGATTGACTCCACCACGGTCTTCGCCCCGCCCGCGCTCACCACGCCGGCTTTCCCGACCATCACCGGGACCGTGGACGAGGGCACTTTTTACCATTTTCCGGCGGGTCTCCAAAATCCCGCGCTCACCATCCGGGGCAACGTCACCATTCCGGCCTCCTCCGGCGGCACTTATTATATGGCGGATGGGCTGATGAAAATCGGTGACGGCGACGCCACATTCGTGGATTCGGAGGACGACCTCAGTTTCAGCGCCCTGGTTCTCCAGCTGCTGAATGCCCAGATTTCCTCCTCCACTTACGATCTGGCCTTCAACGCCGAGGATGTGCTGGGCATGGCCGGCTCCCGGATCAGCGGGGGAACGGTTGATCTGTACGGAAAGAACTCGGTCAGCCTCACCGGCACCGAAATCACCGGCAATCCCGACCTCAACATTATCAGTGGCGGCGGGATCAGCATTGTGAACTCCACCCTGAAAGGAACCTCCGCGCTGCAGGTCGGAAATAGCGATCCGCTTTCCTCCGGAGTCATTTCCATCAGTGGCGGCAGCCTGCTTTCCAGCGACGGGGTCATTCAAATTTACTCCAACGCCGCCGCTCCCGATGCGGACAGCATCGTTATTTCGGACTCCACCATCACCAGCACTTACGCTTCATCCGGCAACCTTCCGTCCCTGCAGATCGGGAACGACGATCAGTCCGGCGCGCAATTCACGGGCGGCATCCGCTTCCTGAACGCTCAGGTCACAGGCACCGGAAGCGTCGGGGTGCAGACGGGAATGTCCACTTCCGCCAATTCCGGCCCCATTACCGTGGATAAATCCACGCTGAGATCCTCGGGAGGCTCCGTCAATGTGGTCAACAAAGGCTCCAACGGGGACCGCATCGGCATCCGGGTGCAGAACAGTTCGCAATTGCTCGCCCTGGCCTCCAGCGGCGCGGTGAGGCTGACGACCAATGGCTCGCAGATTCAGGTGTCCAATTCCACTCTCAGCGGCGGAACCTACTCGGGATCAACCGGCGGCATCGGCAACGGGGAGGTTCTGATCGACGCCATGGCCGGAGCCTCGCCGCTGGACACCCTTGTGCAGTTGAGCAGTGTCACGGCGAGCGCCGACATCATCCGCGCCCGGTCCTATAATTCAGGCGACCGCGATTCCCTGGTCATCACCGGCGGACGTTATGATGCCTTCACCGCTCTTAAATTCTACGCCGAGGGCGCCAGCAAGCTCCGCTTTGCCGGCAATGTCACCATCAACACCCCCAACGCCGATTTCGCCGGGAAAATCGTCCAGGTGGACAGCGGCGGAGCGGTCACCAGCAACGGGCGCATCACGGTTTACGCCGACGATCACCGCTACAATGTCAGCGGAGGCAGCTACGGCACCATCCAGACCACCAGTGGCGGGGAACCCGGCCGCAGCAAATTCACGGAGCGTCCCGGTTTCTGAGTTTCCGGATTCCGCTGCCCGCAAACCGCCGGATCAGGACCGGTCCGGTGGTTTGGGAGGCGTCTGTTCCGTGAAATTCCGCCGTCCAAGGGCGGAGCGGCACCGCCTTAAAATCACTTCCTGCTCATCATGAAAACCCGCCACCTTCTTCCACTTTGGGCGCCACTGCTTCTGCTGGCGGCGTGCAGCTCCACGTCCCAGGTGACCGACACCACGGATCTGGACGGCCCGGCCTTCGGGAAAAAGGATGAGACCACGTTTGTAGCCGGAGCGGATGGCGCGCCGGTCAGTCTGGGGAACATCGCCGCCATTTCCAAAACCGTCCGCAAATACAAAAACTTGGGAGCGGGGGATCAGGAAATCCTCCGCCGTGTGGCGGAGCTGAAACTTGATGGACTGATCGCCGTCGAGATGAAACGCCTGGCTCCCCGCTTTGAGCAGCGGAAAACGGTCATCCGGCAGAAGACCCAGGCTAAAATCGCGGCGGTCAAAAAGCAGGCCACCGCCAGCCGGAAGCCTGCCGCCGAGGTGGAAAAGGAGGTGACCGCCGTGAAATCGGAGGAAACCCGGGAAATCGCCCAGGTCGATCTCGACTGGAAATCCGCCGCGCGGGCGGAGGTGGCCAAAAATTACGGCACCGATTTCGCGGTTCCGGTCTCCAACTCTGAAGGCAAAGCCGTGGTCGCTTTCGCCTCCATGAAGGATTCCGGCGTCTCCATCAGCTCCGCCGCCTACGAACTGGCCGGCACTCCCGGTCAGCTCGCCTCCGCCGCTGACGCCGGGAAAAAAGTCACGCATGACGGGGCCTCCTACGCTCTCCTGGACACCAAAGCGGTGCTGGAATAACGGGAAGCATCCCCTGGCTTGAGTCCTGATACGCATTCGTTTTCAAATGAAGGCGGAAAGCCATGAGGGCACGGGTGAACAGGCGTCCCGGCTGTTCCGACCGGGCATTCTGCCCGGTGCCACTGCCATGGCTGCCCACAGCGGGCCGGTTTATTTCCCAACGCCGCCATGACCGATGGCCGGTGATCAAATGCGGAAGCCGCCGAAACTGGCGGTCATTCCCGAAAAGGCTTTACCCTGCGCCTGGACAGGAATAATCCGCACAGGGTGAAATCGCTTTTTCTCCCCGCCTTCGCCGTCGCCCTCACCCTCAGCGCACGCGGCGAACTTCCGGTGAATCTGGCTCCCGGCGGCACGGCGACCGGCTCCTCGGCGGGATATGGCTCCGTTTTTGCGGATGCCAGCGACGGCAACCGTGACGGGCATTTTTACAATGGCGGTTCGGTCTGGCACACGCTGGTGCCGGATACCGCGCCCTTTTACGAGGTGGACCTCGGAGGAACGTATTTTCTGGACCGGGTGATGATCTGGCCCCGGACAGACGCGCCGGACCAGGGGACAATGGAGAATTTCACGCTGAAGGTGCTGGATGATTCCGGGAAAGTGGTGTGGACAGCGGATTACTGGCCGGCGGCGGCGGTGAACTGGGCCTGGGGCACTTCGGCGATGCGCGGGGTGGCGGGCCGGAAGGTGCGGTATGAAAAACGGGACGGCACGCCGAATTATCTGACGTTCGCGGAATTCGAGATCCAGGGCGGAAAGACCCAGCCGAGCGCCAATTACGCCCGGGCCGCCGGAGCCGCTGTCACCGCCTCCCCCGCCGGGCTGGGCACCACTGCCGGCGCGGCGAACAACGGCGACCTGAACGGCAATTATGCCAGCGTGGCCTCGCCGCGCCCGGTTTACCAGTCGGCCGCATCAGCGGCGGGAAATTTCTGGCAGGTGGATCTTGGAAGCGCCCGGATCCTTGATTCGGTGATTGTTTATGCCCGGCAGGACGCGGCGCCCACCGGGGAGGCGCGTCTGAAGCTTCTGGATGCGGCGGGCACGGAAATTTATGGAGCGGCGCTGAACCTGCGGCGCACGGACCTGGTGAACAACGGCAGCCGCTTTGACGTGAGCTGCCGGATTCCCGGCACGGTGGCGGCGGCGAGGACGGTGCGCCTTGAAACGCTGGCGGCGGAACCGTTGGCTTTGGCGGAAGTTGAAGTTTTCGGTCCCCCTGCCGACCCCGCGCCGCCGGTGCTGACCCGGCAGGATCCCGCGCCGGGAGCGCTGCTGGCGGAACTGCAGCAGGTGGAGGTGGAGTTTGACGAGGACGTGACCGGAGTGTCGGCGGGAGATCTTCTGATTAACGGCCTGCCCGCCTCCGGCCTGACCACGCTGTCGCCCCGCCGCCACGCATTCACTTTCCCGCAGCCGGGCAATGGCGCGGTTTCTTTGGCGTTTGCCCCCGGGCATGACATCACGGACGCGGCGGGCAATGCCTTCCAGGGAGCGGTGTGGCCGGTCACGCTGGACACCACGCTGCCGGCGCCCCGTCCGGTGATCACGGAATTTCTCGCGGAGAACAAAGGAGGGCTGCGGGACGCGGACGGCGACTCCTCCGACTGGATCGAGATTTACAATCCCGGCCCGACGGTTGTGAATCTCGGCGGATGGTATCTCTCGGACACTCCCGCCAACCCCGCCAAGTGGCGCTTTCCCGGCCCCACCCTGCTGGAGGCCGGCGCGCGGCTGGTGGTCTTCGCCTCCTCCAAGGACCGCGCGGCGGCCGGCCAGCCGCCGCACACCAATTTCAAGCTCGATCCCGGCGGCGAATCCGTCCTGCTGGTGAAGCCGGACGGCCTGACCGTCGCCAGTCAGATCCTCAACTACCCTCCGCAGCGGGAAAATGTGAGTTTCGGCCCCGGCCGCAGTTTCGCGGCCACGCCCCTGCTGGCCCAGGGCGCGGCGGCCCGCGTGCTCATCCCGGGCGGCCCGGTCATGGGCTGGACGGATGTGAATTTTGACGACTCCGCCTGGGCCGCCGGCACGCTCGGCGTCGGTTTTGACACGGGCGGAAACGCCGCCGCCGGCGGCCTGCTGGGCTGGTGGAATTTTGACGACGCCGCGAATCCCGCCCGGGCCGCGGACTCCAGCGGCCAGGGCCGTGACGGCACGGTGGCCAACGCCGTTTTTTCCGCCGACGCCCAGGGACGCAGCGGCAAAGCCGGCGACCGCTCGCTGGTTTTCAACGGCAACGGCGCGGTGACTTTTCCCTCGGCGGCGGAGGGCGCGTTTGACGCCATGGCGGACCGCGACGCCTTCACGCTCTCCATCCAGGCTTATGGCGCGGCCACCATGCCGCAGGAAAATTACCTCTTTTATGCCAGCACCGGCACAGGCGGCAGCGGCACGCGCGCGCTCGACGCGCATCTGCCGTGGACGGATTCGGTGATTTATTTCGACACGGCGGGCTGCTGCGGCAGCGGGGAGACACGGCTGCTCGTCGGCGAGCCCGATCCCTCCAAATGGCGCGGCCAGTGGAATCACTACGTTTTTCTCAAAAACGGGGACACCAAACAAATCTGGCAGAACGGCCTGCTGCTTCACGAGGGCATCAACACGGCGGATCAGACGCCCTTCCGCAGCCTTTTCCTCGGAGCGTTAAACAGCGCGGGCGGCTCGGGATACCGGGGGCGGCTGGATGATTTCGCCCTTTGGGAAGGCGCTTTGGACGGCGGGGAAATCGCCTCGCTGGCCGCGGGCACGCCGCCTCCGGCCGTGCGTCGGCTCACGCCGCTCATCGGCACGGATATCGGCGCGGCCATGCGGGGAATCAGGGCCACGGCGTATGCGCGGGTGCCGTTCACGGTGGCGGAGGGCGCGGTTCCTGACCTGCTGACGCTCAAAATACGTTACGACGACGGTTTTGTGGCCTGGCTCAATGGCGTGGAGGTGGCGCGCCGCAATGCTCCGGCAACGCCGGCCCATGACTCCGCCGCAGCCGGGGAACGGCCGGGCGGCGGCGCTTTGACAGCGGAGGAGATCGACCTGACGCGTTTTGCGCCGCTCCTGCGGTCCGGGGCCAATGTGCTGGCTCTGCAGGGGTTGAACCATACGGCGGCGGACGGCGATTTTCTGCTGCTGCCCGAACTTTCCGCGGGCCAGTCGCAGCCGGACCGCTATTTCCCTTCACCCACGCCCGGCCAGGCCAACGGGGCCGGGGTCACCGGGTTTGTCAGCGATGTGAAATTCTCCCCGCAGCGCGGGTTTTACGATGAGCCCGTGACCGTCACCCTGAACTGCGGCACGCCGGGAGCGATGGTGGTTTACACCACGGACAGCTCCCTTCCCGGTCTGACCAATGGCCAGTCAGGGCCTTCCCCGCTGACGGTCGCGGTCACGGGCACGACCACGCTGCGGGCCGCGGCTTTCCAGGGCACGCTGGCCCCGGCAAATGTGGACACGCACACGTATCTGTTCGTCAGTCAGGTCGCCGCCCAGAAGCGTCCGCCGGCCGCGCCCGCCGCCTGGCCGGGTGGTTTTCCGGTGGACTTCGCCATGGACCCGCGCGTCCCGGGACCCGCTCCGGCGGCGGGTTACTCGCTGCGGGAAAGCCTGCTTTCCCTGCCCTCCCTGAGCCTGACCACGGCTCCGGCGGACCTGTGGGGCACGGGCGGAATTTATGCCAATTCGTCCGGACGCGGGCGCGGCTGGGAGCGGTTCACCAGCGTGGAATGGCTGGATCCGGCCTCGCCGGAAGGCTTTCACGCCGGGGCCGGTCTGCGGCTTCACGGCAATATCAGCCGCAACAAGGACTTCACGCCCAAACACGGTTTCAGCCTGCGTTTCCGGGGCGAATATGGCGATCCGACCCTGAAATTTCCGCTCTTCCCGGGCTCACCGGTGGAGGAATTCGACGAGCTGGTGCTGCGGGCGGGCTCCACGGACACCTGGCCCTGCACGGAATGGGCGGCGACCGGGCTGGGCCTTAATGGTGAGCTTTACCAGCGCTGGAACCGCGACTGGGCCAGCTATCTCCGCGACCAGTGGGTCCGCGACGCGCACCTGGCCATGGGACAGGAGGATTTCCGCGGGCGTTACTGCCATCTTTACCTCAACGGCTCCTACTGGGGTCTTTACAATGTCACCGAAAGCCCCTCCGCCGCCCACATGGCCGCGCATTTCGGCGGGCCGGAGGCGGAATGGGACACCGTGGCCGATTTCTCCGAACTCCACGAAGGCAGCCGCAGCGCCTGGGACCAGCTTCTCCAGATGGCCAACGGCGGTCAGCTCGGCAGCGATGCCGGCCTGCGCCGTGTGCAGGGACTGGCGGCGGACGGCACCCGCGACCCCGCGCTGCCGCGCCTGCTGGATGTGGATAATCTGATCGATTATATGATTCTGCACATCCTCATCGGCGCGGACGACTGGCCGAATCACAACTGGTGGGGCGCGCGCCGGTCGCGGTCGGCGGACCCGGAGGGATTCCGGTTTTTCTCCTGGGACCAGGAAATCTCAAATGTGAACGCGGTTTACGGGCGCAGTTCCTGGGGTCCGGTTTATGCCGAAGCCGAAGCCGACGGCACGCCGACGCGGATTTATGCGAAACTGCGGAGCAGCCCGGAATTCCGCCTCCGCTTCGCCGACCGCGCGCAGCGCCATCTTTTCAATGACGGAGCCCTGACGGAAGCCGGGAACACCGCCCGCTGGAAAGCGCGGGTGGATGAAATTGACCATGCCCTGGTGGCGGAGTCCGCGCGCTGGGGCAATGCCCAGAGCAATCACACGCACCCCGGCCAGCCCTACACGCGGGAAAACGCCTGGCTGCCCCACCTTGCCTGGATGGCCGCGAATTACTGGCCGAAGCAGCCCGCCACCGCTCTGACCCGGCTCCGGGCGGCCTCGCTGTTCCCGGCTTTTGCCGCTCCGAAGCTCAGTCCGCATGGCGGGCCGGTGTCCGCCGTCTTCTCCACCACGTTGAGCAATCCCAACACGGCGGG
Organism: Verrucomicrobiota bacterium; assembly: GCA_040386695.1. Lineage (GTDB taxonomy): Bacteria > Verrucomicrobiota > Verrucomicrobiia > Verrucomicrobiales > V1-33 > CAIZWU01. Next base: position 112,376 of record JAZKFB010000030.1, read on the forward strand.
CGGAGGCACGCTTTTTTACACCACCAACGGCGATGATCCCCGGCAGTGGGGGGGCACCGTTCACCCCGCCGCCTTGAATTCAGCCACGGCCGTGACCCTCACCCTGCCCGCCGGCGCCACTGTGCGAGCCCGCATCCGCCAGGGAACCGCTTGGAGCGCCCTGACCGAAGCAGCCTTCCCGCTGAACCCCGATCTTGACCACGATGGCATGGACGACGCCTGGGAAGCCGGCCACGGCCTGTCGGCGGAAAACCCGGCGGACGGCGCGCCCGATTCCGACGGCGACGGCCAGACCAATTTTGAGGAATATCTGGCCAACACCGATCCCCGGGCCGCCTCCAGCACCCTTCGCCTTCAGGCTGAAACCGTGGACCCGGCGACCGGCCGGATCCTGCTGCGTTTCGCCCTTCAGCCGGGGCGCGTTTATGTCATCGAACGCTCCGCCTCGCTGGAAAACGCCTCCTCCTGGGTTCCGCGCGCCACCTTCAGCCCCGAAGCCTCCTCCCGGGCGGTCCAGCATTCCGAACCCGTCACCGGCCAGCGTCACTTCTACCGGCTGCGCGCCACCACCGCCCCGCAGCCTTAAAGACCGGGAGCCTGACACCGGGGGAAAAGACGCCGCGCCTTCCTCAAATCAAAAAACACCCGGCGGGAAATCCACCGGGTGCTTTCCGGACTTTCTGAAAATGGCTTTCCTTTTATGGATCAAAGCCGGATGCGGCATCCGGCATGGGAGGATCAGCCTCCCGCCCTGAATCAGTGCAGCGGGTCGTTCACCTGATCAAGACTCATGACCGTCTGCGGAGTGGCGTCGGCGGGGAGTTCACCGAGAGCGAACTGCAGGCCCGCGAGGTAGTGCTTCACGATCGCGGGATTCATGTAAATCTCGTCGTTGTGGCCGAGGGAGCAGTAAAAGACGCGGCCTTTGCCCCAGGTGTCGAGCCAGGCAACGGGGTAAAGCGAGCGCTGGTCCTTTTTGTCGAGCGTCATGTCCGTGCCGTTCGGATCCAGCGCGAGAAGCATGCGGCGCTCGGTCGGCAGCGCGGTGTCCTTGCGGAACTTGTAAATCTCATCCTTGATGGTGAATCCCTCGCCGTTGAAGCTGGCGTTGACGGGATTTTTGGCGTCCAGATTGCGGATGCGCTCGGTGGTGCCGGAACCCCAGGGATGGCTGTCGAAGGTGCCGCCCATCATGTCATTGTATTCGCGCCAGCCGTGATAAGTGTCCGTCGCGGAGTGGATGCCGATGAGGCCTTTGCCGCCGCTGACGAAATCGAGAAGGTTTTTCTGGAGACGGCTTTCACGCTCCTTGTCCTTGGCCGCGTTCAGAAAAATCTCGCCGGTCGTGTTCAGCATCACCACCGCGCCATACTTCGCGAGACTGCCGGCTTCGAAAGCGGAGTCATCCTCGGTCTGGGTGACATGAAAAAGGCCGGTTTTGTCCCCAAGGCGCTTCAGTGTCTCCACTCCCACCGGAATGGAGCTGTGACGGAATCCGGTCGTGCGGGTGAAGACGAGAATCTCATGCTTTTTCTGGACCGGCACTGGCGTTTTGTCGGGCAGCGCGGCGTCGATTTTGGCGATCTTGTCGGCGGAGACGTCCATTTTGGGCTCATCGTGCTGGGCGAAGGCGAGGGACAGCGCGCCGGCGAGGGCGAAAACGGGAAGAATGGCCGGTTTCAGTTTCATACGGAAAAAAGATGAGGAGTCGGGTGGGAAAACGTGGTGGAAGTGGACAGGGAACGGATGACACGCCGGAAAATGCGGCGTTCAGGCCGGGGTTATACGGAAGCCACCGGGCGGGGCAATCATGGAAAATCAGGATTTCCGGTTCTTCATTTTCACCGGACCCCGGTGAATTCTCCGCTTTTCCCATGATGAGGAAAGTGGCGGAGCGGACGGGACTCGAACCCGCGACCTCTGCCGTGACAGGGCAGCGCTCTAACCAATTGAGCTACCGCTCCAACGGGCGTTGTGTGCCGCGTGAAGCAAGGCGCACAGTATGGAGTCGATTCCGGAATCCGCAAACGAAATTTACGTTTTTCGTGTTCTTTTTTGATTCCCCGGGAGAGCGGCGGGGAACCATTGGCGGAGCCGGGGAATTCCGGCCGGAAAATTCGTTCCGGGAGGGGTCAAGTGCCGGCAGCCCCTCCACGCGCCACGACGTAAAAATCAGCATGCTCCCCATTCTCCCCCCGCATGCCGCCGCGCTGGCTCTGCTTTGTTCCGCCGGAGCCGCTTTGGCTGCGGAAAAAGTGCTCATTATCGGCGACAGCCTGTCGAAGGAATATGAAATCGAGTGGCTGGGCATCGGCGGCGATCCCTTTTCGAAGCCTGTCGAGAACTGGTGCGAGATTCTGGACAACCGGCGCGGGGCCTGGTTTGAGTTCGGCGGCTCAGGGACTTACGAGGACTGGCGGGTCGCGGGGCACGAATACAACTGGTCGCTTCCCGGCTCCGAAACCTCCGCCTGGCGCGGCATGCTGGCGGATGCGCCCGGCGATCTCACGGATCAGCTGAAGCATGAGGTGAACCGCGTGGTGATTTTCCTCGGCGGCAATGATGTGCGGGTGAAATATCAGGACCTCTACGACGGCAAACCGGCGGCGGAGTGGATCAGCACCACTTACGGCAATATTGCCTATGTCCTTGATTTTGTGCGGACTCAAAACCCTGCCCTGCCCGTGGTGCTGGTGAATGTGCCGCATCTGGGCTGCACGCCGAATATTAACGGCGATCATCCCTACGATCCCGTGAAAACCGCCCGGGTGACGGCCGCGCTGGACGATCTGAACAGCCGGATCGCGGCCCTGACCCGGGAGCGCGGCATCGGTCTGGCGGATATTTACTCCATGACGCTGGAACTGGTGACCGCGCCGCGCTGGGTGATTTCGGGATGGAAAGTTGAAAAAACCAGCAGCGGTTCCGGAGAGCCCAATGCGCTTTTCCTGGGCGACGGTTTTCACCCGAACATGCCCGCCCAGGCCGTGTTCGCGCAGCGGATCGTGGACGCCTTCAACGATCGTTATGACTCCGGAATTCCGCGTCTCGGCAGCCGGGAAATTCTCGTGGATGTGCTTCAGGTGGACGCGGATATGACCTTGGCCAGGTGGGCGCAGAGTTTCGGCCTCCTTTCCGAGGACCGGGATCCCGCGGACGATCCGGAGGGGGACACCATCCGAAACATCGTGGAATATGCCCTCGATCTGGACCCGCTGAGGGCTGACAATCAGCATCTTCCGCAGCCCGTGGTCATCGGAAACAATCTCACCCTGACCTGGCAGCCGCGCGATCCCGGCGGCGCGCATTCGGCGCTCATCGTGCAGGAATCCGCGGATTTAAAAATCTGGACGGCGGTGCCCGCGAATTCCATCGCCAACCTCGAATTCAACACCCTGCGCGTCAGCCGCCCCATCACTCCGGACCAGCCGCTGTGGCTGCGGTTTCAGGCCACGGAAATCAAGTGAGCCGCCGTTCCGCGCACCCCGTTCTTTATTCCTCCGGCGGAATCACGGCCACCCTCAGAAAACCGGGAACCGGAATGGCGACCGCCGCCGCGGTGGTGGCGTCCAGGGAAGCCGGGATGATCCGCAGAGCGCCGCCGGGGTGGGTCACGGGGGACCAGCTGCGGAGGTTCGGGGACTGTTCCAGACGGTAGTTTTTGCCGGGGACACTCTGCCAGGTGATCTGAAAATCGGGCGCTCCGCCGGTCAGGCTCCGGATTTGGAAACGGGAAGCCGGGTTTGTGGGCGCGGTGCCGGCGAGATATTCGGCGGCGTTGGTTTGACCGTCGCCGTCGGGATCCCCGCCCGCGCCCTGGGAGCCGGTGGCGCTTTGAGGATCAAGACCATTTTGAGTTTCCCAGGGGTCGCGCAGGCCGTCGCCATCGGAATCCGGTCCGGGATCAGTGCCGATTTCCAGGGTGTCCATAACGCCGATATAGGAGCCGTCGGCATTGAAGCCCTGCACGTCGATCCGCAGGTAACGGCCGCGCACCGTGGCCAGCAGGTATTCGTTGAAAAGACCGCTGCGGATGTTTCCTGGAGAGCCCAGGACACCCCGGCTGGACTGTTCAGCCCATTTTCCGGGAAAATCCTGGGCGCCGCCCGCCGTCATGTGGGGCCAGTCCCGGACCACGGTTTCCGGGAAATCGAGCCAGCTTCCGCCTCCGGTGATCAGGTAATTCACGTCATTCAGCGACCCGCGCTCGTATTCGTGGGTGTGGCCACTGACCATGAGGTGGACATCATATTTCTCCAGCAGAGGCACCAGTCTGGAGCGGAGAGTGGCGTCCCCGTCGATCCAGAGCTCGCAAAAAGGCGGCACGTGATTGCAGACCACCCGGAAACGGGCGGCTTTTGAGGCCGGCGAGGCCAGCTCCGCCTCCACCCAGCCGCTGGTGATCTCCTCCTGATAATAGTAGTCGAGGCAGACAAAAAACACGCCGGACCAGCTGAAGGAGAACGAGCCGTGTCCCGGCGAGAATCCCGCGCGGTAACGGCTCGGCATGTCGGAGGCCCGGCGGATGACGGCACTGGCGTTGCCGCTGTCGTGATTTCCCCAGGCGTTGAACCACGGAGCTTTCGTGCCCAGATGACGGGCGACCCGGCTGAGATAAAAATCCCGCGTGTCGCTGTAGCTGTCCCCGTTTTCAGCCAGATCCCCGGAATTGACCCCGAAGGCCACGCCCCGGGCGGCCATGTGTTTCATCATGGAAACGGTGGGCTCCAGGGGATCGGCCTCCCACGCGCCGTGATTGGTGCCCTGGCTGTCGGCCCACAGGGAAAATCTGAAATCCTCCCGCCCCTCCGGTGGAGTGCGGAAAGTGGCGTCACTGGTGATGGCATCAGCCGGGGATGTGGCCAGGCGGTAATGATACACCGTCCCCGGCGTCAGATCCGTCAGCACCGCCCGGTAAAAGCGGGTGCCGCCGCCGCTGGCCTCCGACGTGAAAACCGCCTCTTTCCCATAAGCCGGCGTGGTGCCGTAATGCAGGGAAACCGGGAGATTCTCTTTGATTTCACACATCACCACCATGCCCGTGGTGCGGGCATTCTGAAGATAAGGCGGAGTCACGATGGTGACCACCGGCGGACCGGTGACGGTGATGGACTGGATTTCCACCCAAGGCGAAACCGCTCCCCCGGCGTCCCGGGCACGGGCTTTGAGGGTGAAACTGCCCGCCGCCGCCCAGACGTGGCTGAGCGCCGCGGGCTGACCGGAGGCGGCCAATGCGCTCCAGGGGGACAGCGTTCCATCCCCCCAGTCCGCCTGGACCTGCACGGCGGTTCCCTCGGGATCGGTGGCCGTGAAAGCATAGTCCGTGACGGTGCCCGTGGTGGTGGCGGCGGGTCCGGCGGCGGCGGGCGCAGTGACGGAGGGAGGCGGATTATTGACGGTTTCGTGGGGAACCGGACTTCCGGCGGTGCCCAGAACGGAAATCTGACTGGCGGTGAGCGCGGAGGAATAAATGGCGATCAGGCCCAGGGAGAGGGGCTGATTTTCATTGTCGTTGTCCGCAAGGAGCAGGACCTGATCGGGATCGAGCGAGAACTCGCCGTCCGCAGGGGGCGCGGTGTGGGTGTGGAGCAGAACGCCGTCCAGATACGTCAGATAGGAGCCCGCCTCCAGATCCACGGCAATCGCCAGACGGTACCAGCGGCTGGCGGCCATGACGCCGGAGGAATAGGTGATGCTGGCGCGGCCCAGGGTGTTGGATTCCGTGCGCACAAAATACTGGGCATCGCTCCCGTTTTCCAGGTCCGTCTGGTAAAGGGAGCGCCAGGCCGTGGTTGCCGGCCGGCGGACATCAAAGAGAAGGGTGTACTGATTGGTGCGGGTGCCGCCGCCTCCGCCATTGGCACCGATCCGGTGGGTGGCGATGAAGTGATTCGCCCGGCCGGCGACGGTCGTGATCACGCCCTGAAGCGTGACCGGAGCCGCCTGGGCATCCGCCGAGCTGGCGGCAAAAGCCGGCGGCGCGCCCGCGATATCCAAATCCGCGCCCACCGTCGCCTTGCCCGGCCGGGTGCTGTCGCTGAATTCCCAAAGTCCGGTCAAAGCCGCCGGAGCCCCGCTCATGCCCGCGCAGGCGAGGAATGAAATCATCAGGCCGGTTCCCCGGCGGTTGCCGCGCATCATGGTCATGCGGCCACCATGCCGGGAGCATGACCTTCCCACGACTCACAAAAACGCCATTTTCCGGACAAAACCGCCGGGTTCCGGGAAATCAAAACCTTCCCGCGCCCGTTTTGCTTCCCGCGCCCGTTTTGTGTATATTGGAATCCCGGATTTCCCGATTCCTCACACGCTCAGCCAGCCGAGCTTGCCGACCATGTAAACGAGCAGGAAAGCGACGCCGCCCGCGCAGGGGACGGTGAGGAGCCAGGCCCAGATGATGCGCTCGACGACGCCGAGTTTCAGAGCGCTGAAGCGTTTGGCGCAGCCCACGCCCATGATGGAGGTGGTGATGGCGTGGGTGGTGGAGACAGGCATGCCCAGGGAGCCGGTCACCGCCAGCAGGGTGGCGGCGGTGGTTTCGGCGGCGAAGCCGTGCACGGGCTGGAGTTTCACCATCTTGTGGCCCATAGTCTTGATGATTTTCCATCCTCCGGCGGCGGTGCCGGCGGCCATGGTGAGGGCGCAGGTGACCACGACCCACCAGGGGACAGGCGGGTTTTTCAAATCCGCCGGGCCAGGCATGTAGCCGAACTGCATCCAGTTCGGCAGCCAGCCGATGACGCGGGAAATGATGGGAATCTCATTCCAGGTGTGCACGCCATTGGCCACCACCGCCTGCGGCACCTCCGGGGTGCTCATCCAGTGCAGCCAGGAGCCGTCCAGCTGGTTCTTCGTGGTGGCCGCGACCAGCGCCAGGGTGATGATGCCCATGCACTTGGTGGCGTCGTTCATGCCGTGGCTGAAGCCCATGTAGGCCGAACTGACGAGCTGCAGCTTGCCGAAAATCTTGTTCACCACCACCGGGCGCCAGCTTCGCAGAACCACATAAAGGATCGCCATGAGGATAAAACCTCCCACGAAGCCGATGACCGGGGAACTGAACATGGGAATCACCACCTTGTGCTTGATGCCCGCCATTTCTTTTTCCACACGGCTCTCCACCTGCTTGACTCTTCCGGAAAAGGACACGGCGGTCACCTTTTTCCCTTCCACCATCAGTTCATGCGTGCCGTCCCGTTTGGCCTCCTCACCCAGCGCCGCCAGAAGGGCCGGCGAGGGATCAATCATGGTTTTGATGCTTTTGTCCTTCACCTCCTCCCATTTCAAAGCCGCCCAGATGTTCGTGATCGGCTTGCCGTCGGGACCGGTATGGTCAGCCTGCACTTTACAGACCGCGAACGCCAGCACCGCCCCGCAAAGGCCTCCGACCAGGGCATGGGTGGAGCTGGAGGGCATCGCGAACCACCACGTGACCAGATTCCAGACAATCGCCCCGAGCAGCGCGCAGATGAGCACCCCGGGCGTCACATAAAAACTGTCCACGAGGCCGGACGAAATCGTTTTTGCCACCGCCAGACCGGTGAAGGCGCCGAGCAGGTTGGTCACGGCGGCCATCATGATGGCCTGGCGCGGCGTCAGGACTTTGGTGCCGACGACGGTGGCGATGGAGTTCGCGGTGTCGTGGAAGCCGTTGATGTATTCAAAAACAAGGGCGGTGAGGATAACGGCAAGAACGAGGGCCAATTCCATAGGGTGGGCAAGCTGGGAAAACCGCGCGGAGCGGAGGCTCCAGTGCGGGAAAAAGAAGGGAAAAATCAGGAATTTCTTAAAACCGCCAGCGCCAGAGCGTCGCCGATATCACCACAGACCTCCAGGCATTCACCCAGAATATCGTAGAGTTCCTTGGTCACGATGGCGTGCAGCGGCGGGGTGGAGGTCTGATACAGAATCCGTTCCGCGTTCAGCAGCACATGGCCGGCTTCGGCGTCGAGCTGGCTGAGGCGGGCCTCCATGGCTTTGATCTCCACGAGGGGAGTCTTGGAATTGGCCAGACTCTGCACCATCTGGACCACGATGTCCGCCGCCCGCTCCAGCATTCCCAGCGCCAGGGTCATATCGCCGGCGTTGACCATTTCGTGGACAATCTCATAACGCTCCGCGAATTTCTCGATGGTTTTCGGCAGGCGGTAAAGCTGCTGCCCGATCTCCGCGATGTCCTCGCGCTCGATGGGCGTGGCGAAAACCCGGGAAAGCAGCGCGTCCAGCCGCAGATACACGTCCTTGTCCAGACGGCGGGCTTTGGTGATGGCCGTCAGATCCGGCGGGCCGCCCGCGGGCTGGAGCACCAGCTGGCGCAGCGCCCGCGCTGATTCCGCGCCGAGGTGCGCGCTTTCCTCAAGCAAACCGAAAAATTCCTTGGGCCGGCCGGTCAGGCGTTGGATGGAAATCATGGGCGGCGGTGATCAGGAGTTTTTCAGCACGATGTGCATCACCGAGTTGCCGGCGTCCCGGCACCGGTCGATCACTGTCTCCAGCAGTTCATAAAGATCGCGCAGAGCCAGCACCCGGTGAGGCGCATGGCGGCCGCTGTAGAGATCCCGGAGGATTTCCAGAATCAGCTTGTCGGCGTCGCCCTCGATGATCTGGAGCTGGGTGTTGATCTTCTTGGCCTCCCCGATCAGCCCCGCGCCGAGCGTGCGCAGCATCTTCACCAGCGCCACCACCTCGTCCGTCGCGGCGTCCAGCAGCGCGATATGGCGGGAGAAATCCACCCCTTTGACCAGTTCCGGGAACAGCGAGAGCCGCTCCACGAATTTCTCAACGGTTTTGGGGATCTTATAGAGGAAAGCGCTCAGGACTTCAATGTCCTCACGCTCCAGCGCGGTCACGAAACTGGTCACCAGAGCCTCGTTGATCTGCTCCGTGATGCGTTTGTCCGCCTCCTTGCGGCGGTTGAAGGCCCCCAGATTCTCCACCGATTCCGGGTGGGCGAGAACATCCGTGAGAGCCTGAATGCTGCGGCGGCCTTCCTCTGCGGAGGCTTCGAGAAGCCCGAAAAATTTGTCATCCTTGCCGAAGAGTTTTTGGAGGGAAATCATGGAGGGTGGTGGTGCCGCTGCATGTGTGACATTTCCCGCAGGCAGGGAACAAGGGAAATGTGACAAAATTGTCACGGAACCTCCACGGGTTCAGTGACAATCTCTTTTCCCCCGCAGCGATTGGGAAAACAGGAAAAGCGGAAGCGGAGGATTGATAAATCCCCCGCTTCCCCCCATTCCGATTCCGCCCATCAGCCGGTCCGCCGTTTTTTAAGCAGCGGCCGATCCCATGCCTCCGGCAAGCGCCGTCAGGGCACCCGGAACTGCTTCCTTGTGTAGGGGCACAGGACTTTCGTGCCGGCGGGGATGCCGTTCACATCCACCTCTCCGGCCGTGCTCCACGGGCTGCGGACAAATCCGGGTCTGCCGGTGATAGCGATTCCGACGGGAACTTCTCCATTCCCCTGCTCCTGCTGCATTTCCTCGGAAATTGCGCCGGGCTGGCCATCCAGAGGCGCGCCTGAGGGATCAATCCGGGTCGCGGTCAGGCCCATCGTCGCCACGAGGTTGCGTTCCTGAGCCAGGGGCACATCCAGAGTGATCATGCCGGTGGAGCGGTCGGGTGCCCAGATTTCATACTCGGTCGGGAAATAATGGGGCTTTCCGTCCGAAACCTCCGGCTCCCTGAGTTCCATGTTCAGAGGCTGCGACGGCGAACCAGTCACCACCTCTTTCCCAAAAAGACCCACTTCAACCGTCCCCGCCAGCCTGATGAACTCACCGCACGGCTGCGCCTCCACTTCGACAGTCAGTCCCGTGTTCTTCGCCTCCGCTCCCGGGACGGCGGGCGCAACCTCCTGGATAATTTCTATTTTGGACCGCTGCCCGGGCCGGACAATGACGGAGGGAGTGGTGAAAAGATCCACCCCCTTGGTCTGGGACAAGGCCCTCATATACATCTGCCATTCGCTGTCCGTCAGAATCATCCCCGACATTTCATCAAATCCCGCCGGAAGGACGGCTCGGGGCATCGAACAAATCTTCCCGGTGAGAAAGATTTGGTCCGTTTTTTGATGAGCGGTGAAGGATTCCAAGCGCTCATGAAACAAATCCAGGCTGATCAAGGATCCCCGCATCACCACCCGGGAGGTGCCTGCGGAAAAAGTGACCGTCGAGCCCTCCGCCTGCGGAGTCACAAAAAATTCATTCACCACCTGCCATGCCGTCGGTTTGGACTCCACAGGGGGAGCCTGGAAGGGATCCCTGACCATTCCGCCGCTGGAAAAGGCGGTCATAAGCCTCGGAAAGTCCATGGGGGAAGCCCGTACAGGATCCCCGACCGTTCCACCGCCGCTCTCCGGTTTCCTGGGAACGGAGGAGAGGAAATCAGCCGGAACCTTGTAAACCCGGGTTTGCAGGGTGCCGGACTGACTCCCGGGATCCACCCCCTTCCACCGGACGGACGCCGGCTGCGGGCCGTTCACGGGGACGTTTCCGGGCTGCCGCGTCACCTGCCGGAAGAGCGCGCAGGTTTCCAGATAAGCCTTCACGGTCATGGAGGCCGCCGGCAGCGGCGTGCGCACCACCGGGTCCTCCACTCCCGGCTCCACGGATTCCCCAACCGTGAAGCGGAGCTGGTTCAGCGCGGGGCGGTTCAGGAGATTCACCGCGCGGATGGCCTCCTCCAATTGCTTCAGCGCCTGCGGAACCGTGAGTCCGTGCGGGCTGATATTCACATAATACCGGCCCAGCAGCTCCTCCAGGTCCGGCTGTTGGGTCAAGGCGGTGGCTCCCGCGGCCTTCACCGTGCGTTTTCTCAGATTGACGGGCGAGGGTCTGACGGCGTCCGCCGGAGGGGGAGTGAGGTCCGTCACCGTCACCCGCGCCTGATTTTCCCCGGTGGAGGATGGCCGGAAAACCGCCCACCCCCCGCCAGTCACGGCCGCCACCGCCGCGGCGGCCGCCGTGCCGATGCCGATCCAGCGGAGAAACGGCTTTTTCCTCACCGCCGGGCGGACCGGGGCCAGCCCCTCCAGGCGGTGATGCAGCCGCGCCGTGGCCACAAAATCAAGCAGAACCTGCGGATGGCCGTGCAGCAGCTCTGTCAGGCGCTGATGCTCATCGGGAGGCAAAGCCCCGTCAAAATGCCGCGAGATTAGCTCATCAGCGGGCGGAGGAGCAGCGGAAGGGTCGGTGTCGGCGGGTGGATTATTCATGGCGGGTGGCAAGTGGGACTGAGGCGGGGGCGGAAAGGGAAGCCGGGGCGGAAAGGGAAGCCGGGGCGGAAAGGGAAGCCGGGGCGGAAGCGGGGAATGAGGGAGCCGGGGAAGCCGGGGCCGGAGTGAAATCGTCATTTTCAATCCGCCCCGTGATGCACCGGTGCAGAGTCCGGCGGAGACGGCAGAGGGTCTGATGCACGGCTTTCAGATTCATCCCCAGCTCCCGCCCGATGCGTTCGCACGGCCACTGCTCCTCGTAGCGGGCGGCGAGAATCCGGCGCGGTTTTTCCGGCAGGGATTCCAGACAAAGCCGCAGCGCCGCCTCCTGGGCGCGTCCGTGATCATCCGTCTCATCAAAAGCCTCCATAATCGCCTCCACCGTCTCCGGGGGAAACAGGAGCGGAAACTTCGCGTCCCGCCGCCGCGCCTCCAGCATCTTCCTCCCGGCGATCCCCCGCGCCCAGGCCCCGAATGGACGGCTCAGGTCAAAATCGTCAAACTTCCGCCACAGCGTGCGGCTGACCTCCTGGAACACATCCTCCCGCGCATGGGCATCACGGACCACGGACCCGATGAACGCCCGCAGATCGGACTCCGACTGACGGAAAAAGTGGAGAAAATCAGCATGATCGGACATGGTGCGGAGCGGTGAACGGGATGAGGGCGGATACTGAAATGGACGCGGAGGGCGGGATGGAGGCGGCCCCCGTGAAATGCCGCGGGCGCGGTGCCGTCGGGCTGCGCGCAGCGCGGATCCTCCCAGCACGACTCTTTGCGGGGGAAGGCCTGAAAGTGACAGAAAAACTTCCCCCCGCCCACTTCCCACTCCCCCGCCCTGCCCTGAAATCCGGTTTCAGAGCCGCAAAATTGTCCCCTCACACCGCGCAACCGTCCCTTCGCACCGCGCAATCAGTCCCGCGCACCGCGCAACCAAGTGCAGGCAGCGGTGGAAAAGGATGACCGGGCACACGGACTTCTTTCACGGCACCGGCGCCGGTGCCGCCGCCGGCTTCACCGTGCCCGGGACTCCGGGAGCCGTTTTCACCGGCGGGTTGAATTCCAGCACCACTTTCCCCGGCTCACAGCGCGTGCTGGTGATCCGGGTCAGCAGACTCTTCATGCGGTTGTCCTTGCGCAGCTCCTCAAAGGCCAGACCGTCCATGTGGTTCGCCTGGAGGTAGCTGGCTTTAAAGCCCTCGGACGGCGTTTTCCCCGGCACCTCAAGATCGCGGGTGAGCAGCACCAGACCGGAGTCCGACTTGATCTCCGGGCGCACCATGATGAATCCGTTCAGATACAGCCGTTCCCCGCTGAAGGGAATGCCGTTCAGCGCCAGCGCCACCTTCAGCTTCACCACATCCGTGATCTCCTCGACCCGCACAATGTCCTTCAGACGGTTCACCGGCTCCTGAGCCGACAGCAGGTGATTCAGATCCGCCGTGCTGAGCTCCAGTTTGGCCTGCGTCCCCGCCTCCACGGATTTTGCAAAAGCCTCCAGGCGCCCCCGCAGCTCCGCCAAAGCCTCCCCCGCCGGCTGGTCCGGGTGGATCACCTGCGCGGCATGGTCCGTGAAAGTCCGCATTTCCCGCACCTGGGCATACATGTGCCACACCATCCAGGCTCCCAGCGCCGCCAGCCAGAAGCCGACAAACAGAAGCATGATGCAGCCGGTGGTCATCCGGGGGGATGAGGGCGCCGCGGCGGGGGGGGAGATCGGATCGGACATGGAACGCCACCACGAGCACGGATGCCCCGGCGGCGCAACCCGGACCGAAAACCGATTGCGCGCGTCCCCTGAGCGCTTAAGTCTCAGGCTCCCGCTTTGGCCGGGAAAACCAACCTCATTTCCCTAATACGCCACTCATGAGCCAGCTCGACGAATTGAAGAAATACACCACCGTTGTCGCCGACACAGGTGATTTCGAATCCATGCGCGATTACAAACCGCAGGACGCCACGACGAACCCCTCGCTCATTCTCCAGGCCACCGAAAAACCGCAGTACCGCCACCTGGTGGATAAAGCGCTCGGCGAGCACAAAAGCAGCGCCCTCGCCGGCCCCGCGCTGGTGGACAGCGTCATCGACCGCGTGCTGGTGCTCTTCGGCAAGGAAATCCTGCAAATTGTCCCCGGCCGCGTCTCCACCGAAGTGGACGCCCGCCTCTCCTTCGACACCGCCGGCACCGTGGCCAAAGCCCACAAGCTGATCGCCGACTACGCCGCCGAAGGCATTGAAAAAGAGCGCGTCCTCATCAAGATCGCCTCCACCTGGGAAGGCATCAAAGCCGCTGAAATCCTCCAGAAGGAAGGCATCAACTGCAACCTGACCCTCCTCTTCTCCCTCGCCCAGGCCGTGGCCTGCGCCGACGCCGGCGTGAAACTGATCTCCCCCTTCGTCGGCCGCATCCTCGACTGGTTCAAAGCCTCCACCAAAAAGGATTACGCCCCCACCGAGGACCCCGGCGTGCTCTCCGTCACCGAGATCTACCACTATTATAAGAAGTTCGGCCACAAAACCGAAGTCATGGGCGCCAGCTTCCGCAATAAGGGCGAAATCACCGAACTCGCCGGCTGCGACCTCCTGACCATCGCCCCCACCCTCCTCGGCGAACTCGCCGCCAGCGACGAGCCTCTCGTCCGCAAACTCGACCCCGCCGCCTCCGCCGGCATGGACATCGCGAAAAAGGTCTACGACGAGAAAACCTTCCGCCTCGAACTGAACGACGACGCCATGGCCACCGAAAAAACCGCCGAAGGCATTCGCAAATTCTCCATCGACATCGTCAAGCTGGAGAAAGTCCTCGCGGCTTCGCTCTGAGCGGCCCCGAATTCCTTCCTGTCGGGCGCTCGTCCACCTCCCGCAGGTGGCGGGCGCCCGTTTTCATTTACGGATTCAGCCGCATTCAACGCCGCAGGTGAACCATGCAAAACAATTGCACTCCGCATCTGTTTTGCCTACCATCCCTTCATGGCCCTTAAGAACATACAACTGCGGCTTGAGGAGGATCTCAAACTGCGTGCTGAAAGTGTCCTGGCGGAATTGGGACTCGACATGCCCACCGCCATGCGGCTTTTTCTCAACAAAGTGGTCAAAACCAGAGCTATTCCATTCCGGATTTCGATCGACGAGGAGCAGGGGGACTCATTTTCTCCGGCTCAAATCCGGGAAATCCTCGCCTCCTGCGGGGAAGCCCGCGACCCCGGCAAATTAATCGGCCCCTTCAGGACCCCCTCAGAAACACAAAACTTCCTCGATTCCCTCAAGCGGCCCTGAGTCATGGAGATCGTTTTCACTCCGCGATTTGCGAAACAATACCGCAAACTCACTGCGGAGCAGCAGACAGCGGCTGATGAGGCCATCCGCAAATTCCAGCAGGATCCTTTTCAGGTTTCCCTCCGTAATCACCCGCTGAAAGGAAAACTGGAGTCACTCCGCGCCATCAAAGCCGGATATGATCTGCGGCTTATCTATGAGGAATACGGAGGCCATGTCGTGATTCATTTTGTGGCCGTCGGCAGCCACGACGAAGTTTATTGAATTTTGCCGGATTTCTGTACAGGGCCTTCAATTTCCACCGCCCCTTTCGCCCACTTGGGCAATTCCAGTCCCGCGATGAGCAGGCAGATTTCGCCCTTGGCCGGGTGGGCGGTGTAATGCGCGGCGACTTCGGAGGCCGGGCCGCGGCGGTATTCCTCGAATTTTTTAGTCAGCTCCCGCGCCACGCAGATGAGGCGGTCCGGCTGCAGCCGGGCGAGCAGCTCCAGAGTTGTGGGCAAACGGTGCGGACTTTCAAAAAACACGCTGGTTTCATCGGCCTCCAGGGCGGCGGTCAGGGCACGTTCCCGCTGACCGCTTTTCACGGGCAGAAAACCGCCGAAATAGAACGCGTCCGCCGGAAACCCGCTGCCCACCAGCGCCGTGAGCACCGCGCTCGGCCCCGGCAGCACCTCCACCGGCAGCTCCGCCATCCGGCAGGCCGCCACCAGACGCGCACCAGGATCGGAAACCCCCGGCATTCCGGCGTCGGAAATGTAGGCGATGCTTTTCCCGTCCCGCAGATCGGTCAGAAACTGGGCGGTGCGCATGGCCTCGTTGTGCTCATGCAGGCTGACCAGCGGTTTCCGGATCTCCAGATGCTGCAGCAGCACCCCGGAGTGCCGCGTGTCCTCACAGGCAATCAGATCCACGGAGGCCAGCGTGTCCCGCGCGCGCAGCGTAATGTCCCGCAGATTTCCAATCGGCGTGGCAATGAGATAAAGATGACCTGGTTCCGCGGACATGCCGCCCTCCGTCCGGGAAATCCCCGCCCCGCGCAAGGTGGAATCCGGCTTCGGTCCGAAGAGAGCGCCACTGGAGCGGACCGACGCGAATGGCTTCCGGCTGAAAAGCTGGGATTGAAGTGTGAAAACAGAAAATAAAAACGGTTTCCGCCGTTTCCAGAAATCTCGAATCGGTTGACGAAGTTGACGAAATCAGAAATATACCTGATGTTCACTCATGCCAGTCACTGATTATTCGAAGACCGCGCCTTCCTGTGTATCACAGTTGTCCAAAGAACATCGGGCCGTGGCAAAGCGTTTTCAGGCCGTGCAAATGTTATTCTGTAAAAGTGGCGGTCAGGCTTGGGGTGTTTGAGC
>JAZKFB010000031.1:0-1693 GCA_040386695.1 Verrucomicrobiota bacterium
GCCCTCATCGGGAAGTAAATCGGAATCAGGCGGTCATCGGGGCATTGGGGACAAGGGTGAAGCCGAGGGCATCGGCCTGGCGCTCAAGACTGCGCTGCTGTCTTTTGGCGTGCTCCTCCTCCATTTTTGTGAAAACGGATTCATCATAGGCCTGGTGCCGGGTGACGAGGTGGTAGATGATGCGCGCCAGACAGTGGGCCATGGCGGTGAGCGCTTTGGGCGCGCCCAGGCGGCTGCGCAGGCGGCGGTATCGGGCTCCCAGCGCGCTTTTGCTGCGGTGAAGGCTCAAGGCCGCCTGGCGCAGCAGCAGGGCCAGACGCGGTTTTCCGCCGCGGCTGCGGGCGTCGAGGATTTTGCCGCCGCTGATGCGGGTGCCCGGACAGAGCCCCAGCCAGGAGCTGAAGTGCCCGGCGGATTGAAAACGGCTGAGATCCGGCCCGACCTCACTCAAAAACGCCTGGACGCTGAGTATGGAGATCGCGGGCACGGCGGTGAGGTCGGTGCCCAGTACACGGTAAAACTCCTGCCGCAGCAGTTCGCCGCCGCCGGGGGCGTTGTTGGAGATGGTCCGCCGGCGGACGGAGACAGGCAGGGGGTGAGCCTGGGGATCAATCTGATCCTCAAGGGCTTTGACACGGCTTGCGATGTCCAGGTCGAGTTCCATGATGTGGGCGCGCAGGTGGTTCCAGGTGGCCGCGGCCAGGCGCAGGACGGGGAGATGCTCTCCACGCCAGTCCCCGACGAGACTTTTTTCGATGGTTTGCGCGCTGGCTTTGATGCGGGGATCACGGTGGGCCGCAAGTATTTTGGGATCGCGCTCCCCGGCCAGGATGGCTTCCATAATCGCCAGGCCGGTGCCGCCGGTGAGATCGCTGATGACGTGGTGGATCTGAAGATTCATCCGGTCGAGGCATTTGTGCATGTGCCGGACCTGGTCAGCGGCCTGCTCCAGCAGGCTTTCACGGTGACGGGCGAGGCTGCGGATGGCGCAAATGTCCTGCGGCGGGCGGAAGCTGCCGCTCAGCAGGCCGACGCTGTGCGGATACTGGATCCACTGGCTGTCGCTGACATCGCTTTTGCGGCCGGGCACGTGTTTGACATGGCGGGCATTGACCAGGCGGACGTCGATGCCCCGGGTCTCCAGAATCTGAAACAGCGGGATCCAGCACATGCCGGTGGATTCCATGGCGATGGTGGTCACGCGGCACTCTTTGAGCCAGTCGGCGAGGGCGTTAAGATCCTCCGTAAAGGTGAGGAAGGTGCGCACGGGCTCCTGCGCGCGGTCAGCGGGGACACAGACCACGATTTCGCGGGCGCCGATGTCGGCTCCCGCGGCATCGGGGTTGATGGCGGGAAGCTCCCGAATGGGCGGGGAACGGGTTTTTTTCCGGGGCGGGGTTTTAGCCCCGGAGCGGTATGCCGGGCCGGGCCCGGACCCGGAGCCGGGCGATGGGAAGTTGCGTGATGTTGGATTTTGCATGAGGATGAGGTGACACGGGTGGCAGCCCGGGTGGCGGTGGAGAGGGCAATCTCATCGACGGGCTCAGCCCGGAGGCTGGCACCAGGGTATTGGCCGCCGGACCCGGCCCCACGCTGAAGGACGGGATGAGCACACGCTCATCACCAGTGGGCTGTCGGGGTATGGCTGTCCGCCACCCGTGTCGCTCCGATCCTCGCACAGCTCACGGGGCGG
>JAZKFB010000032.1:0-6592 GCA_040386695.1 Verrucomicrobiota bacterium
CCCATGCGAAGCGGACAGGGATAACCAGCAAAATAACTTAACAATGTAGAATTAACATTGCCTTCTGAACCCTGAAACCTGAACCCTTTCACCTTCTTCAGGGATTTGCCGGATGGGGATGTTTGCCGCGTCCGTGCCGGGTTTTGGTGGAGGGCGGTTCCTCGTGATGGCGCACCAGCCACCAGAGGCTGTGCACGGCAATGTAACCGGCGATGGCGCAGCCCAGGCCCACGACTGAGTAACCGAGAACCAGTTCAGGACCCGCATGGCTGGCGAGGGACCAAAGGCCCGCCATGTCCAGATCCTTGACGGCGGAGGGTTTGAGGTTTCTGAGGGCCGGCTCCGCGCCGAAAATATGGTAAATCACCATCACGGACTTCCGGGCCGCCAGGAACATGGGCACGTAGGTGAAGGGATTGCTGAGCCAGGTGGCGATGACGGCGGCGGGCAGATTCCAGCCTCTGGCGATGCCGACAGCGGCGGCGAAAAGACTCTGCAGCGGCACCGGCAGCATGGCGATGAAAAGGCCGCCGGCCACGCCATTGGCCACCGGACCCCGCCGCAGATGCCAGAGGTCGCGGTTATGAATGCGGGATCCCAGCCACTCCCGCAGACGGCCCTTGGCGCGCTGGCGGGGGTGGCGGAGGGTCCGGTAAAGTTTCCGGCTCTGGCGGCGAAGCCCGAGGCGGAGCCGGGCGACCCACCGTTGGACGGCGGTCAGGACGGGAGGAATCTCAGGGCCGGGGGGCAGCATGCCGCCAACCTGGCTTCTCCGGAAGCTGCCGCAAACCTTCAAATCAGGAAAATTCGCCTTTGTTGCCCGGAATTTTAATAAAAACCCCCGATGTATGAAAGATTGTGGTTTCCGGTGCGGCTTGCTTCCGGGCCTGGGGGCGATTGTCCTTCTTGCGTGCCGTCCGGAGACGGATCCGCCTGTTTCCAGGATCGAAGCCTGAGAATCAGAGGGTTATTTCCAGACAATGTCCCCTTTGCCGCCGGCCATGGGTTTTCCTCCGTCGTCGATGCGGTCCACGCCCACAGCGCGGAGGCGGTAGCTGTTCCGGGAAACCCGTTCATAGTGAAGTGGTTTTCCGGAACAGACATCCAGACACGCGGACTCCGGCAAACCGGGCTGCAGGCCTTCGAGGACTTTGGGATAATCCCCGTGCGCCGCATGCCACTGATGCAGGGCGCAGGCGGTGCGGAGAAGATTGATGCGGCTTTGATGGGCGGCAAAACCAGCGCCCAGTTGCGGATAGGAAATCACTTTGCTGCTTACTCTGTTTTCCTTTGCCTGCCACGCGTATTCATGCAGGCCGCCTTTTTTCAGCAGGGACAGGTAATCATCAAAATAAGTCATCAGGCTTTGAGCCTCCAGGAGAGTGAAAGCCCCTCTGGGCGCGAGGCGGTATAAAAATTCCGAATTCCCTCTGAATGGTGCCAGCCAGTCCTGTTGAAAAGGCATTGCCGCCTCCGAGAGCGTCTCCATGACCGCCGGGTCTCCGGCGATGGAACGCAGCATCCGGTCCTCGAAACCGGGATCGGTTCTCAGGCTTTCCGCATAGCGGATGGAATAAATGCATTCCATTTTGCTGGCTTGGTTCAGCAGGACCAGAAAATCAATTTTCCCGGCCCATTCCGCAAACCATGCGATATCCGCCTCCGTCCACTGACGGCTCCGGAAGCCGGCATGAATCTGGGAAATCATATTTTGGACAAAAAAGGACCCGAAAATGGTGCTCGCCAGAGTGGCATGATGAAAGTGGGCATCCGCCATACGGCTTTGAATCCGAAGGCTGGCCAGCGCGGGGCCGGGCTGCTTCAGGGCCAAAGCCGCGTGAGTCCGCAGAGTGGCGATCCGGGAGAATCGGATCAGGGCTCCGGACGAGACGGAGAAAACCAAAGGCGGCGTATAATCGTCCGTGGGTGGAGTGGCTCCCCAGGGCGGCATCTGGGCGTGGAGCAGTCCGGTGGCTTCGTCCAGCTCACTCCACGGGATGCCGATACCGTCCGTCACCCGCAGCAGGGTTTCGGCGGTGGGTTCCTTTGCTTTTGTGACCGGCATGAATTCAGGAGCCGCTTTACGGATGCCGCTCAGCACAGCACTGAGCCGGGCAGTGCTTCCCGCATCCAGTGAGGGCAGGAAATCGATCAGAGGCCCGCGGCATTTTTCCGCGAGGGCTGCCATTTGATTTACAGTTTCCCCCTCCGGATCGAACAGGCAGGCCTGAAGATAAGGCTGCGACATGAAATTCTCAGCGGCGGGCACCACGGGAATCGGGTCCATGGCGTGGTCGATGTCCACTTCATGGCTTTCAGCGAGTTTGCGGACTTCAGACCATTGCTGATCCGCGTAAATATCGAGGGTCCCGCAGGCGCAGCGCCAGAGAGCTATAAGGATGGGAACAGTCACGGGGCGTGATTTTGGGGAGAGCTGGCATTCTGTCGACCAATATCCGCAGTTTTAGCGGCTTTTTTAATCTTGGGTTCCCGGCATCAACTGGCGGAATGTCGGCCCTCCCGACGCGAAAAACGGCATCCGGGGCGACCGGATGCCGTTTTGGGAATAAGGAAGCTGCCGGAAAACCGGCCGCTGCGGGGTTATTACTTTTTGTCGTCCCAGCCGTGATCCTTGATGATCTTCTGAAGAGCGGGAAGGGCCGGGGGGGCGGCGGGGATGATTTTGAATTTGGTCAGGTAATCCAGGGCGCCGCGGACCTGCTGGATTTCGCCTTTTTTGGCTTCGAGGGCGTCGGCGGGAGCGGCCTGCACTTCGGTGAGGAAAGCGGCGGTGAGCTGATCGCTTTCGGCGGCGGCGGCGGGCTGGAGTTCGTAGGTGAGGGATTCCAGGACGCCGAGGAGCTTGGCGGTGCCGGTTTTCTTGGCGGCTTCGGCGCGGATTTCAGCGGCGATGGCGGCGCGTTTGGCGGTGGTGGCCTCCGGGCTGAGCCGGCCTTCGGTGCCGCCTTCAATTGCCCGGGCGGGCAGGGGGCGGTACCAGATGTTGCGGTAACGGACGGGATTGCCGTGGTCCTGAAGTTTGAGCGGGCCTTTTTCCGGGAAAGCGTGGTCCTTGGAGCGGGCGCGGTGACCGCCGCCGCCTTCCAGAGGGGTGGCGTCCTGGGTGAGCACTCCGTTCACAAACACGGTCAGGTGGCCGTCGGTGAGCATTTTGCCGTCTTTGAAAACCGGGCGTCGGAAAACGATGTCGTAAACCTGCCACTGGCCGGGACCGTGGATGGCGTTGGCGAGCGGGGGATTGATGCCATACACCGAACTGGCGAAACCGTCGGCGTAGGTGGGGTTGTTGAAATTATCGAGCACCTGCACCTCCACCTGGCCCATGGGGAAAATGCCGCTGTTGCCGCGGCCCTGGCTGTTGCCCTCCACCTTGGCGGGAGCGGACCATTCCACGTGGAGCTGGCAGTCGCCCCATTCCTCTTTGGTGCGGACGTAACCGGCACCGGGGACGCACTGGAAAGTGCCGTCCTTCACGATCCATTTGGTGGGCTCGGCGGGGGATTTGTCAGCCTGCCATTTGGAAAGCGAGGCCTCCGTGCCGTCGAAGAGCACCACGGCGTCCGACGGCGGCTTGCCGGGGGTTTCCTGGGTGCTGAAAGTGCCGGGCTCCACGCGGGCCGGCTGCGGGCGGCGATCGTCATGAATCGCCCAGGGGTGGTGCGCGTCAGGAGGATCGCCATAAAACGGACCGGCGGTGGAGGAGGAAACAGCGGCGGCCAGGACAAAGCCGGGCAGCAGCGTGGAGGCAAGGGTGCGGGGATGCATGAAGAACGGAAGGAATGGATGGATGGGTGTTTGTGGCGTGGCCTGAACAACGTGACGGCCAAAGGGATTCAATCAGCGGAATTGCGGGAAGCCGGTGAGGCTGTGGGAGCTGCGGCGGCGGGCGGGGGAAGATCAAAGCGCCGCATGATTTCCTCCACGAAGGCGTGGTGCCGGGGAGGGACGGCGGCGTGCCATTTCTGGAGATAAGCCGGAAAAGTCTCGCCGGGCAGGGAAGGGCTGCTGTTCAGCCAGGAGACGGCCTCCCACGAGGACGGCGAGCCCTCCACCACTCCCAGCAGCACCACGGCCATGGCCCCGTTCAGCGCCCGGTCGCGGGGAGTGCTTTCCAGCTCCTTCCGGTGCTTCCGGAAAAAATCCCCCAAATGCCCGGCCCCGACCTGGCTGCGGCTGTCCATCACGTCCTCCGCATACTGCCGGAACTGCGGGGCGTAGGATTTCCACACGGGATAGGGCGGATGCTCCTCCCATTCCCTGGCCAGGCGGCGGAGAACAAAGAGGGAGGCCGTCTCGCACATCGTCTCCTCAAACCAGTTGTTGCCTTTCCAGTCGTCGTTGAACCCGCTGAGAATGTGGCAGAATTCATGGGCGAACTGATAAGCGTACTGGCACCAGTAGAGGTCCTGGGTGTCCAGCTTCATGACGATCTCACCGATCACATTCCGCTGATAATGAACGATCGGGCCCTCGTGCCCGCGCAGCACCACGAAAGGCTCGATCCGGCGGTTGGGAAAGAACGGCCACAGCATGGCGGCGGCCGAGCGGAGCACGGACTCCACTTCCGCCGTCGAGGCCCGGCCCCAGCCGTCGGTGCCCACGCGGAGCTTCAGGCCCTCCGTTCCCGCCGCCCGCGACAGACCGGAGCCCAGAGCGGTGGCGGAAAAAAACAGACGGGTCAGAAAGCGGCGGCGGGTGGCGGCGGCGGGCATCAGGGCATTATTTCCACACCGTCCGCGCAAAGTCCACCCAAGCCTGCCAGTCGGAATCCATGACGTCGTGTTTGCCGGGACGGATAAAATAGGCCTGTTTGGCCTGAAGCAGCGGGGATTTCGGGGACTTCGCCTCTCCGGCGGTCAGGAAAAAGGCGGGAGCCGCATATTCCAGCGCCAGCCGCTCGCCCGCGGGATCCGCCCACTGGTCGCCCTCCGCGCTGCCGACCAGCAGGGCGCGCGGGGCGATGAGCGCCAGCAGTTGGTGCTGGTCGAAGGGCATTTCCGCCTCGCGATTGTTCCAGGCGTGGTAATTCGAGCAGAACCAGTGCGGGAAATGGGTGTTGATGCGCCCCACGGTCTCCCCGTAAATCCGTTTGCTCAGCGCCGCCCCGCCGCAGCCGCTTTCGTTGGAGATGACGAGGCTGAAGCGCTCATCGGTGGCTCCCGCCCAGAGCGCCGCTTTTCCGAGGCGCGAATGACCGTGAAGCGCTACCCGTTTGGCATCGCAGAGCGGCTCCTTTTCCAGGTAATCCATGGCCAGGCGCAGCCCCTGGGCCCAGGCGGCGAGACTGCCCCAGGTTTCGCCGTTCCGGGATTTTTCGATGTCCGGATAAAGCGCGTGGATTCCGTTTTTGAAACCGTCGTGGTAATCCGGATCAATATCCCAATACCACGCCGTGGCCGTGCCGTAACCCTGGGACATCAGCCACTCCACCTGCCAGCGGCTGCTCTGGGAACCGGGCGGGACCGGTTTGGCGGCGGGCGCGGGTTTGCCGTCAACTATGTCGCCGGGTTTGGGATCGGTGCGGGGAAGGATTTTCGGATCCTCCAGCACGGAGGGATTGCCCTCAAAATTCAGTCCCAGGAAAAACGGCACCGGAGTTTTGGCGGCAACGGCCGGGGTGTAAATCAGCAGACTGAATCCCGGACCCTCCTTTTTGCCCGTGAGAAACACCTTCACCTGCTTGCGCAATGCCTTGCCGTTCAAAGCGGACGTGGCCTCCTCCTGCACTTCAAACGCCAGCGCCGGGCGGTCCGGCGAGCGCCCGAACATCTGTTTTTCAAACAGCGCCAGCAGCTCCGGCCGCCGCTTCCCCGTCCAGTCCGCCGCTGTTTTCACGGGCGTGCCGTCCGCGTTTTTCATCAGCTCCGGCAGCACATACGGCGGCATCTTCGTCTCATCGTAATTCGCGGCCGGTTCGGCGGCGGTGACAATGGCAGTGGCGTTTATCATCAGCACAAGAACAGGCAGCAGGGGTTTCCACTTCATCCCCTTGATACTGCCAGGCTGCGGGAGGGCTGTCGAGGCCTTGTGGTTAAAATGCGTAAAGTCTGGCCGGGAGTTCATTGGGGAACAATCACTTGGTCTTCTTCGAGAAGTTCTGGATTGTTGGATCCATCAGCCTGGATGTCCCGAAGGTCGTAAATAACCACCTTACGGTCGGGATGGATCAGCTTCACACGGCGGAGGTTGGCCGTATCAAGAAAGCCTCCGGCAGCGTTGATGGCCTGCAATAGAGTCATTCTTTGACGGAAGGGAACCTCCTGAGGGGTTTTCACTTCACCGGCCACAGTGATCACTGGAAGCGGAACGTAATTGGGGTCTTTTCCATAATCCCCAACGGTTATCTTCGGCTTGATGTCGATTTTTTCCTTCGCATAGGCATCGGTGACGGCTTTTGCGAGCTGAACGCTTGTTAAACCATTGGCGCCGATTTCCTCCTTGAGCCCGGGCATTCGGATTTTTCCGGATTTCGAAACAACATACCAGGCATCCACTTTTGGACTCTCCAGTGGGGACTCAGGGGGTGTAAGATCTGTTCTGTAAAAGACTTTAGCCTTGCGCCGCGCGACCC
>JAZKFB010000033.1:0-25623 GCA_040386695.1 Verrucomicrobiota bacterium
TGAAAAAATGGAGGGCCCATGGCGCGCAGCTGATTCCGTGCCGAACACTCTTGGCCACTGGCCCGTGATTGAAGTTACCAAGCCGAAGTATTCTGGAATCCGCGCCGGTGGAAATCACCGTCGCCCGGGACGAAAACCGGCTCCGCATTCTTGCCGGAGGCCCCGGCATGGGCGGCTGGATCAGGAATCGCCAGCATCCCGCGCGGCCAGCTGCCCGCCGGACCGCCCGACCGGGTGCGGCGGGGGAAAATGAACCTGCGGGGCGCGGCGGCGGATCACCGGGAGACGGGAGCGGCGGGTTTCAACCGCATTGAAACCCTCACGATCCGCGAACGCCCGGCGGCGGCGGCGGTTCCTGGACAGAAGTGACGTCCGGGTCCTGGTTTCCGGAAGCCAGGTTGAGATTCAAAGTCTCCGGCGGAGGCGGTGGGGAAGGAAATACCGGGGGACACCATGTCCGCGGGCTTTCACCGGCCTCCCCGCGGGGCGGCATAGGCGTCAGCTGACACCGGCGCGGATGAGGAGGCGGGCGCGGGCGCCGGGGGAGCGTTGCTGACGACTTTCTGCGGCGCGTGCTTCCTCTGGATCCAGGCGCGGTCGAGGATGCTGAGCTGGGCCGGGAAGACGCGGAAAAGAGTGTTGTTCTCGTCCATGAGCGTGATGCGTTCGGGAGTCGCGCTGACCAGTTTCGCGAGGAGTTTGCTGCCGGCTTTGCTGGTCCACTCCCGGAAATTCTGCGCGCGCAGGTTGTCCATGCGGGCCTTGTTGTTGGCGATGACCTGCTCCCGGCGGTGAACGGCGAGCTTCAGCCGGTCCATGATGGGCGCGGCGGCGCTGTAATCCTTGCCGTCCCTCCCCCTGACCCGGGTGTATCGGCTGACGCGCTCAATTTCCTTGCCGTTCTCGTCCAGCAGGATGAGGCAGGGCATTTTCGCTTTGAACCAGGTTTTGAAATCCTGGAGGGCCTTCAGCTTGGCGGGAGGATAATCCCTCTCATTCACGGATCCCACGGGATACAGCAGCTGGGTCAGGACAAGACGGCCATTGGCGAAGGATTTGAAATCCTCTGAGGCCAGAAGGTCGTCATTCATGGCGGTGGCGGCGTCCGCCGTGCCCGTGCCCGTCAGTTTTCTGTCGTAGCAGAACAGCATGAGCAGCGGTTTCTGCTGCTTTTCCGCCAGATCCCGGGCTTCGCGCGGGTTTTTGTGCCAGTAGGCGTTGGTGGAAAGTTCGAGGCCGGGAGTGACGGCGGGAGGGGGCAGCAGAGCGTCCTGCGGCGCATCCGTCCCGGGTTCCACCGGCAGACCGGGAACGCCGGGCGGGGTGATTCTGTCCTCGGGAAGAATCAGGCCGGGAATATTCCCGTCCGCATCCGGAAGGGAATCGACAGGAAAGAGTTCGGGCGGGGCCAGCGGCTTGCTGTTTTTATCCGGCGGGGCCTGCTGGTCGGCGGGCAGGGTGTCGCCGGGCTCCAGCAGAGGCATGAAATCCCCGGGGGAGGGTTCGTTTTCTCCCGGCAGCGGGGGCTCCGAAGCCTGGGGCCACGCCGGGCCTGTGAGGGCGGACAGCAGGAGAAGGAGAGCAAGAGGACGGAATTTCACGCCGCGATCATACCGGAAGGAACCCGGGATGCCAGCCCGGAAATGCCGGGTGCCGCGTGGAATTCCGCCCTCTTTCAGCTGGGTTCAGCTTTTTATCCGGCCCCGGCCCGCCGGAGCGGGGGGCTTTTGCGGGACTACTCGCTCTTCAGTTTGCGCAGGGCCTCCTCCAGCTCCTGGATGGCTTTGGCTTTGGCCTCGGCGGACATGGCCCTGTCGGCCTGCGCGGCCGCCTTGGCGGCCATTCCCGTGGCCTGGCGGAGAGCGTCACTTTGACGGCGCAGCGCCTCCGTCTGGTTGCGGAGGGCCTCGTTCATCTGCTTCCGGGCGTCCCCTTCGATTTTGTCCGCCTGATTTTTCAGAACGTCGTTCAGAACTTTAAGCTTGTCGCCTTCGACTTTAAGCTTGTCGCCTTCGATTTTGATCTCATCGCCGCTGATCCGCAGGCTGCGGCCGCCGCTGTCCATTTTCAACTCCTTCACCTGGGGGGAGTTGCCGTCCAGAGCCCAGCGTTTGATGTAGGTGCGGAGCGGTTTGGAGTCGGCTCCGGGCGCGGCCAGCTGCACCTCCACGTCGCCGAATTTCAGGGTGCCCGGAGCGCCTGCGGGGTCGCCGCCATCACTCTTTCCGAGCGTGACCGGAATTTCCTGCGCCGTGCCTTTGCGCAGCACGGAAAGCTTCACGGAATCGCCCTCCTTTCTGCCGCTGACGAGGACCGAGAACTGGCTGGGATGAATGAGAATCTGGTCATCAAATCTGACCAGAATGTCATTCCGGAGAATGCCGGCTTTCTCGGCGGGACTGTCCTTGCTGACGTTCTGCACCACCAGCCCGGTGCCTTTGACGAGGGGCAGATGATTGGATAATTCCTCCGGAGCCGGAGAGACGGAAACGCCCATGAAAGTGACCGGGCCGGAAGCGTTGCCCCCGGCGACACGGGTGTCGAAATTGACGCGCAGGGGCGCGTCCGCGCTTTCCTCCGAAGCCACGTCGATGACCCGCACCTCGCGTTTGTCGCCGAAACCGGTGGAGAGCAGGAGCTTGCCGCCGGGCTGTTTTTGCGCGGTGATTCCGGGGATTTGGGCGAGTTGATCATCAGCGGGCTCCGGCTTGCCGTCCGGGGAGAAGGCGGCGCCGCCGGTGCCGGACCCCGAGGTGGCGCCGGATTCGGACGAAGTGGGAGCGGGGGTGTCCGAATTCGGTGCCGGTGCCGGTTCGGAAACAGGCGCCGTTTCGGCGGCGGGGGCGGGAACGGGATTTTCCTGGGCCCATGCGGCCAGCGCGGAGGCCAGGACAAGGCTGATGGAGGTGACGGTGGTGGATTTCATGGTTCTGCGGTTGGTTTATTGGGTTGGTGGGCGTGGTTGGGTGGGGTCAAAAAAGGGGAGCTGAGCTGCCGTCGCGTTTCAGGCACGATGGCCCTGCGGCCGCCCCGCGTGGAAGGACCTGCGGGGGCTGCTGTGGAAGGTGGGTGCTGTTGCCGGAAAAAGGCGGTGGATCAGTAGGTGGGCAGCAGCACGGGCACGATTTCATGCCGCAGGCGGGACTCGCGGAGGGCGGGATCGAGGGCGGAATCGCCGTAGGTGTTTTCGTCCAGCCAGGTGGCGCTCATCAGCCGCACCGGGCGCTGCCGGCTGTCGCGGACGACGCCGAGTTCCCGCACGCTGAGAAGATGCTGCCGGCTTTCCTGCGACGGCAGAAACTCCAGACCGGGCGGGGAATCCGGCGGATTTTCGGGGACGGAGGCGGTGGGATGAGCGGGACCGGGGATGGAATCCGGGGCCGTGGCCCGCCATCCCGCCCAGGCGCAGGCCGCCAGCGCGGCGGCGGCGAGCGGTTTCCGGAAGGGAATAAGCACCCGCCGGGCCCGGAGGACAGGGCCGGGGGCGGAGCGGGGACCGGAACCGGTGCCAAAGGCTGCGGTTTGGGATTCGGACAAAACCGGGCGGGCCTGCCGCAGGCGCGCCATCAGAACGGCGTCCAGCGGGGCGGGGGCGGTTTGATGCAGGCGGTTTTCCAGACCTTCATCCGAAAGCGGATCCGGCGGAATGGAGGCTGAGGGGGGCGTGTTCATGTCAGGACAGGGCAGGGGTGAGAGTCTGCCGCAGGGACTCCAGGGCGAGGCGGTAACGGGAGGCGGCGGTCCCGGGCGGGATTTCCAGGGCGGTGGCGATTTCGGCGAAGGTGAGGCCGCCCCAGACTTTCAGCGTGATCACCTCGCGCTGGGTTTCGGGCAGCCGGCGGACCTCGGCCTCCAGCAGCGCGGTGGTTTCCGCATCCCCTCCCTCCGGCGCGAACCACAGGGAATCCGGAGCGCCGCCTATTTCCTCCCGCAGCGCGCGGCGGTCCGTGCGGCGGGCGAGGTCGATGGCGCGGCGGCGGATGGTGGCGAAAACCAGTGCGGTCTCCGGCCGGCCCTGGGCGCGGCGCCAGGTTTCCACCAGCGATTCCTGGAGCACGTCCTCGGCATCCGCTCCGCACCGGGTCTGCTGCCGGGCGAAAAGCAGAAACCGGGCCGCATGCTCCGCCAGCCAGTCATCCCAGGAATTTTCAGCGGCGGCGGAGGAAATCATGCGGCGGTTCGGGACTCGTTTCCCGGACAGCGCCGCCATGCCGCGCATTTATCACCGGCGGGCGGAAAAAGAAAAATTTGAGACCGGGGGTCCGGGATCTGAAAGTTGAAAATCAGCCGGGTTTGAACAGAAGGGCGCGGAGGAAACGAAGGAGGAAGTCAGGATAAGGGCGGCGGCGTCCGGGTTTTCCGGTTATTCCAGGGCTCCGGCGCGCTTCAGTTCCTCCAGCAGCCGCTCCATGGGCAGGCCGATGACATTGGTCATGGACCCTTCGGTTTTGGCGATGATTTTCTCCCCGTGCTCCTGCGCGGCGTAGGCTCCGGCTTTGTCCAGGGGGTTGATCAGTTGCAGGTAATTATCGATTTCCTCCGGAGTCAGCGGCAGGAAGGTGACGCGCGTGGTTTCCAGAAATTCGTGGCGGAGATCCCGGTTTTTGTGAATCAGACAGACGGCGGTGACCACTTCATGGGTGCGGCCGGCAAGCAGCCTGATCATGCGGCGGGCTTCCGGAAGGTCAGCGGGTTTACCCAGAGCCTTGCCGTTGATGGCCACCAGGGTGTCCGCTCCAATGACCCACTGATCCGGGCGGTGGTCCGCCACCCACGAGGCTTTGAGCACGGCATTGGCCCGCGTGAGAATGTCCAGCGGCGCGCGCTCATCATGCTCCTCCTCGACCTGCGCGGCCACGACTTCAAATTCCAGCCCGGCTTCGCGCATGAGGTCCAGACGCCGGGGGGAGGAGGAGGCGAGCACGAGAGGCAGGGAATTCATGGAGGAGGGGAAAGGAGGGAAAGAGAGGGATCCGGAAGGAGACCCCGGAGCAGCGGTTTCACCGGGGCACTGCTGATTTTGCGTGGGCGGGGCGGATTTGCACGGTGAAATTCCGGCAAAAGAACGGCCGTATTCCGAAAAATCCTCCTCCTGCGGACTTTTGGAAGCCTTTCAGCAGGAGGGACGAAACTCAAAAGAGGAGGCAATATGTTTTCATCCGTCAGGGATGGCAGGACTGAGACTCAGTCTCATAAAAGGGCTTGCGCGGAGTGGGGAATGTTTCAGAATAGGCACGTGAACTTCCAACAGGAAATGCTGAATCCGGTGACGGTGGTGCCTGCCGCCCTCTCAGGCTGGCGTCGCGATGCGGCCCGGCTCGCGGCCGAATTGCTTTGTGAGGTGACGCCGGGAGCGGCGGATGAGGTGCTGGACCTGCGCTCCGCGCTGCTGGACAACAGCATGACGCCGGGCGGGGTGCTGAGAGCTTTTTTTGCGGCGCGGAACCGGCTGGAATCCGAGCATTACCTGCTTTTTTTCCGCCTGCGCCGGGTTCTGGAACCCGCTCTGGGAGTGGAGGTGGCTGTGCCTGGAGGTGATAAAAACAGAATGGCGGTGGATTTCCGTCACCGTGATGTCCGGCACCTGATCCGGGGCCTGCGCCGGGAGCGGTTTGAGCACGATTTAAACGTCCGCAATCCGGAGGAGGTGGCTGTGCGCGTGGTCTGGCGTTTTGCGCCCGAACCGGAGGCACTGACCGCCTGACTGTTTCCGGGGATTTCCGGTGGAGGTCCGGGGTTGAAGGAAACGGAAATTCACTCAGGGACGGAGGCGCAGGAGCTTTCCGCCGCCGCCGGGAAGGTGGAGTTGGGCGCGGGAGCTGCCGGAGGCGGGAAGCCATTGGGCTTTGGCGGCGTCGAAGACTTCGAGGGACGCGGGCGCGCGGAGAGTGATGGCGCGTTCGGTTTTGTAGTCAAGATTCACGACCATGAGGTGAGTGACCCTGACGGCTTCAGAGCCGGCATTGGCGGCGGGAGCGGCGGGAGCGGCATCCGGTTTTTCCGCAGGGCCGAACTGGCTGATCAGCACGCCCTGGACGCGGTCGCCGGGTTTGTAATCCAGAGCGGGAACCGGAGGGTCGAATGTGAAGACAGAATCCGCGGGCGGAGGGACAGTGCCGGGAAGCCTCATGCCGGCGTGGTGGATGGCGAGCGGCCGCAGAGGCTGGAGTTCCCTGGCGATGCTGACGAATTCGGGATTCAGTGATTTCAGGGCATCGTAGAGCGGCGTGGTCGTGCCGTCGGGCCTGGCGATGCCGCCGAGGTGCTGGGGATAGCAGTAAACGTAATAGGAAATGCCCTGCGCGCCGTAAGCCAGGGTCGTGTAAACGAGATAACGCATTTCCTCCGGGACGGGCACGCGGGGACCCTGCGGGGAGGCCAGCGGAGTCGGCCCCCAGGCGCTGGCCTGCACGATGTTCATGAACGGCAGGCCGGAGGCCCGGGCTTTTTCACGGATAAGGGACAGATTGAGAAAATAATCCGGCTGGTCCCCGGTGTTGGTGAACTGGTAGTGATCGTAACTCAGCAGGGCGGGCCGCACGGTTTCCACGAATTGCCGCAGATGGCCGTTGTAGGCCTCCACCGTGCCGCCGGGGGTGCCGAGCTGCCCGTTGTTGGCGTAGGTCGGCAGGAGATTGATGTAACCCAGATGGGCGGGATCGCGTTCCCGGAGATAAGCCACCAGCCGGCCAATCGCCGGGAAGGCGGCGGCGGAGGGCTCATCGGTGAGATGGTAAGTGTAAAAGGCGGGATGCCGGCTGACGCGGCTGATCAGGGCATCCAGAGCCTCCCGCTTTTTAGGGTCATCAAGGGTGGCGGGGTTGAGGAGATCCGAGCTGATCATGCCCCGCAGTCCGTGACGGTGGGCCACATCCAGCTCGTTTTCCCGGCACCAGACCAGATTCCAGCCGCCCTCCTTCAGCTGAGTGGCCGCGGTATCGGTCAAATCGCCGCCGAGGCCGCCGGGAAAACCGGGTCCCGCCCAGTAACTGACGATGGGATCGCCCACTTTCCAGGTGCTGACAGCGGCGGCGGCTGTGGGCGGATCGGCGGCGTGGCCGCACGCCGGGAACAGGAACGGGGCAAGGAGAGCGGAAGCGAGGAGGAGGCGCAGTTTCATGGAGGAGGCGGAGAGTTCCTCATACTCCCGGAAAGCCGCCGGGCTTTCTTTTCCCCGTCCTGGCATAGCTGACAGCGGGCCTGCGGCTCCCGTCTTTGGCACGCCCCCGGAGCCTTCCGCCATGAAGCGTTATTTTTCCGGCAGTGGCGGCTCGGAATCGCCGGGCGGAATCACCGGCGGCGCGGGGTCCTGGTTGACGGGGGAATTCGGAGCCCCGGCCTGCGGCGTCAGCAGCGGGTCGGAGTCGCCGGACGGGATGACGCCACCGGCACCGGAATCAGGACCTGTGCCGTCGGGTGACGGGCCGGGGCCGTCCATGGAAATATCACTGCCGGGGGGAAGGGAGCCGTCGGGAGTGGCCATGGGCAAAGCCCCGGGGGAAAGAAGCTGTCCTTTGGCGATGGCCAGCCAGGCGCGGGCGCGGAGGGGGCCGGCGGTCTGCTCCTGAGCCCAGATGGCGGCTCCGGTCTCGTCGGAAATGGCGCGGTTGCGGATGCGGTCGAGGGGTTCGCCCCGGTTGGGCGGCTGCGAGGCGTTGTAGCCGATGGTGTCCTCGGCGGTGATCGTGGCCAGCTCGTCCAGCAGCAGGGCGCGGGCGGGGGCATCAGCGGTTTTGGAAAGCAGATTCAGCCCGGCGGACCAGTCGCCGATGCGGACCAGAAAATCCGCCAGGTCCGCGAGCGGCTCCGGTTTCAGAGTGCTGCCGGGGGAAACGGCCACGGCATTGGCTTCGGAGGCGAGGTCGGCGGCCAGTTTCAGTTCACCGGCATTGAACGCCTGACGGAGCACGAGAATGAGCACCGGCAGGCGCTCATCCGGCGTGATCACGGTGCGGGCGGCGCTGGCGGCGGCGGTCAGGGCCTGGGTGTTTTCCGCCAGCAGCAGGGCGTCGGGCAGGGCTTCCGAAAGTTCCGAGAGCAGGGTGGCGCGCTGGATGGGATCGGTCAGCGCGAGGGCGGAATCGTAAGCCATGCGCAGCGTGTTGGCGGCGGCTTCGGGATCCCCCTGGACGGTGCGGCTCTGGGCGGCGGCGAGGGCCACAAGCGCATGAATATGCGGGACGCCGGGCGCGGCGGCCTTCAGTTCCGCGCGGAGTTCCGCCAGAATCTCCTCCGCCGGGCGCAGCGGCATGTTGGAATCCAGCGCCTCCAGCTCCATGCGGCGTTTCAGGACGGGGTCCGTGACCTGGGCGGCCACGGCGGCGGCTTCACCGGCGGCGGTGTCGCCGAGGCCGAAACAGATGCGGAACAGATCCAGCCACAGCTCGCCCTGCTCCGCGGGCGGCAGGTTTTTGATCGCGGGAAACGCCTGCTTCGCGCCATCGCTCAGGGTCAGGCCCACGTGGATCCAGGCGGTTTCAAGGCGCAGCGGCGCGGCCTCCTCCGCCGGCAGCGAGGGCAGGGCGGTGTCGATTTCCTTAAGAATATCCCGGGCCATGGCCTGACCGTCCGTTTCCGCCAGGCGGCGGGCGAGACGGGCGCGGAGGAGCAGAGTCCCGGCTTCCGGCAGGGCAGCGTCGGGGAAGCCCATGCCGGCAATCTGGAGGAGAATTTCCTGCCGCATCCGGGTGCGCGCCGCCGGGTCGGCGATGCGGTCGCACATGGTCAGGGCGTCGCCCATGCGTTTGGGGTCATTATTCAGATGCGCCCATGCCAGCTGGCGGATGGCCCGGGCCTGAACCAAGGGATCGCCGATGCGCAGCGCCGTTTCCGCCCCTTCGGGAGCCATGCCCTGGCGCGCCTGAAGGATGGCGGTTTCCATGAGGTCAAAGTCCAGCACCAGCCGGGCGGTGACGTCCGCCGCCTCCGGTTCGGCCATGGCGCGGGCGACGTACTGCGCGGTGGTCTGATGCTCCCAGTCGGGTTTGCGGGGCTTGAACCAAAAATACAGAAAACCCAGGCAGATCACCCCGGTCACCACCGTGCCGAGCCATCCCTCCCGCTTTTTTTTGCCCGTTCCTGTTTCTGCTCCTGTTCCCGCTTCCGGGGCGGGATCTTTATTCCCGTCGTTCACGCTCTCATTTTCACTCATCTCAGAAAAAGTTCAGGAGCGCTCTCCACCGCGTAAATATCAACCGGGATATGTTTTCCCTTCAGCGAGTGCGTGCCCAGGGGCCGGACATGCTTCATGCCCTCCTTCCAGCCCTTCATAAAGTCCGAAGTCACCAGCACATCGCTGCCGAGCTGCCGGGTCAGGGCCTGAATGCGGAAGGTGGTGTTCACCGCATCGCCCAGCATGGTCAGACCGCCCTGGCCGAGACGGCCCCAGGAAACCTCGCCGGTGTGCAGGGCCACGCCGCTGGAAAAGGTGACGTCGTAGCGCTCAAAAGTCCATTTCATCTCCTCCTGAATGAGGTCGCAGCTGTCCCGCAGATACTTGGCGGCGGACAGCGCCCACTGCCGGGCATTCGGGGAAACGTCGGTCCAGTAGGCCAGCACGGCGTCGCCGATGAATTTGTCGATGGCCGCGCCGTGTTCCGTAAGCACCTGATCGCAATAGGAATACCACGAGCCGATGGCCTGCGCCAGCTCGTCGGGCGGGATGAGTTCGGAGAGGCGGGTGAAGCCTTTGATGTCGCTGACCAGAATGATCATCGGCACCACCTGCATGTCCTGGA
Organism: Verrucomicrobiota bacterium; assembly: GCA_040386695.1. Taxonomy (GTDB): domain Bacteria; phylum Verrucomicrobiota; class Verrucomicrobiia; order Verrucomicrobiales; family V1-33; genus CAIZWU01. The sequence goes on from JAZKFB010000033.1 coordinate 9,738, forward strand.
CATCGCTGCGGTTGGCGGCTCCCGCCTGGGGCAGCTCGAAGCGGTATTCGAAGTCGCAGATGCGGATAACGTCGCCCGGCTCCAGCTGGCGGGTGGTGGTCACCCGCTCGTTGTTGACATAGCTGCCATTGAAGCTGCCGAGGTCGTAAAACCAGTATTCATCGTCCTCCTGCCGCCGGATCATGGAGTGACGGCGGGACACCCGGTTGTCCGGCAGGGGAATGGTGCTGTCCGCCTTCCGGCCAAAAATAGCCGTTTCCGGAAGGATCACCTCGGATCCGTCCGTCACATTCACCAGCCTTGCTCGTAAATCAGTTTCAATCATGCACTTGTGTGTCCCCCCGGTCCCTTTTCAGGAACGAATTTTCCCCGCACTCTAAGGGAAATGCGCGCAAATGAGAAGAGCAGTTTGTCATCAGGCGGAGAATTGTAAAAATGTTCGGGCAGGAATCATGCCTTTTGGAAAAAAGACAAAAGGAAGCTCTTTTTTTATCGGAAGTCCCTGATTTTCAATGAGGAAAAAGGATAGAAGCGGAGGACTGCGCCGCTTTGAGCGCGGCAGAGGGTCTGAATTGTGCGGAAATTTTCCGTATCTGCGGGTCCGCGGGAAGCCGGAAAGGAGCTTGCCGGGCAAAACTTTAACGGTCAACTCATCCCCTGTTCCGCACGCCCGCCATGAAACCAGCCCATTTTTTCTTTCTCTGCGCCACTCTCTCCCCAGCCTTCGCCGCCGAGACTCCGGCGGCGAAACCTGCGGCTCCCGCGCCGGCGGCCGTTGCCGCTCCCGCCGCTGCGGCGGAGGGTTTTGTGCCGCTTTTTGACGGGAAAACCCTGAACGGCTGGAAAAATCCCTACACTTGGGGCGAAGCCAAAGTGGTGGACGGCGAAATCCAGCTCACGGCGGACAAAAAGTTCTTCCTCTGCACGGAGAAATCCTACGGGGATTTTGTTTTCGAGGCCGAGGTCCTGCTCCCCGCCGGGCAGGCCAACAGCGGATTCATGTTCCGTGCCCGGGTGGAGCCCAATAAAGTGAGTGGCTACCAGGCGGAGGTGGACGGCGACCCCAAACGCGGCTGGTCTGGCGGGCTTTACGATGAGGGTATCCGCGCGTGGTTCATCAGCCCGCGGAATTTTGTCCGCAAAAACCCCACGCCGGAGCAGAAAGCGGAGGACGAGGCCGCCAACAGGGCCAGCATCGCGGAATTCAGAAAACGGGCCGGCGACGCCTTCAAACGCAACGACTGGAACACTTACCGCATCACCTGCCAGGGGAACCAACTTAAAATCGAGGTCAACGGCGTCACCACCACCGACGTGACCGACGGCCGCGACGCCTCCGGCCCGCTCGCCATCCAGCACCACGGCGAAAAAGGCGCCACCTACCGCTTCCGCAACCTGCGGGTCAGGGAGCTGAAGCGGTAGCTGTGGCAAAAGGGGAGGGCGGCCAAAGCAGTATCATGAATCCGCAGTCTGAAAGCGATCATTTCCTCCACCAGGCCATCGTCGCCGGGGACATCACCGTCGTGGTGAATTACCTGAAGGAGGGAGGGTCGCCCAACGTCACGGACAAATATGACTGCGAACCGATTTTCACTGCGGTCAAGTATGACCGCCTGGAGATGGCGGCGAGGCTGCTGGAGGCGGGAGGCGACATTTTCAGACGGTCCAAATTCAGAAGCGCCGCCTTTGGCGCCGCCTGCTGGAACTGGAATCCGCGTATGATTGATTTCTGCCTCGGTTCAGGCGTTGACATCAACGCGGTTCACGAGGGCCGGACGGTTCTGGATTCCCTTGCCCACGGGAAAGCGCATATTTCCGATGCGCAGCTGCCGGCATGGACAACCGCTTGGGATAAGCTTGTGGGGCTCGGCGCGAAATTCGCTTCGGCGGTCGGCACAGTCTGAATGTCCGGCTTGGCATCTGTGTGTCCTCATCGTTCAGCGCCCGCCGGGATTCGCGGGGGAGGCCAGCGCGCCGGGGGTGCCGCCGCTGCGGCGGGGGCCAGGGAGGGGTTCGGCGGCGGGTTCGGGATTCCGGGTTCTGGCGGGCGGGGCGGGGATAATCCGGATGTCCGGGGTGGAGGTGGCGATGGATCCGGAAGCCGGTGAACCGGGAGGCGCCGTCAGCGGTGATCCTGGATTCAGCACCGGATCCTTTTTGGGAATGACGGGAAGGCCGGGAGCGGGCACGCCGGATTTCTGTGCCGTCGCGGCGGGATCCAGGGCGATGGCGGAAATGCCATCCGGCGCTTGGGCGGAAGTCTGATTTTCCCCTCCGGCGCTTTGCGGAGCTTGTGTCTGTGATCCTTGCGGTCCGGAAAAAGCAAAAATCCCCAAAGCCACCGCGGCGGCCACTCCCGCCGTGGCCAGCACGGAGCCAAACCGCGCCGGAAATTTTCCAGTGGGGCGTCGGGCGCGCGGGGAGCGGGAGGTTGCGGGGGAAATCGTCGTGAAAACAGGCGTTTCCCCGGAGGGCGGTGGTGTCCCGGAGGCGGTTTTTCCCTGAAGCCCCTCGCCAGCGGAAAAGACAGCCTGCCGCTGCCCGGACGTGAGAAAACCGCTGGTCGCGGCCATTTCCTGCCGGAGGGCGGCGGTCAGACGGCCGGCGGTTTCGCGCAGCGTGCCGGCTTCGGCGAGCCAGTCCCCATTTTCCGCCAGTTCCGCCTCAAAAGCGGCCAGTTCCTCCGGCGGGGCTTCGCCAAGCGCGGCGGCGGTGAAAGCGGGATGATCGGGCTGAAGGGACATGAGGGCGGGGCGGAAGCGGTTGAGGGGGAAGGCAATGAAGGAAGCGGCGGTTGGTCAGGCGCAGGCGGCGGCTTCGGGGGCGAGAAGAATGCGGAGCTTTTTCAGCCCCGTGTGAATGAGAAAACCGACATTGGTGGCGCTGAGGCCGGTGATGTCCGCGATTTCCTGATAACTGAGATCATTCTGAAACTTCAGGCGCAGCACCTCCGCCTGGTTCGGGGCCAGACGGCGCATGAAATTCAGCACCAGCGCTGTTTCATCCGCATCCGCCGCCCGGGCGTCCGGCAGCGGCGCGGCATCCGGCAGGTGATCCATCGGGGAATCCTCCAGGCTGACCAGACGCCGGTTCCGGCGCAGCAGATCGAGAGCGCGGTTCCGGCAGACGGTGAACAGCCACGCCTTCAGCCCCGGTCCGTCGAGTTTCGCCGGATCCTGGGCATGAAGTCTGATCAGCGTGTCCTGCACCACATCCCGCGCCATCTCAATATCGCCCGTCAGATTGGCGGCATACCCGATGAGCATTCCCTCAAAGTCACGCACCGCCCGCCGCACCAGATGGGCGGAAGGGCTGGGGACGTCGGGGGGAATCATGCGCGGGCTCCGTAAACAAACGTCTCCCGCCGCCTTTGTCCTGGGGATTTTCCCTGCGGACCGGAAAGTCGTGATGAATTTGAAAAGAAAGTCCAAAAAGCCCCAAAGGCCGCGAAATCCGGCGGCGGGTCGGTGAAAGCGTCCGTTGCTCCCGGAAAAGAATCGGGCAAACTGCCTCCCCGCGATGACCACCCGCCACAAATACCCGCGCACCCCGCACCTGCCGTGGTCGCCCGGAGCCTCGGACGACGATGTCCTGCTGCGCGACTGCGCGCGGTTTGAGGGAAAACGCGTGGTGGTGACCGAGAAAATGGACGGGGAGAACACCTCCCTTTACCGTGACGGCCTGCACGCGCGGTCACTGGACTCGCGGCATCATCCCTCGCGGGACCGGGTGAAGGCCTGGCATGCCGCCATCGCCCATGAGATTCCCGAAGGCTGGCGGCTGTGCGGGGAGAATCTGTATGCCCGGCACTCCATCGCTTACGACACGCTGCCGGGGTATTTTTTTCTGCTCTCGGTCTGGAACCCGGAAAACGAATGCCTTTCCTGGGAATCGACCGTGGACTGGGCCCGGCGGCTGGACTGCCCGCTGCCGGCGGTGCGGTATCAGGGCCTGTGGGATGCGGCAGCCATCCGGCGTATCCCGGTGGATCCGGCGCTTTGTGAAGGATATGTCGTGCGGCTGGAGGGCGGGTTTCCCCACGCCCGTTTCGGCCAGTGCGCGGCCAAGTGGGTGCGGCCCTCGCATGTCACCACGGACGCCCACTGGATGCACGGCCCGGTGATTCCCAACCGTCTGCGGAGCGATGGATAAGCTTTGTCAGGACATGGCGGCCGGCGGTTATCCGGCGTGGGAGGAGATTCTCACGGCCTGGGGACGGCATTTTCCGCTGCTGCGCGAGCTGGCGGCGACGGAGCAGGACCCCGTCTGGCACGGCGAGGGCAATGTGGGCCTGCACACCGCGATGGTGCTGGAGGAAATCCGCCGCGCCTTCCGCCGTTCCGAACCAGCGTCGGGACTGGAACCGGATTTGGATTTGGATTGGGAAACCAGGCTGACCCTCCAGCTCGCCGCCATTTTTCACGACATCGGCAAACCGCTCACCACCCGGCGCAGGGAAATCGGAGGGGTGGAACGTGTCATCTCTCCCCGCCATGCGGAAGCCGGGCGCAATTACCTTTGCCTCCGCCTGGCGGTTCTGGGGCTGCCCCGGGAAGTGGAGCAAAAAGTGCTGGCCCTGACCGCGTTTCACCATCACCCGCGCCGGCTGGTGGCGGATGACGCCCCGCCCGCCCGCTGGCGGCTGCTGGCGCGGCAGTGCCCGCCGGAGCTGCTTTTCGCGCTGGAGAATGCGGACCTGCGGGGCCGGTTCTGCCCGGATCTGGAGGGGCAGCTGGAGATCATGGAACTCTTCCGCATGAGATGCCGGGAACTGGGGATCTGGGAAAATCCCGATCCCTGGGCCGGCTGGCGGGAGGAAATCGACGCCGCTTTTCCGGAAAGACCGCCCGCTTTCCGACGCCATGCCTTTGAGGCGGCGGTCCGGGACGCCGAGTCCGGCGTCATTCAAAGCGTGGAGGAGGGCATTGCCCGCGCCTGGCAGCTGAAGAATCCCGCGCCGGAACTGCTGCTTTTGTGGGGACCATCGGGTTCGGGGAAATCGGAATGGATCCGCCGCCACGGCGGGGAGGCCACCGTCGTTTCCCTGGACGGGCTGCGGGAGGAGCTGGCGGGAAAACGGGACGACCAGACCATGAACGGCCAGGTGCTCCAGGCCGCCCGCGACCGCCTGAAACGCCACCTGCGCCACGGGGAGCGCGTGATTTTCGACGCCACCAATCTCCGTCGCGAGCTGCGCGGTCCGCTGCTGGCCCTGGGGGTGGATTATGGCGCGCGGACCGGCATCGTGGCCCTGCGCACGCCTTTCGCGGAACTGGAGACAAGGAACCGGAAGCGTGAACATCCGGTTCCGCGCGCCGTGCTGGAACGCCAGTGCTCCCGGCTCGAATGGCCGGAGGCCGATGAGGCGCATCACTTGATGATCGCTGGCTGACAGCCAATCGAAAACCTCCGAAATTAGTAAAACCGCCCTGCACAACTCATTGATTTTTGAGTGCGCGCTTTCAGCTCTCTTATTTTGAAAAATTTCAGACAAACAAAGAGGATGGTCGCGCTAGAAATTTGGTTGCATTACCGCCAACCAATGAAGCCATGAAAGATACCTCAACTGTCGGCATGAAAGGCTGAGATCTTCGGATCTAAGGTTTGTTCGGGCCTTGGGCGGGAGCAATCCCGCCTAAGGTTTTTTCTTTTGAACTCTCCTTTTCTTTATATATGGGCGGCGCTGGTTCTCCGAAATTTACTTCTTCACATTTATTTCCCAGAATCGGATAAGTTTTGATTAAATTATCCGTGGAGATCTCTTCTGTTGTCAATACATAAGGACTTTTCACGTGCGTTCCGGAGAGTGCTTCTTTGCCCAGCCAGTATCCATTATAAGCTGTTCCTCTTTTTTTGAAGAAATACACTCCGTAACCACCGTTGGTTTCACTGCTTGTGAAATATGACAATACCAAACAATCTGCCACCCTGTATCCGGTAAGTTCCCATATTCGATTGATTTTTTGGCCGTTTTGCTCTATCACTTGACCTTGGGCACTGCCCTTGACGAATTCTACCGGCGCGTCTGGATGGCGAGTAAAGGTAAGTGCGACATTCTCTTGCCCAAAGTATGGCTCACCTTTTTCGTCGATATCACGGAAAGTTCCGTAAAATCTTTTAGAATAGCTGTTCTCACCAGCGGGTTGCATTTTATCTGTGAGGCGCTTTAACTGATCCTGCAAGTTTTTTAATTGTTCCTGTGAGTTTTTGTATTCGGATTCTGAAACTACTATAAGTTTTGCATTTTTACGCAGTTCTTCAGGAGCTTGCCATCCCGCAGTAAATGCTGATATAATTATAGTTGAAAAATATACAATCGGTTTTCTGATAAATTGCCCAAGAGTCATATTATTTGTGTGTTTTATAAAATAATTTCGAAATCATAAATAACGTTATTTTTAATATTACAGCTAAAAAGAAGCGAGTCAAATTTTGATTTTCCGCAAGCTAAGGTTTCAAAATTGTAAAGAAAATTTTGAAAATCTTCTGGAGCTGCATCCCGCGACCATAGTCAAGGAATTGAGCAGAACGATTCGCTAATTCTAGGGTTTCAACAGGCTTCTTTAGGATCCAAAGATCCGTTTCTCCATCTCAGCTCCGGCGAATCTGGTAGAACCGGCGGCCGGTGGTCAGGGGGATGCCGGCTTCCGTGTAGGTGGTGTAGGTGCCGGTGGCGCTGAGGGTGGTGGTCAGTGCCGGGCTCCAGTTGCCGGTGTTGTCGGCGCTGTCAACACTGTAGGTTTTGCCGGCTTCGGAGGTGAAGGTGATGGCCACACTGGCCATACCGCCTGTCACCGTGCGGACAATATTCGTGACCGGGATGGTGGTCACCGCGGCCGACGGGTGGCGGCGGTGATGCGGATGCCGGCCAGCGGCACTTCGAGGTCGGGACGGAACACCGGCGGGGTGATCGGCATGGCCCTGCCGGTGTGTGTGATCGCCGGGGTTGCGGGAGTGATGCTGGGATTCGACGGCCTGCGGCAGATCCGCAGGATTGGTTATCTGAGGGGAGTCCGGCGCGGCGTGTTCGCGCTCCTGGGCTGGCCGGTGCTGCTGCTGGTGTCGGCGATTTTCTGGAAAGCTTTTCAGCGCTGGCCGGCGTTCAGTTCATTCGCGGGAGGCGGGGACGGGACTGGCTGGGCTTCCCGGTGCTTTGACCTCCTGTTGACCGGGCACGCGGGCCGCCTGCGCCCGCTGGAGGAGCGGGGGATGAACCCGCCGGGTCTGGAAGGCTATACCCTGCCGGTCATGGCGGTGGCGGCCTGCCTGCTGATCTGGACGGGTGCCGGTCTTCTGTTATGGAGCGGGCGGTGCCGGACCACTCCCGCCAGGGTGCTGTGGATTATTCTGATGTTCGCCGCCGGAGGGCTGGTGCTGTGGTGGGCGGGGACTTATCATTTTGCCGCATGAGCGCTTTCCTTTCCCCGCCTGATCCCGGTCCTGGCCCCGGCGCCCCCGGGGCCTTCGCCGCCACCCGCTGGACGGTGGTGCTGGCGGCCCGGGGGCATTCCGAGGAATCGCGGCAGGCCCTGAGCGCTTTATGCGCGGCTTATTACGCGCCGGTGGTGGCGTTTCTGCGCCGGGATGGCGGCCGGACGGAGGACGACGCGCGCGAACTGGCCCACGGGTTTTTCGCGGGCATCCTGGCGGGCGGGCGTTTTGAGGCCGTGGACCGGGAGCGGGGGAAATTCCGCTCCTATCTGCTGGGGGCTTTGAAGCATTGGCTGCGCGACCAATGGCGTGCGGCACAATCAGCCAGGCGGGGCGGGCAGGTGGAGCATGTGGCCCTGCGGCCGGTTTCTGAAACTTCCGCGGGCTGTGATCCTCCCTCCGCCGGCCACAGCCTGGCGGATCTGGCTTACGACCGGCAATGGGCGCTGACCGTGCTGGAGCGCGCCCTTGAGGCTCTGGGCACCGAGTTTGAGCAAAGCGGGAAGCGGGCGTGGTTTGAGACCCTGCGCCCCTGGCTGGGAGGCGACCCTCCGGCACGGGATCAGCCCGTCCAGTCTCCGGCGGAGGTTGCCGCTGTTCTGGGAATGTCGCCCGGAGCGTTGAAAGTGGCCATTCACCGCCTGCGTCAGCGGTTCCGGACCAGGGTGAAAAGTGAGATCGCGCAAACCCTCGGAGACAGCGGCGGCGATGTGGCGGCGGAACTGGAGTATCTGATCCGGGTGCTGGGATAGCGGCGCGCGGCTTCAGCCGGCAAAAAGCCCGCCCGGACTCGGAGGAGCCAGGGCGGGCCGGTGGATTGCCGCGGAATGACCGCCGGGAGGCGGTGCCGGTGCCCGACGCGGAACGGGTCAGTTCCGCCGGATCTGGTAAAACCGCCGGCCGGTGGCCAGGGGGATGCCGGCTTCCGTGTAAGTGGTGGAGGTGCCGGTGGCATTGAGGGTGGTGGTCAGCGGGGCACCCCAGCTGCCGGTGCTACCGGAGCCGTAAACACTGTAGGTTTTGCCGGCTTCGGAGGTGAAGGTGATGGCCACACTGGCGGTGCCGCCGGTCACCGTGCGCGCAATATTCGTGACCGGGATGGTGGTCACCGGAACGGACGGAGTGGAGGCGGTGATGCGCAGGCCGGCCAGCGGGGTTTCCACATCGGCTCCCAGAGTGCCGTCGTAATAAAGCACCACCTCATCCGTGCCGTTGGAGGTCACATTCACGTTCGCGGTGTGCTCCTCCACGCCGCCCGGCCAGATGCCGTTGAGCTGCGGCGCGCCGGCATCGCCGGCGGGGAAGGAGGCATTGGCCACGACGCCCGTCTCCACGGCGGTGCGGGTGGCATCGGTGACAAAAACGCGGATGTTGTCGCCTTGGGAAAGGGTGGGGTCGAGATGATAGCTCCGGATCTGCCACGTTCCGGCGGGCAGGCCGAGCAGACGCACCCGGACCATGCCGAGGTTGTTCTTCACAAAATCCTTCACCAGCCAGGCCAGCTGACCGTCCGGAGTGTCGCCGCGGTCGCGCCAGTCGAGACCGCCGGCGGGGGTGCCGTCCGGGCCTTGATTGTCCAGCGCGATCTGGAACGCCGCGCCGGTCCGGGAGGTCAGATCCACCGGCTCCAGGTTGCCGCTCACCTGGTTGGCCAGACCCACCACGGCTCCGGTGGCGGAGCCGGGCTCGGCCTGGGCGTTCAGGCCGCCGAGATCAATCAGCGCCCAGGTGTTGTCCACCGGACGCGCGCCGGTACGGGTCAGACGCAGACCGCTCAGCGGCACCTCGCGGTCCACATTCTCCGGCGGGCTGCTGAAGTGGATATGCACCTCGCTGGTGCCATTGGATTTGATCTGGAATTTGGCCGTGTGGCTTTCCGCCAGCCCGGTGGTCAGTCCGGCGGACAACGGCGCGCCTGTGTTGGCGGGGTGGCCGGCATAGGAGGCGTTCCCAAAAACCCCGGTGTCCACATTGGCCCCATTGGCGTCGCTGACCGTGATATTGATCCTCTCGGCCTGGGAATTATCCGGATCGAGGTGATAACTCACCACATCATACGTCCCGGCGGGCAGTTCCCCCAGGGTGACGCGGATGTGGCCGGCGCCATTTTTCACAAAATCCTCGGCGAGGCGGTTCAGGGCCAGATTCAGCCCGTCCCCGCGGTCGCGCCAGTCAAGGCCGCCCTGGGCATTGCCCCCGGCATCCAGCGCGTCCATGGCCACGGTGAAGGTCCCGCCGGTGTCGGAAAGGAGCGTCACCGGCGGCAGATCCGTCAGATTCAGCCCGCTGGCTCCCGCGCCGATGACCTTGCCGCCCGCCGTGCCAGGCTCCGCCCGCCCGCCGGTGCCGCCGAAGTCCAGCAGGGCGAAGGAGGGCCCGGCCGGCCGGATATACACCCCCGCCGTGGCCAGGACCGCCAGGCCCTCCGCTTCGGCGTGAATCACGTAATCGCGGGTGGCGGCGGGCGTCACGGTGACGCTGCCCGTGCCGTTGGCATCCGTTTTCCCGGCCAGATCCCCGGCTCCATCAATGGTCACGGTGGCGTCCGGCCGCACCTTCCAGTTCAATGTCACGCTCTCCCCGGCGTCAATCCGCTGGCGGGAGCCGGTGTAAGTGGCCAGCGGCTGCACCTGCACGGTCAGCGGCCTGGCGTCCGTGCCCGAGGGCGTGGTCACGGACAGGGTGTAAGTCGTGTTTTTCACCGGCGAGACCGTGATCTTCCCGGCTCCCAGGGCGTCGTTCAGCGGCAGAATGTCCCCCACCCCCGGTGTGATGGTGGCGGCGGTGGCGTTGGGGGCGATGAGCCAGGAGAGATCGACCGACCCGCCGGGGAGAACCGAAAGCGAGGACCCGCTGTAGGAGACGATGGGCGCGGCCGGCGGAGCCGTGGGCACGGCCACCACGGAAATCATATTCCCCCCGGTGGCGCCGTTTCTGACGGTCACGGAGGTGGTGATACCGGGAAACCTGTAGATGGAGTAAAAATTCTCCACCGACTGCCCCGGGCCTGTGCCGTTGCCGGCTTCATCCACGCCCGAGTAGTCGGGCTGGGGGAGGTCTCCTGGCTGGATCTTAGGGGAAATGCCTGTGTTCATGCGCTCCCAGCCACCGTCGGTCACCCACTGAAGGGTGCCGCCCAGCACCGGATCCGAATTGTTCGGATTCGTCAGGCCTCCGGTCAGGCCATTGATGCGGTTGTCGATCAGCAGATAAAACGTGGACGGGGTGTCCGCCGTGACCAGCGCGGAGTAACCGGCATTCTCCCGGGCGTCGTTGGCGAACTGCACGAAATCACCGCCGATGAGATAGACGGGAATGCCGGTGATCACCGTGCCGGTGGCGGACAGTCTTCCGGTGACCTCATCAAAAGCGGGGCCGTTGTGCTGGTGGACACGGTCGTTGAAACTGAGGGAGTCCTCCTGAAGATCCGTGGCCATAAACGCGGCTTTGTCCGCGGCCAGCCCTGTTTCCCTGACCTCAAGGAGGGCGGCGGAGACCGGACAGACCGGAGCGGCAAGTCCGGCGCAGAGTAAAAGGCTCAGAGGGGATTTTTTCATAAGAGGGGCGGAGGTTTTCTATACGGGGACCGATGCAAAAATATCGGGGGGACGTCGATTCTCATGAAATTGGAATTTCCCGTGCAAGCAAAAACGACCGAACTCCGCGAATGCGCGTGAATGCGGAGACGAAGGCAACGGAAACAGAAACGGGTGGAACCGGCGGCCCGCCTGTCCCGCCGGGCATCCTGCCCGGTGCCACTGCCATGGCGCACTGTGGCGGTCAGTTTATTTCCCAGGTCTGATAGGACCTATAGGCCTTATGCTCGGGCAGCCGGGAGGGGCAGGATGACCGGCGGGACAGGCGGGACGTCTGTCCCGAATTTTTGCATGATTCCCCCAAAATGCCCGGTTTCTTCGGGGAAATGGGGAATTTTTGCGGGCGACATGGTTGGAATTTCACGGGCAAGTTCTACGGTGATGTTATGGACTCCGAAACATAGGAGAAAACCCCGCGTCAGAACCTCGTGCGCCACAAGTCCGGAGGCTACTACGCCCGCCTCTATTTGAAAAACCGGGAAATCTGGAAATCCCTCAAAACCAAGACTTTTTCGGTGGCTGAGGCCCGGCTCACCGAACTCCTCAAGGAGCACCGCCAGCGCCGTAGCCGGGAAGCCAGCAGTACCAGTGTGAAGATGAGCTTCGGGCAGGCGGCGGAGAGTCATCTCCAGCGCGTGGAGGCCAACGTGAACCTCAAAAGCCGCACCAAAGTGTTCTGGAAGGATCTGCTGGCCTCTGTGCTCCGCAGCTGGCCGGAGGTTTCGGAAATGGAGATCCGGAAAATCACTCCTGGGCATGCCGGGACTGGGCGGCGGGTTATGCCAAAACCGTGGGACCCAAACGGTTCAACAATGCTCTGAAGCTCGTCAGGCATGTGCTGGCGCTGGCCATGGAAAGCGGCGTGATCTTTTCCAATCCGGCCGAAGGCCTCAAACCACGACGGGTGATGGCCAAAAAACTGGAGCTTCCCACTCTTGCCCAGTTTTCGGCGTTCATCGCGGAAATAAAGGCCTCCAGCACCAGTGGCAGCGCGGAACTGGCTGAAGGCCTTGTCTATACCGGCTGCAGGGTTTCCGAGGCGGCGCGGATTGAATGGCGGGATTTGAATTTCACGGCGGGCGAAGTTTTTGTGAAGGGCGATGCGGTTGAGGCGACCAAGAACGGAGAAGTGCGGCGGGTGCCGATGATTCCGGGCGCGCGGGCGCTCTTTGAGCGGATGCGGGAACGGCGTCCGGATGGGGCGGGGGACTCGCCGGTGTTTGCGGTCAAGGAATGCCAGCGGCCATGGACCGGGCGGCCAAAAAGACGGGAATGACCCGGATCACCCATCATGATTTGCGGCATTTTTTCGCCACGGTCTGCATTGAGAGCGGGGTCGATATCCCCACTGTTTCCCGGTGGCTGGGGCATCGGGACGGGAGAGCGCTGGCAATGAGAACTTACGGGGGAACACAGCATGGCGCAGGCTCAGAAGGTATCCTTTGCACCAAGAGAGCAAATTCAGCCCGCCTGAATCAGTCGCGAATCGGAGGCTTGGACTGGTTGATGGGCGAACGAATTCGGATAAATGGTTGTCGCCGGGTGCACAGAAATCCTGCCTTCGCCTTTATAACTCCAAACCTCGCCCGCCAATTTTCAGTCCATCCTTGACCTGTGGTGAAAAAATGATTGGCGCTCTTCGGCTCTCAACATCTCGCCGGAAGCAACCCTACAGGGTTACGAACTGGTGCCCGCCTATGAAGGTTGCTTTCTGGCAAAAACCCTTATTCATGTAGCAAGCAGTTCCCTTCTTATTCATGCTTAACGAATTCCATCCACCTGGAAAAGTCCTGGAATTCCGGTCCCGTCCTTGTTGCGCCCGGAAGAGGTGTCCATTTTTGCGGCTGACATGCTTGTTTCTTACCATAATTCACCCTGTTTTTAATGACAAAATAAGCCTTTGTGCCGCCGAATTGTCGGCTCCGGTGATTCGGATGTGGCGCACGGAGGACGGGCTTCCCTCCAATCACGTTACCGCGCTGACCCAAACGGAGGACGGCTATCTTTGGGTGGGAACCGACCGCGGACTGGCCCGATTTGACGGGAAGCGCTTCTGGCCTGTCTGCGAACCTGAAGCTTTGAAAGGTGACATCAGAGACTTAACATGCGGCCATCGCGGAGAATTCGGCGTCAAGACCAGGAAACCGGGGATTTTCAAAATGGGCGTGGACGGGAGTTTTATGCCGGTTCGGGTGGGAAGACCCGTATTGTTTGACGTAATGGTTTTCGCGGGAAACGGGGCGATGTTTTTTTCAGATCGGCAATATCTGGTGTCGTCCTCCAACGGCATTGCGGCAACTTACGGGTATCCTGCCGAAATGAGACTGGGGAGTCTTTCCACATGCCGGGATGGCACCCTGTCGATGCTGGATGAGGCCGGTGATCTGTGGCTTTTCAATCATGAGCGCTGGCGTGCCGCCTCCGGAGTGCCTGCGGAATTGCACTTCAGCGGGTCTGTGACGGAGGACGCGGCGGGAGCGCTTTGGACCACGGATGAAAAGAATAAAATTTGGCGGCGGGACAAAAATGATGTCTGGCGCAAATTTGAGGTGGAGGGACTGCCGGGGGCTGGCGTGGAGCATTTGGTGGTGCAGCCCGACGGCACCGCATGGGCAGCCCTCGCTGGCGGCAACCGTCTCCTTCGGCTTGAGTCCCCGAATGGGGGTTTTCGTAAAGTGCCGCTTACGGTGGAGGGGATTGCCCCGGTTATCACGACGCTTTTCACAGACCTTGAAGGGCATTTATGGGCCGGGACCCGTGAAGATGGACTTTTAAGTATTGCTCCTGCCCGTGTGGAGACGGGCAAAATTATGATGGAGGACAAAATTGCGCCGGTGACCGCCGCGCTTGAGCTTTCCCCCGGGGAGTTTGCGGTAGGCACTCAGTTTCTAGGGACATTCCACTGGCAAAACGAGCAAAGCAGCCCTCTTTTTGACCAACTTCCGCATCCAGGCAACACCTTCACCAACGCCCTTGCCCTCAGCCCCGACGGAAGCTTGTGGGAGGGCATGGGCGGAGGTCTGCGGCATTATCGCGATGCCCGGCGGGTGACCGATCCGGCGCACTCCAGACCCTTTGAGAACGGCAATTCCGCCACGGCGCTGTGTGCGGATGCGGCAGGGGATTTATGGGCGGGGGACGCGGATGGAAATATTTACCGCATCCGGCAGGGGGTAATGGAACGGCTGTGGCAGGGTAAATCCTATGTTCATGCGCTGGAGGCGTTGGCGGATGGGACGATGTGGGCGGGAACGGACACGGGAGTCCTGCGCTTCAGCCGCGAAGGAACCCCAGTGGCCTTTGCGGCGGATTCCATAAAGCTTTTCAATAACCGCGTGGCCGCTCTTCACTGTGATCGCCAGGGATGTATGTGGGTCGGAACCTCGGGAGGTGGCTTGTCAAAGTGGAGTCCAGAAGCCGGGCGCTTCCTGACGTTAAGCATGAAGGATGGACTTCCGGATAATACGATCCAGCAGATCATTGATGATGGGAGGGGCCGCTTATGGCTGGGGACCCACCACGGGATTGCGGGTATCCGCTTCGAGGAGATGGAGGAAATCTTCGCCGGAAAGCGCCAGCAGGTCGAACCGGTGCTGCTGGGGCGGAGCGACGGAATGCCTGCGGAGCAGTGCACGTTGATGAAGCCCCTTAAAACGGCCGACGGGCGGTTACTTTTTGGCACCATGCGTGGCTTCGTGCTTTTTGATCCTGCGGCGGTGGCGGAGACAGAACCCGAGGCTCCACCAGCAGTTTCCTGGACGGAGATATCAACAGATAGCGGGACACCGCAGCCCCTTTTCGGATGGAAACTGCCGCTGGTTTTAGAGCTTTCCCCGGGCGCGGCACGCACGGAAGTGGGCTTCACCGGTTCCAGCCCCGCACGCGCGGGAAGGACCCGATTCCGCTGGCGGATGACGGAGCCGGAAATCTATAACAAGGGCAGTGGAGTGGAGGAGAGGCTCCCTTGGACTGAGGCTGGGGCCAACCGGCTTATTTCCTTCATGAATCTGGCACCGGGGGATCATCGGCTTGAGGTGCAGGCCTCCACAGGGCGGGGTATGAGTCAGTGGACACAAAAGCCCGGCGTCCTTGTCCTGCGCCAGCGCCCGCTCTTCCGGCAGACGGGGTATTTTGCCGGTTTGGTTGTGGCGGGAGTGGCTCTTTGCGGAGCCTTGCCCGTGTGGCTGACAGCGCGGGCCAGAGAATCCAGGCTCAAGGCGGTCAACAGCGAACGTGAGCGCATCGCGCGCGATTTGCACGATAACCTGAGCTCGGGCATCGCGCATGCCGGCATGCTGGCCTCCACGGGACTGGATTCAAGTGGACGCGCCAGGCTCTCCGAACGCCTGCGCGGTCTGATGCTGGACTTGGACGTTTCGGTCTGGTCAACGAATCCCCGGCAGGACAGCCTCCTCTCTCTGGGCAGTTACCTCTGCGAGTTTACGAGGGAATTTCTCCGCGACAGCCAGATACAATGCCACACCCATCTGGCCGGAGATTTGCCCGATCTGCCCATGCCCCCCGGTCTGCGGCACCACCTTTTTATGGCTTGCCGGGAGGCCCTGACCAACGCTCTTAAGCACTCGGGAGCAACCACCATCAACCTCCAAATCAGCACCGGGAAGGGAATGCTGCGCATGGAAATCAATGACGATGGTCAGGGCTTTGATCAGGAGAATACCGCCGTGCTTTCCCGGCGCAATGGTATCCGCAATCTGCGTAACAGGCTGCAGGCTGCTGGAGGCAGCACCCTGATCACCTCCGCCAAGGGGAAAGGCTGCACGATCACTTTGTTCCTGCCTCTTAGAACCTGTTTAAGATCTTGCGGATTGTGGTAAAATGGACGGCATGAGCACCTC
>JAZKFB010000034.1:0-138928 GCA_040386695.1 Verrucomicrobiota bacterium
TGGAAGGCCCATGGCGCGCAGCTGATTCCGTGCCGAACACTCTTGGCTGGAAGCCCGGTGGCCGCACTGGCTGGAAGCCAGGAGTGTTCGGCATGGATGATGCCGCGCTCAGGAAACGGCTTTTGACCAAGTCCGCGGGCTTTCCGGTGACTGAAGCCGGAGGCTTCACAGATATTAGCCGGGGATTGAGCGGAGCGACATCCCCGGTAAACACCCCGGAACGACTCCCATCCCGGAGGGATGGCAGACCGGGGAAGGGCAGGAAGTTCAGTCTCCGGGCGCTCTGGCATCCCTCCGGGATGCGGAGGCTTTTGGGAATCCATTCCGGTGGTGTCGCTGCGCTCAACCACCGGCTAATATCTGTTTTCCCTCCGGGAAAAGGGAGCGCTGAAAAGAATGCAGGGCCCATGGCTCGCAGCTGATTCCGTGCCGAACACGCTTGGCTGGCAGCCAGCGCCACTCCAAGCGCGCCACTCCGCATCACTTCCCCTGCGCGGCCGGATTGCCGGCAGCTGGGGATTTCGGCCGGGGAGCTTCGGTGTCGGCGGTGATGGCGAGGGTGGTGGGGGCGATGCCGTTGAGGTAGCTTTCGAGAACCAGTCTGCGGATGGGGGAGCGGTCATTGACCGGCAGCTGGAAATACCGGACATGGGCGCGGGTGGTCAGACCGTCCACGCGCTTCGAGCCGGGCACGTCGTCGCCGCTGACATAGTCAAGGAAGACGTCGCCGGTGAAAAGTTCCTCGATCTGGATTTTCCCGTCCCCGTGCTCGATCGTGACCTTCATCGCCGGGCGGCGGCTGCCGGCTCCGCCGCCCCAGCCGGCCACGCCTCCCAGGAAGTGAAGGTTTCCCGCCGCGAATCCGACCGGGATTTCCACCCGCCGTGGCAAAGTGCCGGCGTAACTCCCGTTTTCGCCGCTTTTCAGGACAATCACATTGCCCCCGGTGGGGGTGGTGCCGGGGTCCGGCAGGGAAAAAGGCACTCCCTCCACCGTGGTCACCCCGTATTTTTTGGGCTGCACGGTGTCATCCCTGGCTTCCCGTGACTGGTAAAGTCCCCCGCCGGTGTCCGTCGTGAACGCCCGCCCGAGCTGCAGAGCCTGATATTTCCCGCTGCCCTGGCTGAGGAAGGCGAGCATATCGCGGAGATTGTCCGCCCCCAGTCCCTCCAGGCCTTCCGGCATCAGGGAAAGACCGGTGTCCACCCGCGACTGGATATCCTCCGTTTTCACATCCTGCCGGATGCCGCCGGGAAGTTTGAGAGTGACGCCGCGGTCATTCTCGCGGGCGATGATGCCGGTCAGGAACTGTCCGTTTTTCAATGTGAGACTCCACGTGCGGTGCTCATTGTCCACCATCCGGCCGGGATCGAGAATATGCACCAGCAGTTCATGCGTGCCATGAACTCCGATGCCGTCAAGCACCGGCCCCACGTCCTGTCCCTCATTGTTGATTTTGTGGCAAATCCCGCAGGCGGCGGAGAAAATCAGCTTTCCCCGGGCGGCATCGCCGGGTTTGGATTCGATCTCCGGCTGCAGATCCGCGATGAGCTGATCCTTCCGCGGATTGGTGCCGCCGCCGAGGGCGTCAATGACCGCCACCGCCCGCGCCCGCACGGCGGGGTCGGGATGCTGGCGCAGGCGGCTGAGCCGGGCCGGACCGGGGAGGGAAACCGGCAGTTGTTTCGATTCCAGGGCGTCCAGCAGCGCCGCCGCCCACGCGGAGCGGGAAAGCAGGGCGTCGTAAAGCGCATTCTGCCCGGCGGGCGCGAGACTGGCCAGCACTTCCACCAGGGCCGGACCAAGCCTGTCGTCCCCCGTGGCCGCCAGGGAGCTGATACTTTCCACGGTCAGAAAATCACCGGGATTCGTTTTCAGCAGAGCGAGCACCGCCGGGATCACCGAGGCGTCGGCCTGACGGGAACGGACCAGCCCGCGGACCGCCGCCGCCCGCAGGAACTCGTTCTGACGGGAATCCGCGGCGAGCGCGGCAAGGGCCGTGATGCTCTCCGCCAGCAGCGGCTTCAGCTCCCCGCCCCGCCCCCAGGCGGCGGCCATGGGAAGCGCCGCCGCCGCCATGTCCGCGCGCGCCGGATCCAGCAGGGCGCGGAGCACCGCGTTCAAGCCGGACGCGGCATCCGCCGGGGGGACGGGAGGCGGATGGATGGAGGCTGTTTCCAGCACGGCGACGACCAAGGGCTTCAGGGCCGTGTCCGCTTTGGCGCAGGCTGTGAGGATGGCGGATAAAGCGGCGCTGTCCCCGGCATCCGTCACCGCGGTGGTCAGGGACTTCGCCAGATCCAGCAGCGCGCCGCCCGGAGGTTCCCCGCCGGAAAGCGCCGCCAGCAGAACCGGCGCGGCATTCGACGAGGCCGCCGCCGCGGCGGCGCTGCGGGACCAGTCGTCCTTCAAATCCGGGAGCACCGCGAGCAGCCGGGACGAGGCTTCGGCGGTCAGCGGTGTGCTGGACATGGCGCGCAGGGCCAGCAGCCGGACGCGGGCATCGGAGTCCTTCAGCAGGAAGGACACGTCGGTGGTGGATTTCAGACCTTCGGCTTCGGTGATGAGAAGCCCGTTTTTCCGCACGCCGCTGTCGGTTGACCGAAGCGCTGACTTCAGCGCCTCCGGCTCCAGCGCGCCCAGCCGCTGCAGCGACCACAGAGCCAGAATCCGGGCGGAAACGGAAACAGAAGGGAGAACGGAGGCTTCCCCCGCCGTGGATTTCCCTGCGGATTCCGCCTCCGCCTCCGCCAGCGCCTTGAGCGCCGGGACCGCCCGCGCGGCCTCAGCGGCGGGTTTTTCCAGAAGAAGCTGCTGCGCCAGAAAGCGGGTGCGTTTGTTGGGATGGCTGAAATGGGCCACCAGTTCCGCGGGAGCTGCCCGGGTGAGATCGGGAATGGTCAGCGTTTCCGCCTGATCGTGCTGAATGCGGTAAATGCGCCCGAAATAGTGCTCGCGGTCCGGCCGCACGCTGGCTCCCGAGGTGCTCAGACGCGGACCGCGCGAATCGCTGTGGGCGACGATGGGGTTGTAGAAATCCAGCACATACATCGCGCCGTCCGGGCCGAACTGGACATCAATGGGGAAGAACCGGAAATCCCCCGCCCGCAGCCATTCGCGGTCCTTCAGAAACAGATCGCCGGTGAAAGTCGGGCCGGCGGGCACCAGCCGCTCGCAGTGGATGATATCAAGGATCGGCTCCGTGCAGAACACCGTGTCCGCCCACTCCCGCGGCCACGCGCCGCCCTCCTGCACCGTGGCGGCGCAGGCGGAGCTGTAGCTGCCCACCAGATCAATCTGCATGTAGGGCACGCGGACCGGCATGTCGGAGCGGATGACTTTCCGCTGGTTGAGCACGCTTTCCACACTGCCCGCGCCGCCCACTTTTCCTTTCCCCAGAATCCACTCCGGCAGCACCACATGCTGCACGGGATTCCCGCTGGTGGCCTGGCCGGCGAACAGCTCGCCGTCGCTGGTGATATCGAGGCCGAAGGCGTTCCCGCCCTTTGATCCGGCCTGCTGGATGGCGCCGCCGTCGGGGCGGAAACGGAAAACGCCCGGGCTGACAGTCCCTTTCACCTCCGGATGGGGAATGGAGACCGCCTGGGCTCCGCTGCCGGTGTTGGCGTAAATCCAGCCGTCCATGCCGGCCATGAAGTGATTGGCCACAAAGTGCGTGTCCCCAGGCGTGAAGCCTGTGAAAAGCCGTTCCACCTTCTGATCCGCGCCCTGGCCGTGAATGTATAAAATGTCCGGCTGATGCACCAGAATGACCCCGTCGCGGTAAAGGCAGAAGCCGGTCACCAGCTCCAGCCCCGTGCAGAACACGGACTTTTTATCCATCCGTCCGTCGCCGTCCGTGTCCTCCAGAATGCTGATCCGGTCCGTCGCCGGGCGGGCGTAATCGCCGGGGTGAAGCACGCCGGTCTCTTTCCACGCCGCCTCCGTCAGCGGCCGCCGTCCGTTGGGATATTCCGGTGTTTCCGCGACCCAGAGCCGGCCTTGGCCGTCCCACTGCATGGCGATGGCTTTGTTGATCAGCGGCTCGCTGGCGATGGCGGTGGCGCTGAAGCCGGGCGGCAGTTCGAAGGATTTCACGGTGTCCTCCGCCTTCCGCGGCCCGTCCTTCGGATAACGCAGCTCCGTCAGATCCTCCGGGCGGCACAGCTCGTCCACATTCTCCCGGCGTCCGGCCCAGGCGGTGCCGCGCAGGATGAGAGTGCGGATGCTGGGGTGTTTCAGCGTTTCCTCACCATCCTGCAGAAGGACAAAAGCACGGTGTTTGTCCCCGCCGTCCTCATAAGTCCACATCTGCGGCTGGATATCGTAAACATTCGCCCGGTCCAGCTTTTCCGGCGCGCGCGGGTCCTTGCGGCGGGAGGTCACTTTGGGCGTGAAGGCGGAGCCCAGCACGCGGATTTCCTTCGCCAGATCGAGATCATAGGCGGTGTCGTCCTCGATATCGAAAGCCGAGGCGTCCCGGGTGACGGGATCCCCGTCCGTCAGGGGATACAGCATCATTTTTCCGCCAAACCGGTGGCTGTTCTCCGTCCATGCGCCGCCTGCCAGGGCCCTCCATGCGGTTTTGTCACCGCCCGATGACTCCAGCGTGCGGCTGCCCAGCACCACCAGACCAGCTCCGCGTTTGGCCGCCCCGTTCAGGATTTCAGGGTTCACATCCCCACCCCGCACCACAATCACCTCCGCGTTCAGCGGATCCGTTTCCACCACCGCTCCGCTGGCCGTGATCGTGTCCCGCAGCGTCCCCGGAGGGGAAATCACCGCCACTTTCAAGGGCGCGCTCCGTACGGAGGGGATTGTCAGCAGAAAGGAAAAAAGCAGCAGGGATTTCATCAATCAGGAAAAGTCAGTGGCCGGGCCGGGTGAACCGGCACTCTGCACCCAAAAACGCCAATCACCGATAGAATTTTCACCCCGGCCGGATTCCTTAAAAAGGAGGAATAATCCCGGAGAACGCGGGGAGCCCGGAAATTTGACGGGAATGAAAGGTTGCTGGAAAGCGGAGTCTTTACGCTGGGGGGAGTGAGCCGTCGCTGAGGATCCGGCGGGCGCAGTCCATGAGGGCTCCGCGGCCATAGGAAGGGGCGGCGGTGGTGCGGCAGGTCTGGACAGCGGCGGCGATGGCCGCAGGAGGATGAGCCGGGAACTCCTGGCTGAGGCGGTCGATGAATTCCGGCAGCTCCTGCTGCTGGGTGGCGTCAAAGTGGTGGTCGTGGGCCACGGAGTCTTCGGAGGGAATGACGGGACTGGCGCTGTCGGGAGGAATCATGGCGGTGGGAGGAGGGATGGAATTCAAAAAAACCATAAGCCCGGTGCCTTGAAGGGCATGAGCCGGAAATTCCGAGGAAAAGACAGACTTCCCGCAAGAACGGAACGGTGCTCCCGGGGAAGGCGGATGAGGCCGTTTTGCGGAGGCCGGGCGTTTTACGGAGTATAACAAAAATGCGGATTGCCGGAGAGCCCGCTTTCTTTTAGGATTAAGGAATTCCGTGCTTTTCCGAAGACGAACACCCTGGCTTCGGCTCCCCGCCAACCCTCCACTGATTTCCGCACTCCGATGAAAACCCTCAGTGTATTTCTGCTGCTCACCAGTGCCCTGCCCTCCCTGGCGCTGGTCACCGCCACCCGGAACGGCGCGAATCTGGCCACCCGCGTGTATCCCTCCAATGCCTCGGCGCTGGTGCCGGTGACGGTCACGCTGGCGGCGGAGGCGGGGTTCACCATCACCGCCACCCTGGACGGCGCGCCGCTGGCGATGGGGGCGACAGTGGTTTCGGGAACAGGTTACCATGAAGTTTTCGAAACCAAAGTGCACACGGAAACCGGGGCCTCCGCCACCACTCTGGCTTTCCAGTTCATCATCGCCAATCCAGGACGCGGGAGCACGGAAATGGGACTGCCCATTTCCCAGCCGTGGCCTCTGGTGAACGATGCGCCCTCCGCGTTCGCCGGGCAGGAGCTGGACGTGATCGCCCCTCCCCGGTATCCGTTGAATATGCCGGTGCCGGTGGCGGTGCGTTTCAAAAAAGGAACAGCCGCCGGAACCGCCGCCGGGGATCCGCTTTTCCTGAACGGCTTGGTGAAAGCCGATCATTATCCCGCGTCGGGCGTGCAGGTGAAACGCGGCTGGGGCTCGGCCATTCTGCCACCCGCCACAGTGGCAGGGGCCAAAAACTTCAACGGCGCGGTCAACGACCTCGCCGACACCGCGCCCATTGAATATGAAGCCGTCACCACCTGGACCAGCAAAAGCGGCGATTTCACCGGCGGCGAAGCCTGGCCGGACAACAGCCGCATTTTCCTGACCGCGACCGCCACCGCGAAGGCCGGAGCCACCCTCACCGTCGGTCCCGGCACGGTCATCCGGGCGGCTCCCGGAGCGGAAATCTGGGTGGAGCCGGGTGGGACCGTGCTCATGAACGGCACCCTCGCCGCGCCCATCGTCATCGCGCCGGACAGCACCTCCGCGCCCTGGGGTGGCGTCTGGCTCCACCAGTCCTCCACGGCCGGGAAAATCGCCTCCTTCACCGCCACGGGCACCCTGTTCTGCTGCTGGGGCGCGAACCAGAACTGGTACACGGCCGCCGGGGTCACGCCGTCCCGCACCATTTTCTCCCGGCACCGGCAGCAGCAGCCCTGCTTCGCCATCGGCAACCGCGCGGTGTGCTCGCTGAGCGACTGCTCGATCATCGGCCCCGTCACCGCCGGAGAACCGCGGGGCGCGGGTTTCGCGCTGGAGGATGGCACCCTGTCGCTGAACAACACCTCCCTCCAGCGCTGCATCACCGGCGGCGAGCAGGCGGGCGGCAGTGTGGAAATCCACCGTTCCGCGCTTTTTGAAATGACGGAGCCGAACACCAGCGCGGACGACGGCGCCGCCTTCGATGACGCGGACAACGACGGCATTTACCTCGTTCCCGGCTCCGGGAACACTTACCGTCTTTCCAAAACATTCATCGGCTATGTCAAGGACGACGGCATCGACAGCGGGGCCGACGGCTCCGGCACCACCACCTGCGACGGCTGCTGGTTTGAGAACTGCACCCACGAGGCGTTTTCCAACTCCGGCGGCAACCGGATCCCCGAAACCCATAACGGCGTGCATTTCAATAACGGCCAGGGCATGGAATGCGGTTACGGCAGCTCCGGCACCGGGCCGCGGACGCTGGTGGATCGCTGCCTTTTTGTCGGAAATCTCTGCGGAGCCCGCTACGGGGACAACTACAGCAGCATGGGCACTTACGGCGGCACGATCACCGTGCAGGACTCGTTTCTCCTTTATAATACGTTCCGCGACGCTTTCGCCATGGAGTGGCGTTCAGCCTCCAACTGGGCCTACCAGGATGCCCGCCTCGTTCTGAAAAACAGCAGACTGACCCGCGCGGACGATCTGGCGCACCAGCAGGGCGAGGAGGACACGCCCGCCAGCGCCGTCTGGGACCCGGCGGCGGACGGTCCGCTGATCGCGGGTTTCATGCCGGTGCCGGATTCGAATGTCGGAGTCGCCCTGCTGCGCGGGAGTTCCGGCGCTTCCACCGCTCCGCTTTCCCAATATCCTCCGGACGGGGGATTCAACGTCCGGCTCAGCACTTTCAGCAGCAAAACCGTGAGCGTGCCCTGGACCGCGGCCGGCAAAGGGGACCGCTCCGCCGGCGGGGACATCCGCATCGGCTCGGGCGTGCTCACTTTTCTTCCGGGAGAAACGGTCAAGGCCATCACCGCTCCTCTGCCTGAACTGGCCTCTTTGAGCCTGGTGCGGGTCACGCTGGGCACGCCCGTCAATGCCGAAGTCACCGGCGGGGACGCGTGGTTTCTCAGCACCGCCGGCCTGATCACGGAAACTCCCCTCCCGAAAGCCGCCGCCGGCTGGAGTTATTACGCCAACCGCACCCCGGCCGCCGCCGCCCAGAAACCGCCGGATGACGCTTCGGGCCGCCCTTGGACCGCAGCGGATTATGGGGAGGACGCCACCTGGAAAACCGCGAAAACCGCCCCCCTCGGCTGGGGAAATCTCGGAGGCTCCGCCCCTTATCTGACGCTCGGAACCACCCTGCCGACGGCGGAGCAGGGAATCACGACCTATTTCAGAAAAACCTTCACGGTCTCCGATCCCGCGTCCATTCAGTCGCTGAATCTGCAGTTACTGCATGACGACGGGGCGGTGGCCTTCATCAACGGGGCCGCTTTTCCGCCGCTCAATGTGAGCCCCGGCACGGGCGGAGTTTCCGGCATCGCTTCGGATAAACTGGCCGGCTCCACCAAAAGCGACGGCAGCGCGGAAGTCACTTATGATCAGCTCCCCGCGGACTCCGCCATCCGCAATGCGCTGACCGCCGGCATCAATGTGCTCGCCATCGAAGTTCACCAGAGCGGCGCCACCTCCGGTGACGCCGTTTGCGACGCCTCCCTGATCCTTGTCAGAAATCCTCCCGCAGGCGTTGATTTCAGTGTTTTCAGCATCAACCGCGGCCATTTTCTCCTTTGGGACAATCCCGCCCAAATTCTGGAGCATTCCCCGGACCTGACCGACTGGACCGCTCTTCCGGGAGCGGCAAACCCGTTCCCCATCCCGCTCAACGGCGGGCGGGGCTTTTACCGGCTGAGGAAATAGGAGAGGACGGGCATGGAACTCATGGGATTTGGCGGTCCTGTATGATCCATGGTTCCCTGTCCGGGAAACCTTCCCCGTCCGTGGTCAGTAACTCAGAAATCCGGCAAAAACCGCTCCCCAGAGCATGGCCAGAACGAGAAGAATGCCCGCAATCCAGTATTTCCAGGGAAGATGGTGCGGTTTGAAGCGGCTGGCGGTGCCGAATTCCCGCTTTTTCCAGTCATCATAGTCGAAATCCGGCCCGGCGTCCGACAGGTCCGCGGAATCCTCAGGATCAGCGGCCGGCCCGGCGGCATTGCAGCGCTGGCAGCCGGAGGAGCCGACGCGCACCTCGTCCCCGCATGACGGGCAGGCGTACCAGTCAGCTTCCCTCGGGGAGTTCAAGTAGCGGCTCATAAAACCTCGGCAAAATGATACGGATTACGCCAAATGTCCAGCGCGGGGATTCCTGAATCACCTTTAGCTTTACATTCTGTCAGGTCCCCGTTTTAGTCGCTCCGCGCTCCGCAATTTTCCTCCCCGCCACGCTTTCCATGCCTTTCCCCTCACTTCCCCGGTTGGCTGCGCTGACCCTCCTCTCCCTGTCGCTTCCGCAGATTCCAGCCCGGGCCCAGGAGGCTCCGGCGGATGAGAAAACCAGCTCCCTGGGCAAGCAGTACCAGAGCATCGTGAATGTGGAGTGCTCCGCCCTGCGGGTCGATTACCGCACCCCGTGGAATGCGGCGACTCCCACCGGCGGCACCGGCACGGCTTTTCTCATCGCGCCCAATCTTTTCATGACCAACGCCCACGTGGTCAGCAATGCCAGCCGCCTGGTGATCAAGCGGGTGGGGGACTCCACGCCCTACCGCGCCAGGGTGAAATTTGTCGCCCACGACTGCGATCTGGCGCTGATTGAACTCGCTCCGGCGGTGCCCTCCTTTGAGAAATCCGTGCCCCTGGTCATCAGCGAGGAATTGCCCAAACTGGACACCACCGTGAAAGTGGTCGGCTACCCTATTGGCGGGGACCGTATCTCCGTCACCCGCGGCGTGGTCAGCCGGGTGGATTACCAGGAATACAGCCACAGCGGGGTCGATCAGCACCTCGCGATCCAGATCGACGCCGCCATCAATCCCGGCAACTCCGGCGGTCCCGTGCTCCAGGACGGCAAGGTGATCGGCGTCGCTTTCCAGGGATACAGCGGCGATGTGGCGCAGAACACCGGCTACATGATCCCCGTGCCCGTCATCCGCCGCTTTCTGAAGGATGTGGAGGACGGCAAATACGACCACTACGGCGAACTGGCCATCGGCCACTATCCCATTCTGAATCCCGCCCAGCGCAAAGCCCTGAGCCTGCCGGACAATGACGTCGGGGTGATGATCACCTCCGTGGACAGCACCGGCACCTGCGGCGGCGTGCTCCGCCAGGGCGATGTGCTCATGGCCCTCGACGGCTACGACGTGGACAGCAACGGCTCCATCGACATCGACGGCGAGCAGACGGAGATGGCCGAGGTCGTGGAGCGGAAATATGTCGGCGATAAAATCAAACTCAAAGTCTGGCGCGACTCCAAGGAGCAGGAATTCGAGGTCACCCTGAAGGCTTTCCCGCCTTACCTGATGATGGCCAACCAGTATGAAAAGCAGCCGGAATATGTGATGTACGCCGGCCTGGTCTTCCAGCCTCTGGACAAGGAGCTGATGGACACTTTCGGCCTGACAAACCTGCGCACCCGTTACTATTTCAACTACTACGCGGTGGACGAGATTTACAAGGAGCTGCCCGAGGTCGTGGTTCTCACCAGCATTCTCCCGGACTCCATCAACACCTGGATCCGCGACTACACCGGCCAGGTGGTTGAGGAGGTGAACGGGGTCAAGGTGAAGTCCCTGAAGGAGGTGCAGACCGCCCTGGCCAAAGGCCCCGACGGTTCCCACGCCGTCATCCGCCTGGCGGGCGAAAGCCGGCCCATCGCCATCGACAAATCCCTCATCTCCGCCGCCCATGAGCGCGTGAGACAGAAATACCGGGTCAGCAAGGATGCCTTCATCAACCCCTGAACGCGTTCCCATCCTTCCCTCATTTCCCCAATTTCCACCATGACTTTCCGTTCCCCACTTATCGCCCTGGCCCTGGCCGCGGCTGTTATTTTCCCTCAGGAAGCCGCCGCCGCGCCCGCGCCCGAGACCTCCATCCTGCGGGTGAACATCACCAGCCAGGGCTACAATTTCGCGCTGCCCTGGCAGAAACAGCGCCCCGGCACCCGCCGCGGGCTGGGCGCGCTGCTGGAGGGCAACCGCGTGCTGGTCACGGCGGAACTGGCCCAGGACGCGACTTACATCGAGCTGGAGCAGGCCGCCTCCGGCGAGCGCATCACCGCCAAAGTCGAGGCCATCGACTACGAGGTCAATCTGGCGACCGTGGTCCCGGTGGATCCTCCCGGTGATTTCTTCAAAAACATGGAGCCGCTGGTGCTGGACACCACCATCAAACCCAAGGTGCCGCTGGAGGTCTGGCAGTTTGAGAACAACGGCGCGCCCGTGACCTCGACGGTGGATTTTGACCGGGTGGATCTGGGCTCCTATTTTCTGGAGGATCAGATTTTCCTCGTTTTCCAGGCCAACGGCGCCGTGCAGTACCGCAGCGGCACCTTCACCCTGCCCGTCATTCACAAAGGCAGGCTGGCGGGGATGCTGATCCGCTACAATTCCCGCGACCAAGTGTCCGACATCCTGCCCGCGCCCATGATCGAGAATTTCCTCAAGGACGTCGCCCAGGCGCCCTACGAGGGCCTGCCGAACTTCGGGGTCCGCGTGGCCTCCACTCTGGATCCCCAGCTGCGCTCCTATCTGAAACTTGACAAATACGAGGGCGGAGTACTGATCACCTCGGTCACGCCCGGATTTTCCGCCGCCGTCTCCGGAGTCAAGGAGGGCGATGTGGTGGTCGAGATCAACGGCTACAAGCTCGATGCCCGCGGCTATTATCAGGATCCCGCCTACGGCCTGCTGGGCCTCGGCCACCTCGTGCGCGGGGGCACCAAAGTGGGCGACACCATGAAAGTGAAGCTCATCCGCGACGGCAAGCCCATGGATCTCGACGTGAAAATGCTGCGCACGGAAGCCAAGGACTATCTTGTCGATCCCTACGTTTTCGACCGTCAGCCGCGTTACGTCATTCTCGGCGGCCTGCTTTTCCAGGAACTCACCCTTCCCTATCTCCAGCTCGCCGGCAAGGACTGGAAGGAGCGCGCGCCGTTCCGGCTGACTTACGCCCAGGCGAATCAGGACGATTTTCTCAAAGCCGGCCGCAAAAAACTGGTCTTCATCAGCGGCGTCCTGCCCGCCCCCTGCACCATCGGCTACGAGCGCATGTCCGGCCTGATCGTCAACAAGGTGAACGGCAAGGACATCACGGATCTCGCCACCCTCGCCGAAGCCATCAAGGTTCCCGAAAAAGGCATCCACAAAATCGAGGTGACCGACGGTCCCCGCACCATTTACCTCGACGACGAGCAGGCCAGGCAGGACAACGCCGACTTCCTGCCCAGCCGCTACCGCATCACGGAAATGGAGCAGCTGAAATAAGCCGTCCCGCTTTCCCCCGAAAGCCCCGGGACAGGCCGGCTCTGATGGATTTCCCCGGCAGGATTTGACCGAATGCAGCCCGCACTGAAAAAAAACGGAATTCCGCAGCAGGATGTGACTCTCGACAGCCCGGGAACCTGCTGCTGGTTTCTGACGCCCGAGGACTGCCCGCTGCTGGCGTCCCACGGGCTGGCGCGGGTCGGCATTGACGATTCCGCCGCCGGCTACAAACGCGTGCGGCTGCGGCCCGCCGGCAGCTTCATTCTGGAAACCTTCGAGGGCGAGGGCCGGATTTTTCTGGAGGGAAAATGGCAGAAAACCGTGGAGGGCGAGGTGGTGATGGCCCCGCCCCGGGTGCTGAACGCCTTTCAGACCGCCGAGGGCCAGCACTGGAAAATCGCCTATGTGCGTTACAACGAATCCCCCGGCGTCAAACCGCTGATCGACTCCGGATCCCCGCTGCGTCAGGCGGGCCACATCCGCCTGGGCCTGGCGCTGGCCGGCCTGCGCGATGAATGGGACAACGAGCGCGAGCCGTCCATGGTCCGGCACTGGCTGGCGATCATCGACGCCATCGCCCGGCGGCTGGCGCGGCCCTGGCGCATGGACCAGCGGCTCTGGCAGCTCTGGACCGATGTGGAGGCGGCCATTGAGGCCGACTGGCCGCTGCACCGGCTGGCCAGCCACGCGGGGCTCAGCGCCGAACACCTCCGGCGCACCTGTCTCGCGACGCTGGGACGCTCGCCCATTGAGCACCTGACCTACCTCCGCGTCCAGCGCGCCCAGGATCTGCTGGAATCCGGCGATGACAAAATCGAGGTCATCGCCCGCCGCGTCGGTTACACCTCCGGCCACGCCTTCTCCCGCGCTTTTCAGCGCTGCGTGGGCCTCCTGCCCTCCGAATTCCGCCAGCCTCACTGATTTCCTCCTGTCCACCACCCCGGAATCCGGCTCCGGACGGAACACCGCCCGGCGGAACACCTGCTCCCTCCCGCCGCCGCCGTTTCTTTGTTTCCTTCGCGCCCTTCTGTTCAATACCCTTTGTTCAATCATATCCCGCTTCAGGCCCAATCCTCCCTCTTATGAAAAACGGCAAAGTGACGGACATCATCCCCGCCCCGGCGGCGGAGGTTTTTGCCCTGCTGCACAATTATGACCGGCGTCTGGAATGGGACACCCTGCTGAGTTCCGCCAGGCTGGATTCCGAATTTCCGGCTGCCGCCAAAGGCGCGGTTTCCACCTGCCGGGGGCGCTGGGCGCTTGGGGGAATCGCCCTGAGAACCCGCTACGTGACTTTCCACCCCGGGGAGGTGGCGGCGGTGGAGATGGTGAACCGGCCGGCTTTCTTCGACACGTTCGCCGCCAGCATCCGGCACCGGAACGTGCCGGAGGGCGGCTCGGAGATCACTTATCAGTTCCGCTTCAGCGCCCGCCCCGTATGGCTGCGGAAGGTGCTGGAGCCCGTGATGGCCCGGATTTTCCGCTGGGAAACCGGCAAGAGGCTGAAAGCGCTGCGGGCGTGGTTTCAGAACCGGAAGGCCTGAAACCAGCGCCCGCGGCGTGGTCTTTGTTTGGGTGTGATGGCGTTGAGGGCAGGCCGCGCCGGAAGGTGTTTATCCGCCGGACGCTGGTATCGGCCAAAAGGTTCATTTCATCACGGAGGGAGGGCCTAAGCCCGGAAGACGCCCCAGCCCCCGGAATTTCCTCCGGCAGGGGTTTGGCTGATGCGCCTGTGGAACTGCTGTAAAGCACTCCCGGTTCCATTCGAAGCGGGCATGCTTCCCCTTTTATCCCCAAAAACTTCCCGCTTTCGGCTGAAGCCAGCCCGTTATCACCCTTGAAATTTAATCCTGGCGCGCCTGCTGACGCCACGCGGTGGGGGTCATCTGATGGACTTCGGCGAAAATTTCGCAGAGTTTCCGGGCCGTGCCCAGTCCGCTCTCCACCGCGATCGCGTCCAGTTTCAGATCCGTGTCCCGCAGCAGCCGGGCGGCGCAGGCCAGGCGCGCGCGGTGAATCTCCGCGCGCGGTCCCCGGCCCACGAGGCGCTTGAACTCATCCCGGAACTGGCGCTCGGCCATGCCCGCCATGCGCGCGAGGCCGTTCAGGCGGATGGGGTGGGGGAAATTTTCCCGGATGTGCAGCAGCGCCCGGGTGATGCCGCTGGAATCCGTCACAAAAGTCGCGGTGGACGCCCTCGCCACCACTCCGCGCGGAGGGATGAGCGTGCGCTGAACGGCGGCTTTTTCCCCGGCCATCAGCCGGTCCAGCAGCACCGCCGCCTCCCGCCCGACCCGCCGCCAGTTGGTATCCACCGAGGACAGCGGCACCGGAGCCATGAGACCCTCGATATTGCGGTTCTCGCAGCCCACGATGGCCACGTCCTCCGGCACCCGCAGCCCCGCCAGGGAGCACGCGGCCATAAGTTCCAGAGCCCGGCGGTCGTCATCGCCCATCACCGCCAGCGGTTTTTTCAAAGCCGAAAGTTCCGCCGCCAGCCACCGCAGCCGCTCCTCCCGGGGCACCTCGAGGGCCTGCGGGCCGTAAACCGCCTCAAAATCAAGGTGATGCGCGGAAAGCCCGGCCTGCTCCAACTCGGCCTGAAACGCGGATCTCATCAGATCCACCTCCCCCCGCGACACCAGCGAATAAAACGCGTGATGCCCATGCCCCAGTTCCATGAGATGCCGGGCCGCCACCCGGGCCGCCTGCCCGTAGTCCACCTCCACGGACGGATAAGGCCAGTCCGGCACTTCCCCGCCAATCTGCACAATGGGCGTGTCCCGCCATTTTTTCATCCAGCGCCGCACCCGGGGACCGACCGCCGTCACCAGGATGCCGTCCGCCTCCGATTCCGAGGGAAACATCCCGTGAAAACGCATGTTGGAAATCAGTTCCCAACCCGCCAGGCGCGCGTGCTCCACCACGCCCAGAAGCACTTCCTCCTGATAAAAATCCGTAATGAAAAGCACCCGCTTCGACGGAAATTTGCGAACAGAAGCCTGCACCATAATCCGCGGCGGAAAGTCAGAGAACGGAATTCAAGGCGGTGTCCATCAATGACGGAGAGGAGGACGGAGCCTTCACTGAAAATACAAGGCCAATTTTATTTTTACCATTCACAGCGTTCAGCTTCGCACCATTATTCCGGCCATGAAAACGCGCAAGTCCGCGTCGCCTCCACCGCTTTTGTTCCCTTTGGTCCAGGTTCAATTTGCGCTTCTCCGGGTTGCGTCCCGGGGAAATCGGCGGCACAGCGGAGCGCATGGGAAAAATATCCAGGCGCGGGGAGTCCTCCCCGGAACGGCAGGCGGCGCGGCGCATGATGAAGGACCGGGACATTGATCCCAGCTATGGCATGGGCCAGAACTTCATGACCGACGCCTCCGTGGCGGAGTGGATTGTGGATCAGCTGGAGGTGCGGCCCGGCGATGTGGTCATGGAGATCGGCCCCGGCATGGGCGCGCTGACGGAGCACCTGGTGAAAAAGGGCGCGCGGCGGATCATTCTCGTCGAGAAGGACGACAAGCTGGTCGAGGTGGTGCGCGGCCGCTTCGGGCATCTGCCGGAAGTGACGATTATTCACGGCGACGCCGTCCGTCTGGACATGCGGCCGTACTTCAAGGAGCAGCCCTTCAAAATGCTCGGAGCCCTGCCCTACTCCTGCGGCACGGAAATCATCCGCAACTGTCTGAAAAACCCCAGTCCGGTGCGGCGCGCGGTTTTCACCCTTCAGAAGGAGGTCTGCGTCAAGCTCAGCGCCAAGCCGAACGACAGCCTTTACGGCCTGCTCAGTCTGCGGCAGCAGGCGCGGTGGCGCGTGGAATTCCTGCGCCAGCTGCCCCCGGATATTTTCATGCCGCGCCCGGCGGTGGACAGCGGGGTCATTTCCATGGAGCCCCGCCCGCGCGCGGAGCTGCCGGTTTTCGATGAGGGCGTATTCGACCGCGTGATGGCCGCCGGATTCTCCCAGCGCCGCAAGATGCTGCGCAATCTCCTGCCGCCGCATCCCGTCATGACCTGGGAGGAAATCGCCGCCGGCATCGGCGTTCCGGTCACCGCCCGCGCCCAGGAGCTGACGCTGCATCAGTGGGTGGAAATCGCCAATTTTTACGACGAACACGCGCTGAAAGGCAATCCCCAGCGCGGCGAGGAGATTTTCGACGTGGTCAACGACCGCAACGAGGTCATCCGCCAGGAAATCCGGCGCGTTGTCCACGCCGAGGGCCTCTGGCACCGGGCGGTGCATCTGTTTGTCCGCAATCCCTCCGGAGCCGTTTTCCTCCAGAAACGCAGCCACCTGAAGGACAGCAAACCCGAAAAGTGGGACAGCAGCGCCTCCGGTCATCTCGATTCCGGTGAGGACTACCTGACCTCCGCCGTCCGCGAGCTGGAGGAGGAACTGGGCATCAAAACCACCGCCGATCAGCTCACCCTCCTCGGCACCGTGCCCGCCTGCCCCGGCACCGGCTGGGAATTCGTGGAGCTTTTTCTCCTCGACGACTGGAAAGGCCGCGTCCACTGGCCCGCCAGCGAGATCGAAACCGGCCAGTGGTTCGACATCGCGGAAATCGACGCCTGGACCGCCGCCCGTCCCGAGGATTTCGCCGACGGTTTCCTGGAATGCTGGCGGCTCTGGCGCTCCAGCCCCTCCTGAGCGGAGGAGGCTCCCCTCCTTCCTTACTTTCTTTCCGTTTATCTGTCCACAAAGTCCATTCCGCCTCTCAATCCGCAATCACGCGCGGCGCGGGAGGCAGGGAATCCAGGAAGATTCTGCCGTAACTTTTCGTCAGCACCCGCGGATCCAGGATGACGGCGATCCCGCGGTCCTTCCTCGTGCGGATCAGGCGGCCGATGCCCTGGCGGAGCTTGAGCACGGCCTCGGGCACGGAATATTCCGAAAATGGATTCCCGCCCCGGTCCTCGATATATTCCAGCCGCGCCGCCGTCAGCGGATGGTCCGGCACGGCGAACGGCAGGCGGGTGATGATCACGTTCGACAGCGCCTCGCCGGGGACATCGACTCCGGTCCAGAAGCTTTCGGTGCCGAAAAGCACGCTGCTGATGTCCTCCTTGAAATCCTGCAATAACTGGTGGCGCGGCCGGCCCTTGCCCTGCACCAGCAGCTCCCAGCCTTTGGTCTGAAACCAGCCCTCCAGCCGCCCGGCCATGGATTCCATGAGTTTGTAGCTGGTGAAAAGCACAAACGCCCGGCCCTGCGACTGCTCCAGAAAATACCGGATCCACTGCTCCAGCGCCGCCTCGTAACCGGGGGAATTCGGGTCCGGCAGATGCCTGACGAGGTGCAGCCGCATCTGGTTTTCCCAGTCAAAGGGACTGCCGATCTCCACCGCCCGCGCCTTTTCCGCCCCGCAGCGGCGGCGGAAGTAGCGCAGATTCGGCTCGCCCGCGCCGAAGGTGGCGCTGGTCATGACGCAGGTTTTATGGCCGCTGAAAAACAACTGCCGCAGCAGCCCGCTGACATCCACCGGCGCGGCGTGCAGACTGACATTCCGGCCCTCGACCCCGCTGCGCTCCACCCAGTAAACATGCCCCTCCCGCGCCATGGTCAGAAATTCCTCCAGCCCCGCCCTCAGACTGCTGAGGCGGCGGCCCATTTCCGTGATTTCGGAAATACTGCTGTCCCCCGCCTCCTTATTATCCGTCACTTTCCGCACGCACTCCACCACCTCCAGCAGCGCGCCGTGCAGGGTGTTCTCCACCAGTCCCGCCTGACGCACCCGGAATTCCCGGCCGGCGGGGGAAAATTTCGCCGCATCCCGCACGGTGGTGAAAAACGCATCCACCAGCTCCATGAGTTTCGCGGTGCTGGTGACGCCCTCCACGCTTTTGGCCAGGGGAAAAAGCCCCTTCTGGGTGCGCGGGTTGTAAAGGCGCTGAAGGTCAAATTTCAGGCCCGCCTGCGAGAGGTTCAGGCCGAGCTGTTTGGCCGCGACATTCTCCAGAGTGTGCGCCTCATCGAGCACCACGAAGTCATTCGGAAACAGAAACCCCTCGCCCTCAACACCCAGTTCCTCCTGAGCGGAGAGCATGGTGAAGAACAGCGTGTGGTTCAGCACGATCATCTCCGCCTCCGCCGCCCGCCGCCGGGCATCCTGGTAAAAACACCCGCTGTCCGGCCCGCAGGAGCGCGGCGTGCAGGCGTGGGGCTCGCTGCACACCTGCGACCAGACGTTGGGCGAGGGGGTGAAACTGAGATCGCTCAGCGTCCCGTCCTGCGTCAGAGCGCGCCATTTCCAGAGCGCCCGCAGCTCATCATGCTCGGCGGTGCTGAAGAGATCCGCCGTGCCGCGCATGCCTTTGGAAAGCCGCTGCGGACAAAGGTAATTCGCCCGGCCTTTCAGCAGCACCGCCGTGAACGGCTGCGGCACCAGCTTCTGGACGATGGGGATGTCCTTGGCGATGAGCTGCTCCTGAAGATTGATGGTGTGGGTGGAAATGACCGCTTTCCGTTTCTCCCGCAGCGCGGTCAGGGCGGCGGGCAGCAGATAAGCCAGTGATTTGCCCACTCCGGTGCCGGCCTCAATGATCACCGGGCGCTTTTTTTCCAGCGCCTGACCCACTTCCACCGCCATGCGCTGCTGGCCCGCGCGGTATTCAAAATCCGGGGATTCCGACAGCAGGCCGTTCTCGGAAAAAGCCTCGTGCATCTCCTTCGCCAGACCCGTCAGGGCGTCGGGCGGCGGCGTGTTGTCCCGCGCCGCACCGCCATGCGGCGGGTCCAGCGTGATTTCCGGCGGCAGGCGGCTTTCCACTTCCCGAAGGAACACCCGCCATGCCCGCCGTCAATCGCCCGCTGGCCGCAGGAAGCCGCCAGCCGCCAATGAAGCCTCCGTGTGTCCCCGTCCCATCCGTTAAATCCGTGGCTCCTCATTCCCCGGTTCAAAGTTGGAATTTGTCCCGCATTCCCGCTTGCCGGAAGCCATGCGGCGCATTTTTGGAGGGTGGCCAAAACTCCCGTTGTCTTCCGGGAGGAGGCCGATATTCTCCACGCCCGCTTTCGCGGCTCTCCGCACCCCCTTTTTCTCCATCACCAGGACCCGACATGAACATCACCGTTGAAAAACTTCCCAACTGCATGGCCAGCCTCAGCGTGCAGATTCCCACTGAAAAACAGACCGCGGCCCGCACCGCCATCGTGGGAAATTACATCCGTCAGGCCGCCCTGCCCGGCTTCCGCAAAGGAAAAGCCCCCCGCGCCGTGATCGAGAAGAAATTCAAGGACGAGATCGACCGCGAGGTCAACGACCAGATCGTCAACGAGGGTCTGCGCGAGGCCATCAAACAGGAGAATCTCAACGTGCTCAACGTCGCCGACTTCAAACCCGGCGAAGCCAGGGACGGTCATATCAGCTTCACGGTGAAGCTGGTGCTGGCCCCCGAATTCAGCCTCCCGGACTACAAAGGCCTCAGCGTCTCCGTGCCGAAAATTGAAATCACCGAGGACACGGTGAATCAGGTGCTGGAACGCCAGCGCGAGCAGATGGCCACCCTGCGCGCCGTCGCCGACCAGGCCGCCGGAAAGAATGACTTCGTGAACATCGACTACTCCGGCAAGCTGGAGGACAAGCCCCTGACCGAAGTGCTTCCTGAAGCCGAGCATTTCATCGCCGAGAACACCAGCTTCCTTCTGAAACTGTCCGACGAGAACTTCGTTCCCGGTTTCTGCGAGCAGCTCGAAGGCATCAAAACCGGCGACACCCGCGAGGTGAAAGTGACCATGCCGGCCGAAGGCGTCAACGAGGCCATCGCCGGCAGGGAAGTGGTTTACACCGTCACCGCCGGGGAAATCAAAGTCGCCGACCTTCCCGAACTGAACGACGAATTCGCCTCCCGCCTCGCGGAAGGCAAAAATCTGGAGGAGCTCCGCGAAATCATCCGCGAGAACTCCAAGCTCCAGGCCGCCCAGAGCGATGTGGAGCAGAAGCGCATCGCCGCCATGGCCGCCCTGCGTGAGAAGATCGATTTTGACCTCCCGGAAAACGTGGTCAACAGCGCCGCCCAGCGCCGCGTGAATGAGCTCGTGAAGATGAACATCGACCGCGGCCTGACCCAGGAGATGATTGTCGAGAACGAAGGCGCCATTCTCCAGGCCGCCGGCGACCAGGCCAAAGTGGATGTGAAGGACGAGTTCCTCCTCATGGAAGTCGTTAAGAAGGAAAACCTGAGCGTCACCCAGCAGGACATGATCCAGCGCATCAGCAGCATCGCCTACCGCGCCCGCAGCACTCCCCAGAAGGTCATCAAATCCCTCCAGAAAAATCAGGGTCTGGAAAACCTCCAGCATTCCATCCTCCTGGCCAAAGCCCTCGACGTCCTCGTCGAGCACGCGAAAATCGAATACACCGCTCCCGCCGCCGCCGAAGCCGCCGCCGTTCCGGCTGAAGCGGCTTCCGCAACCGCCGAAGCCCCGGCGTCGTAAGTTATCAGCCAGGCCCCCGGACAGCGGGCCGCGCCTGGCAAAAACCAACTCCACACGCCACCTATGTCTTCCCCAAATTTCGACCTTCGCGAGCTTCAGGACGACCGCGAACGCCTCCTGCATCTGCCGCAGCATCTCCGTGATGCCGCGCTGGATGTGGCGAAAAACGTCACTGTTTACGAAAAGGAGCCGGGGATCGGCATGATGGGTTTTGACCTGATCTCCCGCCTGATGAAGGACCGCATCGTCTTCATCGGCACCCAGGTCAGCGACGGCCTCGCGAACTACGTCATCGCCCAGCTTCTGTATCTCCAGATGCAGGATCCCGGCAAGGACATCAACATTTACATCAACAGCCCCGGCGGCAGCGTCACCGCCGGCCTGGCGATGTATGACACCATGCAGTTCGTCACCTGCGACGTGAACACCTACTGCATGGGCATCGCCGCCAGCATGGGCAGCGTGCTCCTCACCTCCGGCACCAAAGGCAAGCGCTTCTGCCTGCCCAACAGCCACGTCATGATCCACCAGGTCAGCGGCGGGGCCCAGGGCACGGCCTCCGATGTGGAGCGCACCGTGGAGTTCATGTACAGCCTGAAAAAACGCCTCAACACCATCCTTGCCAAACACACCGGCAAAACCGTGGAGCAGATCGAGCGCGACTCCGACCGTGACAACTACATGACCGGAGAGCAGGCCGCCGCCTACGGTTTGGTGGACAAAGTGCTTGAAAGCCGCCGCGATCTGCCGGTTGCTGTGGGTTGAAATCCTATGGCCCGCTCCACCAATCTGACAATGTGCTCCTTCTGTGGCAAAAGCCATGCGGAGGTCAAAAAACTCATTGCCGGACCCGGAGTTTACATCTGCGATTCCTGCATCGTCGTGTGCAAGGACATCCTGGACAAGGAAACCGAGGAGGCGGGACAGCCACCGCTGCCCCGCCTCACGGTTCCCCGCCCGGCGGATATTTTCCGCCATCTTGACGATTATGTGATCGGGCAGGATCACGCCAAAAAAGTGCTGGCCGTCGCCGTGGCCAATCATTACCGGCGCATCCAGCAGAAGATGAAGGATGAGGACGAGTCCCCCAGTTTTCAGCCGAAGACCGCAGACCGTTATCCCGATGTTGAGATTGAAAAAAGCAACGTCCTCCTCATCGGCCCCACCGGCTCGGGCAAAACTCTTCTGGCCAAGACCATGGCCAAGCTGCTGAACGTTCCCTTCAGCATCGCCGACGCCACCACTCTCACGGAAGCCGGCTACGTCGGCGAGGACGTGGAGAACATCGTTCTGCGCCTGCTTCAGGCGGCTGATTTCGATGTCCGCCGCGCCGAGATGGGGATCATTTACATCGACGAAATCGACAAAATCGGCCGCAAGACGGAAAACGTCTCCATCACCCGCGATGTCAGCGGCGAGGGCGTCCAGCAGGCGCTCCTGAAAATCCTCGAAGGCACTGTCTGCAATGTCCCGCCCCAGGGCGGCCGGAAACATCCGCAGCAGGAATACATTCAGGTCGACACCTCGAACATCCTCTTCATCTGCGGCGGCGCTTTTGTCGGTCTGGATCAGATGATCACCCGCCGCCGGGGCCGGAATGTCATGGGCTTCGGAGCAGTGGACGCCAACAAAGCCCGCGTTGAAACACCGCTCAGCGAGGCCCTGCGCCACGTGCTGCCGGAGGACCTGCTCGGCTTCGGACTGATCCCGGAATTCATCGGCCGGCTGCCCGTCATCAGCACCCTCCAGCCTTTGAGCGAGGAGGATCTGCTGCGCATTCTGACGGAGCCGAAAAACAGCATCATCCGGCAATACAGCAAGCTTCTCGGCATGGAGGGCGTCGAACTTCAGGTCACCCGCGACGGCCTCCTCGCTCTCGCGGCCGCCGCCGTCAAACGCGGCACCGGAGCCCGGGCCCTGCGCTCCCTTTTCGAGAATATCATGCTGGATATCATGTTCGAGGTTCCCAGCCGCGACGACGTCCGCACCGTCATCGTCAACCGCGCCGTGGTGGAGGGGGAAAAACCCGCCATTCTCCGCAAACGCAAACGCACCGGGCAGGACGCGGCCTGATCGTATGCGGTTTTGGGAAATCCCAATCATGGGGCGGAGCGGATACCGGCCGGTCTGAC
The DNA here is from genome assembly GCA_040386695.1 of Verrucomicrobiota bacterium. Taxonomy (GTDB): domain Bacteria; phylum Verrucomicrobiota; class Verrucomicrobiia; order Verrucomicrobiales; family V1-33; genus CAIZWU01. The sequence continues at coordinate 22,780 of JAZKFB010000034.1, forward strand.
CGATCCGCCATGATCCCGATTCCGCCGGCATCAGCAGGCCCGTTCCGCCTTCACTGCACCGTGACCGAAAGCCGCACAAAGCGGGGAGCACCGGGAGCGATGGCGGGATCCACGCGGAGCTTCACCCGTTCGTAAACCGGACTGACGGAAACCGGCTCCCCCAGGGCTGTGAAAGCGGCGGTGGCCCAGGCTTGCAGGGTGGCGGTATCCTGCACCGTCTGCACACCGCTGTTTTTGCGGCGGATGTACTCCACCGTCAGGAAGCGGTTTCCCTCCAGAGTTTCCTCGCGGATCAGAGGCAGGCCACTGTCGCCGCCACCGGCCGCCACCACCGGATTGCCGGAAATCAGCGGATCCAGATTGAACATGAACTCCAGCAGATTGGAGACCCCATCGCCGTCCGGATCCGCCGCCGCCGCCGCCGCCGGATCGGTGGTGCTGCCAAAGTGCTCGCTCTGCCACCCGGCAAAAGCCAGCGGTCCGCTCCCCGTGCCGGTGCCGCCAAGCTGCGCGGTGAATCCGGAAAGCAGGGTGTAAACGCCGCCGCCGGACTGGCCGGCGACAGAGGTCAGGGAACCCGTCTGGGAATACAGCGCCCCGCCCGAAACCGGGGCCCCGCCCGCATTCAGCGACTCTGTCTGAATCTGATAAGGTCCGCCCTGCCGCACCTGGGCGGGAAGCCGGGAAGCCGTCAGCATCAGCCCGGCAATCATAAGAAAATAGCGGTTCATGGGTGCTGATACATGTAAAGAGTCTGACTGGAGCGGTAGCGGCCGCCGGTGTTGAGATCGGAGCCGGAGGTCCCGCCCCAGACCACCATTTCAGAACCGGTCCACACGGCATTGTGCCAGCTGCGGGGACTGGCGGCATCGGTGAGCCCGACGGGAAGCCAAGTGTTGCTGGACGGGCTGTAGCGGCCGCCGGTGCTGGTGTAAACGGCCGGATTGTAGGGGCTGATATAACCTCCCCACACGATCATTTCGTTGCCGGTCCAGACAGCGGTATGATGAAAGCGCGAGGGAACGACATCATTGACATTCATGATGGCCCAGGTGTTCGTGGAGGGTTTGTAGCGCGCGCCGGTGTTGAACAGAATGTATTCCTGTCCGGCACCTCTGGATTCCCCGCCCCACACGATCATTTCACTGCCGGTCCAGACACTGGTGTGATAAAAACGCGGATTGGTGCCGGTGGCCGCCATGGGAGTCCAGACACCGGTGGCGGGATTATACTTTGCTCCGTCCGCATAAGCCGCCTGGGCAAAAGTGGCCCCGCCCCACACCAGCATCTCCGTGCCTGACCAGACAGCGGTCTGCAGGTATCTCGCCGCCGGAGCCCCGGCGGCGGAAACCGCCCTCCATGTGTCCGTGGCCGGATTGTAAGCCGCGCCATCCCCCAGCACCCCCGCCCCGTTGGCTCCGCCCCACACGATCATTTCACTGCCGGTCCACACCGCGCTGCCACGATAGCGCGGGGAAGGCGCATTCGCGGTGCTGACGGGAGTCCAGGTGTTTGTCGCGGGATTGTAGCGTCCGCCGGTGTTCAGAAAAGTCTCATTGGATACCACATAACCGCCCCACACGATCATCTGCGTTCCCGTCCACACCGCCAGGCACTCAATGCGGGCGGCAGGCTGGTTCACGGTGTTCATGGCGGTCCAGACATTGGTGACGGGATTGTAGCGCCAGCCTTCGTTGCCGTCGCCCCAGGCGAGCATTTCCGTGCCCGACCAGACCGTGGCCGCGCGGTCCCGGCCAGTGCCGCCGGCGATGGCGGTCCACTTTTCACCCCCGTCAATGCTGCCCACCGCCACATAGCCGGCATTGAGCAGTGACGGCGCGTTGGGCTGGGTGGAAAGCAGCGTGCTTCCGGCCGGCAGGGAATTGTAACCGGCGGCGTTGAGGCTGTTCACCACGGCATTGGGAGCCAGAGCCGCCTCGGTTACCGCTCCGGGAGCGATTTTGGCGGCGGTCACCGCCCCGTCGGGCACGGTTTCCGCCATCATCGCGTAACCCACGGCCGCCACCCGCTGATCGGGGGTCATCTGCTGCCAGCCATTCACCCCGTCACTGAACCAGACCCGCAGCCGGACATCATCATGACCGAAAACTCCGGGCGGCAGCGCCGCCATCTGGGGCACGGTGGTGTCGCCCAGAAGCACGGAATACAGGCCAGCCTGGACGGGCAGTGTCACGGCCGACGCCGGTTCGGTGCCGTTGGTGGTGGTTCCGTCGCTGCTCCAGTAGCTCTGATTGCCCGCCGCGTTCACGAGGGCGAATTTGAACTGACCGGAACCGGTGAAGTCGTTGCCGCTGACTTTGATTTTGCCCTGATAGTTCAGGATTTGCGGCACCTGCGCGGAGGAGGCGGCAACCATGACGGCGAGGGCCGCCACGATGGGAGGAACGGGGAAAGTTCGCATGAGGATGGAGGGAAAGGGCCGTCCCGCGCTGCTGCGGGCGGGTGACGGCTGTGGACATACACGTGCCGCGATGAGAAATCCGTGAACGCGGGGAGATTATCTTTCGCACACTGACCTGAGTGTCAACCCCGTGCCGCTCATGGAGTTCCGCGCAACTGCACCACCGTCGCTCCCCAGCCGCCGGCGGATTCCGGCGCGGGAAAAGTCCAGGATTTCACCAAAGGATCCGGTCCCTCCGCCATTTTTGCCAGTAAGGCATGGACACCGGCACGGAGCGTGCCCGTGCCTTTGCCATGAATCACCCGGACCGCCGGGATGCCCAGCGCGCGGCATTCCTCAAACCACGCCGGCAGCAGCTCCGGCAGATCGCGCGGGCGGAACGTGTGCAGGTCCAGATTGCCCGTCACTCTCACCGGCAACGGTCCGGGCTCCGGCTCCGCGTCCCGGTCCGGCTGTGGACGCGGATTCACGAAATGAGCGAGGGAATCACATGCGCGGTCTCCACGCCGGTCAGGCGCTGGTCCAGCCCCTGATACCGGAAGGTGAACGCCTCGTGTTTGTAGCCCAGCAGCTTCAGCACCGTGGCGTGGAAATCGCGGATATGCACCGGGTCCTTCACGATGTTGTAGCAGAAATCGTCGGTCTCACCGTGGATGGTGCCCGGTTTGGAGCCCCCGCCAGCCATCCACATGGTGAAACAGCGCGGATGGTGGTCGCGGCCGTAACTTTCCCGGCTGATGCCGCCCTGACTGTAGATGGTGCGCCCGAATTCCCCGCCCCAGATGACGAGGGTGTCGTCGTAAAGCCCGCGCTGTTTCAGATCCTGAATGAGGCCGTAGCAGGGCTGGTCCACGTCGGCGCACTGGAATTTCATGCGGCCCGGAAGATTGCCGTGATGGTCCCAGTTGTTGTGGTAAATCTGCACAAACCGCACCCCGCGCTCGGCCATGCGGCGCGCCAGCAGGGCGCTGTGGGCAAAACTGCCGGGTTTTTCGATATCCGGACCGTAAAGCGCTTTGGTCGATTCGGGCTCGCTTTTCAGATCGGTCAGCTCGGGCACGCTGCTCTGCATGCGGAACGCCATTTCATACTGCTGAATGCGCGTGTGGGTCTCGGGATCCCCCACCAGATCGTAATTGATCTCGTTCAGGGACTTCAGCCCGTCCAGGGTGCGGCGGCGCATTCCGGTGGAGACACCAGGCGGGTTATTAATGTAAAGAATCGGGTCCGGCCCGCTGCGGAAGGCCACGCCCGCGTGCTCGCCGGGCAGATAGCCGCTGCCCCAGAGCCGGGCGGAAATCGCCTGGATCTGCTCGGTATTGGTCGGTTTGGCCACCAGCACCACAAAGGTCGGCAGATCGCTGTTCTCCGATCCCAGACCGTAGGAGACCCACGATCCCAGACAGGGCCGGCCGGTGACCTGATTTCCCGTCTGCATGAAACTGATGGCCGGCTCGTGATTGATGGCCTCGGTGTGCATGGACCGGATGAAACACATGTCATCCACCATTTTCGCGGTCCAGGGCAGCATCTCGCTGACCCACATGCCGGATTTTCCGTATTGCTGGAATTTGTATTTGGAGGGCGCGATCGGGAACCGGGACTGCCCGGAGGTCATGCCCGTCAGGCGCTGGCCGTTGCGGATGGATTCCGGCAGATCCTTGTCGTAATACTTGTCCATCTCCGGCTTGTAGTCGTAGAGATCCATCTGGGACGGACCGCCGACCATGTGCAGGTAAATGACGCGTTTGGCTTTGGGCGCGAAGTGGTTCACCGCCCGCATCGCGGCCTCACTGTCCGAGGCATCGGCCCCGCTCATGCCCGCTTTCTGCATCAGCGCGGTCAGGGCCGCGAAGCCGAGCACATTCTTCCCCCGGCCGAAAAACTGGCGGCGGGTTTCATAGCGGACGTATTCGTCGATGAGGGACATGATGGCGGGGAGGTTGAAAATCAGGGGTGGAACGGCGGAGGGAAACTCCGGGACCACAGGGGAATAAGCGTCACCGGCGCGCCGGCTTTCTCAGGTTACGTGCGTGCGCAGCCCGGTTTTCCCATAAAATAAAGCGGCGGCCGGGACGATATGGGATCACCCCGCCGCCGGATCAGCGGCGGCGCGTTTGATATCATCCAGAAAAGCCTCCATCAGGCGGCGGTCGCGCTTGCCGGGGCGGTGGAGCGGGCTGGCGGCGAGGTTCAGAGCGTGCTCCTCGCGGCGCAGGCGGGCTTTTTCGTATTCCTCCGGCGGCGTCAGATCCTCCAGAAAATTGGCGACCAGCTTGCCCGCGACCCGTTTATCCAGGAGGGCGGTGATGCCGATGGTTTTCACCAGATCATCGGTGGTCACCGTGACCAGATCCCCCACCCGGACCTCCTTGCCGGCTTTGGCGGGCTGACCGCCCATTTCCACCCGGCCAAGGCGGCAGGCGTCGGTGGCGTCGGGACGGGTTTTGAAGAGGCGGACGGCCCAGAGGTATTTATCAAGTCGGACAGATTCCATCAGCACCAAAAGAGGAAGGGTTCAGGGTTCAGGCAAAAGGGCTCAGAGCCGGGTTTCTGAACCCTGAACTCTGAACCCTTTCACCTTAATAAAACCTGAATTACGTCCGCCGGGGATCAGGCGATGAAATCATTCACCAGATTTTCCAGCATTTCCTGACGGCCGCTCTGGGCGAGGTCCAGGACGTCGAGACCGAGGGCGTGTTTCTCCAGTTCCGCAAAACCGACGCTGCCCGCTTCAATCCGCGCGCCGATGCCGCTGTCGAAGGTGGAGTAGCGGGTTTTGACAAAACCCTCCAGACGGCCGTCCTCCACGATTTTGTGGGCGATCTTCAGGCCGCGCGCAAAGGCGTCCATGCCGCCGATGTGGGCGTGGAACAGATCCTCGGGATCAAAAGATTCACGGCGGCACTTGGCGTCGAAGTTGAGGCCGCCGGTGGTGAAACCGCCCATTTTCAGGAGCACCAGCATGATCTGGGTGGTCATGTAAATATTGGTGGGGAACTGGTCGGTGTCCCAGCCAATCAGCTCGTCGCCGGCGTTGGCGTCGATGGAGCCCAGGGCGTTGGCGGCGGCGGCGACCGTCAGCTCGTGCTGCACGGTGTGGCCGGCCAGCGTGGCGTGGTTGGTCTCGATGTTCAGCTTGAAATGCTCCAGCAGCCCATACTCGCGCAGGAAGTTCAGACAGGCGGCGGAGTCGCTGTCGTACTGGTGCGTGGAGGGTTCGCGGGGCTTGGGCTCGATGTAGAACTGGCCCGTGAAACCGATGGCTTTCTTGTGATCCACGGCCATGTGCAGCAGCTTGGCCAGGTGGTCCAGCTCGCGCTTCATGTTGGTGTTCAGCAGCGTGGAGTATCCTTCGCGGCCGCCCCAGAAGGTGTAGCCCTCGCCGCCCAGCTTGTGGGTGGTTTCGAGCGCTTTTTTCACCTGCGCGGCGGCGTAGGCGAAGACATCGGCGTTCGGACTGGTGCCCGCGCCCTGATTGTAACGGGGATGGGCGAAGAGGCAGGCGGTGCCCCAGAGAAGTTTGACGCCGGTCTGTTTCTGGAGTTCCAGAAGGTGATCGGAAACCGCATCCAGCGCGGCATTGCTGGCCTTCAGGGAATTCAGTTCCGGGGAGACATCGCGGTCGTGGAAGCAGTAATAATCAATGCCCAGCTTGCCCGCGAACTCGAAGCAGGCGTCGGCCACGCGGCAGGCGTTTTCGACGGTGTCACTGCGGTCGTCCCAGGGGCGGAGGGCGGTGCCCGCGCCGAAGGGATCGGAAAGCTGGTTTTTCATGGCGTGCCAGTAGGCGACGCCAAAGCGGAGATGATCCCGCATTTTTTTCGTTCCGACCACCTCGTCCGCATTATAATGGCGGAAGGCGAGGGGATTTTTGGTCGCCGGGCCTTCAAAGGCGATTTTTTGAATCTTTGGGAAATATTCCTGCGTCATGAGAGGCGCACTCTGTGCAATTCCCCGCAGCGCTGGCAAGCAAAGATTAATATGTAATTGCGTGCGCCGCAGTGAGGATTCCAGCAAACCTCCGGCACGCGGAGGCGGCGGGCATTGGCCGAAAGATCGGGCCGCCCGCGTTGTATCTGGAATCACTGCGGGCCAGTCAGCCAGTCTTCAGCATTCCGTAATTTTCCATGAAACCCGATTTTTCCTCCGCCAGCAACTCCCGGCGCTCTCATTCTGGCGGAATACGCCCCCTTTCCCTGGCGTTCGCCTGCCTTTCCCTCCTGTCCGGCCCGGCCCGCGCCGAAACCGCCGCCGCCGCCAAACCCTCCGGCCTGCTGCTGGTGACGAACAAGGGCGACCAGACCCTTTCCATCATTGATCCCGCGACCAACAGGCAGACAGCGGTCATTCCGGAAAACGGCAATACCGGCCACGAGGTCGCCGCCTCGACGGACGGAAAGCTGGCCTATGTCCCGATTTACGGCGATTCCGGCGTGGGCAAACCAGGCTCCGACGGCACCCTGATGCGCATCATCGACCTCCAGAAGCAGACCATCACCGGCACCGTCGATTTCGGCAAGGGCCTGCGCCCGCACTGCCCGATCGTCTGCGCCAAAACCGGCCTGCTGTATGTCACCACGGAAATGGAGAACTCCGTGACCGTCATCGACCCGCGCACCCAGAAAATCCTCGGCGCCATCCCCACGGGCAAAGCCGAGTCCCACATGCTCACCGTCTCCCACGACGGCAAGCGCGGCTACACCGCCAACGTGGAGTCCGGCACCGTCTCCGTCCTTGATCTGGAGGCCCGCAAGCTGATCACCACCATTCCCGTCGCCCACCGCACCCAGCGCATCGCTGTTTCCCCGGACGACAAGCTGGTTTTCACCGCCGACCAGGTGAATCCGCGGATCGTGGTCATCGACACCGCCACCAATACCGTCAAAACGCACATCACTCTTCCGGATTTCGGATACGGCATGTCCGTAACTCCCGACGGCAAGTCCCTGCTGGTGGCCATGATCAACACCTGCCAGCTCGGTCTCGTCAATCTGGAGACCATGAAGTTCGAGAAAGGCATCGCGCTCCCCAAGTCCCCGCAGGTGGTCCTCGTCCGCCCGGACGGCGCCATGGCCTACGTTTCCTGCGACGCTTCCGCCAAAGTCGCCGCCGTGGACCTCAAAACCTGGAAAGTCGCCAGCCTCATCGAAGTCGGCAAAGTTGCCGACGGCCTCGCCTGGGCCGCCGCCTCCGAGTGATCCCGGTCACCGCCCCGTGACCGCAAGCTCCGCGCGGGCTCCGCGGAGAGGGCCAACCTGAAATTCCCCTCACGTTCCGTCTGAAACCGGAACCGCCGCTTGCCAAGCCCCGGCGGCGGCGGAAGATGGCGGCTCCGCGCCGGATTTCTCCCCGGAATTCCGCCGATCATCCTCCGCCGCCGCTTTTTTGTTTCCTTCACGAGCTTCTGTTCAACCTCCGGCTGCCCTCCCTCCCATGACCTGCCGCCACACTTACCGCCGCCGCGTGAATTTTGCGGAGACGGATCTGGCGGGAATTGCCCATTTTTCGAATTTCTTCCGCTGGATGGAGGAGACGGAGCATTCGTTTTACCGCTCACTGGGACTGACGGTGCATTCCATCGACACCGGGATCACGGACGGGCAGACCGGCTGGCCGCGGCTGAAAGCTTCGGCGGAATACCGTCTGCCGCTGTATTTTGAGGAGGAGTTCGAAGTGGAGCTGCTGGTCGCGGAAATGCGCTCCAAAGCCATCCGCTACGATCTGCGGTTCTGGAAAAACCCGGATGATTCCGCCAAACGTCGCATCGCCGCGCGGGGTGAGCTGGTCGTGGTGGCCGTCCGCCCGGACGCGCAAACGCGGGAAATGCGCGCCACCGCGATTCCTAACTCCTTCCGTGAGCGTATCACTGCCGCTCCGCCTGAACTGCTGACTTCCACTCCCAACACCCCTCCGTGAATTCCGCCCCGAAAATGAACAATACCGCCCTGCTTTACGCCCTTGGAACCGTCGTCACCTGGGGCCTCTACAGCGTGCTCCTGCACAAGGGCAGCATGGCCATGGCCATCCCCGGCGCGCCCGATTTTCTCGGTTCCCGGATGAAATCCTTCCTTCTCGTCGGCGTCGCCTACCTTATCGTCGGTATCGTGGGGCCCATGATCATCATGAAGGCCAAAGGCACGCCCTGGGTCTTCCCCACCGCCGGCTGGTCCTGGAGCCTGATCGCCGGCATGGCCGGAGCCATCGGCGCGTTTTTCCTGCTCATGGCCCTCAGTTCCGGCCACACGCCCGAGGAATCCAAAATCCTTCCCCTGCTGGTTCCAGCCATTGTTTTCGCCGGAGCCCCCGTGGTCAATGCCATCGTGAGCATCACAAAAGATGGCCTGTGGGGCAAAACCCGCCCTGAATTCTACATTGGCATCCTCCTGGCCGCCGCCGGAGCCGCTCTGGTGATGAAATCCCGCCCGTCGGCCGCGCCTTCCGCCAAACCGGAGGTGAAAGCCGCCGCCGCCGTGTCCAGCGTGCGGCCCGGCGGATTCGCCGATGTCACCACCCGCGCCTATTTTGTAAGCTGAGCCCATGCCGGCTGACCCCTCCGACCGCGTGCCCCGCAGCGACGTCATCGACCGTTTCCGCCAGTCCATCCGCCACCGGCAATGGGAGCAGCTCCGCGCCCTGCTGGACACGGTGCTGAATTCCAACCCCTTCCACCGCAGGCGGCTCGACAGTGTGCCCCTGCACTCGCTGGAGGAGTTCGTGAAAAACTGTCCCCTGATGTCCAAGCGGATGCTGGTCCAGGACCGCGAGGCTTTCCCGCCCTACGGCTCCAATCAGACGTATCCGCTGGAGAATTACACCCGGTTCTGCCAGACCAGCGGCACCACCGGCCCGCCGCTGACCTGGCTGGACAGCCGGGACGACTGGGCGGCCATGCTGGATCTGTGGAAGCACATTTTCAACGAGTTCGGCGTCATTCCCGGCGAGGACCGGCTGTTTTTCCCCTTCTCCTTCGGGCCGTTTCTCGGATTCTGGACCGCCTTTGAAGCCGCCAGCCGCATCGGCTGCCTCGTCATTCCCGGCGGCGGCATGAGCAGCAATGCCCGGCTTCAGCTCATGCTGGACCACCAGGTGACCATCGCCTGCACGACGCCGACCTACGCCCTGCACCTCGGCGAGATGCGACTTCAGCAGCCGGCTTTTCTGGAGAAACCCTGGGCGCTGCGGGCCTTCGTGGTCGCGGGTGAACCCGGCGGCAGCCAGCCCGGAGTGCTGGCGCGGCTGGAGGAGCTGTGGCCCGGGGTTAAGATTCTGGATCACCACGGGCTGACGGAAACCGGCCCGGTCAGTTATCTGGATCCCGCTCAACCCTTGCGTCTGCGGGTGATGGAGGATGCCCATTTCGCGGAAATCCTCGATCCCGCCAGCGGCATCGAAGTCCTGGAGGGCGGCACCGGCGAACTGGTGCTGACCACGCTCCACCGCCTGGGCGGCCCCATGCTCCGCTACCGCACCGGCGATCTGGTCCGCAAAGCCTATGCGGAGGAGGATGGCGGGCTCTGTCTGGAAGGCGGCATTCTCGGCCGGCTGGATGACATGATTCCCGTGCGGGGCGTGAATATTTACCCGTCCGCCGTGGATGCGGTGCTGCGCCGGTTCCCGGAAATCGTTGAATATCAGGTGCGCGAAGTCCGCCACGGCGCACTGCTGGACCTGAAAGTGATTCTCGAAGTCTCCGTCAGCAACCGTGACCCCACCGTCGCCGACCGTGTTTCCCTGGCCTTGCGGGACACGTTCCAACTGCGCATGGATGTGGAGGTGGTGCCCCAGGGCACCCTGCCCCGCTTCGAATTCAAAGCCCGCCGCTGGCTCAAAGAAATCCGATGATCGCCGAACTCCTCAACATCTCCAAGAGCTACCGCACCTCGCCGGAATCCCCGGTGCAGTCAGTGCTCACCGGCCTGAACCTGTCCATCGCCGCCGGGGAAACCATCGCCATCACCGGCCCCAGCGGCTGCGGGAAAAGCACGGTGCTCAATCTGCTGGGCACCCTGGACCAGCCGGACCTCGGCACCGTGAAGCTTTTCGGCGAGGAGGTTCCCTTCGGCGATGAGGAGAAATTGAGCAGTCTCCGGGCACAAAAGCTCGGTTTCATCTTCCAGCTCCACCATCTCCTGCCCCAGTGCACGGCTTTGGAGAACGTGCTCATTCCCACCCTCGCCGGCAGCCCCAGACCGGACGCCGCCGCCGCGCTCGACCGCGCGCAGACCCTGCTGGACCGCGTCGGCCTCGGCCGCCACACGGACAAAAAGCCCGCTCAGCTCTCCGGCGGCGAACGCCAGCGCGTGGCCGTCGTCCGCGCCCTCATCCGCCAGCCAGGCCTTCTTCTGGCCGACGAGCCCACCGGAGCCCTCGACGCCGCCAGCGCGGATTCCCTCATGAATCTTCTCCTGGAGCTGAACGCCGAACAGGGCACCGCCCTCGTGCTCGTCACCCACGATCCCGCCCTCGCCCGGCGCATGAGCCGCCAGTATCACCTCAAGGACGGGCTGCTGGCGTGATACCGCCTGGCTGATTTGGTCCAAAGCTTGTCCGGACAACCTCTCCGCAGCGGCGGGGCGGGCGGATGGGAAATGGAAAACCGGAATCATCCGGATAGTTTTCAGGAGACAGCCCGGGCCGCTGCCCCTCCCGGCCCTTGGCCGTCAGGCAGTTTTTACAGAATATTAACGGGAGCCCGCCAGTTTTGCCAGAGCGATGGAAGCGGCGGGCCAGGCGGCGAGCAGTGCCGCTGCCGGGTGAAAACCGGTAACGGCGCCGGATTCATCGGAAAGAGCGGATTCCGCCGGATCCGGAGAGGTTCCGCTCCAGCTTTCCCCGGTGCCCAGAAGGGCGGCGAGCGCATTGGCGGACGCCGGATGCAGACGCAGCAGTTGCCTGACGGGGGCCGAACCGGGGCTGGCCGCAGCGGCGGCTGAACCAGGACTGGCCGCAGCGGTGCCGGCCGCTCCGGCGACGGATTTGGGGGAAGCCGAGGCGGCTTGGTGGCGGTCCCAGGGCGGCGTCCAGGCCTCCAGAGCCGGGAGACTGCGGGGGAAGATGGCGCCGGCCTCCTTGAGCAGCGTGGCCAGAGCTCCGGTGGTGTTGGCGTGCTCCTTCAGACTCATGAGCAGCGAGGGCAGCCACGGCATGAGGATGCTGTCCGGCAGCCAGGCGAAGGCCTTGCTCATCAGCTCGACCGTGAAACCGCTCATCACCGGTGTGAAGGACAGGGAAAGCAGGAATCCATTCAGCCACGACGGCAGCGTGGTCAGAGCCACAGGATTGTCCAGCACCCGGTCAAACTGCGCGCGGAGCGAGGCCATGGCGCGCAGCTGGAGCACGCATTCCACGGACCAGAGCAGCGCCAGCTTCACGGGATCGGTGGCGGTGAGTCCGGCCTGGCGGATGGCGATCACCAGTTCGCTGCGCTCGCATCCGAGGGACAGCGCGAGGCTTTCCAGCGTCAGGATAAACTGCAGCATGGCCGCGACCTCCGCAGGCTTCGCGCCCCGGTCATTGAAAGCGTTCGGCAGCAGCGTGCAGTAATGCGAGTAACCCGTGGTCACAAATTCCGCGCACCACTCCGGCAGCGCGGTGAAGGAGCGGTAATAATGAATCAGCCGGGCGATGCGGGCATAGATTTTGGCGGCATCACGCACGTCGGGCTCGCTGATGAGCAGGGCGCGGGCGCGGGCTCCGAGTTCGGCGGTGAGACGGGCGTTTTTTAAAAAGAGGATGCTTTCCTCCGCCGCCGCCAGAGCGTCCACGGTCCGCGCCTCCATGCCAAAGGCTTTGCGATGCAGCCGCTGCTCCAGCACAAACTCCACAGTGACGCCCTCATAACCCAACTGGATAATGGCCCCCTGATAACGCCCGATGGCCAGATCCCAGCTCTCCTGGCGCGGAGGCGCGGCTCCCAGCTCGCGCTGGCCCATGATGGGACGCACGACTTCCGCCGGCAGCAGGCAGCGCAGCTTCCACAACAACTCGGAGGCCGGCAGCCACTCCGGATGTTTGGTGAAATCCAGCAGCGCCCGCTGAATATTGCGCGCCTCCAGCTGCACCGGCAGAACCTTCAGGCGGTCATAAACATCGCGCGCCAGCGGCGGCATGGAATCGTAACCGATGCGCCCGATGCGGTCGCCGCCCAGCAGCAGATCACAGAGGCGGCCGATGTCGCGGCGCTTGGGGACACTGTCTTTTTCCAGACAGGTCACCGCCGCATCGCGGAAGTCCCACGGCGTCGGATGCCGTCGGTTCCGCAGATTCGCCAGCAGCACGCTGGTCTGGTAAACGGCGATGCTGTCCGCCGTGCTGGACAGGTAACCATGACGCCGCGCGGAGCTGACAATCCCCGTGCACCAGGCCAGCAGCGTGTCCTGATCCTCCTCCGTCGCCGGGGGAGGTCCGCTGAGAAAAGTGGCCAGATCCCCGGTGCGTTCCGGCGGCAGACTGACGGGAAGGCTTTTTGGTTTGGCCGGAGCTTTGGATTTTTTGGCGGGCTTTTTTTCTGATTCCGCCTCCGCTTCCGCTTCCTCGCCATTTTCGATTTCGCCCGCCTCCTTGCCTTTTTTGGGCAGACGGAAAGCGGTCAGCCTCGCTTTCCGCAGTTCGCGCCGCCAGCGGTCTTCCGCCAGACTGGCGCTCCCGGCGGGATGGGCAAACTGGCGCTCAATCGCCGCGTAGCTGCTGGGCAGCAGGCCATAAAGCCATTCCGTCTTGGTGCGGGCGGGAATGTCCCACAGCACCGGGCTTCCGGCCCCGAATTCCTCCACCCGGCTCGCCGCGTGTGCGGATCCGCAGATATAAAGCGCGTCCTCCGGCGGAAGATTGCGGGCGGCCAGATGCTGCTTCATGCGCGTCCACATGAAGCGTTCCCGCAGCTCATCCTCCGCGATGTCCTCGTCCCGGCGGCCCAGCCGCCGGATGAGGCTGCCCACGAGAAAAAACACTTCCCGGTAGTGCGTGTAGTCCGCGCCGATCACGGCCTCCTCCACATACTGATCCCACCATTCGCTGTAATGCGCCACGCGGGCATTCCGCAGCAGGATATCCGTGAACTCATGCAAAGTCGGCTCACTGTCCCCCAGCTCCACGGCAAGCGCGGCGCCATGCGGATGGGCCAGTTCCTCATCCGCCGGAGCGGGAGGTTCCCCGGACGGTTCCGGCTTGGCCTCATCGCGCGGCTTCCACTGGAAAAAATGATCCGCGCTGCGGTCCACAAAAACCAGCTCCACCGCGTCATGATTGGTCAGCGAAAAGGCGATGGCCTGAAATTCCGCCGAAAATTCCGTGAGCGGACACACCAGATTCAGCGGCGACCAGTCCGGCGGAAATCCCTCCGTCTGCGAGGAAAACGCCTGCAGCGCCACCGGCAGCGTGCATTCCGCCAGACCATCCAGCAGCGGCCGGAGGTCCTCGCAGCACTCCATGAAAATCACTTTGGGCGCGCGCTCCCGCAGCCGCCGGACCATGTGCACCGCCGACGAGGGCGAATGATGGCACACCGGGAAAATCTCCAGCGGCTCGCGCGCCGCCCGCTCCACATCATCCACCAGACCGTTCAGAATCCCGGCCAGCGGCTTCGTCTCCGAAGCGAACGCCTCCGCCGCCGCCCGGATCTGGGCGCGGAGAGCATCGTGGGCGGGCGGGGTGGGCATGGCGGAATCAGGCATGATGGCGGTGCCTCACTTCATCCCCTCCAGCGTCTCCACGCCCGCCGCCGCGAAGCTCTGCCAGTCGCCGCCGGATTTTTTGGCCTGCTTCTCCACAGTGCTGTGCCAGAACTTGCTGAGGATGGAGACGTCCTCGGGAATGCGCCGCACCAGCGTGCCGACGAGGCTGCGGGCAAGCGCGTCAGGGGCGAGCGCGGTTTCGCCGAAGAAGCTGCCGTGGAGCACGGCGTCCTCCAGCACGCCGATCTGCTCGGCGGTGGAGAGGGAGCTTTCCAGCCGCGCGTCCTCGCTTTCCTGACTGGCCGAAGTCTCGCGCAGATCCGCGAACGTCTGCAGCAGGATGTCCAGCATGGCCGGCGGCACCGCCACTTCGAATTGGTTGCGGGCCAGCAGCTCCTTCACGCGGAAGAGCACGATTTCCTTCTCCGACTTCTTGTTGGTCACGATGGGGATCTGGACGAAGTTGAAGCGCCGCTTGAGAGCGGTGGACAGGTCGTTGACACCCCTGTCCCGCGCGTTGGCGGTGGCGATGATGTTGAAGCCGGGCTGCGCGAAGACCACGTTTTCGCCCTTCAGTTCGGGAATGGTGGTGTATTTTTCCGACAGGATGGAAATAAGAGCGTCCTGCACGTCGCTGCTGCAGCGGGTCAGTTCCTCAAAGCGCCCCATCGCTCCCAGCTGCATGGCGGTCATGATGGGGGACGGAATGAGGCTTTCCCTGGACTGCCCGGCGGCGATGACCATGGCCACATTCCAGGAGTATTTGATGTGATCCTCAGTGGTTCCGGCGGTGCCCTGGACGACGTGGGTGCTGTTCCCGCAGATGGCGGCGGCCAGCAGTTCCGCCAGCCAGCTTTTGCCGGTGCCGGGATCGCCGATGAGCAGCAGGCCCCGGTCGCTGGCGAGGGTGACAATGGCCCGCTCCACGGTTCGCGGGTCGCCGTAGAATTTCTGCACCACGGGGCGCTCCAGCTTGTCGGAAGGGGTGCTGCCGAGAATGAACAGACGGATCATCCGGGGCGACAGCTGCCAGGTGAACGGCCGGGGCGCGGTGTCGATGCTCCGCAGCCACGCGAGTTCCTCCGCATACTTCAATTCCGCGGGCTCGCGCAGAATCACGGTTTCAGCTTTCGCTTCAGTTCCAGCTTCAGGTTGCTTCGGGGTCTTGGCCATGGCGTCGGGGGAGTGGAAAATGGGAGGTTGGTCGGAAGTCAGCGGCAAAGATGCTTTTTCAGCTCCACGATGAGCTTTTTGATGTTTCCGGTGAGGACGGGGCAGCCGATTTTCTTCAGCTCGTCCTTGAACCAGCCATCCATGGAGTAATAACCGGAGCCGGACACGGAGGCTACCGGCAGGAACTGCACGCCGCTTTCCTTCACGGCGCGGATCATGGGCATCAGCTCGCGGCGTTCGTAAAAATCGGAGATCCACACCATGGTGGTGCGCCGGGCATCGGCGATGTGCGCCCGGGCCTCGACCATGGCCAGCGGGCCGTCGTTGCCGCCGCCGAGGTTGGTGCGCATGAGGGCCTCGAAGGGATCGCTCACCCACGGCGTGAGGTCGATGACAGCGGTGTCGAAGGCGATGAGGGTGACCTTCACCCGGGGCAGCGTGGAGAAGATGGAGGCGAGAATCGCGCACTGCGTCATGGCGCTGAGCATGGAGCCGCTCTGATCCACGACGACGATCATGTAATTGTTCAGCTCCCTGCTGGCGGTGTGGCGGTAGTGCAGAGCATCCACGTAGAGGCGTCCGTCAGCGGGATTGTAATTGGGCAGGTTTTTCCAGACGGTGCGCTTGATGTCCAGATTCCGAAAGACGCGTTTGGGCGGCACGCTGCGGTCGATTTTACCCGTGGAGGTGGACAGCACCTGCTTTTTCAGCACGGCGGCGAGATCCTCCACATAACGCCGCATCAGCGCGCGGGCATGGACCAGGGCCTTGCCGGACAGCTTGCCTTTCAGGTGCATGAGCTGCTCCGCGAGGGCGGCGGTCGGCTGAAGACTTGCGGCCAGCCCGTCCTGACTGAGCACCTCCAGCAGGTCCATGCGGCCGATGATATCGCTCTCCATGGCCTGGAGTTCCGCGCGCAGCTGCATGTCATCAATGAGTTCCCGGTTCCCTCCGGCCCCGCCGCCGGGACCAATCCCGCCGCCCATTCCACCGGCTCCAGTGCCGCCGCCAGCACCACGCAGGGCGCCGGGTGCATAACCGAAACACTGCTCCATCTCCGCCACGTCCTTCAGCCACTGCGTGTACTGCTGGGCGGAGCACTGCGGCGTGCGGACGTTGGGCCCGAAAACATTCAGGATCAGCTTGGAGAAAACCAAAGTCCGCGCCGTGCCGGGAGGAGGAACGTCCCCTTCCGCCGCCGCACTGGCCGGCTGTTTTTGAAAGGAGGCTCCGGCTTCACCGGCTTCATCATCGGCTGCGGCTCCGGTGCCGGTCGCCGCTTCTGTTTCTGTTTCTGTTTCCGTTTCCGCGCCGGTTTCCGGCGGGGGCGTCATCACCCGGGTGATTTCGTCAAAGTGCGATTTGAGGGCGGGATTGCGCTTTTTCAGCACCTCAATGCCCATCTCCGCATCGAGGAGCGCCAGCGGCAGCTCCTCACGCCGCACGATTTCCGTGACCTGATCCTGGAAATTTTTGGAAAGCTCATCCTGGCCAAAGCAGGTTCCAATCAGCCGCCAGTAGCTGACCATGCGTTCCTTCTGAGCCTGGGTTGCCGGGGCATTCATGCGCGCAGCAGGCGCGAGGCGCGCTCCTCCAGTTGGGTCAGGGTTTCCGTTTTCAGCTTCGCCAGCCGCGCGGCGATGCCCTGCCCGATGCGCAGGCCGTTTTTCAATTTTCCCGTCCCCGCCAAAGCCAGCGGCTGGAGCCGCCAGCCGCCTTCATCCCAGCGCAGAAGCCCGATCATTCCCGTGACCAGGGGCAGCAGCTTCTCATCGAGTTCGTCCGGCACACCCTCCAGACGATCCAGAGCCAGCGGAAGGGTCAGGTTGCCGCAGGTCACGGTTCCGCCGTCGATTTTGCATTTCTCCAGCCGGATCAATTCCGCCAGATGCGCCGGATGCCGCGCGGCGGCCCGTGGCGGGGGCAGCGGCTGCCATGGAGCCGGCAGGGTAAAAAGATTGCCGGGACCGGCCGATTTCACTTCACCGGTGACCCGCAGATCGCCTGCGGCGGAAAGTTCAGCCTGAGTGATTTCCAAAGCCTCACCCGCGGCCAGAACCGCCAGCACCCGTTGCGCGGATTCGCCAAAAAGCCGCCAGTTCTCATCGGGCGTCAGCACGCTCACCTTCCACGAGACAAACGGCCAGCGCACCACCCGGCATCCGTCCGCATTTTCCAGCAAACCCCAGAGCGTGGCCTGCACGAAAGACCGATGCGCCCTGACATCCACTCCGCAGGGATGCAGCGTTCCGTTCACCACCTGGAAAACCGGTTCCGGATCCAGCCCCTGAGCCCCAAGCATGGCGGCGGACCACAGATCCGCCCAGCGTCGGGCGGGCAGGCCCTCGCGCTCTTTCTGCTGGTTGGAAAGAATCAGTTCATCCAGAAATCCCGACAAAAGCGCGGCCTGTCCCGCCAGTTCCTCCACCGCCTGCAGCTGCGTCAGCACGCGGGCGAAAGGCGTCAGCTGGGCCTCCGTGAGCTGGGCGAATCCGGCCACCGCCAGCTCCGTCAGCCATTGCTGCACGCCCGAAAGCAGCGGCGCATGATTTCCGGCGGGAAACGCGGAGGCTTCCCCTTCCGCCGCCGCCCCGGAGGCGTCCTCCGGATAAAGCGGCGCGCGCAGCGCATCGGCCGCGGCTCCCAGAAGGGCGGAGCGCGCCGCCGCCAGGCCGAGGCAGGCGGAGACGGAAAATTCGGAGCGTTTCACCTGTTCCACCGCTTCCGCCACCACCACTGACAAAGGCGATCCTGACAAAGTGCCGCTCAGCGTGTCCAGGGATTCCCTCACGCTTTCCGGCAGCCGGGAAAGCCCGTGCATCAGCGCCTCGTCCACAGCCGTGACCAGGGTCAGCGCTTCCGTGAATCCCGGCGGGAGAGTGGCAATGTGGTCGATGTCCATGCGGTTCAGAACCAGTTCATTTCAAGGAGAGTCCGCTGCGGCGCCTTCAAAGCCGTAAGCCGCAGATAATCCAGGAACCGGCTGAAAATCACCGCCACATTGTCCTTCACCTGCGCCCCCCGGAGCTCCAGCAGATGCACCGTGGACCCCACGCCGGGCTCTATGCCCAGCATGGCCGCCAGTCGCTCCATCCCATACTCCTCCTCCGCCTCCTCCACCAGTTCCATGATGTGTTTGCAGGGCGCGCCGCGCAATCCGCCGCAGGGCCGGTTGTTGTTGGTGCTGCAGGAATAATTGCCGGTCGCCAGCTCGATGAACGACACATAAACCCGCTCAATATCCGATCCGCTGGACACCACTCCCTGAATGCGTCCGTCCTGAATTTCCACAAAGGGAACCTTTTTGACGGTGCGTTTCCCCGCGCAAACCGGAGGGATCTGATAACTGCTGCTGACCGCGGACATGGCCGGGGATATAACCATCCGGCAGAACTTGTCGAGCGCATTCCTGACGAAAAATCCGGGTCGTTCCGCAACCCTTTGAAAAACGGCGGGCCGCCGGGTTCAGGGTCACGATTTTCCCTGTCCTTTTCCCATGTCCCGTTTAAACTCGCGGCCCTCCGTTTCCGGCCCCGGCTCAGGCCGCCGCTGAAAACTGAACTCTGAAAACTGAAAACTTCCGCCATGAACGACCGCAAGACCCTCGAAGAACGCGAACAGATGTCCGATCTGGACCGCCTGCGCCACTCCTGCGCCCACATCATGGCCACGGCGATTCTCCGGATCTGGCCGGACGCGCAGTTCGCCTACGGACCTCCGGGGGAATACGGATTTTACTACGACTTCGACATGAAACACCGGATCACTCCGGACGACTTCCCGGCGATTGAGGCGGAGATGAAAAAAATCGCCAAGGAGAACCAGAAGTTCGAAAAGAAAGTCATCAGCCGCGACGAGGCCAAAGCCATGGCCGAAAGCGGACGCCTCGGCGGTCTGAGCGAGCGCCCCGGCAACATCAGCCGCTTCAAGCTCGATCTCATCGACAAGATCCCGGAAGGCGAGGAGATTTCCTGTTATCAGAATGGGGAGTTCATCGACCTCTGCGCCGGGCCGCACGTCAACTACAGCGGCAAGTGCAAAAACGTCCGCCTCACCAGCGTCTCCGCGTCCTTCTACATGGGCGACGAATCCAAAGGCCAGCTCCAGCGCCTCTACGGCACCGCCTTCCCCACCGCCGAGGAGCTGGAGCAGCATTTCACCGCTCTGGAGGAAGCCAAGAAGCGCGACCACCGCAAGCTGGGCAAGGAACTCCAGCTGTTCCACATCGACGACGAGGTCGGCCAGGGCCTCATCCTCTGGACTCCCAACGGCGCCATCCTGCGCCAGGAACTCCAGAATTTCATCAGCGAGGAACTCCGCAAACAGGGCTACAGCCAGGTCTTCACCCCGCACATCGGCAAGCTCGCGCTCTACAAAACCAGCGGCCACTTTCCCTATTATAAGGAAAGCCAGTTCGGGGCCATCATGGAGAACGAGCAGATGCAGGACTGCGCCGACGCCGGCTGCACCTGCGCCGAAGTCATGCAGCGCCTCGACGGCGTTTCCAAAAAACTCGCCGAAGGTATCAACGAGCGCGCCGGCAAGGAAGTCATCCCGCCCGACCGCGTCCTCGCGGACGACCAGCTTCTTGACGGCTTCATGCTGAAGCCGATGAACTGCCCGCATCACATCAAAATTTACGACAGCCAGCCCCGCAGCTACCGCGACCTGCCGGTCAGGCTCGCCGAGTTCGGCACCGTTTACCGCTGGGAAAAAAGCGGCGAATTGAACGGCCTCACCCGCGTCCGCGGCTTCACCCAGGACGACGCCCACCTCTTCTGCACCGAGGACCAGGTCGCGGAGGAAGTCCTCAAATGCCTCAAACTGGTGAAGATCGTCCTCACCACCTTGGGCATGACCAACTACCGGGTGCGGGTCGGCCTGCGCGATCCCGACAGCAGCAAGTTCACCGGCGATCCCGCCCAGTGGGACAAAGCCGAAGCCGCCTGCCGCGCCGCCGCCGCCACCCTCGGCGTGCCCTTCTCCGAGGAGCCCGGCGAAGCCGCCTTCTACGGCCCCAAAATCGACTTCGTGGTCAAGGACGTCATCGGCCGCGAATGGCAGCTCGGCACCGTGCAGGTGGATTACGTCCTGCCTGTTAGGTTCGACCTCAGCTACATCGGCGCCGACAACACCAAACACCGCCCGGTCATGATCCACCGCGCGCCCTTCGGCAGCATGGAGCGTTTCACCGGCGTCCTCATCGAGCACTTCGCCGGCCACTTCCCCGTCTGGCTCGCCCCCGAGCAGGTCCGCATCCTCACCATCAGCGAAAAGAGCGAAACCTTCGCCCAGGAGGCCCTCGCCCAGCTCAAAGCCGCCGGCCTCCGCGTCACCCTCGACAACAGCCCCGAGAAAGTCGGCGCCAAAATCCGCAACGCCCAGCTCCAGAAAATCCCCTACATGCTCGTCATCGGCGAAAAAGAAGCCGCCGCCCAAAGCGTCAGCGTCCGCCACGCCAAACGCGGCGACCTCGGCGTCAAACCCCTCGCCGACTTCCTCCCCGAAATCACCCTCGAAGCGGCGGAACGGAGCCTATAATCAGCAGTTCCCGCTTCGGGAACTTCATGCTTGCGGCGCAACCCTTGATGAAATAGGAAATCCATGAGAGTCATTGCCCGTGGCACCCTACGAAGCTTTTATGAAATTCATGCCTCCAGCAAGGCTCCGCTGGAGGCATGGTTTCACGAAGTATCCGCCGCCCGCTGGCAGAACCCTCAGGATATTAAAATCCGTTACCCTTCAGCGGATATTCTTCCGGGCAACCGGGTGGTGTTTAACATCAAAGGCAACACCTGCCGGCTGATCGTCAAAATCCATTACAACACCGGCATCCTCTTTATCCGCTTCATCGGAACTCATGCGGAATATGACCGCATCGACGCCACAGCAGTCTAATCCAAGCCATGAAAGCCAAAGTGATCAAAACGGAGGAGGAATACCGTGCCGCCCTGGCGTTTGTGGAAACCCTCATGGATGCTGAAACCGGCTCCCGGGATGAGGAGGAGCTGGAGCTTTGGTCGCTGCTCGTGGAGCGTTACGAGGAGGAGCAGTTCCCGGTGGATCTGCCGGATCCGGTGGAGGCCATTCGTTTCCGCATGGATCAGGAAGGTCTGCGGCAAAAGGATCTGGAGAAATTCTTTCCCGGGAAAAACCGCGTCTCCGAAATTCTGAGCCATAAACGACCGCTCAGTCTGGGCATGATCCGCTCCCTGCACCGGGGGCTGGGTATTCCTGCCGAAGTTTTGATCAAAGAACAGCCCGCCTGAACGGCTGGGGAAAAGCATCGAAGACCGGCCTCTGATCTTCTCCTTAACGGCGTGCCGGAACGTGAATGTTAGGCAACCTTCTCCACGTAAAGATATTTTTGGAATCCGGCGAAGACTTTGCTGATCTCCTCCGGTTTGCCGCCGAGGTCGGCGACAGCGTCCTTGATGGAATCGTGATACATCAAACGCAGCAGGGGATTCAGCTTGCTCTGCTCCAACTCCTGCACTCCCTCAGCCACATAGTGCTGAAGGACAAAGTCGAGGAACGCCTGCTGCCTGAGGTTGGCATTGAAGTTTGAGCTGATCGCCACCCGCGCCTGATCCGCGCGGGCGCTGCGGGTGACCGGCGGCAGGGCATAGGCCACGTAGGCCAGGACGTCAAAGAGATCGCTCTTCCCGGCCTCGATGAGCTGCTGCATCGCCAGCAGTTTGTCCTGGCCGAAATCCTTTTCCGCCAGGCCCTCCAGCAGTTTGACGCGGGTGTCCGGGGCACTCCAGAGAGCGCGCAGTTCCGCTTCGTTCCGGAAAAAGGCGGGCAGCTTGCCGAAGAGCAGCTCCATAAACTGCTGCGCGGACATCGGCGTGCCGTCGGGATGCCAGAACGTGGTCATCATCATGTGCTGGATGGTCCGCTCCTTGCCGTCGGCGAGCTTCACTTTCACCGTTTTCTTTTTCGGACACGCGCACTTGGTCTGGCCGCAAATTTCACACGGCTCTTTCGGGCATTCGCAGGGAGTCTGGCCGCATTTCGCGCAGGGCTTGGAAAGAGTGACTTCACAGGCGCAGGGATATTGTCCGCATTTGCCACAGGGCTCGTCGGCCTGCGGCGGGCCGTCCCACTCCGGATCCTGGAATTTGAGATGAGCCTTCACGAAGTCATAAATCGTGAAATAATCCTTCCCGTCGTAAAGCCGCGTGCCGCGCCCGATGATTTGCTTGAACTCGATCATGGAGTTGATGGGGCGCATCAGCACGATGTTGCGGATGTTCCGCGCATCCACCCCGGTCGAGAGTTTCTGCGAGGTCGTCAGGATGGTGGGAATGGTTTTTTCATTGTCCTGAAACTCCTTCAGATGCTGCTCCCCCAGCACCCCGTCATCCGCCGTGACGCGCTGGCAGTAGTTCGGATCCCTGCTGGTTTTCAGCTGATTGATCAGATCGCGCACCAGCAGGGCGTGGGCCTGGGTGGCACAGAAGACGAGGGTCTTTTCGTTCTGATCGATCAGCCCCAGAAAAATCTCCACCCGCTTCTTTTCCCGCTCCCGGATCTCGATGCCGCGGTTGAAGTCCGCTTCCTCATAAACTTTTCCGGACTCGATCTCACCCTCCACCACCGCGTCGTCTGAAGTGTAAACATAGTAGTCAATCGTCGTCTGAATCTGCTTCACCCGGAAAGGCGTGAGGAAGCCGTCGTTGATGCCCTCCTTGAGCGAATAGACAAACACCGGCTCGCTGAAGTAGGCGTAGGTGTCCACGTTGTCCCGGCGCTTCGGCGTGGCCGTGAGCCCTAGTTGCACCGCCGGCGCGAAGTAGTCCAGAATCTCCCGCCAGTTGCTTTCATCGTTCGCGCCGCCCCGGTGGCATTCGTCGATGATGATGAAATCAAAAAAAACCGCCGGATACTCCCCAAAATAGGGCGTGCCCTCCGGACCGCTCATAAAGGTCTGGAAGATCGTGAAGAACAGGTTGGCATTCTTCGGCACCGCTCCCTTCTTCCGGATGTCCTCGGGCTTGATGCGCACCAGAGCGTCGTCGGCAAAGGCCGCGAAGGAGGTGAAATCGTTGTAGGCCTGGGTGGCGAGGTTATTGCGGTCCGCCAGAAACAGAATGCGCGGCCGGCGCGTCGGCTCACCGCTTTTGTTCCAGTCCACCAGATTCCAGCGCGCCTGGAAAAGCTTCCACGCGATCTGAAAAGCGATGGAGGTTTTCCCGGTGCCGGTGGCCAGAGTGAGGAGCATGCGCTTCTCCTGGTTGATGACCTGTTCCAGCACCCGGTTGACCGCGATTTCCTGATAAAACCGCAGAGTCCAGCTGCCGCTTTTGTCGGGATACGGCACGGCGGCGAAGCGGTCGCGCCAGGCATTGGGCCGCGCAAAAGTGCCAGCCCACAGTTCCTCCGGCGTCGGATAACACGAAAGCCCGCCCTCCTGGCCCGTCTCCATATCGATCCCGTAAATCCCCTGCCCGTTGGTGGCATAGGCGAAACGGACCTTCAGCTTCCCCGCATAGTTCTTCGCCTGGGCCACACCCTCCGTCAGAGCCTCGCTCCAGGCCTTGGCCTCCACCACCGCCAGCTTGGTATTGCGGTATTCCAGCACGTAATCCGCCGTGAGTCCCCTGCCCCGTTTGCCGTGTCCCTCGATCGGTCCCAGGGTGATCGGATATTCCCTGCGGATCCGGCTGCCCTCCACCACGCCCCATCCCGCCGCTTTCAGAGCGGGGTCAATATGTTCGGCCCGGGTTTCGGCTTCGTTCATGAGAGGGGTGGGGTGAGGGACCGAATTGACTTTGCTGACATTACTGACGCTGCGGGCAATGGCGTCAATAATGTTAATAAAATCAATGCCGTCATCCCATCGGTTTGGTTCCTTTGCAGGCCGGGTATCCGACGCAGCCCCAGAACTCTCCTTTCACGGATCGGCGGCGGCGCATGGGCTGGGCGCACTGCGGGCAGGGAGGAGACGGCTCGGCGTTGCGCTGCTCCCCGCGGGCTTCCAGGCGGCGGGTGGTGAGGCGTTCGCTGAAGCCGCCGGTTTCCTCGAAGGCCTTGCCTTGCGCGGCGATCTGATTTTTCAGCATGTTCAAGGCCCGGCCGATGATCAGCAGCATGGCGTTGGCGCATACCACGGGATCCTGCGAATCCAGCCAGCGGGCGTATTTCCGACGCTGCGTCAGCGCGTGCCTGGCGGACTCGTGGACCATGTCGTCATGGAACGGCGCGGGGTCGATGGAAATGGCGTTCACCGCGCGGGCTTCCTCCGAGTGGACGGACCACGGCAGCTCGCCGCTGTCGATGATGAAGACCTCGTAGTCCCCGCGCAGCTCGCTGAGGCTGGCGCGGGCCACGTCGGTGAGTTTCATTTCCGTATCCTTGGAGGTGGACGAACGTTCCGAGCCTTCGATGATGTTCTGGCGTCCGCTGCGGGCGGCCTGGGTCATCTGGTCGTATTGGCGGCCCTTGGGGTCGTAGAATTTTTCCTTCGCCTCGCGGTGGTCGTGGGTCAGGAAACGCCGGCAGAACCGCAGGGTTTCCAGCTGCACGAGGGTGGCCAGCGTGAACGAATGCAGCTTCCGGAAACCGCCGTGTTTGTCAAAAAGCTCCGCCATGGCGGGGGGTGTTTGGGTTGGGGGACTGGGTTGACGGCGTTGACCGGAGTGACGCGAAGAAGGGCGTCAATCGTGTCATCAACGTCAACATGGTCATCAAAGCCCCCGCTGACAACTTCGTTTCACAGCTCCCCGCGGAACGCCTTGCGCCCCGGAGTTTGGGATTCATGTCCTGAACCACGGGTCTTCCTGGATCGCCTTCAAGCACCCGTCGTCGGAGAGGCCTTCATAAAGCCCCACCCACTCGCCGGTATGCCGGTGGAAGGAGAGGTCGAACTTCCCGTCTCCCCGGTATTCCATCCGCGCGAACTTCGACTCGAAGGTCGGACTGATGGCATTCGGCCCCGGGCAGGCGTAGAGGGAAATGAAGTAAAAGTAGTTCCCATGCCATTTCACGCGAAAATCCGTGATGTGGTTGAAATGCGCACCGGGTTCGGGCGGCACAATCCGAACGGGCCTCAGGACTGTTTCGATGAAATGGTCCGCTTTGGCGGTCAGTGCCGTCTTGATGGAATCAGGCACGGACGGCTTGGGGCGCTTTGCCGGGCGGGCCATCCAGACTTTTCGTGGTTTTGTCATCGCGGTTGAGTCGTCAGTGATATGGGTGGGCTTCAGAGCTCCCCGGAAAACGCCTGGTGCAGGAGGGACTTCTTCAGGGCCTCCAGCGCGGCGAGCTTTCGCTCGTAGAGGCGGGCGAGGCGTTGGGTTTCTTCGCGTAGTAATTCGAGGTTCTTCGCGATGCGTCGCTGATCGGCAAGCGGAGGCCGAGCAAACTCGAAGTCCTTGATTTGCTGTCCACTTATGTGCGGAACGCCAATCCCAGTTTGGACACCAAGAATATGGCTCGTGAAAGCCGCACTGCCTATGAGCAACATCAAATAGCGATTATCCAAATTTAACCCGCCTCGGAGGCGGGCCGTTCGCTGGACAAGCAGGCATGGCAAATCATCGCTGGTAATCGTCGCGTGCTTCAAACCCGCCTTGATCCATGGACGGTCCATCGCCAACACCACATCACCTTCCTGAATTTTGTATCGCTCGTAGTCACCGACATCGTCTGCCGGCCACTTTTTCACATCGTCCCAACGAAGACCCCCTGGAACGATATTGTCTCCGCGAAGAAGGCGCATGTCGTTGTTGTCGTTGGTGTATTTAGCGCTCTTAAACGCAAAGCCCGCGAGAAGATCAATCTCCACCCCGAGGGTCGTCGACTTCCAGCCCGGACCGCGTTGGGTGAAGATGGATTGGAGGTGGCTTTCGAAGAGGGCGCGGGCGTTTTGGAGGTTCTTTTCGGCGTTGGCTTTGG
Organism: Verrucomicrobiota bacterium; assembly: GCA_040386695.1. GTDB lineage: Bacteria > Verrucomicrobiota > Verrucomicrobiia > Verrucomicrobiales > V1-33 > CAIZWU01. The sequence goes on from JAZKFB010000034.1 coordinate 48,952, forward strand.
CGGTGGCGAGGCCCTCAAACGCTTCGTCGAGCAAGCCGACGATCCGCTGCTGTTCTGCAAGCGGGGGATATTTTATCTCCAGTTCTTTAAGAAGCCGGTAATGGCGTGCATACCCAAGCGTAGTGAAGTTGGCTGCTTGTAGCTGATAGAAGAAGAATTTCGTCTGGAGGAAATCACAAGGCGGCAAAATTTTTACTCCATCGGCACCAAGAACGAAGTCGAAGTCCACATATTTCAATATTTGAGTGTGGTCGCCGAAGATTACGACGGGGGTTGAGACCTTGAAGAGATCCGCCTCGTCGTCCCAATAACCATTTATAAACTCGGCCTCTTGGGAAACGATTGGAAACTGTCCGTCGTTGAGGAAATCTTTCCGCTGAATCTTGCGGGTATATTTAACCGATTCGATGCAGTCCTCGAAAGGTCTTGTGTGCCACCCCTTCTTCATAGCAGCCCCCTGATGTTGCCCAGCACTTCGGCGCTTTCGGCGTCGAGGGCGGTGATTTCGTTCATGATGTCCTGCGGGCTGCGGTGGGTGACTTCCTCCCCACCGTTGGGGTTCTTCACGGAAAGGTCGCAGGTCTTCGGGTCGATGCCTGACACGTCCAAGCTCCAGCTCCTGGGGGAGTCGGCAAACGTCCGTTGCCGGTCAATGAAGTCAGCGAGGTCCCCGTCGTTCAGCGGATTGGTTTTCCCCATGCTGCGGCCGGGGTCGAGCTGGTAGAACCAGACTTTGCGGGTGCGGGTCCCTTTTTCAAAAAAGAGCACCACGGTCTTCACGCCCGCCCCGATGAAAGTGCCGCCGGGGCAGTCGAGGACGGTGTGGAGATTGCACTCCTCCAGGAGTTTCCGGCGCAGGCTGACGGAGGCGTTGTCGGTGTTGGAGAGGAAGGTGTTTTTGATGACGATGCCCGCGCGCCCGCCGGCTTTGAGGACTTTGATGAAGTGCTGGAGGAAGAGGAAGGCGGTCTCGCCGGTGCGGATGGGGAAGTTTTCCTGCACCTCCTTGCGCTCCTTGCCGCCGAAGGGGGGATTGGCGAGGATGATGTGGAAGCGGTCCTTCTCCTGCACGTCGGAGAGGTTTTCGGCGAGGGTGTTGGTGTGGATGATGTCCGGGGCCTCGATGCCGTGCAGGATCATGTTCATGATCGCGATGACGTAGGCGAGGGACTTCTTCTCCTTCCCGTAAAAGGTGCGCTCCTGCAGGGCGCGGTCCTGGGCGGTGGTGCGCCGGGGATGGGCATCGCGGAGGTAATCGTAGGATTCGCAGAGGAATCCGGCGGAGCCGCAGGCCGGATCGCAGATGGTCTCGCCCAGCCGCGGCGCGGTGACGGCGACAATGGCGCGGATGAGCGGGCGCGGAGTGTAATACTCGCCGCCGTTGCGCCCGGCATTGCCCATGTTTTTGATCTTGGCCTCGTAAAGGTGGGACAGCTCGTGCTTCTCCTTCTGGGTCTGGAAGCGGAGTTCGTCGATGTGGTCGATGATCTCCCGGAGGTTGTAACCGCTTTGGATACGGTTCTTTATTTCGCCGAAAATTTCCCCGATCTTGTATTCGATGGTGTTGGGTCCGGCGGCTTTCTGCTTGAAGCCGTGCAGGTAGGGAAAGAGCCGCTGATTGACAAAAACGATGAGGTCATCTCCGGTCTGAGTGACATTGTGGTCGATTTTGCCCGCGCGGTCCCTGGGCGCGGCCCAGGATTCCCAGCGGTAGGGGGCGTCGAGGATGGGGTGGTATTTTTTCCCATCGAGCGCGGCCTCCGTGGCCTTGTCCTGCTCCAGGGCGTCGAGGTATTTCAGAAAAAGGAGCCAGGAGGTCTGTTCGGTGTAGTCCAGCTCGCTGGTGCATCCGGCGTCCTTCCACAGGACGTCGTCGATGTTTTTGAAGGCTTGTTCGAACATGGGAAGGGGGAAACGGCAGAAAGCGGCAGTGGGGCGGGAGGTTGACTGAGGACAGGCGGCTGCCCGGGGGGAGGGAATGAAAGCAAAGGGCGGAAAACGGCTGATTCTAATGAGGGAAGGAGTTCCGGCAAGCCGCGCCTGACAAAATTTCGTTCTCATCCGCGAGCGCACGCACGCCTCAAATCCGCGGGATAAACAGAATTTTCACGGGAGCAGGGAGCGGGGATAAAGCCACGGGCCTCAGCGGTCGTTGAAAGTCGTCCGGCACCGTTTCCCGCCGCACGGCCGTGGTGTTTGGTTTCGAAGGACGGAATACCAGTTTCTCAGGGTTTGGCATCAGGCGGAAAGTCTGACATTGAGGCATGCGGGATCGATGCTGCCTTGCTGCGCGCCCCAAGGGACTTGTTCCGCGAAGAGCGGTATTTACAGCAGGCGGGGTGATCACTGGCGCGGGTTTGATGGTAATTGGCGGGGTTGGCGGGATAGTTGTGGGGACGCGAGGGATAAGAATCGGACGGGAGGCGATCATTGCCGGGGCATGGAGGACAATCATCGGAAGGACACCGGTATTTATTCCGGCGTTTGGGACAATCATCGGGAGGGGGAGGATAATTGTCGGAAGCCGGAGGATAATTATCCGGGAGGCTGCGGCAAATGTGGAGAGCGGGGAAACAATCACTGCCGACCGGGCCACATTTGCCGGGCAGCCGGGGGCAATTATCGGCCAAAGGAGGTTAAAATGAGTGGGGACGCAGGAAATGACAGGGGGCAGCAGGCAATTTGCGGGGGAAGCTTGCCCGAACAGGCTGGACAACAGCCCCGGGAAAGCCGGCGCCAAAATCCGCAACGCCCAGCTCCAGAAAATCCCCTGCATGCTCGTCATCGGCGAAAAAGAAGCCGCCGCCCACAGCGTCAGCGTCCGCCACGCCAAACGCGGCGACCTCGGCGTCAGCCCTCATGGCACCTCAGGATTCACTGAAATACCGGAGCAGAAATGTCCACCCTCCTTTTCTGAGGGGCCTTGCATCGGGAGCGGAACGGCGCAGGGTGGGCCGCGATGTCACAAGCTGGTTTTTTTGGTCCCCTGGCGCTGGCCGCCGTGCTGGCCTGGGCTTTGTCCTGGCTGATTCCCGCGAAACCGCAGCGGCCGCACCTTTTCCGCACCTCGCTGGTGCTGGGAATTCCCTGGCTGGCGGGGCATCTGACGGCGAACGGGCTGAACTTTTTCTACCCTCCGGCCACCGGAGTGGACTGGCTGATCTTCGCCACCGCTGTCTGGATGACGCTCTCCGGACTGGCCGCGCTGCATTCGCCCTCCGTGGTCTGGCGGCACCGGGAGGCGGCGCTGGTGGCGGGAACGCTGCTGCTGGCCGCCGGCACGTTTTATCCGGGGCAGAGCGGGCTGACCTGGCTGTTCCATAAGGACGAAACGCCGGGCACGCGGAGTGCCCTCGCCTGGGCCATCACGGCGGGCGGGGCGGGATTCGCGGGAAGCTGGATTCTGCTGGCGCGCCTGCTGCCCGCGTGGGGATTCCACCTGTGCGCGGCGGTGCTTTCCATCACCCTGGCCTGCACGGTCAGCGCCCATCTGGGACCGCTGTGGATCGCCGCCGTGCAGGCGCTGCCCGCGGCCATCGCCCTGGGCGCGGGGACCGGATCGCTCCGTCAGGGAACGGCCGGCCGTGTGACTTTGCCCGCGGCGGGCTGGACGGGGGCCATGCTCGGGCTGCCCTTTCTCTGGGCGTGCATCAGCCGCTCGCCGGTGGGGCCATGGCAGGTGCTGGTGCTGCTGGCGCTGCTGCCGCTGGTGATTTTCATTCTGCTGAAACCGCTGGCCGCGAGGCTGCATCCCGCCGGCCTGACGCTGATGGCGGCGGGCCTGCTGCTGCTGGGCGGCACGGCGCTGCTGCACTTCAGCGGCCTGCCCTCAGAAGAGCCATTGGTGAACCGGACGGGCGACGACAGCGGGGCCTATGATTAATTCATTCTGATTTTTCAATGCTCCCGGGCTTTGACTCCGCCGGAGTTTGGATATACGGAACATTTCCTCTCCCCGCCATTTCCCCTGTCCCTGACCCACCGCGCTCTTGAACGTCCCCGCCTCGTCCCAGTTTGTTGGCATTGATCTCGGCACCACCACCTCCGGTCTGGCCCGGGTGAGGTCGGATGGAAATCCGGAGATTGTCGTCAATGCCGACGGGGAGCGCATGACGCCCTCGGTGGTGTATTTCGATCCCCACGAGAATGTGAAGCTGGTGGGATCCGCCGCACGCGCCGCCGGGGATCCGGACCGCACCGTGCATCTGATCAAGCAGCACATGGACGACCCCCATTTCATTTTTGAAGTGGACGGGGAAAAGTGGACTCCGGCGGAAATTTCGGCGCTCATTCTGGCCAAACTGCGCCGCGACTGCTCCCAGGTGATCGGGGAAATCCGCAACGCCGTGGTCACCGTCCCCGCGAATTTCAACGAACTCGCCCGCAAGGCCACCCTCGCCGCCGGAACCATCGCCGGGCTCAATGTCACCCGCATTGTCAATGAGCCCACCGCCGCCGCTCTATATTACGCCCATACCCACAAACTTCAGGGCCGGGTGCTGATTTACGATCTCGGCGGCGGCACTCTGGACGTGACGGTGCTGGAAATGTCGGAGGGCCACATGCGCTGTCTGACCAGCGAGGGAGCGAGGCGTCTGGGCGGGGCCAATTTTGATGAGCGCCTCCTGGAGGTCATCGCGGAGCATTATCAGGCCCAGCACGGCGTGCCGCTCTGGGAAAACGAGAACGAGCGCCGCCGCGCCCTCCAGAGCGGCGAGGACATGAAAAAAATGCTCTCCAAACTCCGGCAGGTCAGCGACACCGTGGGCACGGAAAAAGGCGGGCGCACCCGGATCGAGCTGACGCGCGATGTTTACGAGGACGCCGTCAGCCGGCTGCTGACCCGCACGCTCATGCTGGTGGAGCAGGCGCTGCTCTCCGCCGGGTTGAGCATCAAGGACATCGATCACGTGGCCCTCGCCGGCGGCAGCACCCGCATTCCCCGGGTGAAATCCATGCTGCGCGGCTATTTCGGGTTCGATCCGGTGTCCTGCGGCAATGTGGACGAATGTGTGGCCCTCGGCGCGGCGCTTTTCGCGAAAACCGGCGGCGGGGTGGACGAGGTCTGCAATCACAGCTACGGCACCCTCGCTCTTTTTGAGGATGCGGCCACAGGGCACACGGTCTTCGCGAATTCCATCGTCATTCCCAAAAACACCCCGATTCCCTGTCAGAAGAGCGAGACCTATGTGACCTCCGAGGACAACGAAGACACCATTGAGGTCGAGATCACGCAGGGCGAGGACACGGATCCCAAGTACGTGGATGTCATCGGCCGCATTCTTCTGAAAGTGCCGCCCAACCGGCCCGCCGGCTGCGAAATCACGGTCACTTACGCCTACGACGAGAATCAGCGGGTTCACGCCACCATCAAGGACGAGCGGTCCGGAAAAGTGACCGATGTCGCCATCAGCTACGATGGCGCGGGCGTCCTCAGCGATGAGGCGGTGGAACAGAAACGCGCGGCCTTCGAGGATCTGCGCATCGAATAGCGCGGCCCGGTTGAAGCAATCCCCTTGAGCGTCAATCAGTCAGCCAGTCTCCGGTCCTCCCTCCACCCTATTTTTCAGCACTTTTGCCATGTTCAAAGCGCTCGCCCGTTTTTTCGGATTTTTCTCCAGGCCCAGGCCTGAACCTCAGCGGTCCGGCCAGGCTCAGCCCCAGCCGCGGAATTTTTCGGCCTCCCGTCCGCTTCCGGATTCCTCCGCCGCCCCTGCGGCCGACCCGCCCCGTGTGGTGGCCGAGGAGGCCCGCGCCGCCGCCGAGCAGCGCGCCGTCATCGACACCGCCGCCTCGCCCGAAGCCATCTGCGGCATCACTCCCGGCATGTCGCAGGCGGAGATTTCCGATATCCTCGCCCGGCTCTACCAGCGGCATAACCGGGCCGCCTCCAGCTTCGATTCCCAGCTGCGGACCGAGGCGGAATTCATGCTCGATATCGTCGCCGGTCTCCGTGAAAAATACCTCAGCCGGCCTCCCGGCGAATAAAACCGCGCGCGTTTTCGGACGGTCCCGGCTTTGAAGCGGTCGAAAAGCGCCCCGTAATCGCCAGGTGCTTGGTTTTGACAAGCGGCGCGGAGGTTTTAGACTGCCCCGGTTTAAGTCCACCCTCATTTCCGTTTTTCTTTACCGCCATGTCCTCCCCACTTCCCCTCCGCACCGGCGTTTCCGTTCTCCTGGCTCTGACCCTGGTGTCCGCCCAGGCTCAGAAAAAAACCCCGCCTCCCGCCGCCCCCGCGCCCGCCGCGAAGGCCGAGCCCAAGGAAGCCCTGGGCGATGACAAAGCGCAGATTGATGCCCCGGCCCTGCCCGCCGCCGCCCTTCCCGGCAGTGCTCCCGCCCCGGCCGCGCCCGCCGCTCCGGTCACCATTCCGGGCCTTGAAAAACTCACGCCCAATGAGCGCCAGCAGGTCGCCAAGGACCTCGGTGATGTCGCCAATTTCATGAGCGGCGTGCGCCTTCAGGAAGCGCTGGAGAAACTCAACAATGCCGAGAAATTGACCGGCGATTTCCACCTCGTCTCCAATCTGCGCGGCGCGGTCTTCACCAAGATGCGGGATTTCAAATCCGCCCGCACGGAGTTTGAGAAAGCGATCACGCTGACCAAAAACATGCCCCGGGAGAGCTTCCACCCCCGCTTCAACCTGGCGGAAATCAACTTTGTTGAGAAAAAATGGGGCGATGCCCGCACGCAGTTCACCGATCTGCTCAACGACCCCAACCTCCCCGACTCCGCGACCGGCCGCCTGATCAAATACAAGCTGCTGATCTGCGATCTTCAGGAGAAAAAGACCGCCGCCGCCACCGCCGCCCTGGATCAGTTCGACCAGTACGACAATGATTCCCCGGCTTATTACTTCGCCAAGGCCGCGACGGCTTTTGCGGAGGAGAAAAAGGAGGACGCCGAGGAATGGCTTTCCTCCGCCGCCAAGATTTATCCCAAGGAGCTCAATGACGTCTACCAGGACTCCCTCGTGGAGGTCGGCTGGCTCCAGACACTTCAGTAAACGGCCTCGTGGATGCCGGGCGGCGCGCCGTCCGTTTTCATTTTCCGTTTTTCACAGGCCCTGCATGCCCCGGCGGCGTGCGGGGCCTGTTTTTTTAACCGGAGGCTGACTTCCGGCCTCTGCCCTGCCTCAGCCGCCCGCCACGATCCGGATAATCTCCATCCGCCCGCCCGCCTCCACCCGCGTGTCGCCGAATTCCCGGGGAAAAAGCGCGGTGCCGTTCCATTCCACCAGCACCGGCACGGATTCCAGCCCCAGTTCCCGCAGCAGCTCCAGCACGGTCAGGCCGGCGGCCACCGCGCGTTCGGTGCCATTGAGAAAAATCCTCACCCTGTCGTCATTAGCCATAAAGCGCACCCTGCGCTTGGATCCGGGGCCTTCAAGGCGCGATATGAGTGCCGAAAGCTGAAAAGACGGGCCACGGATGGCACGGATGGCACGGATACCCACGGATACCCACGGATACCCACGGATACCCACGGATACCCACGGATATATGAAAGGGTGATTTCACCGACTCAAGGTAGTTTTTCCCTTCTGAATCCGTGATTATTCGTTGCATCCGTGCCATCCGTGGCCCGTCTTTTCAGTTTTCAGGTGATCCGCCGCCCGCCATCCGTTCAGTCCAGAGGCACCGTGAAATATTCCAGCGCCCACTCGCGCATGTAGAGCACCTGCGTGGGGCGGATGCAGTAGATGATGAGTTCCGGATTGTCCGCCGTTCCCAGATATTTGCGCAGCAGCGGATTGGACGCCCAGATTCCGGCCAGCAGCTCCGGATCGGCCACCACTTCAGCCACGCCGGTGATGCGCACCTGGTCGTGGCGGTCATCCAGATAACACAGCTCCACACACGGGTTCACGCTCAGTTCGGCTGTTTTCCGGTACCGGCGCAGATTGGCCACATAAACGGTGAAACCCTCCGTCCTGACCGGTGAAACCGGACGCACTCTCGGCTGGCCGGCATCCACCGTGGCCATGCAGGGGAAACGGGCGCGCTCCATGACTGTTTGAGCCAGAGCGGGCAGTTCAGCGGGAGAGGGCGGTTCCGGCGGCATGTATTTTCGAACGCTGAATTTCCGGGTCAGAAAAGGTGTTCTTAGTGGAAACCATGGAAATTGTCCATTCCGCGCCTGCGGAAAGCGGCGTTTTGGAAACATTCCCCGCTGACTGCGGGTGATTGACTGCGGCCAGGCGTTTTCAAAACTTGCGCCCGCTTCCGGCAGCGTGCTGATTGCGCCTCCTGTGCGGCGTGCTTAAGACGCCTTGATCTTTTCCCCTGCCGCAGTCACCCTGCTTTTTACGCCCCGATTCATCAATGCCGTCCAAACGTCCACCCTCCACGCCGGATTCCTCCGGTGACGACCAGCTTGCTTTTGACCTCACCGCCGGGGATTCGCCGGATCCCATGGAGGCGGGCGGAAACTCCGCGGACACGCCGGTGCCGGAAAATTCCGCTGTCCCCACCGGTCCCCGGGCTCATCCCGCGCTGGCGGACACCTCTTTTTCCGGCACGGGGGGCACACCGCTGCGGCTGCATCATGTGGGGGAAATGTACGGTCACTGGTTTCTCGATTACGCCAGTTACGTCATTCTGGAACGCGCCGTCCCGCACCTGAACGATGGCCTGAAGCCGGTGCAGCGCCGCATTCTGCACTCCATGGAGCGCATGGACGACGGCCGCTTCAACAAGGTCGCCAATATCGTCGGGGAGACGATGAAATACCATCCCCACGGCGACTCGGCGATCACGGAAGCCCTCGTCGGCCTCGGCCAGAAGGATCTGCTGGTCGAAACCCAGGGCAACTGGGGCAATATCCTCACCGGCGACGAGGCCGCCGCCGGCCGCTACATCGAGGCCCGGCTTTCGAAATTCGCGCTGGATGTGCTTTTCAACGCCCGCCTGACCCTGTGGGCTTCCTCCTACGACGGACGGAATCCCGAGCCCGTCGATTTCCCCGCCAAATTTCCCATTCTCCTCGCCCAGGGCGTGGAGGGTATCGCCGTCGGCCTGGCCTGCAAGATTCTGCCGCACAATTTCAATGAGCTGATCGACGCCTGCATCGACTCCCTGCGCGGCAATCCCTTCACGCTGGTGCCCGATTTCGCCACCGCGGCCATCATGGACGCCAGCGAGTACAACGATGGCCTGCGCGGCGGCAAAGTCCGGGTCCGCGCCCGCATTGAGGAAACGAAGAAAAAGGGCATCCTGCGCATCACGGAAATCCCCTTCGGCACCACCAGCGGCGGGCTCATTGATTCCATCATCTCGGCCAACGAGAAAGGAAAAATCAAAATCGCCAAGGTCGAGGACATGACCGCCGAGAAGATCGAGATTCTCATCCACCTCGCGCCCGGCACCGAGGGCGAGGAAATGCTCCCGGCGCTTTACGTGTTCACGGACTGCGAGGTCAGCATTTCCCCCAACGCCGTGGTGATCCGCGACAACAAACCCGCGTTTCTCTCCGTCAGCGAGCTGCTGAAACAGGCCGCCGCCCAGACCAAGGACCTGCACCGCCAGGAGCTGGAGATGCGGCTCTCGGATCTGGAGGAAAAATGGCATTCCTCGTCGCTGGAGAAAATCTTCATCGAGAACCGCATCTACCGCGATATCGAGGAATGCACGACCTGGGACGCCGTCATGGCCGCCATCTGGAAAGGCCTGAAACCGTTCCTCAAACTCCTGCGCCGCGCGGTCACGGACGATGACGTGAAGGCTCTCACAGAGATCAAAATCAAGCGTATCTCCAAGTTCAACTCCTTCGAGGCCAACGAATTCCTGCGCGGGCTGGAAAATCAGATCGAGGAGACCAAAGGGCATCTCGCCCAGCTCACGCGCTACACCATCAACTGGTTCAAGGACCTCAAAAAGAAATACGGCGCCGACAAACAGCGCCGCACGGAGATCACCACCTTCGACCGCGTCGCCGCCAGCGCCGCCGCCGTGGCCACGGAAACGCTCTACATCCAGCGCGCCGAAGGCTACATCGGCTACGGCCTGAAGCGCGGCGGGGAGGTGCTTTTCAAATGCTCGCGGCTGGACGATATCATCGTCTTCCAAGAGGACGGCACCGTCCGCGTCAGCCGGGTCACGGAAAAGGCCTTCTTCGGCCCCAATCCGATGCATATCGCCCTCTTCGACCGCGAGGCCACCCCGGTTTACACCCTTTTCTACCGCGACGGCGCCCGCGGCCGACTCTACGCCAAACGCTTCACCATCGGCGGCGTCACCCGCGACACCGTCTATGATCTGACCAAGGGCAGCAAAGGCAGCAAGGTGTTCTACTTCGCGACCCACCCCACCGAGGCCGACTCCGACACCCTCCAGGTCGTGGTCCATCTCCAGCCCGCCCCGCGCCTGCGCAAGCTGGAGATCGAGGTCAACATGGCCGACCTTCCCGTCAAAAACCGCAGCGCCCAGGGCAACATCGTCGCCGAAACCAGCGTCAAACGCGTCGCCCGCCGCCGCTGACTGAGGTTCCAAAGCGCCGGATTCCGGAAAATCCGCCAAATTCACCATGCCCATCAAGCTGCCCGGCCATCCTGACAAATCTCTTTCCAAAGTCCAGCAGGCGGCCTGGCGGGCTTTCCGGACACTGCTGATGGACCCCGACGGGCCGGACCGGATTTACAATCAACTGCCCGAATCGAAAAACGGCCGCATTATCAGCACCGACATCGCCCGCCATCTGGACGCGCGGTATCACAGCACGCCGCCCGGAAAACCACGCGATCTGGCTCCCGGCGATGATCTGGCCTGGCGTTACAGTCATGACCGCCTCGATCGGGAAATCCGGAACCGCGGCCACCGCAAGCTCATCCGTTTCATGGCCGGAGGCTGGGCGGCGGGAAAAACCCACGCTCTTGAGAACCAGTCCACCATACCGGATCTGATTTGGGACGGCACCCTGAAGGACAGCCTCTGGGCTGCGGAAATGATGGATCTGGCCTTGGCCAATGGATGGCTTATTGAGATCGCTTATGTTTACCGCGATTTGGAACTCGCCTTTTACGGAGCCATGGAGCGCGCCGCGTCAGAAGGCCGCAGTGTCCCTTTGGAACTGTTGCCCTCCATTCACCGCGCGGTGCAGAAGTCGATTGCCGTTTTACTGGACTTGTATCAGACAACCACCGGAGTGAGTTTTCTGTTATTGCATAATATTGGCATCAAAAAAATCCGCATGGAGGCTCTCAAATTTTCCCAAGGGGACCTTGAACCTTACGGAGCCCTGCATTATTCTGCAGCCCATGAATCTTACTACATTCAAGCGGCGTCTCGCTTCGGAAAGGCGCAAGTTGAAAGAGCTGGCGAAGACCGGTGAATTGCCCTCCCCAACCCGCGAATGGAGCAGGGACAGTCTCCGTGACCTTCAAATCGCCCTGGCGGGAGGTCCCGACAGTGTGAAAAAACCGGCAGCTGCGGAAAAGAACGTGAAATCGACCCCGGAGCGGACCGTTAGCCGGCTGAAGCCCCGTTCCGCAGCCGGCACCGCCGAAGCCCGCAGCGCCTGATCCTCAGGCAGCGCCGCTCAAAACCCGGAGCGTCCGGATCGGTGGCGGCATCGTTATCAGCGTCACGCGCGCCGTCCGTCCGTGGGGAAAAAATCGTCGAAAATCATCGGAATTGGCCGCGTATTCACAGCTCATGAAAAAACTGCTCTCTTTCACGGCGGTGGCCTCGGTCGCCATCGCGCTTTTCTCCGCCCGTGCCGATGAGGCCAGGGACGGCTGGATTTCCCTCTTCAACGGCAAGGATCTTTCCGGCTGGAAGGTCAACGAGGAGAATCCCTCCGCCTTTTCCGTGCAGGACGGAGCCATTCACATCAAAGGCGGCCGCTCCCATATTTTTTACGCCGGCGAGGTGAAGGGCGCGAAGTTCCGCAACTTTGAGTTCAAAGCCAAGGTCCTGACCAAAAAGAACGCCAACAGCGGGATTTATTTCGCCACCGAATACCAGAAGGACGGCTGGCCGGCCAAGGGCTACGAGTGCCAGGTGAACAATTCCTTCGACAAGGACCCCCGCCGCACCGGCAGCCTCTATGCCATCAGGGACGTTCAGGAGAAGCTGGTTCCGGACGATCAGTGGTTTGATTACCACATCAAGGTGGACGGCCAGCACGTCACCATCGCCATCAACGGCAAAACCGTTTCCGAATACACCGAGAAACCCACCGACGCCCGCGACGCCGACAAGCAGAACCGCTGGATCAAGGACGGCGGCACCTTCGCCTTCCAGGCGCATGACCCGGGCTGTGAGGCGTTTTACAAGGACATCCAGGTGAAACCCCTTCCCTGAACGGAGGGAAACAGGATCCTGTCCAGGGATTCGGAAGCCGCCACCGGCCATGGCCCGGCGGGGCTCCGCAAATTCCGCAGGGAACCTGAAATTGTTTTCAGGCGGCGGACTGGTTGAAAAGACCGGTCCGCCGCTTTCGTTTCCGCCCCATCGCTCCGGCAGCCCGCCGCTCATTTATTTATTTATTTATTCACTCAATCACTTCCCCGTCATGCTCCTGCGCTCCCTTCTTTTTTCCGCCTGCCTGCTGGCCGCCGCCTCCGCCCAGGAGGAGGTGACGCTTTACAACGGCAAGGATCTGTCAGGCTGGACCAATGCCGCCGGAAAACCCGCGACCGCCGGGGCCGGCTGGAAAGTGGAGGCCGATGGCGTGCTGCACCGCGCGGGCAAAGGCGGCGATCTTTTCACGGACAAGGAATACGGCGACTTCGAGCTGACCTGGGACTGGAAAATCGCCAAAGCCGGCAACAGCGGCGTGAAGTACCGCGTGCTCGGCTATCCCGGCAAAGGCCTGCTCGGCTGCGAGTACCAGATGCTGGATGACGTGAACCATCCCGACAGCAAAATCGGCGCCAAACGCCAGACGGCCTCCCTTTACGATATCCTGCCTCCCGCGGCGGACAAAAAACTGAACCCTCCCGGCGAATGGAACACGTCCAAAGTCGTGGTCAAAGGGAACCATTTCGAGCACTGGCTGAACGGGGCCAAAGTCCTGGAGGTCGATCTCACCTCCGGCGCCTTCAAAACCGCCCGCGCCGCCAGCAAATTCAAGGAGGTGGCCGGTTTCGCCGAAAACGCCAAAGGCCGCATCATGCTTCAGGACCACGGCGACGAGTCCTGGTTCCGGAATGTGAGGCTGAAGGCGCTTTGAGCCAAAGCCTGGATTGAACAGAAGGAAGCGAAGGGAGCAAAGAGGGAGGCTGTCGCTCCGCAAAAGCCTCCGCTTTTTGCCTCTTCGCTTTCTTCGCTTCCTTCTGTTTAAATTTTCATAAACCTCTCCCGCCCTCAGCTGATCCGTGCGCCGGCGTGGCTGAAATAGACGTGCGCCAGGCGGTCCGAGAGCTGCCAGACGGAGGCCACGAGTTCCGTGAGCACCGGCGTCAGGGTTTCCGGCGCGGCCTCGGCGTCGAGGGCGCGGAGGCGGCGGCTGAGCTCCTCGGTCATGCGGTGCTTGGCGCCCGGATTCGACCGTCCCGGCATGGGCGGCAGGTGCGCCAGATGCTCGCGGATGGTCTGGATCTGGAAATGAGCGGAGCGCGGATTGCTTTCATCCGTCAGCAGCAGCTCCAGCACCGCATCCCGCTGGGCATGGGCGAAGTAGCGACGGCGGTAGGTCATGGCGCTGTCGGCGATGTCCAGCAGCGGCATCAGCAGATACTGCCCGGCCGGATCCTCCTTTAAAGCTTCCCGCACCACCAGCAGCAGGGCGGAGGAGCGCTCCAGCCGCCGGCCGAGGTCCAGAAAGCGCCAGCCGTGGCCGCGCGTCATGTTTTCCATAACCATGCCCGCGAAGGCGGAAAGGCTGCGGATCAGCCGGTTCAGCAGGCCCAGGGAGTCATCCAGAGCCATGGCCGTGCCCTCCGGCGGCAGCTCCTGCTGGAGTTCCGTGAGAATGCGCCACGTGTCCAGCGACAGCCGGTCGCGCACCAGCCAGGCGGCGCGGCGGAGCTGGGAAAGACCGGTGTGCAGACCGCCGGGACGGTCTTTTTTGAAGAGGATATTCAGGGCCTCCTGCTCATATTTCTCCAGCAGCAGGGGTTTGGCCGGAGCCTTCGGGATGATCTCCAGCGGCACCAGCAGGCGCATGAGCAGGCCGGTGGTCTCCGGGCCTTCGGAGACATTGTCGTCCGTGAGCCGGGTGATCAGCACGCGCATGAGCCTGACCAGAATTTCGGCCCGCTCGGCGTAACGGCCCAGCCAGAACAGATTGTCGGCCACCCGGCTGGGAAGATCCGTCAGCGTGGGGCTGGCGGCCCGGCGCTGGGGGCCGGGAGTGAGCAGCGACTGGTGGGAAACCGGCCCGTCGGCCAGCACCCACGTGTCCTTGCTGCCGCCGCCGCTCTGCATGGAGACGATGGGGATGGTCGGGGAGACGGACACCCGCGTCAGCCCGCCGGGCATGACCATGAAGCTGTCCCCCGCCGCCGCCAGATACACCCGGAGGGCGATGGGCCGGGGTTTCAGGCCGGAGCCTGTCCACACCGGGGCCTCCGAGAGCGTGATTTTCTCCTGCCCCACAAACTGATGCGGATCCTTCCGGATGCGGGCGATGAGTTTCGCCTTCTCCGGACCGCTGAGTTCGGACGGGAAAACAGGCACGCTGGACTTGTCGGAAAGCGCCGCCTTGATGACAAAATCATCGAGATTGGCGATCACGTGCTCCCGCTCCTTGCGCTGGCCGCACCACCAGGTGGCGGTGTTGGGCAGCAGCAGCTCCTGGCCCAGCAGACGCTTGCAGAGCGCCGGCAGGAAAGCCATCAGCGCGGGGGATTCCGCAAGGCCGGAGCCGATGGGGTTGGCCACACTGACATTTCCCTCGCGCATGGCCTCCAGCAGGCCGGGAACGCCGAGGAAGGAATCCTGGCGCAGCTCCAGCGGATCGCAGAAACTGTCATCCACACGGCGGAAAATCACGTCCACCGGCTGGAGCCCCTCCAGGGTTTTCAGAAAAACCCGGCGGTCCCGCACCGTCAGATCCCCGCCCTCCACGAGCGGAAAACCCAGGTAACGGCTGAGGTAGGCGTGCTCGAAATACGTCTCGTTCATCGGTCCCGGCGTCAGCAGCACCACGCGCGGCGGGCCGTCGGCGCCGGACCGGCGCGGGGCGTGACGCAGCAGATTCTCCCGGAAAATCCGGTAAAAACCGGACAGCCGCTGCACCTGGAGATCGCGGATTTCATCCGGCATGGAGCGGGACAGGACGATGCGGTTCTCCAGCACATACCCCGAGCCCGAGGGGGCCTGGGTGCGGTCCGCGAAACACCACCAGCCGCCGTCCGGGCCGCGCGCCAGATCGACGGCGTAAAGGTGCAGCCAGGTGTCCTCCGACGGGCGCAGGCCCTGGCAGGCGAACTGGTAAGCCGGATTGCCCAGGACGATGCCCGGCGGCAGCGCCCCTTCGCGCAGCAGCGTCTGCGGGCCGTAAAGATCGCTCAGCACGGCGTTCACCAGCCGCGCGCGCTGGATGAGTCCTTTTTCCAGCACCGCCCACTCATGCGGCGGGATCACAAAAGGCACGGGGTCGAATTCCCATGGCCGGTCCATGCCGCGCGGGTCGCCATAGACGTTGTAGGTCACCCCGTTTTCCGCGATCGACTGCCGCGCCTGGCCCGCGCAGGACGTGAGTCCGGGAACTCCCAGTTTGTTCAGGGAAGCCGCCAGCCGCTCCCAATGGGGACGCAGGGTCCCGCCGCCGGACATCATTTCATCCCACACCCCGGCAGGGGCGGGGTAATCGGCAAGCAGGGAGGAAAGAACGGCGGGCACTCGGAAAAATGGCTGGGGAGGGAGAAACAGGGAGGGAATGTTCATCAAAGCACGAAAAGCGTTTACCCAGGAGGGAAAAAACGTGCAGGTTTTCAGGGACGGCATGAATTGCTCCTGATCTCATAGGAATCATGCGGCCATCCGTGAAATTCGATTCACTTCCCGCCTCCAGGAAAACGCCATGAGTCTTTCTTCCGTCATCCGGTTTTGCCTTTTTTCAGTCTGCCTGATTTCCCTCCTGCCGGTCACGGCGGCGCGGGCCGGACAGGTGTTCTGGTCCCTGAATTCCTACGGGCCGAACCGGCAGAGCAACGGGCAGCCCCTGCCGGCGGGCACGGGATTTCAGCTGGGCGTTTTCAGCGGCGGTTTCATTCCCTCCGCCGGCAACACCGCCGGGTGGGCGGCGCATTGGCGCAGCTGGGACGAGATTTGGTATGATCCGGCGGAGGGTATGTTCTCGAAAGAGGTGCTCTTTGATGAGAATACGGCCCCGTTCACCGAGGGAACCGCTCTTTACTGCTGGGGATATGTGCTCAAATCCAACAGTCAGGCCGAGTATTTCCTGGCCACCGCCAGCACTTGGACCGTCCCCGGCACCGCGCCGGAAACCTTTCCGGTCTTTGTCGATCTGGAAACCGCCGGCACGGTCATCCTGGGTGCCGCCCACCCCGGTTCCGGCACCATCAGCACCGCATCCGTCCAGGCGGGAACGGCTCCGCCGTTTCTCTTCGCGGACTGGCGGCGGGCGCATTTTACTCCGCCGCGGCGCACGGACAGCACGGTGTCCGGCCCGGAGGCGGATCCCGACGGCGACGGGCGCTCCAATCTGCTGGAATACCTCACGGGCACCCCGCCGGATGCGGCGGATTCCCGCAGCCTGCTGAGCATCAGCGCGGCAGCGGGCGGTTCTCTCGGGATCACTTTCCCTTCCCCGCCCTCGGTGCGGGCGGAGTGGGAATTTGAAACCTCCACCAATCTCAGTGAGTGGGAACCCGCCACCGCCCTGCCTGTTTACGATCCCGCCGCCGGACTCTGGCGGGTTTCCCCCGCGATGGATGAAACGCGGGGTTTCCTCCGGCTGCGGGCGCTGGCGCCGCTCGGGCCGTGAGACAGCCGGGCCGGATCTGAATTTGAACAGAAGGACGCGAAGGAAACAAAGAAACGGCACCGGCAAGCCGTGCCTCATTCGTTCACGCGTGCCCTGTCTTTCCGAAATCCGCTCAGCCGCCATGCCCAGAAAAGGATGGCGGCCCCCAGCCAGACACAGGCTGCGGAAAACGTTTTCTGAATGAAATCCTCAAACGGGAAGCTGTTGACCGGTTCATGTCCCTTCAGCCGGGGCATTATTTCCAGACGGAGAAAGGAAAGCGCCGTGGCTCCGGAGAACCAGAAGGGAATCAGCCAGCCGGCCGAAAGCAGTGAGATCAGCACCCGCCGCATAAAGGATTCAGGTTGGATGCCGAGTCAGAGAAGGGCGGCTTTTCCATCAGCCATCGGCCCATTTTTCGGCGATCTCGGCGGCGATGGTCTGGAGGTCGCTGATCTCGGCGGAGGTGAAATCATAAGGCTCGTGCTTGCCGATGCCCAAAGTGCCCATGAGCAGGCCGCCGAACTCGACGGGGACGGCCACGGAACCACCGACCTTGGTCTTTTTGGCTCCGGGTTTGGCGACGCCGCTGCGGTCGGTCTGAATGTTGCAGATCTGCACGGCCTCCATGCGCTCGGCGGCGGTGCCGGCGATGCCTTTGCCCAGCGGAATGCGCTCCACTTTGTCCCGCAGCTCGTCTGGAATCCCGACGTGGGCGACGATTTCGAGCATCTGATGCAAATCCACCCACTGATGCAGAGTGCCTGTCTGACACTGAAACTCCTCAAGGATGACCTCCAGGACATACTGCCAGTCCGGGTATCCCTTCATCGCCGCCGAAATCGTGCTCAATCGTTTGCTCATTGCAGGACTCTGAAATCTGACTCGGGGGGAAGCACAAGGGAAATTTGATACGGAAAATTGCCGATCCCTATGCCGGAGATGAATTTCAGCCTGTATTTTGCCGTCCCGAATCAGGCGTTGTCCAAGCCCAGATTTTCCATGAAGTTCCTCAGAAAATCCGCTTTTGCCTGTTCCTCCGGGGTTCGCGCCTCAATCGGAATCATATCCATCTGCCATCCGATGGCCGTCCTCAATTCCTCCAGCTCTCCAGCCTCCGCCTCGCTTAAATCATAAGCGAGCTGTTCAAGAGCGGAAGCTGCTCCGTCAGGGTCGGGAATCTCGTCTCCCGATAATTCAAGGAATGCCGCCATATTCAGAACCGCGGTCGCAAGGGATTTCATAAAGTCCTCAGGTGATGATCTCAGTTCAGGGTGCCGCTGCGCACCGTCACCAGCCGTTCCGGATGAATATGGCGCTTCAGCGCGGCGTTCACCTCCTCCAGCTTCAGGGCGGTGATGGAGTCGGCGTAGTCGTCCAGCCACGTCAGCGGCAGTCCCCGGCGCACGGTTTTGACGATGGTTTCGGCCAGTCCCCCGGTGGTGGCGAGGCTGACGCGGTAGGCGCCGGTCATGGCGCTCTGGCGGTAGGCGAACTCCCGCTGCGTGAGGCCGCTTTCATACCAGAGTTTCACCTCCCGGTCCGTGGACGCCAGCCCCTGCGCCAGAAGCTGCGGGGCGAAAGTGGTGCGGATGACCCAGCTGCCGTCCGTCCAGGTGTCCTGCCCCGAGGCCGCGCCGATGCCGTAGGTCAGCCCCTCGGTGTCGCGCACGGTGCTGATGAGGCGGCTGGTGAAACCGCTGCCGAGGGCGGCGGTGGCCAGCGAGAGCGGCAGGGCGTCGGGATCGGTGAACCGCAGGCCGCTGGGCTGGCCGATGATGACGCTGACACTTTCCTTGCCGGGGATATTCACGGTTTTCACCGCGCCGTCCGCCAAGGCCGGGGCGGCGGCCACGGCGGCGTGCTGACGGCCGCCGGTCCAGCCCTGGAAGGCTTTTCCGACCTCCGCCTGACAGAAGGCGGCATCGGCGTCGCCCACGATGGCCATCACGGCGGCGGCGGGGCCGATCCATTCCTTGTGGAAGATGATGAGGTCCTTCTGCGACACCTTTTTCAGTGCCTCAATGGCCTCATCCGGAAGCAGTTTGCGGTTGGGATGATCCGCCGGAAACGCCGCCTGACTGAAGGCGACCCTTGCCTGGAGGTCGGTGTCGGCGCGGTTCAGCTCGGCTTCGGCGAGCAGCTGCACGCGGAGTTTTTCAATTTCATCCGGCGGGAAAGCCGGGGTGCGCAGCTCCTCGGCCAGCAGACCGATGACGAGCGGCAGGTCTTTTTTCAGGCAGCGGGCGGAAAAATCGAGAGTGCCCTCGGCGGCGGCGAATTCGATGGTGGCCCCGACCTCATCCAGAATCGCGGCCAGCTGGCTGGCGTCGTGTCCGGCCGTGCCCCGCTCCAGCATTCCCGCCAGGAAACCGGTGAGAACACGCTCCCGCGGATCAAAGGCCGGAATGCCGCCGGTGATGGTCACCACGTCCTTCACACCGGTCGGGCAGACCAGCAGATCCAGACCGGCGGTGCGGGTGCGGACGATGCGCGGGGCGATTTTGGCCACGGCGACGGCCGGGGATTCCGGAACCTCCTGCGGCGGAACCGGGCGGGCGTGGGGTCCGGCACCGGCGGGTTTCTCCGCCCCGGCTGCCGCCTGGCCGGAATCCCCTTCCTTGCTGGCGGACTTCTCCTTCCCGTCCGCCTCCTGCCCTTCCCCGCCCTCTTTGGGAATGAACCAGCCGGTGGTGCTCTGATCCGGAAGCAGATAGGTTCCGGCCACGCGCCGGACGTCGTCGGCGGTCACTTTCCGGACATTGTCATCAAGGCTGAAATACATCGTCCAGTCGCCCACCGCGATGCATTCGTTCAGCCCCTCGGCCATGGCGAAACAGCCGTCGCGGGCGAAAGCGGTGGCGGCGGTGAGGCGCGCGATGGCGGAGGCGACCTCGGTGCCGGTCACGCCCTTGTCCTGCACGGATTTGATCTCGTCCAGCAGCCGTTTTTCAACGTCCTCCGGTTTCGTGTCCGGCGTGAGCTCGGCGGAAATCTGAAGCAGCGAGGGATCGCGGTTAAAACCGCTCATCGCCGTGACCTCCGTGGTCAGGTTTTTATCCGTCAGCGCCTGATGATAGCGGCTGTTGCGGCCATTGGTGAGAATATCGCAGAGCACCGTGACCGCCGGATAATCCGCATGGCGGGCGGGCGGAGATTTGTGGGCGATGCTGACCACTCCCAGCTCGCCGGGCCGCCGCATGATCAGACGGCGCGGGCCCGTCTGTTTCGGCTCCTCCGTGTAAACCTGCGGGATTTCATGCGGGCATTTGGGAATGGCGCCGTATTTCTCCCTGATCAGAGCCAGCGCCTGCTCCGGCTGGAAATCACCGATCACGGAAACCGTGGCGTTGTCCGGCCAGTAATAGGTGTCGTAAAACGCCCGCAGCTTGCCGATGGGCACTTTCTCAAAGTCGCTGCGCCAGCCGATGGTGTTGTGGTGATAAGGATGGGCCAGGTAGGCCGTGGCCCAGATTTCCGTCTCCAGAGCGTTCGCCGGCGTGTTTTCCCCGCGCTCGAACTCATTGCGCACCACCGTCATCTCCGGGCGGCGGTCCTCCTCGCGCAGGCGCAGATTCCGCATGCGGTCGGCCTCCAGCTCCACCACCAGCGGCAGATCCTTCGGGCCGGTGGTTTCAAAATAATTCGTGCGGTCCAGCCAGGTGGTGGCGTTGGTCTCCGCTCCGGTGCGCTCCAGCAGCTGGTCAAATCCGGTGCCGGCCTCCTTGTTGTGCCTGGCCGTGCCCTTGAACATCAGGTGCTCCAGCAGATGGGTGGCTCCGGTGGTACCGTAGCTTTCATCCCGCGACCCGATGCGGTAGGTGACCATGAACGTCACCGCCGGGGCCGAATGCTCCGGGAGCAGCAGCACCGTCAGGCCGTTGGAGTCGAGCCGGTATTCCGTGATGTCCTGGACAGACCAGACTTTTGTGAAACCCGCCACTTCCCCCCGGGCGGAAAGCGGCAGCGCGGACAGCAGGGACAGGAGCATGACGGAACACCTCATGCGCCGACTGTGAGGGCAATCCCGAAACCCGCCAGCGGGAAAGCGGAGCGGGGGATGGAAATCCGTTCAGAACCCGGGTCTGAACGACCGGCCAATTCCCTTCCCGTCCCTTTCCCAAAACTTACCGGCGCACGCCCGCCGGCCAGTCAGGAGCCGGGCACGGCAGGGCCGCCAGCAGCTGGGGGATGCCGCGTCCCAGAAAGGGAAGCCGGACAATTCCAAAGCCGGCGGTGCGGATGCGGTACCACTGCATCATGTGGGAGACATCGCAGGATTTCACGGCGGAAAAAGGAATCAGCCGCGACCGCCGCCAGGGCGAGCGGGTGTGAATGTTCTCCGAATCCCAGGAGACCCGGACAAAAAACACCTCCAGATAAAGCCCCAGCACCACGCCATTGATAACCACCGCCGCCAGCAGGCCGTGTTTGGCGTCCGGATCCTCCCACGGCATCTCCGCAAACAGAATTCCTCCGCACAGGCCCACCACAAAAAAACCGGCCAGCACCTTCATGGCGGTGGTGTATTCAAAGACCCTCAGGCCCGCTTTTTTGATCGATTCCCTCCGGGCGAAATAAAAAAGAAGGCTCAGCACCAGCACCGCTCCGGCCCCGGGAAGCGCTGAACTGAAGGACCGGAGAATCCCGGCATCGGCTGATAAAATCATGTGAGCCTCTAACTTTCAGCGTGAACGGATGCAACAAGGATCCTTTTTCCGAGATGGTGTTTGAGCCGCTGACGAAGGCCTCACGCACGCCGTCCCGGCCAGTGATGCCAGGCCCAGGGAAGCAGGACGGCGGCGGTGAGCAGGGTGGCCAGGACGCCCACGGTGCAGCATAACCCCATGGAGATCAGACCCTTGTTTCCTGACAGGGCCAGCGATCCGAAGCCCAGCCCGGTGCTCAGGCCGCAGTACAGCAGCGCCCGGCCCACCCCGCGCCCTCCGTCGCCGCCTTCGGCCGGAAGCCGGCGGAGCGAATAAATCATGTGAATGGTGAAATCCAGCCCGAGCCCGAGGCTGAGGGGAACGGCGGCGATATTGACCATGTTCCAGTCCATGCCGGCCGCCGCCATGCAAGCCACCAGCACCAGTCCGCTGAAGGCGAGAGTGGCCAGAGCGAGGGCAATTTCCCGGAAACGGCGGAAGGCCAGCCACAGCAGCACCGCCAGACCGATGCCGGCGGGGACACAGATGCGGACCACTTCTTTGGGAGCCAGGGCTTTCATCCCCGCGCTGAGAAAATCCCATCCGGCGGGCTCCAGATGCGGGACTGCGGCCAGCGACCGGATGAGCGGTGAACCGGCGCTGGTCCGGCCGGGCGGCAGAGTGACAAAACCCATGGCCACGCTGGTTTCGCCGGTGCGCGTCAGCATGCCCCCGGCCGGGCCTTCGAGCAGGCTGGTGTCGGGCCAGCGGAGCCCGGGGGCTTCGGCGGCCCATTGCCGCCAGAGTGCCAGGATTTTGCCGGTAAAAAGGAAGGCCTCCTTTTCAAAACCGGCATCCCCGACCGCCCGGGCGATGGCGTCGGAGCGCCCGGCGATTTGCCCGAGAACCGCGCGGCTGGCGTCCTGGCAGGACTGGCAGGGGAAAAGCGGGGTGGGCAGAAACCACGGACCGGCCGCACCGGGAGCCCCGCTGACGGCGGCTTCGGCTTTTTCCAGGATGGCGGAAGCCTGGGTCAGGGCGGTATGAACCTGCTCATTGGTGCCGTAAGCAACCAGCGGAATCCACCCGCCGTCCCGCCCGCCGGGCTGCATTTTTTCCTGAAGGCGCTCCATGGCGCTGTAGGCCTCGCTGCCGACGGGCCGCAGAACGGCGGTTTCGCTGGTCAGTCCGGGAAATCCGCGCATTCCCAGAACGGCCAGACAGGCCAGCGCCAGCCCCAGCGCCGTCCATCCGGGAAGCGGGGAAATTTTCCCGCCCTGCCCCGCCGGTTTTGGAGGGTGGGGCGGCGGGAGTTTCAGCCGCAGGGCCAGCGGCAGGAAAGCGCAGACCATGACCAGGGCGCCGGTCAGAATGCCGATGGCGGTGATCAGGCCGAGCTGTGAAATGCCCGGCAGCGAACTCAGCGCCAGGGATCCGAACACGGCGGCAGCGGTGAGCGCGGACCAGAAAACTCCGGGAACCACGCGGCGCGCGACTTGGCCCCAGGTGGGATTTTTTAAAGTCTGGGCCTCATGAAGCCCGACCACGCCGAAATCCTCGACCATGCCCGTGAGAATGGCCGCGAAACCGATGGACATGACATTCAGGCTGCCGAAAAACACGCCCGCGAGGCCGATGGTCAGCAGATTGGTGACCAGCAGCGCCAGCATCAGCAGAAACAGCGGCTTCACCGTGCGGTGCAGCAGCCAGAACAGCCCGCCGACAATCGCGGAGATGAGGCCGATGGACTGCTTCATGTCCCGCTCCATGCCGGCGGAAATTTCGGAGCGGAACGCCGGTTCGCCCGTGAAGGCGAAAGCCAGTCCGGCAAACTCCGCCCCGCTGTCCCGCCAGGAGCGCACCGTGTTTCTCATGCGCTCCAGCCAGGCGCCGGCTTCCCGGTAGTCCTTCAGCTCCATCGGAGCCTCCGCGAAAATCAGCTGGAACCTGCCGTCGGGGCTGCGGAATCCGTCGCCGGCTGGTGATCCCTGGGCGCTTCCCTGAAAAAGCGACACGCTCCGCGCGCCCAGCCCCAGCGGATCATAAGCGCCCAGCGCCATCGCCTGGCCGTCGGTGGAGGTCGCCAGTTCCTCCAGCGTGGCCGCCAGCTTTTGGGGCAAAGCGTCCGGTTCCAGGGTGGCGGCCAGGGTTTTCACGTCCTCCGGCGGCGCGTTCAGCCAGGTGTAGGCGGCGATGCCCGCGAGAAAATCCGGATCCTCCAGCGCCGTCTGGCTGCTTTTCACCTTCACACAAAGCTGCGGCTGCCCGCGCAGATGGGCGGCCAGGGACTCGGCCGCCGCATGCAGCCGGGCCGGGTCCCGGTCCTCCAGCGTGATGACCAGCCGGTCGCGCTGCTGGAAGGCGTCGCGCATCAGACGCGTGCCGTTCAGGCCCGGCAGGTCCTTCGGCAGGAGATCGAACAGGTCAACATTGTAACTGAGCCGCGAAATCCCGAACACGCCCGCCCCGGCGGCGGCCAGGAAAAGTCCCACCAGCAGAAAAATCCAGCGGCGGCGCATGGGAGGGAGAGTTCAGGCAAAAGGGTTCAGGGTTCAGAAAATCTTTGCGGTCCTGAAACCATGGAGACGGAAAAGGAGCTGTGGATCAGAAAAATCCTTTCCTTCCTGAACTCCCTTTATCGAACTACACCATGCCGAGCTGCATTTTGCCCTCCTCGCTGATCATGGCCTGATTCCAGGCGGGGTCCCAGACGAGTTCCACGCGGGCGTTGGCGATGCCGGGGAGCTGCATGATTTTCCCCTGCGCGTCCGCCGCGATGGTCGGGCCCATGCCGCAGCCGGGAGCGGTCAGGGTCATTTTCACATCCACGATTTTCTGCCCCTCCTCCTCCGTGACCGCGCAGTCATAAACCAGGCCGAGATCGACAATATTGACGGGAATTTCCGGATCGAAGACCCCTTTGAGCTGCTGCCAGATCGCGGCCTCCAGTTCCGGCCCCTCCAGCGGGGTCTCGCCGGCGCCGCCGCGGCCGTCGCTTTTCTCAATGCCGAGGGCATCGGCGTTTTTGGCGGAAATGCGGGCCAGGCCGTGCTCGGTGGCCACGGTGTAGCTGCCGCCGAGGCTCTGGGTGATGATCACGCGGATGCCGGCGGGCAGGACGATGGTGTCGCCGCTGGGGATCTGGATGGCCTCCACTTCGCGGGCGAGTTCGATTTCAGTTTGCTGCATAGGGTTTGCTTGTTGCCGCACCCTTGCGGCGAACCCGCCGCACTCAAGCGCGGACTTGGCTTTCCCGGCGCCGGGAAAGCACGGGCCACGGATTTCACGGATATAACTGATATGCACGGATTCAGCCGGATTTACCCGCCGCCGGGCGGGGCTGCGTTTTTTTCATCAATCCGCGGCCATCCGTCTCATCCGTGAAATCCGTGGCCCGGTGCCGCGTCCCCGCGTTCCGGATCAGCCGGACCGGGATGAAAATTTCCCTTGGCAGCCTTCCGCCGCCCGCTCCCCATTGCCGGAATGCCCGCACTGACTGATTTTCCGACGCTTCTGGCAACCTCCGGCTGGGCGTGGCCGGGACTGACTCCGGCGCAGTGGGCGCTGGCGCTGCTGGCGGGGCTCTGCTGCGGGATTTCCAAGGCGGGACTGGCGGGCGTGGGCATGCTCACGGTGCTGCTGATGGCGGAGGTGGTGCCCGGCAAAGCCTCCAGCGGCGTGGTTCTGCCGCTGCTGATTTTCGCGGATGTCATGGCCGCGCTGATGTTCCGGCAGCGGATCCTGTGGCCTCACATCCGGGCGCTGATGTGGCCGGTGCTGTCCGGGATCGTGCTCGGCTGGCTGATTATGCTGAAGCTGCCCGACACCGCGTTCCGCCCGGTCATTGGAGCCATGGTGCTGCTGATGCTGGCCCTGCATCTGGTGCGCAGCCGCGTGCCCCGGCTGGCGGAGCACCTGCCGCATTCCGCGGCCTTCACGCGGGGAACGGGACTTTTCACCGGTCTGGCGACCATGATCGCCAACGCCGCCGGGCCGGTGGCCACGATTTACATGCTCATCCAGAAGCTTCCGAAAAAGGAATTCGTGTCCACCATGGCGTGGCTGTTTCTGTTTGTGAATCTCTCCAAAGTCCCGTTCAGCATGCAGCTGGGACTGATCAGCGGGGGCTCGCTGACGCTGAACGCGGTGCTCATTCCCGCCGTGCTCGCCGGTCTGGCCATCGGCCGCGCCGTGGTCCACCGGCTGCCGCAGGGGCCGTTTCAGGCGGTGGTGCTGTCGCTGGCCGGTCTCTCCGCCCTGCGGCTGCTGCTGGTCCGCTGAGGCGGAGGAATTTTCCAGTATCCAATAAAGCGCCCTGTGCCACACTAACGCCTGTGAAACTCCGACTTCCCCTGTCCGCCGCCTTCGTCCTGCTTTCGGGACTGGCCTGGTTTACCTGTTCCTCCCCCGCGCAGCAGAAGGAGTTCGATTACCGGCCGACCACGGTGGTGATTTATAACGGCAAAAGCCCGGAATCGAAGGAGCTGGCGCTTTATTACGCCAAAAAGCGGGGCATCGCGGAGGATCACCTGGTCGCCCTTCAGACCAGTCTGGAGGAGACCATCACCCGGGCGGAGTATAAAAGCACCATCGAGGATCCCCTGCACGCCGCTTTTGTGGAGCGGGGCTGGTGGAAAATCGGCACCGTCCCCAAACAGGGCACCATCGCCGTGCAGACGAGCATCCGGGTGCTGACCCTCATCCGCGGCATTCCCCTGCGCGTCAGCGAGGACGGCCCCGCGCCCGCCCAGGGCCAGAGCAATGCCGCCAGCGTGGATTCGGAACTGGCCCTGTGCGGCGCTTATGACAAAAACATCACCGGCGGGCTGAATAATCCCTATTTTGATAAAAAGGAGCGGTTCTATCAGCTGCCCATCACTCCCATGTTCATCGTGGGCCGGCTGGACGGACCGGACCAGGCGACCGCCCGGCGGCTGGTGGACGACGCCCTGGCCACGGAGGCCGAGGGCCTGTTCGGCAGGGCTTACATTGATCTCGCCCAGAAAACCGACGGCGGTTACAAGCAGGGCGAGGAGTGGCTGACGGTCGTCGCCGGCCAGTGCGAGCTGCGGGGCATCCCCACGATCATGGACTCCCTGGCCTCCACCCTGCCCACGAACTACCCCATGACCGATGCCGCGCTGTATTTCGGCTGGTACACCGGCCAGGCGGACGGCCCGTTCATGAATCCGAACATGAAATTCCGGCGCGGCGCCGTGGCCTGCCATATCCACTCGTTCAGCGCCACCACTTTACGGAATAACCGCGAATACTGGTGCGGCCCGCTGCTTTCCAAAGGCGCCGCCGCCGTGCTCGGCAACACCTGGGAGCCCTACCTCGCCCTGTGCACGCATCTGGATAAATTCACGCTCCGCCTCATGATGGGCCAGAATCTGGGCGAGGCCGCCTGGGGCGCGACTCCGGCGCTTTCGTGGATGAATATCGTGCTGGGCGACCCGCTGTACACGCCCTTCCCCGTCAATCCCGCCTCCAACGACAAAAAGAAGGACACGGATTACAAGGCCCTGCGTCTGGCCATGGAGCGCTGGCGCGATCAGGGACCCGCCAACGATGCCCTGATGAAAAATCTGAAAACGGCCGGCCAGTCGCTGAAAAGCGGGACGATTTATGAATTCATGGCCCTGCATTCCCAGGCGGGAGCCAAACTGCCCGAGCTGGCGGCCAATGAATGGTTCAAGCTCGCCCTCCAGACCTACACCTCGGCTCCTGACAAAATCCGGATCCGTCTGGAGCAGGCCGACGCCTACCGCCGGGAGGGTTCCCCGAAGAAAGCCGTGAAAGTGCTGAACGACATCATCAGCGATTTCCCCGCCGCCCCCGAGACGGAGGCCGCCCGCATGCAGCTCCAGCAGCTCCGCCCCGCGCCGTGAACCTGTCCCCGCAGGCCGCGCGCTATCCGGCGTTTCTGACGGAGAATTTCCCCGTTCTCTCCGCCGCTGAGCCGTCGGCCGGCACGGACCCGGTCCCGGATGCCGAACCGGATGAGCTGGCCTGGCAAAGCCGCTGGTTTTCCGGGGATTTCGGACGCGATTTCGCCACCACCGACGGCCTGCCGGTGCGCATTGTGGACTTCGGCTGGTGGAATCACGGAGCCGGTCCCGATTTTCAGGGCTGCACGGTCACGATTGATGGCGAAAGCAAAACCGGGAGCATCGAGCTGGACCGCGACGTCCGGGACTGGGATCATCACGGCCATGCGCTGAATCCCGCTTACCGCGACACGGTTCTCCACCTGCATCTCGGCCAGCGGAGCGGCGGCACCTGGTTCACCCGGACGGACGGGCACCGCCTCGTCCCGCAGGTCCGCCTCGACCGCCAGCCGCTGCTGCGGGATTTTCCGGAAGCCCCGCCGCCGGCCGCGCGGCCGGGGCGGTGTCTGGGGGTTTTCCGCGGGCTGGGACTGGAGAAAACGCTGACGGTTCTCGAAACCGCCGCCCGCTACCGGTTGGAGCGCAAAGCCGCCCGCCTGCGCCGCATCGCATCCATCCACGGGGAGGACCAGATGCTTTACCAGACTCTCGCCGATGCCCTCGGCTACAGCCGCAACCGCCTGCCGCTGACCGTGCTGGCGCAGCGCCTGCCCCTGAAATTCCTGACAGCCCGCCGGCCGGGGGAGGAAGCCGAGGCCCTGCTCTTCGGAGCCGCCGGATTTCTGACCGGCGGGGATTTTGACCACTCCGATCCCGAAACCCGGGACTGGCTGCGCGGGCTCTGGGACCACTGGTGGCGTTACCGCGATGGATTCGCGCCGGGAAATCCGCGTCTTCCCCTGCACTGGAATCTCACCGGCACCCGCCCCTTGAACCATCCCCAGCGCCGCATTGCCGCCCTGCATCTGCTGGTTCAAAACTGGCCCGCCGCCCGCCGGGGGCTCACCGGTCCCGGTTTTTCCGAAAAAGCGCTGCGGGCCTTCGCGGAAAGCCTGAAGCACCCCTACTGGGACCGGCATTACACCCTTCACGCCGCCCCCGCCGCCCGGCCCATGGCGCTGCTGGGCGATACCCGGATCACGGAAATTCTGGCCAATCTCTGTTATCCGCTCGCGGTGACGGACCGGGCGGACGCCTGGGCGGACTATCTCAAACTCCGCGCGCCCTCCGACAACGAAAAAACCCGCCGCGCCGCCATCCGCCTCCTTCACGGAAATCCCGACACCGGCCGCCTGACCGGCCGCGTCTGGCAGCAGCAGGCCCTGCTTCAGATTTATGAGGATTTCTGCCTGGAGGACCACAGCGGCTGCGCGCGTTGTCCGATGCCCGAGCACCTGTCCGCGCCGCCGCCCGCGCCCTCCTGAACCGGTGTCCATGCCAGGCGGTTTTTCCGGCAATACGTGTGCAAGGGTTTGAAACTCAGACAAAAACGTAAAAAGATCCCGCCTCTCCAGAACCCATCCACATGATTTTTTCCCAACCTCTCCGGCTCACCGCCGCCGCCGCCCCGATCTGGTGCCTGCTTCTTTCCGCCGCCTGCGCGGAGGTGACCATCACTCCGGAGCACTCCCGCCGGGGCGACAGTTTCAAATTCGAAACCGTGCCCGCCCCCGCCGTGGACGACGCGGCCGCGGGAGCCATCTTCAAAATCATCGGCGGCACGGCCGATCCCAATGCCCGCAATGGCCCCGCAGTTCTTCACGACGGGAAAATCCCCACCGGCGATGACGATCCGGCCGCGAATTTCTTCCTCGCCCGGGACAGCGAAAAAGGCCGCCTGCTCATCGATCTCGGCAAGGTGATCGACGTAAAGAGCGTGGACACCTATTCGTGGCATCAGGGCGGCCGCGCGGGCCAGCATTACACGCTGTATGCCGCCGACGGCACGGGCGCGGACTTCAAAGCCGAGCCCGATGCGGGGACGGATCCGGAGAAAGCGGGCTGGAGGCTCATCGGCAAAGTGGACACCGCCGCCAAAGGTCCGGGTCAGCACGGCGTGGAGATTTCCGGAGGAAAGGACGCGACGCTCGGCAAAAACCGCTACCTGCTCCTGGAAACGCGGCCCAATGAGGACCCCACCGGTTTTGGCCAGACCTTCTGGAGTGAAATCGACGTCATCGACGCCGCCGCGCCCGAAGTGAAGCGCGTGACCGTCGAAAAAGTGCTCGACACCTACCAGACCGACGACGGCAAATACAAGTTCGTGGTGGACTCCACCAAATCCCCGGACCTCCGCGAATGGTTCGGTCTGAAAGTCGTGCCGGAGGTCAAAATCTGGTATCCGAAAATCGTCGAAATGATCGCCGTGCCCGGATTCGCGTCCCCGACCACCTTTTCCCTGCGGCTTCAGGAAGGAACCATCATTCCCGGCAACCGCGGCATCCCCGCCTACGCCTCCGGGGGCAATATCGTCGTCAGCTCCGAATTCCTCCGCTCCCAGCAGAAAGGCGAGGCCGTCGGCTGTGTGATCCACGAAATCGTCCACATCGCCCAGTCCAGCGACTGGCCCCGGGGCCGCCGCCGCAATGTTCCCACCTGGGTGACGGAAGGCGTCGCCGACTACATCCGCTGGTTCCTCTTCGAGCCGGAATCCAACGGAGCCGCCATCCGCAGTCCCGACCGCGCCAAATACAACGCCAGCTACCGCGTCACCGCGAATTTCTTCGACTGGGTGGTGCGGAATCACGTCAAGGATCTCGCGCAGAAGCTGAACGCCACCTCCAGCACCGGCTACAACGACGGGCTCTGGAAGGAGTGGACCGGTAAAACGGTCGAGGAACTCGAAGCCGACTGGAAAAAATCCCTCGCACCCCGCTGAGACGGAACGCCGGCGGAAGCCAGCGGCCATTTTCCCCGGCACCACCCCGACTGATGTCCAATTTATACGAAACCCGCCGCCTGCTCGACGAATACCTGCTCTTCCACTACGGCGGGAGTCAGGAAATCCTGCCTTGGCCCGCCGGACCGCACGGAGCGTTGAATTTCCCCGTGCGGTCCGTCACCGGGCTTCAGCCCGCGCCCGGCGGGGAATATGGCCGGGCGCTGGACATCGGCTGCGCCGTGGGAAGGTCCAGTTTTGAACTGTCGAAAACATGCCAAAGTGTCACCGGCATCGACTTCTCCCACGCCTTCGTGAACGCGGCGGAGACGATACGGACTTCAGGCTCACTGGCTTATCAGGTCGTTGAGGAGGGCTCTTTCACCAGCGGCCACACCGCTTCCCTGCCCGTCGGCGCGCGGCCGGAACGGGTGCGTTTCGCCCAGGGGGACGCCATGGATCTGCCGGCGGACTTGGGGGAATTTGACCTCGTTCACGCCGCCAATCTCATCTGCCGTCTCACGGAGCCGCAGCGGTTTCTGGACCGGCTGCCGTCCCTGGTGAAACCCGGCGGTCATCTGCTGCTGACCACCCCCTGCACCTGGCTGGCCGAGTTCACCCCGCCGGAGAACATGCCGCGGGTCCGCACCTTCGACTGGCTCACCGCGCAACTGTCGCCCGCATTCGCCCTGCGGCGGCGGCTCGATATCCCCTTCCTCATCCGAGAGCACGCCCGCAAATTCCAGTGGAGCGTGGCTCTGGGCACCCTGTGGGAGCGGGTGTGAAGGCGGTTTCGGCGGAATCCCATCCCTTGCCATGCCATGCCACTCCACCCTCTCTCCCGGACAGGAGAATTCCGCGAGCTGCTGGTGCCTGAACAGCATCCGGTTACGCGAACACGGACGGGTGACAAAAGCGTCACCCGGGGCTATCCGTGATGCGGACGGGCGGCAGTGATGCCGCCCGTGTCCCTTTTCCGGCATGGTGAACTCCCCCCTGATTTCCTTGCGCGACCTGCACAAGTGGGTGCTGCCCTCCCACGGCTTGAGCGTGGACACCATCGACGCCCACTCGGGCGGCCAGACCCTGCGCCTGATTCTCAACGGTCTGCCGCCGCTGCGGGGGGCCACGCTCATGGACCGCTGGCGTGATGCCCGCGACAACTTCGATCACCTGCGCCGCAGCCTGCTGTGCGAGCCGCGCGGGCATCCGGAAATGTGCGGCTGCCTGCTCACTCCCCCGCAACGGGGAGATTCGCACTTCGGAGCGGTTTTCCTTCATGCGGGCGGCTTCAGCCCCATGTGCGGGCATGGCATCATCGCCCTGACCACGATTCTGCTGGAGTGCGGAATGATCGAAATGACCTCCCCTGAAACCCTGCTCCGCATTGATACCCCGGCCGGCGTGGTGCGCGCCGCCGGCCGGATCGCGGAAAACCGGGTGACGGACGTGTCCTTTGAGAATGTGCCCTCCTGGCCGGTGGCGGAAAATCAGTCGGTGGAGGTGCCGGGATGGGGAAAAGTGACCTTTGATCTGGCTTACGGAGGGGCCTTTTTCGCCTTTGTTCAGGCGGCATCCCTCCAGCTTTCCACTCAGCCTGAAAACGCCCCCGCCCTTGCCGCGGCGGGCAGCGCGATTCTGCAGGCGGTCAACCGGCAGGGAATCCTGAAACATCCCGTCGAGCCCGATCTGGAATTTCTGTTCGGCGTGGTTTTTCTGGAGGGGGAGGAACCGGACACCCTTTCCGGAACGGTCAGCCGGCAGGTGTGCGTGTTTGCGGACGGCAGTGTGGACCGCAGCCCCACAGGCATGGCGCTCTGCGCCCGGCTGGCGCTGATGTCCAAACACCGGCGCATCGCCGACGGCCAGCCCATGACCGTCGAAAGCATCACTGGCAGCCGCTTCAAAGGGCGCATTGTGGCCCGCGCGGAGGCCTCTCCGCCCGGATCCGTCATCTGTGAAATCGAGGGCCGCGCCTGGATCACGGGCCGGCACACATTTCTGATTTCGCCGGATGATCCTTTCCGTGACGGATTTTTTCTTTAAAACGCGGGGATATCATCAAGGCGGAAAATCCGGAATTCCCGGACCGTCCGCGCCCGGGGAAATCCCGTCATGAGCCTCTGTTTTCCGGAGATCCTTCAGCCTGAATAAAGCTGCGGCCATCTTTCCAGGGATTCAGGTTCAGGCCTCTGATTTCCGGCAGGAAACGCTGCCAGGGATCACGGGCACTCCTGACAGCTCAATATGGAAATTGATGAAATTTCTTGCCACCGTCTGATTCGCTTGGCATAAGTGAGTGAGGACCATCGGGTCTTGAATCTTTAAACCGGCTGAACCTGATCAACTTGCCAACAACATGCCATATCACAAATCCGGATTGTATAAATAGATGGATTCGAGCCCGACACCATCAGGCACGCGCCATCGTCGGCCGGAGCCTCAAATTTTGAAAAAAACATGCCATAAGAATTCATGGCAGCCTGTTTTCCACTATTAAAACAACTTACCCGGAACCATGAAACCATCCTTCAAATTCTCCTCCCGCCACACTGGCAGTCTCCTTTTTGCGGGAGCCGTATGGATCACCGCCCTGCTCCCGGCGGTCATGCCGTGCGGAGCGCAGGAGCCCGCCGCCGCCGTCAAGGAACCCGCCGGGGAACAGGAGCCGTCCCGGACCGAAGTTGAGCAGTACACGGGTGAACTCCGCCAACTGATCAGCCGGAAGGAGGAGAACGTGACTTCCCTGATCAACGAAATCCGGACTCACGACAAAGCCATTCAGGCCGCCGTCAGTAAAGTGATCAGTCTGCTGTCGGCCGCGGCGGACAGTCAGCGCACGGGCACCCGCGTGGCCAGACTCAAGGCGGACACCATCGCGGGCCTGGAACGCGCGGCCAAAGCCTATGCGCAGAAACGCAATCAGATCGCCGCGCAGCTGCGGGAGGCGGACAATGCCTACACCCGCGCCGATCTTTTCAAGGTGAGGGGCGTTCTGGACGACAGCGTCGGTAAAATGGTGGACGCGGCGGTGGGGCTGGCGGTGAGCATGGAGACGGACGAAGGGCATGAGAAATACATCCAGGGATCCAATGTGATCGTGGGCCGTCGCGGTTTCGGGGTGCATGAAACCCTCCGCAATCCGGATTATGAGCATAACAAACGCGAGGCCGCCGTCTCGGAAGGGGTGCGGAAAAATCTGTCCACCGCCCTGGCCGAATCCCGCAAGCGCCTCGCTGAGGATCTGCGCCGCGCCGGGGAAGCGCTGGCGGAGCCGGGACTGACCGAGGAAAAGAAAGCCCAGCTCAGCCAGGAGAAGGAACGGCTGTCCGCGCTGCTCGCGGAGCGGGCCGGGCAGCAGGATGATCTGGGAGCCGCCGCCCCCTCCACCGCCGGAACAGCCGGGATTGAAAACACCAAAGCTTTCTCCTCCATGGAGGACATCATTCAGGAAACGGCGGCGGAGGCCCGCCGGCACTTCAACCGCCTGCTCGCCGCTTATCAGGATCTCAGCGGGGAAAGCGCCCGGCTGGGAGCCCTCAAAGCCAAGCTGGATTTCTCGGAAAACTGGCTCCAGTCCCATCCCGCCGGGAAGTGACGGCTTGAGGCCCGGGAGGACGCCCGGACCGGAATGATCCGAATATCCGCAGCGGCCGGCGCAGGCATGGCCGCTGCGCGGAGCGGGCCGTCACCCCCACGGATAAAAACGCCGCGGATTCCTCCTGTGCCGTCAATATTGATCATCCGCACGGATGGCGGTGCCGGGAAACCGCCGCTGAAGTGTGACGATGGCCCGCGCCGTCACTTTCGGGCAGCCGCCAAGCAGGATGGTCCGCCAGCTTTTCCTGCGGGCTAAAAATTCCAGTCCCTGGTCCGTCACCTCCGGGCAGCCCCGCAGATCCAGCGCCTCCAGATTTTTCATGGGCAATAACGCCTTCAGCCCGGCGTCCGTGATATGAGGGGAACCCATCAGGCTCAGCCATTTGACCGAATTCATTTTGGCGACGGAAACCATGCCGGCGTCCGTGATGCCGGAGCAATGGCCCAGATGCAAAGTCTCAAGAACCGGCCACTGCCGCTTCGCCATCAGAGCCAGCCCTTTGTCAGTGAGTTCCGCCTCCTCAACTCCCCAACCGGCGGTGAAATCGAGATTTCTGAGCCGGGACAGACGGCTGAGTTCCGCCACCTCGCCGTCGGAAAGCCCGCGCGCATAAAGAGTGGTGGTATCCGCATGAAGCCGGCGCACGCCCGCCGCCGAATGCGGGGAAGCCGGATACGAACCACAGCCCGCAAGGGTCAGCACCCCGGCAAGCAGGGCCGCCCGTGCGGCTGTTTCCGCAAAATCACGGAGGCGCGCCAAAGTCACTCCCGCCTCCCCTCCAGACATGGCGATGCTTTTCCGGCCGTGGTGTTTGCTCATGCCTCCAGTTGACCGCCCGACGGGCAGTCCCCGGCATTGATTGCTTTTGGCGGCCCATCGAGTTTCTCAATGCCTCACTCAAAACGCGGGCCGGGATTCCGGCTGCCGCTCACGGTCTCCCGCAGGTCAGGCAGGTGGTGAAACACCTCATCCTCCGTCCGGCAGCGCGTCAGAAGCTCCACGATTTCCGGGAGAGGCTCCGCGAACCGCCCGGGCAGATCCCGCTCCCCCGGAAGAGTCAGGGGAAACGCCAGCCGCTCCCCCGGCGGCTGGAATTGGGCGTCCACCCCCGGCTTGTTGCCGCGGGCGTCGATCCGGTGCCAGCCATGCCGCTTCAGAAAAACGGCATTCAGCCCGTGCAGGCTGAAGCGCGGATCCGTCCCCGACACCTGGAGCCGCTGATAACAGAGTGCCGCCGGGATTCCGCAGGCCCGCAGCAGCGCCGCCAGCAGATGCGCCTTCGCATAACAATACCCGGCCCGGTGCTCCAGCACCTCCGAGGCGGCGCAGGTGACCACCGGAATCCGGTGGTCACGGCTGTGCCGCACCTCGTCCCGCACCCAGAGAAAGCAGCGTTCCGCGACCTCCTCATCATCAGCGGAGCCGTCCGCGAGTTCCCGGGCTTTCGACAGAACTGCCGGCGACCGCCAGTCGATAACGGGGGAGGATGCGAGAAATTCCTTCATGGAGGACAAAGATTGAAATCAAGTGATTTTCAATGCGTTGCCTTGCTGGAATTTCAGACCCGGCGGCGGCGGAAAGCGGCCATTCCTCCCATCAGGCCAAGAAGCAGGAGGGATACCGAAGGCTCCGGAACAGGGGTGGCCCCGGAAGCGATGCGGAAGCCGGAGAAAGAGCTCGGAAAATCCACAAATTTGGAATGATACACGGCATCCGAATTCAAACCGACATTCGAAGCCGACCATCCGCCCCCCATATAATAAAACTGCGTCTCGGCGTCACTGGTGTTGGCGATGAATTCGTCAACGTTGCCATTCTGATCCAAAGTCCCGTAATAGCTCAGGGAGGTGACAAAAGTCCCCGCATCGGTCAGCGCATTCCCTGCGGGATATCCGCCTGGCGACATGGTGTAGGAGCCGTCGATAGCGTAATTCGCATGGTTGGTGTCGGCGGTGGCCGTGGCATAACCGTTGGCGGGAGCGGTGTCACTCCGGGTGGCGTAGTCCCAGTAACCGCCGGTGCCGGAATTAAGGGTCGGATCGTAATAAGCGGCCTTGAACCATTCATCCATGCTCGGCACCCAGAAGGAAGCGGAGGGAGCGTGAAGCATGGTGAAAACAGTCCCGGTGCCGGAACTGGAGCCGCCCCCCATTTTAGCGTAAACTCCCGATTCCGTATCCCCGCCGCCCTGACCGTTGCTCAGCCAGTTCACGAAGCGGGCGGCATTATCAAACCCCACAAAAGTGATGGGATGCTGTCCGGTTCCGGCCAGCACGGAATATTTGCTTCCCGCAGCCGCTCCGGAAGTGAGGGCGATCCCGGCGGATTGGGCGTTGGAGCCCATTTCGTTGTTATACAGCGCAAGGCTGTTCGCCCCGCCCGGGTCCACGCTGTTCAGGAATTCCGCATACTGGGCAACAGTCACCTCCTCGGTGGCCATCCGGTAAGTGTATCCCACCGCACCAAGATTCAGTGTCGCCGCCGTGCCGGTCGCATCAAAAGTGGAAACCGCCTTGGAGACGTTTCCCGGATCGCCCACGGTCACCATGTCAAAGGAAACAGTGGCTCGGGAGGGCAGAATGACTCCGGCAAGGAGAGCGGCAGTGAGCAGAGAAATCTTCATACAGGATAGAGGGGCGGGCGGGGGAATACAGGGTTGAAACCGAATGGAGGACAGAGGAACAAGGCTTCAGATCGAGCGTTCAAGTGAACCATTTTTTCCAAAGCTTTCAAGTAAATTCAGGTGATTTTTATTCATATTTTAATCAATTGAAGCACAGGTACTTATGCAATTATGACTGTTCGTCTTTTTCAAAAAAGGATACCCGACCGGCGGCCTGCAGCTGATTCCAGTTCCTTACCCATGGTGGATTGGCATGAGGACTCCGGGGCAACCGGATCTCCCGCCCGTCGCCATTGACGCTCCCCCGTTGCCGTCAGGGCGCGAAAAAGCCCCGCCGGAGATTTACTCAACGGCGGGGCTTTTGTGGAGGAAGGCTATGGATGGGAGGCGGAAGAACCTCCTGTGTCCGTCACCGGGATGGAATCACATTTTCAGCGCGGCGGCCGCGAAGGCGTAGGCGTCGGCGGCTTCCTCCAGGGCTTTGATCGTCGGCTTGCCCGCTCCGTGGCCGGCGCGGAGATCGACGCGGAGAAGGATCGGCGCGTCCCCGCCCTGGGAGTGCTGGAGTTCGGCGGCGTATTTGAAGCTGTGGGCGGGATAAACGCGGTCGTCGTGGTCGCCGGTCATGACCATGGTGGCCGGATATTTGGCGCCGGGTTTGATATTATGCAGCGGGCTGTATTGGAAAATGGTCCCGAAGTCGGAGGAATCATCCGGGCTGCCGTATTCCTCCTGCCAGGCCCAGCCGATGGTGAATTTGTGAAAACGCAGCATGTCCTGCACGCCCACGGCCGGCAGGCCGCAGGCGAAGAGATCAGGACGCTGATTCAGACACGCGGCGACCAGCAGGCCGCCGTTGCTGCCGCCCTGGATGGCCAGGCGCGAGGGCTGGGTCCATTTCTCTTTGATCAGAAATTCGCCCGCGCTGATGAAGTCATCGAATACCGTCTGCTTGCGGTGCTTCATGCCCGCCTCATGCCAGGTTTTGCCGTATTCGCCACCGCCGCGCAGATTCACCTGGGCGTAAACGCCGCCCATTTCCAGCCACGCCAGACGGTTCGGGGAGAATGAGGGCGTCAGGGAAATGTTGAATCCGCCGTAGCCGTAAAGCAGCACGGGGTTGTTTCCGTCCTTCACCAGGCCCTTTTTGTGGAACAGGAACATGGGGACTTTGGTGCCGTCCCTGGAAGGATAGAAAACCTGCTCCACCGTGACGGCGGCAGGATCGAAGTCGATCTTTGTCCGGTCATACTCCGTGCTTTTCAGGGTGCGGGTGTCGTAGCGGTAAATCGTTCCCGGAGTGTCGAATCCGGTCACGGCGTAGAAAGTCTCCACATCCGTCTGCTTTCCGCCGAATCCGCCTGCGGAGCCGAAGTTCGGCAGGGCCACAGTGTCCAGCTTTTTGCCCTCAGGATCGTAAACCGTGATGTCGTCATGGGCGTCCACCATGCGCTCCACAATCCACTTGCCGCCAAGGAGATGCGCGGCGGTGATGACCTGCGGGGTTTCGGGAACAAGAGTGCGCCACTTGTCAGGCTGGGGATTTTTCAGGTCCAGGGCGATGAGCCGCTTGTTGGGCGCTCCCTGCGTGGTCACCAGATAAAACGTGTCGCCGGTGGTGCCGACGAGATCATATTCGGCGTCAAAAGCCGGCAGCAGCTCCACCACGGGCGCGGCGGGACCGGCCTGGAGATCGCGGTAAAACAGGGCATTCTCCGCCTTCGTGCCGAGGCTGACACTGATGATGAGATACTTCCCGTCCTCCGTCTCGCCCGCGCCGAGGCCCCACTTCGGATGATCCGGCCGCTCATAAACCAGGGTATCCTTTTCCTGGGGCTCGCCAAGGCGGTGGAAATAGACTTTCTGATTCAGATTCTGCTCCTTCAGTTCCTGGCCCGGAGCCGGAGCGGCGTAACGGCCGTAATAAATCCCGTCGCCTTTTTTCGACCACGAGCCGTTGGAGAATTTCACCCAGCGCAGCTCATCGGGCAGATCTTTGCCGGTGGCCACCTCGCGGATTTTCCAGCGTTCCCAGTCGCTGCCGGCTTCGGACAGGCCGTAAGCGAGAAGTTTGCCGTCGTCCGTGATATCGTGGCCTTTCAGCGCGATGGTGCCGTCGGCGGACAGCGTGTTGGGATCCAGAAGCACATGCTCCTCCGCGCCGGGGGCGTCGTTTTTCCAGTACATCACGGCCTGATTCTGAAGACCCGTTTTCCGGCTGTAGAAAAGTTTGCCGCCGATTTTCCGGGGAACGCCCAGCTTGTCGTAATCCTGGAGCTTTTTCAGCCGGTCCAGCAGGGCGGCACGGCGCGGAAGTTTATGGAGATAGTCGGTGGTTGTTTTGGCCTCGGCCTCCACCCACGCGCGGGTTTCCGGACTGTCAATGTCCTCCATCCACCGGTAAGGATCAGCGACTTTCACGCCGTGGAGCACGTCGCTGGTGTCCGCCCGGCGGGCCGCCGGATAGGTCAGGGATTCGGCGGGGGAAATGGCGGGAGTCACAAGAAAAATGCAGGCGGCGAGGCGCGGGAGTGGGGATTTCATGGTGGTCCGGAAAATGCGGAGTCTCCCTCACGCACAAAATCCCCCTCGACGACAGCGGAAACCGTCGGATAGAACACACCCTTTCCAAACTTAACCGAACCTCCATGCAGGATACTGAACGCACCATCGAATTTGAATTTGTCCGGGCCACGGAGAACGCCGCCCTCACCACCGTCCACTGGCTGGGCCGGGGGGAGAAGGAGCTGGCGGACGCCGCCGCCTGTGATGCGATTTACGGCGTTTTCGACAAGGTGAACATCTGCGGCGAGGTCATCATCGGCGAGGGCATCAAGGACAACGCGCCCGGCATTTTCCTCGGCGACCAGCTCGGCACCTGGCGGGCCGGCAGCCCGCATTTCGATATTGCCCTGGACCCGGTGGACGGCACCAGCAATCTGGCCAACGGCATGCCCAACTCCATCTCCGTCATGGCCGCCAGCGAGGTCACCTGCGGCGAGGGCCGCCGTCACAACATGCGGAATCTTCCCAGCTTCTACGGCCACAAACTGGCCTATGGGCCCGCCGTGGTGGAGGCCATGACCCACGGCATGGAGCCCATTTCCCTGGACGATCCGCTGGAAAAAACCCTGCCCCGCATCGCCGAGGTCCTCGGCAAGCGCGTGCAGGAACTCGTGGTCGTCACCATGAACCGCCCGCGCCACGCCGGATTCATTGATTCCATCCGCAAAGTGGGGTCCGCCCTGCGCCTCATCCAGGACGGCGACATCGCCGCCGCCGTGGCCCCTTCCCTGCCCGACACCGGCGTGGATGTCTATGTCGGCATCGGCGGATCGCCCGAAGGCGTCCTCACCGCCGCCGCGCTGAAGTGCCTCGGGGGCGGCATGCTGCTGCGCATGTGGCCGCGCGATGAGGAGGAGAAAGCCAGTCTCCTGGACGGCGGCGAGACGGAGCTGGACCGCGTGTTCAGCATTGACGACCTCGTTACGGGCAACAGCGCCCTCTTCTGCGCCACCGGCATCAGCGACAGCTCCCTGCTCCCCGGCGTGAAGCTCGTGGGCAGCAAAGCCATCACCCACAGCATCCTCATGCGCGCCCGCAGCCGCACCGTGCGCTACATCCGCGCCGTGCATGACCTCAAAACGAAAACTGTCCACCTCCGCAGCGACCGCAGCGACCACGCGCTGTGAATTTTTCCGCTCCGGAACACCGGAAATTGGCAATTAACGCGGCGCACGGTCAGTCCGCCGCCGTTCTTTGCGCAAGATCTCCGACATGCCAGCCGATCCTCCAGTAGAGAGCGGTCTCAACCACCGCAAAGAACAGAAAATCATACCATTGCGTATCCTCGGCATCCACCCCCATCCCCGTCAATGTGCCGTAGAAGGCGACCCCGGCGAGAATGAAAACAACGAGACAACGGACGGTAACGACCCAGCCGACCGCAAAGTACCGCTGCAGAAAGTGGCGGCCGGCCGCCCCCCCGTTCCTCCGGTAAATGTGGATCGTCCCCACCACCGCAAGCAGAACGCTCCAGGCCGCTCCCAGGCCATCCCAGAAGTTTTGAGCTGTCTGTGGAAGACAGACCGCCGCCGAGTAAAGAGCAATGGTCACCACCAAATAAGGCAGCTCCTCCCGCTCGGACAACAGGCGCGCCGCCATCCGGGTCTTCAGTTTTTCAATGCGCCAGAAATACATGGGTGATGGGGGGCTGGAATTTTCCCGGGTAATGATTTGCCTCCCGGCTTTTCTTATTTTTCAGGTTTCCGCCTCCGGGGCGTAGTCGGCCATGTTGTCAAAACCCGCTGTCCACGCCACCGCCTGATGGCCGGTGGAGGGACAGCGCATGAATACGCGGACCTGGTGTGATATCAACCCCGCGTGGCTTTATGTAAAAAATTCCGGCAATTCCAGCACCGGCGGCGGCCTCCTCACTTGGGGGATTTTTCCGATTTCTCCGCAAATTTCTGAAGGCTCCGAAGAGTGAAAAGCGTCAGCAGCGTCACCCCCACGGCCAGAACATAACGGTCAATGGCCACGGCCACGCCCAGCGAGCCCGTGCACAGCAGCGAGGCGGCGGTGGTCAGGCCCTGGGGCTGATTCTGATCCCGGTCCCGGAAGATGGTTCCGGCCCCCAGAAAGCTGATGCCGGTGGCGATGGCTCCGATGATATGGATCGGGTCCGCGCGCACGGCGTCGGGTTTGTAATAGTGGGCGGAATCCGTGATCAGAAACTGCCCCAGCTTCACAAACAGCATGGCCGCCAGACAGACCAGCATGTGGGTGCGCAGCCCGGCGATTTTGCCGGAGGACTCGCGCTCCCAGCCCAGGAGACCGCCCAGAGCAAGGGCCACCACGGCCTGAATCAGCACCCCCAGCTCCTCCTTCCAATGCGAGAACAGGCTTCCGAAGGACTCCAGCGTGAACAGACTCAGGAAAGGCTCAATCATGCGGCGTGCATAACCGGAGACCAGCCGCCGGGCAAGCCGCCATCATCCTCACCTCCCCGGCATCCTCCCGCCCCCGCTTTAGCGCTTTTCCCGGATCCCGCGGACGGCACCGGCCGCCGGGAAATTGGTTTGCGCCGCCGCCCCGCATGGTCACAATGGCCCGACCCGTATGCAAGCACACCCACTTCCCCGCTCTCCCCGATGGCTCGTCCGCGCCCGACTGGCCGCCGGGGCCGGAGGTCCGGCTCTGGCGCTGGCTCTGGCTTTGAGTCTGTCAGCCTGCGGACAGGGGGAGGTGGCCAGTTCCATGAAAAAGGTGAAAGCCCTGGTGCAGACGGAAACCGGCGTCCTGCCGGCCGCCGGGGCGGCCAAACGGCTGGAGCGGGAGCAGTCGGTTTTTCTGCGCCGCCACGTTCAGGATCCCGTGGAGTGGTATCCGTGGGGCCCCGAGGCCTTCGCCAAAGCCAAAGCGGAGAACAAACTGCTGCTGATCTCCATCGGCTACGCCAGTTGCCCGTGGTCGCAGAAAATGCAGGAGGAGACGTTCACCCATCCGGAGACCGCCCGCTTCATGAACCGGCATTATGTCAATGTGCTGGTGGACCGCGAGGAGCGGCCGGATGTCAACAACACCTATCTGAATTTCCTGTTCTGGAAAAACAAGCAGTCGGGCTGGCCCCTGCACATGTGGATCACTCCGGACGGCCTGCCGGTTTTCAGCGGCGTGTATTTTCCCGTGAAGCCGGACAGCGATCAGGCGTCCTGGACCCAGACCATCGAGCATGTGGCCAACAGCTACAATGATGATCCCGGCTACGTGCATCAGCAGGCGGTGGAGGTCATGAAGGGGTATCTGCGGGAGTACCGCAAGCTTTGGAAAGGCAGCGGCGAGGTGCTGACGGCGGTGGCCCAGGGCGCGTGTTTTGACAAGCTGCGCGCCGTTTTTGATCCGGTGAACGGCGGCTTCACCCCGGCTCCGAAATTCGCCCAGCCGCATGCGCTGAATTTTCTGCTGAATTACACTGCCCGGCTGGGGGAGGACCGCGTGGGCCGGAAAAAAGAGGCTGAGGACATTCTCACGGTCACCATCGGCAACCTGACGCGCGGCGGGATTTTTGATCAGCTCGGCGGCGGTTTTCACCGTTACAGCACCGATATTTACTGGGCGGTGCCGCAGTTTGAAAAGATGCTCTACGATCAGGGATTCATGGCGGAGGCGCTGACGGAGGCCGGAGTGGCCCTGAAGCGGCCGGATTACCTGGAAACCGCGCGGGCAACCCTGAAATATGCCCATGACCGGCTGGGGCAGCCGGACGGCGGATTCTCCTCCGCGCAGTCCTCCAGCAGCGCGGTTTCATCCGAAGCCGCGGAGATGAGCGAGGGGGGCTATTACCTCTGGAAATATGATGAAATTGAAAAAATCACCGGTACCGCCGCCATGCCGCTGCTGCGTCTGGTTTATGATATCGATGAGCTGGGGAACATCCCCATTGATTCCCCTGTCCGCAGCCGGTTTCCCAAGGCCAACAGCCTGAGGGTGGTGCGGACGCTGGAGGAGGCCGCCAAATCGCTGAAACTTGATCCCGCCGCCGCCGCGCAGACTCTGCGGACCGCCCGCGCCGCGCTGCTGGAGACCCGGACCACCCGGCCGCAGCCGACGCTGGACAACAAAATCGTGACCAGCTGGAACGGCACGGTCGTTTCCGCCTTCGCCCGCGCCGGCTGGGCGCTGAATGACCCGGAACTGACCGCCCGGGCGGTGAAAGCGGCGGATTTTATCCTGGCAAAGCTGCGCCGGGAGGACGGCACGCTGATCCACGCGTTTCTGGACGGGCCCTCGACCGCGCCGGGGTATTCCGAGGATTATGCGCTGGTCATCCGGGGACTGCTGGATCTTTACGAGACCACCGGCGGCGCCAGGTGGCTGAAAGCCGCCGCCGCTCTCCAGGACAAGCAGAATGAGCTGCTCTGGGACAAGGAGGACGGAGGATTTTTCGACGGTCCGCAGCAGCCCTATGTCTTCAACCGCATGAAATCCGTGGACGAGAGCACGGAATTCGCGCCCGCCGCCATTTCCACAGCCAACCTCGCGCGTCTGGGCAATCTGCTGCACCGGCCGGAGGATCTGGTGAAGGGCCAGGCCACGCTCAAAACCTT
The DNA here is from genome assembly GCA_040386695.1 of Verrucomicrobiota bacterium. Taxonomy (GTDB): domain Bacteria; phylum Verrucomicrobiota; class Verrucomicrobiia; order Verrucomicrobiales; family V1-33; genus CAIZWU01. The sequence goes on from JAZKFB010000034.1 coordinate 92,579, forward strand.
CGGCAGCCTCGCCCAGCGCGCCCCGGCCGGATTCCTGCGGTTCCTGCTGGCGGCGGATCTCCTCCAGCGCCCGCCGCTTCAGATCGTGATCACCGGTGCCCCCGATGCCCCCGACCGCGAAGCCATGCTGGCGGTTCTCCGCAAACACGCCACCAGCGGCACGGTGCGGCTGAGCCTTGACGGCGGGGAAAGCGGCAAACTGATCGCCGCCGGCCATCCAGCCCTCGAAAAACTGACCAGTCCCCCCGGCCGCACGACTCTGCATTTCTGCCGGAATTTCGAACTGATCCACTCCATCACCGACCCCGCCCAGGTCCAGCCGTGGCTGGATTCCCAGGCGGTGGCCAATCCGTGAACCGGAACGCCGGACGCCGGAAAAAGGGAGCGCCGCCAACCTTGGGGTAAAACGCGCCAGGCAACGGAGGCCGGCTTCCCTCCTCAAGACGGGAACATGCGAAATCCCCGCCTCAAGGCCGGGAGGGCCCTGAGGCTGAGGCGGTTTCCGTCCGGCCGGCGTTTTATTAAATAAAACTAAAGCCGGGCCTGAATGGCGGCGGCCATGGCGGCGGTGCCGACCAGCTGGATGCCGGGGCCGTCGGTCCAGATATCGCGGGTGCGGAAGCCGTCGTCGATGGCCTGGCGCACGGCTTTCTCAATCGCCGCCGCCGCTTCCTCCTGACCGAAGGAAAAGCGCAGCATCAGGGCGCAGGAAAGAATCTGGGCGATGGGGTTGGCCACGCCCTTGCCGGCGATGTCCGGAGCGGAGCCGCCGCTGGGCTCATACAGGCCGAAATACAGCCCGCCGTCCTTCTGGCGGCCCAGACTGGCGCTGGCCAGCATGCCCAGACTGCCGGCGATCATGGCCATTTCGTCGCTGAGAATGTCCCCGAAAAGATTTTCAGCCAGCACGACGTCAAAACTTTTGGGCTGTTTGATGAGCTGCATGGCCGCATTGTCCACATAAAGGTGGGCCAGTTTCACCCCGGGATAATCCTTCGCCACCTCCTCCACCGTGGCCCGCCACAGCAGGCCGTTCTCCAGCACATTGGCCTTGTCGATGCTGGTCACCTGCTGACGCCGGCCCTGCGCCGCGCGGAAGGCCACATGGGCGATGCGCTCGATTTCGCTCTTCTTATAAACCATGGTGTCCACGGCGGTCATTTCACCGTCCACCTCCTTGCGCCATTTCGGCGCGCCGAAATAAATCCCGCCGGTCAGCTCCCGGACGCAGAGCACGTCAAAACCGCCCGCGATCAGCTCGTCCTTCACCGGTGAGGCATGGGTGAGCGTGGGGTAACAGATGGACGGCCGCAGATTCGCGAAAAGCCCGAAGTGCTTGCGCAGCGGCAGCAGCGCGCCGCGTTCCGGCTGCTCGTTCGGAGGGAGTTTTTCCCATTTCGGGCCGCCCACGGAGCCGAACAGAATCGCGTCCGCGTTCTCACAGGCCGCCAGAGTCGCCTCCGGCAGCGCTTTGCCCGCTCCGTCAATCGCCGCCCCGCCCACCAGTTGCTCATCAAATTCAAAACTCAGGCCGTGCGCCGCTCCCGCCGCCTTCAGCACCTCCAGGGAAACAGCCATCACCTCCGGGCCAATCCCGTCACCTGCCAGCACTGCGATTTTCAAAGAAGCGGAAGTCGTCATATAATAAAATTAAAAAAATAGGGTCGGAGAACGGAAAAAACCGGCAGGTTCACCCCGCCCCGCCGCAGCGGACCGTCATCATGCACACCCCCGCCCGGCGCGCAAGTCCCCGGGCGACGGCGTCCGGAACATTGGGATTTTCACGGATTCAAAAAGTGGCTGAGGATTACCGGCATTTACGTAAAGATAAGGCGGATACTCCTCCCGGACAAAATCCATCATCCGGATCCCCGCCACCGTTCCGGAACGCGGGGTTCAGATTCCAGTATTGCATTCCCATGGCCGTCCGTTACGCTTCCCTCCTGTCCGGCCAGCCCGGGCGGCTGGAACTGCGGTTCCGGGTTTGAACCAATCCCGGCATGTGGGACTTTCTTAAACGTCAAAAACTTCAGCGGAAGGGTTACTCCTGCGGCAAAAAACGCCGGGAGCAGAACCGGAGCGAATGGGTGGAAGCCCTGAGCGGCAGCCCCTATGTCCGCGCCCTGATCGTCGCCGCCTTTGTCTGCGCCATGGGGATGATGGTGCGTATGCTGGACGGCTCCAGCGTGTTCTGGAATCTGGGCGACGGGCCGCTGATCGGCATCGGCTGTCTGGGCACGATTATTCTCATGGCCGTGGCCCATCTGCGGATTTATCTCAGTCCCTGCTATGCCAGCAACGGCCGGTTTCTTCTCACTTTTCTGGCGCTGCTGCTGCAGCTGACCCTGCTGCAGGGCACGGCGTTTCTGGTGCGGCTGAATCAGTTTCCGGAAAGTTCCGTCATTTATTTCGCCCCGCTGGCGCTGGCGCCCATGGTGCTGACCCTGCTGCTGGGCCCTCCGCACGGGCTTTTCGCCGTGATCTACGGCTCACTGCTGGGAACGCTGCTCACACACGCGGATCTCGGTCTGAAATTCACGATTGTCAGCGCCGCCAGCGGCTGGGCGGCGGTGCGGGCCACGCAGTCCCTGCGGAAACGCGGCTCCCTCATGCGCGCCGGATTTTACGCCGGACTGGCTGGAGTCGCCGCCTGCGCGCTGCTGGGCCAGATGGAGCCGGTGTGGCATTCCCCGGGCTCCCTGGCCTCCTGGAAAAAGCTGGCCACCGAGGCTCCCACCATGCTGCTCGCGGGTATTCTCACCGCCACCATCGCCGGCAGCCTGCTGCCGCTGCTGGAGGGGCTTTTCCGCATCACCACCACCGTTTCGTGGCTGGAACTGGGGGACCTCAATCATCCCCTGCTCCGCCGCATGACGCTGGAGGCGCCCGGCACCTGGCACCACAGCCTCATGGTCGCCAACCTCGCCGAGGCCGCCGCCATCGACGTCGGGGCCAATCCCACCATCTGCCGCGTGTGCTCGCTGTTTCACGATGTCGGCAAGCTCAACAAGCCGGAGTATTATATCGAGAACACCAACGGCATCGAGAACCCGCACAACGACCTCACGCCCAGCATGAGCGCGCTGGTCGTGATTTCCCATGTGAAGGACGGGGTGGATCTGGCCCTCAAGCACAAGCTGAATCCGAAAATCATTGAGGTCATCCAGCAGCACCACGGCAATTCGCTGATTGTATATTTTCACCGCCGCGCCCTGGATCAGCAGGAGGAGATCAAAAAGCTGGTCGCCGAGGGCAAGGTGCCCGAGGAGGACATCCCGGAGGTTTCCGAAGCCAGTTTCCGCTATCCCGGCCCCAAGCCCGATTTCCGGGAAAGTGCGATCATCAGCCTCGCCGATGCTGTGGAATCCGCCAGCCGCTCCCTGTCGAAACCCACGCCGTCGCGTATTGAGGCCCTGGTGGATGAAATCATCCGCGCCCGCGCCCGCGACGGTCAGCTGGATGAATGCGACCTGACCATGAGCGAGCTCAAAACCGTGCGCGACAGTTTTTCCAAAACCCTCCGCACCGCCCTCCACCGCCGCATTCCCTACCCGGGCGAAAAGGAAAAGGAAACCCGGCTCAAGGACGAGACCCGCGCCGGGCGCATCGAATCCGCCGCCGACCGCCCCCGCCCCGTCCAGCGCCCGGCGACCACGGTCATCGCCCGGCAGCAGGCCGGTTAGGACATCCCCCGCCCTCCTGTCCGCACGCTCTCCGGCGGCTCGCGTTACTGTTCCCCGGAGACGGCGGAGCTTTCTTTTTCACGCACCGGCTGCCCGCCCCCGGCGGCTGCCTCCACCCGCCGGGAACCCGCAAAGAATCCTTGCCCCGCAGCCCCAAAATCTGGAAGGATGGGCCGCCGCGCGCTGTTTTTCAGGATGACGCGTCCGACCGCCGGCAGCCAGCTGCTCCGGCGCGGTTTTTCTTTTCCCATCAGGCTCTCCTTCCCATGACCACCGGACTACCCCGAGGCTCGGCCTTTCCGTTTCAGACACCGGTTCTGCTGTGCTTCACGGCGTTCGCCTTTATCAGTGCGGCCCATGCCGAAAGCCTGCGTTTCAACCGCGACATCCGCCCGATTCTGTCGGAGGCCTGTTTCCACTGCCACGGGCAGGATGCGTCCAAACGGAAGGCGGATCTCCGGCTGGACACGGAGGCCGGGGCTCTGGCCAAAGGCGATGACGGCGCGGCGCTGGTTCCGGGGAAACCGGAGGAGAGTCTGCTCCTGCGCCGGATGGAGTCCAAAGATCCCGATGAACACATGCCCCCGGCCGATTCCCACCGGACGGTGAGCCCGGCGCAGATCGCCCTCGTGAGGCAATGGATCATCGAAGGCGGGAAATACGAAACGCACTGGGCTTTCACGCCGCCGGTCCGCGAGCCTTTGCCTGCCATGAAAAACACCGCCTGGCCGCGGCAGCCCTGGGACGCCTGGGTGCTCACGCGGCTTGAAAAGGAGGGTCTCTCTCCCACGGCCGAAGCCAAACCGGAAACCTGGCTGCGCCGCGCTTCCTTCGATTTGACAGGTCTCCCTCCCGCACCCGCCGGGATCGCCGCTTTTGAAAAGGACGTGCAGGCCCGCGGCGAAGCCGCTTACGGCGACGCGGCGGACCGGCTGCTGGATTCCCCGCGTTTTGGCGAGCGCATGACCGCCGACTGGATGGACGCGGCGCGTTATGCGGACACGCACGGCTTCAACAACGACACCGCCCGGTCCATGTGGCGCTGGCGGGACTGGGTGATCGGCGCCTTCAACAAAAACCTGCCTTACGATCAGTTCATCACCCGCCAGCTGGCCGGCGATCTTCTGCCCGCGCCCTCGATTGATGATCAAATTGCGACCGGCTTCTGCCGGAATCATGTCATCAATTCCGAAGGCGGCATCGTGGACGAGGAATACCGGGTGGAATACGTCGCCGACCGCGTGCGCACCCTGGGCATGACCTGGCTGGGGCTGACTCTGGAATGCAGCCGCTGCCACGACCACAAATACGACCCGCTGACCGCCAAGGATTATTACAGCTTTTATGCTTTCTTCAATCAGGTCCCGGAATGGGGCGAGGACGGCCGCATCGCCAACGCCGTGCCGCTGATGCCCGCGCCGACCGCCGATCAGCAGGAAAAACTGGCGGGTCTGGACCAGCGCCTCCGGGTTGAAAGCGGGAAGCTGGCCGCCACCGCCAAACCCGCCTCCGATGTGACCGCTCTGGTGGCCTGGCTCAAAGCGGAGGTGAAAGCCCCGGCGCTGACGGATCAGGCGACGCTGACCCTGGCCCTGAAGGACGGCAAAGTAATCAACCCGCTGAAAGCGGATGCGGCGCTCGGCGACACTCTGGCGGTGACGGAGGACGCGGCCTTCGGCCCGGTGATCTCGTTCCCGGAAACCAAAAACGCCAAACTCGACACCGCGCACTTCCCGGCTCAGGGCAACAATCCCTGGTCATTCCTGGCTTCGGTGAACTGGCAGGGCGGCGAGGGCGCGCTGCTTTCCAATCTGACTTACGACCGCCCCATGTCCTCCACCAGCTACGGCGACGGGACGGAAGTGCGCATCAACGCCGCCGGTCAGGTGGAGGTCCGCGTGTCGGCCAAGTGGCCGGTTTACGCCCTGCAGGTGAAGTCGCGGCGGAAACTGACGCCCGGCCAGTGGCATCAGATCGCGGTGGTCAGCCACGGCAAGCCGGAAGCCTCCGATTTCAGTCTCTTCATCGACGGCGGGGAATGCGAAACCGATGCGCCCTATGACGGCTTGAGCGGCAACCCCGGAGCGCGCCCTTTCAACCTTGGAACCACCATCGAAAAGACGCCTGCCGTCTTCCAGGGAAAGCTCGCCGGTCTGTCCGCCTTCAAAAAAGCCTTGACCGGCCCTGAGATCACCGCCTGGAGCGATGCGGCTTTTGTCCGCGAAATCACCTCGCAGCCGGACCCGTCCGCCGCCGTCAAGGCGCTGACCCGCGTTCAGGATCTGGCCCTGCGCCTGCAGCCGGAGACGAGGGAAATTTCAGGGCGTATCGCCCTGCTGAACACGGAGCGTCTGGCGCTGATGCGGACTTTCCCCACCACCATGGTGATGACGGAAATGGCCAGCCAGCGCCCGACTCATGTGCTGATGCGCGGCAACTATGACGCGCCCGGCGACGCCGTCAGCCCCGTGGTGCCGGAGGCGCTGCTCGGAGCCTGGCCCAAAGGCGCGCCGAACAACCGCCTCGGTCTGGCCGCCTGGCTGACCAAACCGGATCAGCCCCTGACCGCCCGTGTGGTCGTGAACCGCTTCTGGCAGCAGATTTTCGGTGTGGGTCTGGTGAAGACGGCGGAGGATTTCGGGGTGCAGGGCGAATTTCCCTCGCATCCGGAACTCCTCGACACTCTGGCCCGCGATTTCGCGGACAGCGGCTGGAATGTGAAGTCCCTGCTGCGCTCCATCGTGCTCTCCGCGACCTTCCGGCAGGATTCCAGAACCACGCCGGAGCTGACCGCCCGCGATCCTGAAAACCGCCTGCTCGCCCGCGGTCCCCGCGTCCGCCTTCCCGCCGAGATGATCCGCGACAACGCCCTCGCCGTCAGCGGTCTGCTCAGCGAGCGCCTCGGCGGCCCCAGCGTGCACCCCGAGCAGCCCGCCGATTTATATAAAGGCGTGGTCGTGGATGCGCCATATCCCGGCAGTTCCTGGACCCTGAGCACCGGCGGCGATCTTTACCGCCGCAGTCTTTACACTTTCTGGAAACGCACCGTGCCGCATCCGCTGATGACGGTGTTCGACGTGCCCGACCGCGAATTCGGCTGCGTCCGCCGCTCCCGGACCAACACCCCGCTGCAGGCTCTGGCGATGCTGAACGAGCCCTCGCTCCTCCAGGCCGCCGGGCATCTTGGAGCGCGCATGAGGAAAGAGGGTGGCGGCGATGATGCCCGACGTCTGGCCAAAGGCTTCGAACTCTGCACCAGCCGCCAGCCCACGGACAGGGAAGCCGCCGCCATGCTCCGGCTTCTGACCAAACTGCGGGCCTCCTTCCTGACGGATGCCGACGGCGCCGCCGCCATGGTGAAAACCGGCGGCATCACCGCCACCGGCAGCACCACAGCGGAAACCGCCGCCTGGACCGCCGTGGCCAGCAATCTTCTCAATCTCGACGAGACCATCACCCGGAACTGAGGGTTTGCCGGCCATCATCATGCCAAGCTCATGCCGCTTCCCGCGCCCCCTCTGATGGAATCCTCCCGCGTGTTCGTGCGTCCGCTTTCCGAGGCGGATCTGCCGGATTTACTGGCAATCAATGGCGACGAGAGAGTGACCAGATTCCTCGGTCGCCCCCCATGGAAGGAGATGGCTGAGGCCGAAGCCTGGTTTCAGCGCATCTCAGCCCTGCGGGAAGCCGGTTCCGCTGTGGATTTCGCAATCATCAAAAAGGCCGGCGGAGGAGTCATCGGCAGATGCGGCCTTTTTGAATATGAGGTGGAGAACGCCAGCGCCGTGGTCGGTTACCTTCTGGGACGCGATCACTGGGGCCAGGGCTACATGCGCGAGGCCCTGACCGCTCTGATCGACTGCTCCTTCAAGGGAATGGATCTGCGTCGGCTGGAAGCGCGGGTCGAAGCGGGGAACCTTGCCTCATCGGGCCTGTTGAGGCGCCTCGGTTTCATCCGGGAGGGCGTGCTGCGGGAACGATGGCTCACCGGGGGTGAACCCACGGATGCCGAGGTCTATGGCCTGCTTCGGCATGAATGGGCAGGCCAGTCCCGCCTCAGCGAAGCGACCGCCAAAGACGCGGCTCAATCTTCTCCTGAATTTTCCACTTTTCCTTCCTGATTCACCCCTCACCCCCACGCCGCCATGGAATGCCATCAGTATCAGCCGCTGCGCTCGCGCCGGGACTTTCTCAGCCGCACGGGCCTCGGGCTCGGAGCCGTGGCTTTGTCGCAGCTTTTGGGAACTCCCGCCGCCCAGGCGGCGGGCGGTTTGCCGGGCCTGCCGCATTTCAAACCGAAGGCCAAACGCGTCATTTACCTCTTCCAGGCGGGCGGTCCCCCGCATCTGGATTTGTTCGATTACAAACCGGTCCTCGACAAACGCTTCAATGAGGATCTGCCGCCTTCGGTGCGCGGCAATCAGCGCATCACCGGCATGGTCACCGCCCAGGCCCGTCTGGCGCTGCAGCCCAGCAAGTTCAAATTCGAGCCCTGCGGCAAAAGCGGTCAGATGATCAGCGAGATGCTGCCTTACACGCGGAAAATCGCCGACGAGCTGTGTGTCATCCGCTCGATGCACACGGACGCCATCAATCACGACCCCGCCATCACCATGCTCCAGACCGGCAGCCAGCAGCCCGGCCGTCCGAGCATCGGCGCCTGGCTCGACTACGGCCTCGGCAGTATGAATGAGAATCTGCCGTCCTACATGGTCATGTGCTCGGTGCCCAGCAAAGGCACGCCGGACCAGGGCCTGCTTTCGCGGCTCTGGGGATCAGGCTTTCTCCCCAGCCGTCACCAGGGCGTGCAGCTGCGCGGCGGCAGCGATCCCGTGCTTTACCTCAGCGACGCCCCCGGTATCTCCCGCGAGCGCCGCCGCCTGATGCTCGACGGCTTGGCGGAAATGAACAATCTGGAGCTGGAGACCAGTGGCGATCCCGAAATCGAAACCCGCATCAGCCAATACGAAATGGCCTTCCGCATGCAGGCCTCCGTGCCCGACCTGACGGATTTAAGCAAAGAGCCCGCCTCCACCTGGGAACTCTACGGCGAGGAGGCCAAAAAGCCCGGCACCTTTGCCCGCCACTGCCTCCTGGCCCGCCGCATGGCCGAGCGCGGCGTCGGTTTCATCCAGCTCTACCATCGCGGCTGGGACGTCCACGGCGGCCTCGCCGACCGCGTGCCCATTCTTTGCGGCGACGTGGACCGCGCCTCCGCCGCCCTCGTCACGGATCTGAAACAGCGCGGCCTCCTGGACGACACCCTCGTCATCTTCGGCGGGGAATTCGGCCGCACCTGCTACGCCCAGGGCGGCGCCAACCGCGAAGCCTACGGCCGCGACCACCACGGCCGCTGCTTTTCCCTCTGGATGGCCGGTGGCGGCGTCAAACCCGGCATCAGCCACGGCAGCACCGACGACTTCGGCTTCAACATCGCCAGCGATCCCGTCCACGTCCACGACCTCCACGCCACCCTGCTCCAAACCCTCGGCATCGACCACGAGCGCCTCACCTTCCGCTTCCAGGGCCGCCAGTTCCGCCTCACCGACGTCGCCGGCAAAGCCGTGAAGCCGATCCTGGTCTGATTCAGCCCGGGTGGAACAGGCAGGACGCCATGGATCTCCGGGGCGGCCAGCTTATTTCTCAAGGATCATAGGTCTTATAGGACCTATGTCCGGAGCCGGAAAGGAGCTGCCGATGCTCCGGCACCGGGCAGGATGCCCGGCGGGACGCCTGTTCTATCCGTTGCCTGATTGGGAGGAGTGATAAAGCCGGGCAAGAGCTTTAGTATCAGGCGTATGCAGCATTCAAAAAAATTCCCTGGACCCTCTTCTATTGTGTTTCCATCTCCGGCTTCCGGAGCCTGGGCGGCTTTGCTGATGCTGGCGGGGGCGGGGATGGCGGGGGCGCAGTCGTTTGTGGTGACCAATCTGAATGACAGCGGGGCGGGTTCTTTGCGGCAGGCGATTGTGAGCGCGAACAATTATGGAGGTGCGGGCGCCACTTCGATCACTTTTCAGTCCAGTCTGTCGGGCACGATCAATCTTTCCTCCATGCTGCCGGTGATCACCCAGACCCGGGGACTGGGTATTGACGGGGCGGGAGCGGCGGTCACGATCAATGGCGGCTCCAGCTCGGCCGCCACGGGCGACCGGGTGTTTTTCCTGGGGGTGAATGCGGGCGACGGGAGCGGCCTGACGGTGACGGCGGCCAGCGCCTGGAGCATTGCCAATCTCAGCATCACGGGAGGCAACGCCCGGGGAGGAAAAGGCGGGGAGGGCGGTGATGGACTGGGTGGAGGCACCTCCTATGCCGGAGGAGGAGCGGGGGCGGGTCTCGGGGGCGCGGTTTTTGTCAATGCGGGCACCCTCACCCTGACCAATGTCGATTTCACCGGCAACCGGGCCACCGGCGGAACAGGCGGAGGCAACAGTCTGGCGGAGGGAGCCACCGGCGGGGGAGGCGGCATGGGCGGAAATGGCGGCTCCGGCGCGTTTTTCAATGGAGGAGGGGGCGGCGGATTCGGCCTGGGAGCCAATGGCGGCAGTGGTGGCAGCGGCGCGGGAAGTGCGGGTGTTTTCACGGGATCCACCGGCGCGGGCGCGGGATCGGGGGCCACGGCGGGAGCCGGGGGCGCGATTGGCGGAGGCGGAGGCGGCTCCAGCAATAACCAGAACGGCGGTGGCGGCGGATTGAGCGGCGGTGCCGCCACGACCGCCGGGGCTCCGGGCGGTTCCGGCAAGGCGGGGGATGGCGGTTTTGGCGGCGGCGGCGGCGCGGGCGGCGGCAATGTCACCCAGCCAGGCGGGACCGGCGGTTATGGTGGCGGAGGAGGCGGAGCCGGGACAGGGCCTGCGGGAGCGGGTGGTTTCGGAGGTGGCGGCGGAGGCGGCAACGCAGGCGGCGCGGCGGGTTTCGGCGGAGGGACTGGCGCGGGAGGCTATGGCGGCGGCGGCGGGGGAGCGGGACTGGGCGGAGCGCTTTTTGTCCGTCAGGGGGCGGGGGTGGTGATCAATGGCGGAGGTTTTTCGGGCGGGACCGCCGCCGGAGGCGCGGGTGGGGACGGAGGTTCCCAGGCTGACGGCGCGGCCGGCACCGGCATCGGGAGCGCCATGTTTCTCGCCGGAAGCGCCACCTATAACGTGACCACCGGCGGCACGGTCACCCTTTCCGACACCATCGGAGGCGGCACCAACGCTCTCATCAGCGGCGGACTCACCAAGTCGGGCGCCGGCACTCTCGTTCTCAACGGAGCCAATACTTACACCGGGAACACCAGCATTTCCGGCGGCACGCTGGTGGTGAATGGCAGCACTTCCAGCGCCTCTCCGGTGGGAGTGAGCGGCGGCACTCTGCGGGGCAGTGGCACGGTGGGCGGTGCCGTGACTGTGGGATCCGGCTCCACTCTTGCCTCCGGCTCGGCCCTCGGCACCGGCCTGATCACGCTGTCCGGCGGGCTGACTCTCAGCGGTTCCGGTTCGGAATTTTCCCTGCGCCTCAACGGCACCACGTCAGGAACAGGACATGACGCCGCCGCTGTCAACGGCGCCGTCTCCCTCGGCGGGTCCACCCTTACCCTGGCCCTCGGTTACACACCGAGTCCCGGCGACACCCTTTTCCTGCTGGTCAATGACGGGAGCGATGTCATCAGCGGCACTTTCGGCGGCCTGCCGCAGGGCGGGACGGTCACTCTGGGCGCTTACACCGCCACCGCCAGCTATTCGGCAAACTCCGGCACCGGTCTCCTCACGGGGGGCAATGACTTCGCCCTCCAGTTCCAGGCGGTTCCCGAACCCGCCGCCATGACTTTCGCCGCCCTGGCCGCCCTGGCCCTCGCCGGACGCAGAAGGCGCGGGGCGGGAGTGTGACAGGAAGGGGAGTAAAAGCCCGGGCGTGGACCGGAGGGGCTGGAGAATCCGACCGACCTTCCGGACGTTTCCGCCGATCTTCAAAAGATCCCCGCCGATCTCCTGAGGATCCCAGCCGATTCTTTTAAGATCCCCGCCGATCTTCAAGGGATCGGAGGCGATCTTCTGAAGAACCCCTCCCCTCCTTCAGAGGATCGGCTCCGACCTTCCGGGGATGGGAGCCGGCCTTCGGAGAATCGACGCCGATTCCCGGAAGATTCAAGCCGACCTTCCGAAGATCAGCGGGGATCTTCCGAAGCACCCCCTCGAATTCAGTAACTGCCCTGTGCTCAATATTTTATACCCTATGGAGTCTCCGCAAAACAAGTTGCCCAATTTTGCCTCGAAATTCCCCGATAAATCAGCTGAAAATTATGCACTTTATTCTGCGGAGGCTCCTATACACCCAAATCGGATAATTTTTCAAAGCGAACGGCGTTGCGCCTTTCAGCCCGGGGCAGCCGGCAAGGGAGGCCACCTTGCCCGGAAGGCCGGAACCACGTGGTGGTTCGGAAACACGGTGGGAACAAACTTGGGGCGCAACGCCGTTGGCGTAAAGACGGGTTCCCGGACGGAGTGGACTCCCTTTGAATTCACCGGTCCCTGATCAAAAAGGATATTATGCCTTTGCGGGCTTCACCGTGTCCCGCCCGCCACAAGCCCCCGGTCCTTTTACCTCTAACCCGCGTCCAGGACCGCATCCACCAGCCAGCCCTGGAGGCTGACGAAGAGTTCATACTGGAACCAGTGCTCCAGCCTGCCGGAAGCCAGCAGGCTGGCAAGATCGGGGAGGTGCTCGGAATCAATGCCATGCCTGGCCGACAGCACCAGCCGGGCCTGGTTCATGGCGCGGAACCATTGTTCGGCGTGGGCTGAGGGGATATCGACCGTATAAAGCTCCATCGGCGGCCCGGCGGCGGAACCGGCCGTGGATTCGCCGGCGTTTTCAGATTCATCGAAATCATCGTCATCATCATCGTCGTCCCCATCCTCATCCAGGCAGTCGTCCGCGCCAGGATCATCATGGGGTTGATCCGCAAGCCTGTCATCCTCACCATTTCCGGGGCGCTGGCTCCCGTTTTGGGAATCAGCGCCTCCGTTACCGGCGGCATCCGCTTTTTTACCGGTATCCTTCCCCGGTCCATCCCCGCCCGGCTGGTGGGTTTTCAGGTTTTCCAGATCCGCCATCACCGTCCCGAGATTATGGGCGAAGCTGTCGCGCAGCTCGGGAATGACATATTCGACCCAGTCCATGCCCATTTCCGGCGTCAGGTCCGCCTCCACGGCGGGGCTGGGAAGCAGGCGGCGTTCGGCGGCCTCGTGGCCGGAGAAATCGGCCAGGGCGGGCAGGCTGCGGAAGGTCCGCACCTCCCAGGGATTGAGCTGGGAAAGGCGGATGGTGCCGTCGCTGAGTTTTTGCAGTCGCATCGGGGAAAAATGGCGGCCGGTGGAGGGGATGGGAAAGGAGCCGGTTTCAGCCCGCTTTTTTCATGGAGCAGAGCAGCTGGTGCTCCTGCAGTTGCCGGACATACAGCTCGGCGCGCTCCCTGCCGCCGGTCCAGACGATGCATTTCCCCTTCTGGTGCACATCCAGCATCATCTGCTCCGCCTTGTCCTTTCCATAACCGAAAATGCGGCGGATAACCATGGTGACGTAGGACATCAGGTTGACCGGATCGTTGAAAATGATGACATGCCACGGCTGATCGAGATCCGTGTCCTCGTCGGCGAGAATTTCAGGCAGGACCTCCGTGTCCGGAAGCGAGGCCAGGGCGATCAGAAGCCGTGTGAGGGGATCAGCGGCCGGCCGCGGCGATGGGCGGGGTGAGGACATGGGCGGAGACGAGGGCGGGCAATTGGCTCATGATGGAGCGCGTGCGGCGCAGGAATTCTTCTACGGAAAGCGTGCTCCTCTCGTCAGGACGGGCGGCGCGCCATTCGCAGTACAACGCCGCCTGGAGCATGGGCAGATGCCCGACATGGAAATTCGCGGACTGCAGGGCCAGCACGGTGTGGAATTCCCCGGCCGCCTTCCCCGCGCCCAGGGCGGAGGCGAGGTGCGGCAGCAGATTCGCGTGTTTTGCCCCCCGCTGACGGCCCAGCCAGGCGCGGCCGGCCGTGAGTCCGTTCTCCCCGCCGGCCAGGGCGTTGTCGGCCGCCAGAACCGCCGCCATGTCGCCCGCGTCCGCCGCCGCGCGCACGGTCAGCAGGTGCGGGGCGATTCTGCCGATGAAAACGCGGTTCGCCCAGGCATCAAAGAGTCCCATGCGCCAGGTCAGTTTGGCGGGCACTTCCGTGCCGGTGAGGCAGATCTGGACGGCGCGGATGATCTCCTGGACGTCGTCCGGGGAAACTTCTTGAGGGGGAATGGGCTGGGACACGCTCACCGGTGTACCGGATTCCGGGGATTTTCAACGCCGGGAGCGGAAATGCGTCCAGCCGGTGAATTTCCGTATTTTCAAATGCCCGGTCCCCGCTTAAAGCGAACAGGTTGCGGTGGATTCAGCACTGTTGCCCATTCCCTCATTTTCAAATCATCATGGTTGAAGCCCTTATCAAATACGAAGGTGATCTGCACTGCCGCGCCGTGCACGGTCCGTCCCAATCCAGCATCGAAACCGACGCTCCGGTGGACAATATGGGGCGGGGGGAGCGGTTTTCCCCCACGGATCTCGTCGGCACCGCCCTCGCGACCTGCGTGCTCACCACCATGGCCATCGTGGCCACCCGCAACGGGGTGGAGCTCGCCGGATCCACCGCCCGCGTGCGCAAGCACATGACCGCTGAGCCACCCCGCCGCATTGCCAGACTGGAGGTGGAGATAAGCATTCCCCTGGCCGCCGGCCATCCGCACCGCGCCCGCCTGGAAGCCGCCGCCGGAGCCTGTCCGGTGCGCCGCAGCCTGCATCCGGATGTCGAAGTGACCGAAACCTTCGACTGGACGGGCGGGTAAGAGGGCGCTGAGCGGTCCGTCCGCTTCCGCTTCCGCAAATTCAGTGGATTCTCCGGCACCGGACACCGGCTCCGGCGTATCTGCTCATGCCCACGGGACCCGGACGGTGACAGGTTGCGGCTTTCTCCGGTATTACCTGAGAGCAGCATCAGCATTTCCCCGATGACTCTTAACCCGGGAGTTACTGAATTGGTGTTCCCTTCCGCGGCTTTGCTTACTATAACGTCGCTTGACCCGTTTTTTTCGCTGAGCCCGCTCCCCCTTAAAAGCTTGGAATCAGCGGATGTCCTTTTGCCTCCCCTTCCCCCTCATGTCCCCGCCCCCCCTTGTCCGATTCCCCCGCAGCCTGCTGCTGGCCGGTTTCGTGGCCGCCGCCGCCAGCGCCGCCGCCGCGCCCGTGATCTCCGAAATCATGTTTCATTCCCCGTCCGTGCCGGAGGATACCCGGCAGGAATGGCTGGAGCTTTACAATAACCCCGGCACCGGCGATGTGGATCTGGGCGGCTGGAAATTCACCAAAGGCGTCACCTTCACCTTCCCCGCCGGCACGGTGCTGAGGGAGGGAAGCTGCCTGATCGTGGCGGCGGATGCGGCGGCTTTTCAGGCGGCGCATCCCGGATTCGCCGGAGCGGTGACGGGCGGCTGGACCGGCAGGCTTTCCAATGCCGGGGAGACGGTGCGGCTCGACGACGCCGCGGGGCGCGAAGTTGATGAGATCAGATACGCCGACGAGGGCGACTGGGCGCTGCGGGCGCGGCCGGTGATCGACCCTTACAATCATCAGGGCTGGGTCTGGGAAAGTCCGGCGGACGGCGGCGGGAAAACCCTGGAGCGGAAAAGTCTGACAAATCCGGGGGATTTCGGGCAGAACTGGCGGTTCAGCGAGCCCGCCGGCGGCACTCCCGGTTTTGTTTACGCTTTTGAAAACATGGTCGGCATCCGCGACGTGCGGCACACCCCGGCAATTCCCCGCTCCACCCAGCCGGTGACGGTGCAGGCCCGGGTGATCGATGCCCCCAACGGCACGGTTCTCCCCACGCAGACACTGTTCTGGCGGCGGGACGGCGATGCCGCGTTCACCTCCGTCCCCATGACCATCACCTGGCGCAACGGCCCCGCGCCCTGGGCGGATATCCATGTGGAGGCGGTGATCCCCGCCCAGATTGGCGGCACCATCGTGGAATATTACATCCAGGCCACCGGTGACCTGGATGACACCGCCACCTGGCCCGCGCCCGCGCGCACCAGCGCTCCGGGCGTGGTGCCCGAGGTTTTCGACCAGGCCACGAATGCGCTTTACGCGGTGGATGACACCGCCGGCGCCCTGGCCTGGTCGCCGGGTGACCGTCCGACCTACCGTCTGGTGATGAAAGCGGTGGAGCGGAATGAGCTCCGGTCCATCCAGACCATCAATTCCCAAAAGGACAGCGATGCGGAGATGAACGCCACGTTCATCAGCGTGGACGGCGACGGGGTGGAGGTGAAGCATCTGACCTCGGTGCGGAACCGCGGTTTCAGCAGCCGCCTGGGCCCGCCGAACAATTTTCATCTCAGCTTCCGCCACGACGACCTCTGGCGCGACCGCGCGGGGATGCAGATGAACTGCCGCTACCCGCACTCGCAGGTCCTGGCCGCCAACTGCTTCGAACTCGCCGGCCTGCCGCAGCAGTCCGCCCGGCCCGCCCGGCTTCTCATCAACAACATCAGCCAGGCCGAGACCGGCTCCCGCATGTTCGGCACCTTCGCCCGGGTGGAGTCGCTGAACGGGGACTGGGCGGCGAGGCATTATCCGGAGGATTCAGCGGGGAATCTTTACCGCCTCGACGATCACAATCCCAACAGCGCGGGAGCCATTCCCGGGGATCTCGGAAGCGGCGAGTTCCGTTACGAGGGCACCAATCCCCTGGCCTACGCGGACACCTTCGAAAAACTGACCAACAGGGAGGAGAACGACTGGTCCGACCTCATCGGTCTGGCCCGCGTGGTCAGCGCTCCGGTGACGGGCGGCTCGGTGGCCCAGCCCGCCGTCAGTGACGCCGATTATCCTCAAAAAGTCCGGGAGCTGATCAATGTGGAGGAATGGTTCACCTACCTCGCGATGGACGCGCTGGTCGGCAATCAGGAGGGCGGGCTGCCGACCGGCCGGGCGGATGACTTCAGCATTTACCGGGGCGTGCTGGACCCGCGGTTTGTGCTCATTCCCCACGACTTCGACACCTGTTTCGACCTGAACGACGACGGCATTTCCTCCCCGGTCAACCGCTCCATCTTCAGCTTCCACACCGGCAACGCCAGCCTGCTGGGTTTACAGCGGCTGTTCACGCATCCGCACCTGGTGCCGGTCTATTATCAGAAAATGCTGTATCTGGTGAATAATGTGTTCACCCGTGAAAAGCTGGACCCGATAATCGATGATCTTCTTACCGGCTGGGTGAGCGCCCCTGTGATCAACGGCGTCAAAAGCTACATCGACGCCCGGCGGATCAATGTCCTTTCCCAGATTCCGCAGACCTACAGTCTCACCACCAATCTCACGGCGGGCACCGGAGGCTACCTTCAGAGCAGCACCGGAGCGGTGGATTTCAGCGGCACTTTTCATGCCGCGGAGGCGCGGTCCCTGCGCCTCAACGGCCAGCCGGTGACCCTGAACTACCGCACCCTGGGCGCGGAGACCGCGGGCACCTGGCGTTTTTCCGCCACCTCCGGGTCCGGTTTTCTCAACCGGGGCCTGACACGGGTGACGGCCAATTTTTACGACGGGCCCAACGGCACGGGAAACGTCGTCCACACGGAATCCCGCGATATTTATTACGGCGGTCCGGCCGGCTCCTCCATGACGGAGGTCAGCGGCACCCTCAGCGCGGTCACCGCGCCGGACTCGGTCACCCTTACCGTCCCCGATTCCTACAAACCCGGCGTGCCCGTGCTGGTCCGCGTGGATGCCCGCGCCGCCGGCGGCGCGCTGGAGCGGTCCGCCTGGAACCGCACCGCCGTCCTGACCGCCCCCAATGGCCTGATTCTTTCCCCCGCCACCGTCACCCTTTTTAATGGCATGGGCAGCGCCCTGGTGAATATCAGCTCCACCGCCACCGGAGCCCAGGTGTTGCCGCTGATCACCGCCGGAGGCACCTTGGCCGCGCCGGGAGCCAATGCTCCCCTGTGGCGGATTCTGGACAGCGGCGGGGATCCCGGCACTGCCTGGCGGAATCCCGGGTTTGACGACTCCGCCTGGCGTCAGGGCCCGCTGGAGGCCGGGACCGGCGACGGTGATGAGCGCACCGTGACCGCCAATCTCTCGGCCACGCGCCGGGGCTTCTATTTTCGTAACGTGTTTTCCGTCGCCACCACCAGCGGCATCGCCGGACTGCGGATCCGGGCGGTGATCGATGACGGCGCGGTTTTTTATCTCAACGGCACCGAGGTTTACCGCGACAATATGCCGGAGGATCCTCTGGATGTGACCACGGCCGCCAGCACCACCCGGGCCGGCACGGCGGAGACGCAGATCCGCACTTTTGACATCAGCGCCTTCACCGGCCTGCTGCACGCCGGGGAGAACACCCTGGCGGTGCGGGTGCACAATGCCAGCACCACCGCCGACCTCAGTTTTGACTGCGCGCTGGAGGGACTGGCGGCGGTGGCCGATCCCGGCAATTTCATCCTCACCGCCAATGTGGACGGCCGCACCGCCACGGCGGCCGTGGCCAGCCTGGCCCAGACCGTCCCGCAGGAGGTGAGCGGCACCCTGCCCGCCGCCCCTGTCACCTGGAGCGGTCTGGTGCGGGTGACCGGCGATGTCACGGTCCCCGCCGGCGGTTCCCTGACCATCGCCGCCGGCGCCACCGTGCTCATGGACGGCAATGCCACGCCCGGCGACTCCACGGGCTCGGACCTGATCGTGAACGGCTCGCTGACGATTGACGGCACCGCCGCCCGGCCGGTCAGCATCACCTGTTCCGACGCCAACGCCCGCTGGGGCGAACTGGTGTTTTTGAATGCCCGGCCGTCCACGCTCCGTTACGCCCTGATCACCCGCGGCGGCCGCAGCCCCGGCCGCGGGCACACCGGCAAGGGGCCGCTGGTCCGCCTTTCCGCCAGTGCCGTGACTTTTGAGGACTGCGCCATGGGCGACAGCCCGGCCAAGGCGATGTACACCAGCGGAAACAGCGATCCGGTGTTACGCCGCACCCTCATCGCCCGGACCATCACCGGCCCCGAACTGAGCGACGGGGCCTCCCTGCTGGTGGAGGATTCCAACATCCAGCAGATTCTCCCCGAATACCGCGAAAGCGACTCCCCCGCTCCCGATGACGAGGACTGCCTCTACGTCCATAACTCGCCCGGCCGTCCCGTCATTGTCCGCCGCAGCGTCTTCGCCCGCTGCGGGGACGATGTTTTTGACTGCCTCGCCGGCCCCATCACGGTGGAGGACAGCATTCTCCGCGAGGGCTGGGACAAGGGCATGAGCCTGCTGAACAACGACCTGATCCTGACCCGCACCCTCATCGTGGACTGCGACAAGGCCATTGTCCCCAAATCCAACTCCGCCACCACCCGGACGGTCACGGCGGACCACGCCACGATCATCTGCCAGGACCACGACACCACCACCGCTCCCTGGGGATACGCCATCCCTCCCTCCAGCCCCGATCCCGATTCCCCCAGCACCGGCCTTTACACGCAAAATAAAAGCGGTCAGAGCCACGCCGGCGCCACCCTGGCCATCATGGCGAAAAACTGCCTCATTCTCGCGAAGGAGCCCATCAAAATTGACGCGCCCTACGCCGCCGCCAACACCGTGGTGACTTACAGCGCTCTGATCGACGAGGACACGCCCGACGCCCCGGTCTGGCCCGGCACGGGGAATATCACGGCCGAGCCGCGGCTGGAGAATCTGGCCTCCCGCCGCCTGACCCCCCTGTCCACCTCCCCGGTCCGCGACACCGGCGATCCCGCCTCGGCTTTGGACAACGACGGATCGCGCACGGACATGGGGGCCATCCCGGCGCTCACCGCCCCCTCCGCCCCCGGCGAGCAGCGGTGGACGGTGGCCAATTCCCCTTATCTTCTCACGGGCAATGTCACCGTGCCCGCCGGCGTGACCCTGCGCATTGACCCCGGCGTCAGTGTCTTCGCCCGGCAGAACCGCCGTCTGACCGTGCGCGGCCGCCTCATCGCCGCCGGCACCGAGGCCCAGCACATCACTTTCAGCTCCGTGCCCGGCTCCGTGGCCGCCGGTGATGCCGATCCGGTCAAAAACGGCGTCCAGACCGGCCCGCCGAAGTGGGGCGGGGTGCGCATTTACGACAGCATGACCCAGGAGAACGTGGTCGCCTGGGCGGATTTCATTGACGCCCAGGGCACCAGCCCCTCAGGAGAGGAGAACCACGGCAGCATCGGCTTCATCCGCTCGTGGGGACTCGTGGAGCACTGCACCTGGGCGGGCACGCACCTGCGCATGTGCTATGGCCGGAACTCGAAGCTCACCGTCCGGCGCAGCGTTTTCCCGGACATGTTCCTCTTCGATCCGGTGCTTAACCGGATCGAGAACCCTTCTGATTTCGTCGCCGCCGCCGACAACAGCCAGGAGCCGCTGAAGATGGAATATCCCACCACGGACCCCGAAGTGACCGGCAATTCCGCCTACGCCAACGGCCAGCCCGCCGGCGGCTGGTGGCGGGTTTATTATAATGATTTTTACGGCAACCGCGGCCACAACGACGTTTTCGACGCCGACAGCGGCCGCTGGGGCCAGGCGGGGCAATATGTGCTCGACTGCCGCTACAATCACTTCCACGGCCTGTCCGGCGACGAGCACATCGACCTCGGGGGCGACGCCTACATCGCCTCCAACATCTTCGAGCGCGCCATCAAGGACGAATGGACCTCCGACACCGGTTACTCCAACGCCATCAGCTCCGGCGACAAAGGCACGGGAACCACGATTCTGGTGGCGCGGAATGTCTTCACGGACCTTGATCACGCCATCAATCTCAAAGCCAACACCGGCACCATTTTTGAGCACAACACCGTCGCCAATTTCCACGCCGACTACAGCTACAGCGGCATCAGCTTCGGCACGCCCTTCACCCAGGCCGTGAAATGCGCGCCCATCAACGTCTTCATCCCCGAGGACGGCGCCTCGCCCACCCTGGGCGACGGCGGCTGGATGGGATGGAACCTCATCAGCAATGTGCCCCGCATGGTCAGTGGCGCGGATTCCCGGAAGTCCGGAAACAATGTGGTCCACGACGTGACCACGAAGCTGGAATTCGGCCCCAATCTCTTCCATGCCCTCGGCACCACCGCTCTCGGCCCGAATCATCCCGGCGGCCTCTTCGCTCCGGCCTACAGCGGCAACAAAACGGGCGAGCCCGGTTTCGCGGACGCCGCCAATGGCGACTTCTCGCTGGTTCCCGGCTCCGACGCTCTCGGCACCGCGCCCGGCGGGCTGGATTACGGCGCGACCGTTCCGGAATGGGCCTACATCACCGGCGGGCCTTCCGGCAAAACGTCCGCCGCCACCGCCTCCTTCACCATCGGCGGCCCCGGTATCGTGGCTTATAAATGGAAACTGGACAACGGCGCCTGGAGCGCGCCCGTGACCATCGGCGCGGGCGGGCTTTTCCCCCGCAGCGGAGCCACCGTCCGCCAGGCGGTGCTGAATCTGACCAGCCTCTCCAACGGCCCGCACACGCTGTCGGTGCTCGGTCAGGACATGGCCGGCAACTGGCAGGACAACGATCCCGCCGTGGAATCCGGCCAGCCGCAGGCCGCGCCGACCACCCGCGTGTGGAATGTGGATTCCGCCTTCCAGGAAGTCGTCATCAGTGAAATTCTGACCCAGAGCGCGCTCGGAACGCCCGACAGCATCGAACTGACCAACCGCGGCGGCGCGGCGGTCAGCATCGGCGGTTGGCGGCTCACGGACGACGCCTCCGCCACCGGCGGCGGCTACACCGTGCCCGCCGGCACCAGCATCCCCGCCGGCGGCTGGCTCACTTTCACCTCGGCCGTCACCCAGCTCGGCCTCGGCCGGGACGGCGACAGCGTTTTCCTTTACAACAGCGGCGGCGCGCTGGTGGACAGCATCACCTTCGGCCCGCAGATCCCCGACCTCACGCTCAGCCGGACCGGGGAAAGCTGGACGCTCGGCACCCCGACCTTCGGCACGGCCAACGCTCCCGTGAAACTCGGCGATCCCGCCGCGGTCCGGATCAGCGAATGGTTCGCGGCCTCCGGCGGCGTTTTCGCCAATGACTGGGTGGAGCTGAAAAACCCCTCCGCCCTGCCGGTGGCCCTCGGTGGCCTGTCCCTCACGGACAACACCCTCACCGGTTCCCCGGTCCGACCGCTGCCGCCCCACAGCTACATCGCCGCCAGCGGCTATGCGGTGTTCATCGCCGACAGCGATCCGGAACGCGGAGCCAACCACCTGGACTTCTCCCTCGATTCCGAGCAGGAGGCGCTGGCGCTGTATGCCGGCGGCAGGCTACTGGATATCGTGGTTTTCGGCCCGGCCACCCGCGATGTCTCGCGGACCCGCACCGCCGCCAACGGCCCGGCCTGGTCCGTTGTGCCGACGTTTGGTTTTGACCTGCCGTCCACCAGCCCCGTTTATCAGAACGCGCTGAATCTTCTGCGCGGCCTGCGCATCACCGAGATCATGTACGACCCGCAGGACGGCGGCGATTATGAATTCGTGGAGCTGACCAACATCAGCGGCATTCCCCTCGACCTCACCGGCGTGGCCTTCACCGAAGGCATCCAGTTCACCTTCCCGTCCATGATCCTCGCCCCCGGCGCGCAGGTGGTGGCTGTGGCCAATGCCGGCCTTTTCACCACCCGTTACGGCGCGGGGCCGGTGGTCGCGGGGGCTTACTCCGGCAAGCTGGACAATTCCGGGGAAACCCTCACGCTTTCCCTGCCCCCGCCTTTCGGGGAAAGAATCCTGTCCTTCCACTACACCCCCGACTGGCAGCCTTCGACCCGGGGCCTCGGCCGTTCGCTGGAGCTTGGAAACACCGCCACCGCCCCCCGGGATTTTGAGGACTGGACGGCCTGGCGGGCCAGCGCCTCCCCGCTCGGAAGCCCCGGTGCCGACTCCATTCCCGCTCCGGTCACCTTCCAGGCATGGCTGGATTATTATCAGCTCACCGCCGCCGCCCTGCTCCTGGATGCGGACGGCGACGGCCTGAGCAATCTGCTGGAATACGGCCTTGGCACCAACCCCCGGATCAATGCGCGGGGCCATGGCGCCGACATGACCCCGGCCATCAGCCCCGCCGCCGGAGCCAAATCCGCCATCACCTTCACCGCTCCCGTGTCCGGCCAGCCCGGCGGTTACGGCACTGAAGGCGTCACCTATGTCATCGAGGACTCCGGCGACCTGTCCGCCTGGCGCCCCATCGCCCAAAAAACGCCGGACAGCGCCGTCTGGACCGCCCTCACCCTCCCCGCCGCCACCCTCGAAACCGGCATCCCCGCCCTCAGCCTCCAGCCTCTCACCGTGATCTCAGGCGACGCCCTCACCTCCGGCACCGCCCGCAGATACCTGCGGCTGAGGGTGATACGCTGATCCGCCTGCGCCCGCCAGATCCGCATGACCAAAACCATCGCCTTATTGCCAGCGGCTTTCGCGTAGGCCTCCTGCACATCCCCCGGCCTTCCGTCGAACAAAAACGGGCCTTTTACCGGTTCCTGGTCCTCCACGGCCAGCGGCGACTCCGCCTTCTCTCTCTCTCGATCTTTTGCAGACAGGCAACCGCATCACCGGTTACCACACAGCCGTGGCCCTTCATGGTAAACGCCTCGGCTCTGTCGATGATCACCGCCCTCCATTTCCGGAAATATGATTCGGGAGTCGCCATATCCGCTTCCGCAGTGGTTACAGTGATGATGCCGTCCGCACCGCCATCATCACCTGGCAAAACAACAGGATTGAGTGGAGAATACTGCAGTCCTCAGGGGCTCACCATCTTCCGAAATCGTGTATTTTGAGCCGGAATTCGAAGTAATACCATGTCTGATAAAAAATCCGGTGAATTCCCAAGTGAGTCCACCCTGCCCGGGAAATCCGTCTTTACGCCAACGGCGTTGAGCCACTCAGCCTGGGGTTGCCAACGAAGGCGGCTACCCCAGGAATTACCCCCACCCCTTTCCGAACCGCAACGCGGTTCCGGCCTTTTAGCGAGGAACTTCCGCAGGGCTTCCGGTGTCCCCGCCAGAGAAAGGCCGGAACCGCGTTGCGGTTCAGGGATGGGTGCCTGGGACCTGGGGTAGCCGCCTTCGCCGGCAACCCCAGGCTGAGTGGCTCAACGCCGTTGGCGTAAAGAAATAACCTGACGTGCAGTCATGAATCAACCCTGACGCAAGCTCGCTCTTGTCACGGCCCGCGGCGGAGTGCCATCTGTCCGCCCGCATGAGTATGCTCCCTATCCGTCTTGATCAGCTTCTTTCCCGTTACGGTTACTGCAGCCGCCGTGAGGCGGCGGACTGGCTGCGGGCGCAACGGGTCACTCTGGCCGACGGCTCTGTGCTCCTGAAACCGGAGCAGCGGGCCGATCCGGCGGCGGTGAGAATTGACGGTCAGCCTGTGGAATTTCCCGACCGCCTGCTCGTCGCCCTGCACAAGCCCCCGGGTTACGCCTGCTCGCACGATCCCGCCGAATCCCCGCTGATTTACGACCTCCTGCCGCCCCGCTGGATGCGGCGGAATCCCGGCCCGGTCAGCATTGGCCGCCTCGACCGCGACACCACCGGCCTCATTCTCATCACCGATGACGGCGCGCTGGCCCACCGCCTGACCTCGCCGAAGCACGACATCGAAAAAACCTACGAGGTCACCGTCAGTCAGTCGCTTGCCGAAGGCCTGGCGGAACTTTTCGCCGCCGGCACCCTGGTTCTGCGCGGGGAATCCAAACCCTGTCTGCCCGCCCGCCTGGAGATCACCGGCAGCCACACCGCCCGCCTCTTCCTCCGCGAGGGAAAATATCATCAGGTCCGCCGCATGTTCGCCAGCCAGGGCTGCCCCGTCACCGCCCTCCACCGCAGCGCCATCGGCCCCCTGACCCTGACCGATCTTCCCGAGGGCCAATGGCGTGACTGCCGCGGAAGCCTCGCTGATCCGATGGTCTGAGCATGTATCCGGAAAGACGGAAAGGCGGGCCACGGATGGCACGGATAAAACAGATAATCACGGATATATGAAAAAAGCGGTTCCCGGCGGGCGGGATTTCCATTCTTTGTAAATCCGTGATTATCCGTGCCATCCGTGGCCCGTCTTTGCCTTTTCAGGTTTATCCGCCATTCCGCTTTGATCCCGGCCACGCGGAACAACCAGCAAGTGCCCAAGCGAATTCCCTTCGAAAAATTTCCTCCGCTGAGGCGTTATCTGCGGTGATGTTTTCCGTCCCCTCCTTTTCCGCCTCCGGCTCCTCCTTTTCCTCCGTCGTCCGGTCCATGCTGCTGGTTCCGCTGGCCTTGGGCGCGCTTCCGGGTCTGCGGTATTCCGCGCTGGCGGGCGAGCCGTGCCGCATTGCCGTGGTGGACAGGGAAAACGGCTGGCCGGTGCCTCTGGTGGAGCTGCGGACCACCCACGGGCTGCGGTTTGTGACGGACAATGCGGGGGTGATCGCTTTCGACGCGCCGGAACTGATGGGGCGGGAAACCTGGTTTGAGGTCATCGGACACGGCTACGGGGTGGCCAAGGACGGCTTCGGCATCAAGGGCGTGCGCTTGACGCCCCAGCCCGGAGGATCGGAGAAAGTGACCGTCACCCGGACCAATCTGGCCCTGCGCATGGGCCGCCTGACGGGAGGCGGGATTTTTGCGGAAAGCCAGAAGCTCGGGCAGGACCTGGACTGGAAAGAATCCGGCGCGCTGGGCTGCGACAGCCTTCAGAACACAATGCATGAGGGCAAAATGTTCTGGCTGTGGGGAGACACGGTTTTCGCGCACTATCCGCTCGGGGTTTTCGACATGACCGGAGCCACCACCGGCCCGCAGCCGCTGGAATCGGCGGAGCCTCCCCTGCGCCTGAAATTCGACTATTTCCGCGACTCCAAAGACCGCCCCGCCGGCATGGTGCCGATGCCCGGCGCCGGTCCCACCTGGGCCAGCGGCCTGATCAGTGTTCCGGACAAAGCCGGCAAAGCGCGTCTCGTGTGCTCCTGGAGCAAGATCAAACCGCCGCTGGATGTTTACGAAACCGGGCTGGCGGTGTGGAAAGAGGAAACTTCCCGTTTTGAGAAGCTCAAAACGGTCTGGACCAAATCCGCCGACCACCCGTCCGCCCCGCCCCTGGCGGAGGGCCATGTCACCCGGTGGAAGGACGCGGACGGCAAATCCTGGCTGCTTTTCGGCGACCCCTTCCCCTCCCTGAAATGCCCCGACAGTTTTGAAGCCTGGTCCGACCCCGCCGCCTGGGAAAAAATCGACGCTCCGAAATCCCTGAAAAGCGCGGCGGACGGCTCCTCCGTCAAAGTCCACCGGGGCGGCATCGCCTGGAACGCGTGGCGCAAGCGCTGGGTGACCGTTTTCACGCAGGATCTGGGCAGTCCCTCCGCCTACGGGGAAATCTGGTATGCGGAATCGGCGGGCGATTCCCCTCTCGGCCCCTGGGGGGCGGCGGTGAAGGTCCTGACCCATGAGGATTACACCTTCTACAATCCCATCCTGCACCCGGAGTTCACGCCGGACGGCTCCCCCTCTCTCTTCTTCGAAGGCACCTACACCATGACCTTCAGCGGCAATAAACAGCCGACCCCGCGCCACGAATACAACCAGATTCTCTACCGCCTCGACCTGAGCCTCCCCGCTCTCGCCCCGGCGCGCGGAGAGTGAGGGATTTCAGGAAAGCGGAGGATTCGCCATCAGTCTGAAAACTGCCCCGCTTTCAGACTGCAAATGGCACCATGCCATTTCGGAGTGCGGGGGTGGAAAGACGTCCGGCCTGTCCACCTGGACGAGCGCGGACTTCAATCTGGAGGCAATTTCAATTCACCCTGATTCAATTCCCATTTGACGAGTGGGAATTGAACGTGCATTGGCGTTCAAGTCTTTAGGACGATTCCCGCACGGTGTCCGTGCGCCACCCGCACGGCCTTTGTCCGGGGCAAAACCGTCCGCCCATCCACCAAACTTCCATCCATCACCACCCTCCGCCATGAGCACCACTCCAGAAGAACAAACCTCCGCTGACTGGCTGGCCGTTGTCCGCGACAAGGTCGCCGCCATCCGCTTCGGATCCGTGCAGATCACGGTTCACGATGGCCGCGTGACCCAGGTGGAGGCCAACGAGAAAACCCGCATTGCCCCCGACCGCGTGGAGGCTCCGCTGCCGGTGAGCAAGCCGAAAAAATAGCCGCGTCCCGGACACCGTCCGCCAGCCAGCCAGGCGGGCAGCCATTTTCAAAGTGCATGTGGTTCCTCAACAACAACCAAAAGGACCGAATGGACCCGGAAAACTCCAGAGATCCGGAGAATTCGGAGGATTCCCCCGCAGCCGGAGCCATCGCATGGCGCCGCCAGCTCCGCCAGTCCATGCGGGACCGGCCTTTTCCGCCTGACAAAATCCAGCCTCCGCCCGTTCCGGGCCATGGCGCGCCGGTGGTGAAAGTCGGCATTTTCGCCGGGATTCACGGCGACGAGCCCGCTGGGTCGCAGACCGTCCGCGAGCTGGCCGCCTGGGCCCGCCGCCGGCCGGAGGAGCTGGCGGGATTCGAACTGACCCTGTTCCCGGTCTGCAATCCCTACGGCTGCAAAGCCGGCACCCGGCACTCACCCTGCGGCATGGACCTGAACCGCGAGTTCTGGACGGGATCGGATCAGTGCGAGGTCCGCGCGCTGGAGAAGGAACTGCGCGCCGGGCATTTCCATCTGATCGTCGCTCTCCACGAGGACGACACCTCGGAGGGACTTTATGGTTTTGCGGGCGATCACCCGTTGAGCCACAGGGTTTTAGCCAAATCCCTGAGCGATGCCTCGCTGGTGCTGCCGGTGAACGCGGCCCCGGTCATCGACGGATTTTCCGCCGCCGGCGGGATCATCACGGAAGGCTACAGCGGCATTCTCACCGCCCCGCCGGAGCAGCGGCCGCGCGCTGTGGAGATCGTTTTTGAAACCCCCGCTCTCGCCCCCATGGCCCGCCGCGTGGTGGCGGGAGTGGTGGCCGTGAAATCCATGCTCCTCGCCTACCGCGAGCTCACCGCCGCCTCCGCCCAAAGCTGATTTTCCCCTCAAATCCCATGGCTCTGCTGCTTATTTTGACCTGCCTGCTCACCGGTGTCATTTCGTTTCTCTGCTCCCTGACAGAAGCGGTGCTGCTCAGCCTGAATCCGCTGGCCCTGCAGCTCCAGAGCAGCCGGGGGGAGCGGAATGCCGCGCGCTGGCTGGAGCTGCGGCAGCGGATTGAACGGCCGATTTCCGCGATTCTGGTGCTCAACACCTCCGCCAACACCGGGCTCGCCACCCTGTCGGGAGCCATTTTCGCCTATCTTTACGGCGCTCACTGGCTGTGGCTCTTCACGCTGGTGCTGACCGTCAGCATCATTTTCGCCGGCGAACTGGCTCCAAAAATCATCGGCGTGCATCACACCGACCGCATGGCCCCGAAGCTGATCGGACCGCTCTCGGGACTGGTCCGGATCATGCATCCGGTGGTGGTGTTGATGGACCGTTTCTGCCGGATCTTCAAATCCGGCAAACCCTCGCCCAGCAGGGCCAGCGAGCGCATCATGGACATCGTCACCCTCGTGGAGGCCGCCCGCGCCGAGCAGGTGCTGCACAACCGCGAGGAGATCATCATCATCCACGCGGCCACGCTGTCCGCCCGGCGGGTGCGCGGGGCGATGGTGCCCCGGTCCTCCGTCGCGTTTTTCGATTCCCGGCTGTCGCTGGTGGAGAATGTGCGGTCCCAGGGCCTTAAAACCCACCGCAGCTATCCCGTCAGCGGCGACGGCTCCCCTGACAAAATCACGGGCTATATCCGCGTGCGCGAGCTTTTTGTCAGCAATCTTCTCGCCAGTCCAGCCGGCGGCCCCGTGCCCGACTGGCGGGAGCATCTCCGGCCGGTGCTGCATATCGACGAACGCGCCACGCTCACCCAGCTTCTGGCGCTGTTTCTGGACCACGGCGAAATCGCCGCCCTCGTGGACAACAGCGCCGGGGAAGTCTCGGGCTGGATCACCATGGACGATGTGATGAAAGTCCTGATGGGCGAGCGGATCTGATCCGCATTCCGGTTCAATTTAGGGCAAAGATAATTCCCACCAATTAAAACATACTATTTTTGTAGAAATTACTTGCAACTCTCTGGAACCAAGGCATTTTCATCCGCAGTCAGCAAGCATGACCGGCCCACCGCCGGAATGCCGCCAGGCAAAGGAAAATTTTGTCCGGGAGCACGGATCAGCGGCATCGGACAATCCTCAGCCATACCTTCCGGAAAATTCACGCCGGAACCGTCGCCTCCGGCAGCCGGCCTGCTAAGCAGGAGAGCCGCCATCCTCCAGGAAGCGGCTCCAGGCCCTCAACCAAAAGCCAAAGCCAAAATCATGAGTTCATCCAAAAACCTGATCACCGGATACACGGACATCGCCGCTGTTTCCTCCTCCCGCTCCACCCGTGAGGTGCGTCAGAGAACCTCCCGCGAGGACCGGATTTTCCGGAGCATCCTGCCCCGTTCCAGCGCCTCCTTCGGCGATTTTTTCCTGGAACCCGCCAGTGACTGGGGAAATCAGGTGCTGCTGGAGGGTGACCTCCTCAGCCCGCTGAATGCCTGAAAGCATCAAATTTTGACGCCACCCGTTCCTCAGGAACGCGAACCCATTCGTGAGGAAAAAGGAAGGCGGCGGGGGTCCATTAAAGCCGGTTGTGGTGCCCGGCCGTCCCCGCCGCCTTCCGTATTTTAAAACTTGGATTCTGAAAAGACGGGCCACGGATGGCACGGATCAGGGATTGATGAAAAGGAAGGAATTCACCCGCAGGGGAAAACCGGTCATTCCTGAAAATCCGTGTTTATCTGTGTGATCCGCGCCATCCGCGACCCGTCTTCCTCGAATTCAGTTCAACTTCAGCGAATTTCACCCAACCGCCAGGCTGGGAAGCATGGAAGCCGCCGGGAACACAAAAAGGACAGGCGTCAGGCCAGCACCGCCTTGACCAGATGGCCATGGACGTCGGTGAGACGGAAACGCCGGCCCTGGAAGGTGTAGGTCAGGCGCTCGTGGTCGATGCCCAGGAGATGCAGCATCGTGGCGTGGAAGTCGTGCACGTGGACGCCGTCTTTGGCGATATTGTAGCTGAATTCGTCCGTTTCCCCGATCACGGTGCCGCCTTTGGTCCCGCCGCCGGCCATCCAGACGCTGAAGCAGCGCGGGTGATGGTCGCGGCCGTAGCCTTCCGGCGTGAGTTTTCCCTGGGAATACGCGGTGCGGCCGAATTCCCCGCCCCAGACCACCAGCGTGTCCTCCAGCATGCCCCGCTGCTCCAGGTCCTGAAGCAGACCGGCGGAGGCGTGATCGGTCTCGCGGCACTGGTTGGTGATGCCGCCTTTGAGGGAGCCGTGCTGATCCCAGCCCTGGTGATAAAGCTGGATGAACTTCACCCCGCGCTCCGCCAGGCGGCGGGCCTGGAGGCAGTTGGCGGCGAAACTTCCCGGTTTGTCCACATCGGGGCCGTAAAGCGCCTTCACGGAGGCCGGCTCGGATTTCATGTCCGTGACCTCGGGCACGGAAAGCTGCATGCGGGCCGCCATCTCGTATTGGGCGATGCGGGTGTTGATCTCCTCGTCCGCCGTGGCCGTGAATTCCGCCTGATGCAGCTCCTTCAGCCCGTCCAGCACCTGCCGCCGCGCCTCGGGATCCACCCCGGCGGGATTGCTCAGGTAAAGCACCGGATCCCTGCCGCCCCGGAACTGCACCCCCTGATGCCGCGAGGGCAGAAAACCGCTGCCCCACAGCCGTGAATAGAGTGGCTGGTCCGGGGCTTTGCGGGTGATCAGGACCACGAAGTTCGGCAGGTTCCCGTTGTCCGATCCCAGTCCGTAGGAAATCCACGATCCAATACTCGGCCGGCCGGAAATCTGGGAGCCGGTCTGGAGGAAAGTGATCGCGGGGTCGTGATTGATGGCCTCGGTGAAGAGGCTTTTCACCACACAGATCCGATCCGTCATCCGGGCCGTCTGTGGCAAAAGATCGCTGACCCAGGTGCCGGACTGCCCGTATTGTTTGAATCCGCAGAAAGGAGCCGCCAGGGGCAGCCGCGCCTGATTGCCGGACATGCCGGTAAGCCTCTGGCCCTTGCGCACGGAATCCGGCAGGTCCTCGCCATGACGCTTTTTCAGCTCCGGTTTGTAATCCCAGGTTTCCGCCTGGGAGGGCCCGCCGCTTTGGAAAAGGTAAATCACCCGCTTCGCCCGGGCCGGGAAATGCAGCCCCGCCAGCTCGCCGCGCATCGCCTCCGCGCCGGCCTGCTGTTGGGAAAGAAGCTGGCTCAGGGCCACGCCCCCCAGTCCCATGCCGATGCGGCCCAGCAACTGGCGGCGGCTGAGGTGGGCGGCGGACAGCGGTCCGGTGCAGAGAGGGGAAGTGATCATATTCGACTGTTTTTATCCTGCTTAAACTTGCTTTACCTTACCGTGACAAACTCATCATAACTCAGCAGCATCTGCGCGACCGCTGTCTCCGCCGCCAGCAGGATGGGATCCACGCCCTCCGGCACCGGCGTCGCGCCGGTCTGGACGAAGGCTTTGGCGGCATCGGGTCGCGGGGCATACCAGTCTGTCTGCCTGGCGCGGACGCGGAGCATCAGCGCCATTTCGAAAGCGTCCGGCCCGCGCGACACGAGGCTTACAAAAAGCCGGCGCAAACGCTCCTCCACCGCTTCGCCCGAAACCAGCCCCCGCTGGGCCAGCACGCGGGCGGCTTCGATGAACTGCGTGTCGTTCAACAGCACCAGGGCCTGGAGGGGCGTGTTGGTGGTTTCGCGTTTCACGGCGCAGACCTCGCGTGACTGCGAGTCAAAGGTCAGCATGTTCGCCGGAGGCACGGTGCGTTTGATGAAGGTGTAGAGGCTGCGGCGGTAAAGGGCGTCGCCTTTCCCCTGATCATAGGTCGCTCCCGTGCCGCTTTCCTCCCATAGGCCGGCGGGCTGGTAGGGTTTCACGCTCGGGCCGCCAAAGGTGCTGACCAGCAGGCCGCTGGCGGCCAGAGCGCGGTCGCGGACCAGTTCAGCGGGCAGGCGGTAGCGGGAGAAACGCGCCAGCAGGGCGTTGCCGGGGTCGCGTTCGCGCTGCTCCGGTGTGGCGGTGGAGGAGCGGCGGTAAGTCCCGCTCATGACCATCATCCGGCAAAGCCGACGGATGTCCCAGCCGTGATCCTCAAAATCCCTCGCCAGCCAGTCCAGCAGTTCCGGATGGGTGGGCAGCTTGCCCTGCATACCGAAGTCGTTGGTGGTCACCACCAAGCCCTGGCCAAACAGCATTTGCCACATCCGGTTCACATACACCCGGGCCGTCAGCGGGTTTTGCGGATCCGTCATCCACCGCGCCAAGGCCAGACGGTCAGCGGGCTTTGAGGGATCGGCCGAAGCGGAAGCCGGCAGTGGCGGCAGGCTGGCGGGAACACCGGGATTCACCGTCTCGCCGGGACTGTCGTAAGCGCCCCGAACCCGCACCACCGAGGCCCGGCGCGGTTTCATCTCCTCCATGGCCATGATCTGCGGCTGGCTGTTCACGAGGTCGTTTTCCTGCTTCCGCAAAGCCGCGAGCGCGGCGGCGGCCTCCCGGCTAGGGGCGTCCTCATCACGGATCCAGGCGGCCACAACATCCTGGGCCGGGACCTCCACTTTTTTGCCCGCCAATTCCTTAATTTCCGCCGGAGTCAGAATCACATCATACAAAAGCAGATCATCCACCGCCCCGTCCCGGAAGCCCGTGTCCCGGAAGCGCCCGCCAACCGCGAGGCTGGCCCCGCCGAGGGTGCGGGTGAGATGGTCGCGGATGATCTCCACCTCCAGCTTTTCGCCGTCCGCGTAAAGCGTCACCCCCGCCGCCCGGCTGCTGCCATCATACGTCACGGCGACCTGCGACCAGGACCCGGCGGGCAGCGCCTTTTTCGCCCGCACCCGGATGGCGTCGCCAGGCCAGAAATGGATCAGCGAAAACACCGGATGCCCATCATTCAGCAGCAGTTCCCAGCCCTGGCTGGCGGCATCCTGCTCGGCGGCGCAGCGGTGGACGATCACCTGGCGCGGAGCCAGCGCCGCCGGTTTCAGCCACAGGGAAAGGGTGAAATCATCCGTGCGCTCAAACTGTCCCGCCTTCCCGGCGCTGACCACGCTGTTGTCGCCGTCAAACTTCACGGCCTGGCCGCGGCGGCCCTCAGCCGCCACCGTGGCGTCGCCCAGATTCAGCGCGTCCTCCGGCTTGATGGACGAAACATATTTGCCCGCGCTCCGGTCCTCAAAATCAAAGGAGGCGATGGATTTCGGTGCGGCCGGAAGCGGCTTCACGCCCACAGCGGCAAAGCGTCCCGCCGCCTCCGTCCGCGCGGTGTTCAGCGCTTTCTCCGCCGCCGCAATGTCCTTGAGCAGCTTTTTGTGCTTCGTCTCATTGCCTCCCCGGAACAGGGTCACGGCGGGGGTCGGCTCGGCGTCGTTGAAATGCGCGTAGAGTCCGAATTCGTCAATATTATCAAAGAACGCCCCCAGCTGATAATATTCCTTCGTGGAAAGCGGGTCGTATTTATGATCGTGGCAGCGGCAGCACTCCAGTGTCAGCCCCAGCATGGCGGTGCCGAAAGTATTCACCCGATCGGCGACGCCCTCCAGGCGCATCTCCTCGGCCACGCTTCCGCCCTCGTTGGTCATGCGGTGCAGGCGGTTGAAAGCGGTGGCCAGTTTGTCGTCCTGAGTGCTGCCGGGCAGCAGATCGCCCGCCAGCTGGGCGGTGATGAAGCGGTCATAAGGCATGTTGCCCCGGAACGCCCGCAGCACCCAGTCGCGCCAGGGCCAGAGGTGGTTGTCGCGGTCCGTCTGATAGCCGTAAGTGTCCGCGAAACGCGCCGCGTCCAGCCAGTCCAGGGTCAGGCGCTCCGCAAACTCCGCGGAGTTCAGTAACCGGTCCACCGTGGCGGCGTAGGCTTCCGGTGAGGGGTCCTTCAAAAATCCGCTCAATTCCTCCGCTGAGGGCGGCAGACCGATGAGGCCGAGAAACACCCGCCGCAGACGTTCCGCGAGGCTGGCGGCGGCGGCCGGGGAAAGCCCTGCGCCTGCCGCCCGGCTGGCGATGAAAGCATCGATTTCATTTCCCGCCACGGTCCCCGCGCGCCAGACGGCCGGGACTTCCGGCAACGCGGCCTTCACCGGCGGCACCAGCGACCAGTGGGGCTCGTATTTCGCGCCTTCCTGAATCCATTGTTTCAGGACCGCGATTTCCGCCGCGCTGACCTCCCGGTGGCTGTCCGCAGGAGGCATTTTATCATCGGCATCGGTGGTTTCGAGCCGCCGGATCATGTCCGATCCCGCAGGATCGCCGGGTTTGATGGCGGCGGCCCCGCTTTTGCCGCCTTTCAGCGCGGATTCGCGGTGGTCCAGGCGCAGGTCGCCCTTCTGATTCGCCGCATCCGGCCCGTGACAGAAAAAGCAGCGGTCGGACAGAATCGGCCGCACGCTGAAGTTATAGCTGATGGACCCGGCGCAGGCCGCTCCAGCCGACGCCCCCAGCAAAATCAAAATTGGAAAAACCTGTCGCATCACTGTAATCAATACCAGAGTCCAGACCGGTTTTCTTTCCAAATTCCTCCTTAATCCAATGACATTTCCACGCTCCGCCCACGACACCACCCTCGGTCTGGTCTATTTCGCCCGTATGCTGGACAAAATCCGGCTTTTGAAACGCGGGGAGCTGCCGGAGGATTACCTGCCCATGATCAGCCAGGGCTTCGACGGGCGCATCTGCCGTTTTCTTTACATCGACTACGGCGGCCTCCGGGAACGCGAGGCCCAGGGCGGCACCGATGAGGAAATCCTGGAGTGGTGTTTCGCCAACGGCCGCCGTCCGACGGAGGAGGAAATTCTCGTCTGGAACAAATACGCCGTCAAATTCGGCTGGCGGGACGACGACACCGGAGCCACCGGGCGGCTGAAGGGATTCATGGAAAAATCCGGCTTCGGGGACCGGGAGGATGTGGTCACTTTCTTCGATTATTACGACCTCGACGAGGGACGCCGGAAGTGACCGGATTCCCGAAAGGAGCGGTGCCGCGCCGCGTCCCGCAGCCCTCCGGGTTATGGTTATTCAAATGCGGAGGCGCAACTGCTTGACCATCGGCGGACGGCGCGCACAATCGGTCATGCAAATCAACCGGCTCCACCTGGCATGGGGGTTCACCGTCCTGGCAACGGCCGCGCCGGCTTTGGCGGAAACCCGGGCCTTCGACCTCGGAAACAGCGTGCGGCTTGAAGTCCGGCGCATTCCCAAAGGCCGGTTCCTCATGGGCTCGCCGGACTCCGAGGCGGGGCGCAATGCCGATGAGAAACCGCACACCGTGGTGCTGAGCCGGGATTTTTATCTTGGACGCACGGCGGTGACCTTCGCCCAGTGGGAACGCTTCGCGCTGGAGACGGGCTACCGCAGCGAGGCGGAAACCGGAACCAGCGGCGGCTTCGGATGGAACGGGACGGCCCTGGAGCAGCGGCGGGATTTCAACTGGCGGAACACAGGCTATCCGCAGACGCCGGAGCATCCGGTGGTGATGGTGACGTGGGAGGATTCCCGGCAGTTTCTGAAATGGCTGAGCCGCAAAACCGGCTGGACCTTCGAACTGCCCGCCGAGGCCCGGTGGGAATATGCCTGCCGCGCGGGAACCACCACCGCATGGTGGAGCGGGAATGAGGCCTCAGCCGCCGGAGCGGGCATTTATTCGAAGGAATCCTCCGGAAATCAGGCGCATCCCGTGACCAGCCGTCCGGCCAATCCCTGGGGACTGCATATTTCCGGCAACGTTTGGGAATGGTGCGCCGACTGGTTCGGGCCTTACGATTTCCTGTCCGTGACCGACCCCCTGCAGCGGACGGCCCCGGCTTCCGACAAACCGCGGCGGGTGCTGCGCGGGGGATCCTGGCTGCGGCCTCTGAAGGACACGCGCTCCGCCGCGCGTTACCGCAATGACGCCCGCAGCCGGAATGCGGACAACGGATTCCGCGTGATGTCCTTCGGGCCGGACGCGGCGGCGGCGGGCAGCACCGCGCCGCCTTCAAATCCGCCCTCCGCGCCGACGGATGTGGAACCGCCGGACCGCGCCCCTTCCCCGGCATCATCCGGTCCGGCCACTCCGCCGCGCTTTCCGGATTCCGCTCCGCCGCCGGTTTCCCCGCACCCGCCGGCGCAGGCGGGAAAACGGGGCGGCAGCTGGCTGCTGCTGATCCTGCTGGGCGGTATGGCGGTGTGGATCGCGCGCCGCATTCTCCGCGCTCTGGCCAATCGTCCGCCCCTGCCTGACCGGAGGACCCGCAGCGGCATGAGACCGCCGCCCCCGCCTCCGCTGCGGGAGCCGCTGGATCTCGTCCCCGGCGCTTTTCTGACCCGGGGGGTGGATGATGGCTTCTGGCTGAACGCCGGATACGCCGCCGGCACCTGGCTGAATCTGACCTGGCGCGACGAGCACGGGCTGCTGCGGGAACGCCGCGTGCAGTATGCCCCCGGGGACGACGGCCATTTTATCTACACCGGGTCCATTCCGGAGCAGATCCAGGCCAGCGCCGGGGAACCGGACGCCATTCCCCCTTTGCCCCTGCCCCTGCCGGTGACTTCCCCGGAACCGGAGAATTTTTCACAGAATGACGGAACCGCCTCCTCCCGGCACCCGCGGCCAGGGCACCGGCCCTCGGCCTACTGATCCCGGCGGCGGCTTGTCCATGCAGGGGGGATTCATTGTCATTCCGGACGCGGCCGGCGCCCCGTCATGGCTTGGTGCCCGCACCGCGCGCAGCCTGCTGGCGGCGGAAAGTCCGCTGCCCTCCCGGACCGTCAGGGAAAACGAGTGGATTTCACAGGCTGCGGCCGGGGAGTTTCGGGATGGCCTGATCGTCATCAGCGCGGGCGCGTGGTTTCCCGTTCCCGGCTTCGCCGCCGTGCCCGTGCCCAGCGCGACGGGGCGGCCGGTGATCGCTTTCGGACTGAACCCGCGCACGGATTCGCCGTGGCGCGCGCTTTGCCGGCGGGCCGGAGGCGATCTGTCAGGCCGGGCTCCGGCGCTTTCCTCCCTCGGCCGTCCTCCCGTCCTGGCGCTGGATGCCCGGTCCTGCGCGGCGCTGCGGTCCGGAAAGCGCTGGGAGGAACTGCTGGCGGAGGCCAGAGTCGTGCATCTTTCCCCGCTGGATGTGCTGGAGGACAACGGGCTGCGGCTTTGCCAGGGGATCACCAGCCTGCAGTATGGCGGCGCGGAACGTCTCGCCCTGGATCTCCACCGGGAACTGCGGGCCACCGGCACGGCGGCGCGGCTGCTCGTCCTGGGCCGGCCGGGACGCAGCGCTTTTCCCCTGCCGCCGGAGGGCGTGGATCTGTCGGACATGCCCCGCGATCCCTTCAGCCGGGCCGCCGCCGTGGCCGCCGCCGCCGGACGGTTTGGCGCGGATCTGCTGCATGCCCATCTGCTGAACGCGGTGGAAATCAAAGCGCTGCGCCCGCACGGCATTCCGCTGGTGCTGACGCTGCACAACACCTCCTCCGGCTGGCCGGCGGATCTGCTTTCCCTGGCGGAAAACGACGCCGCGCTCCTCGCCGCCTGCTCCCTGGGCGTGGAGGCCGAGGCCCGGCGTCTGCTTCCCGCCCTGCCCGTCCGCACCGCCTGGAATGGAATTGATCCGCGGCATTTTCAGCAATCACCGGAACGGGCCGCCAAGGCGGCGGCATTCCGGGAAGCGACGGGTCTTTCCGCAAAGGACCTGCTGCTCGTCACCCTCGCCAACCCGCGCCCGCAAAAACGGCCCGACCGCCTGCCGCCGGTGATCGCGGCTCTGCAAAAAGAGTGTCCCGGCCGGCGGATCCGCCTCCTGCTGGCCGGGGAAGCCGCCGCTTTCAGCGATGAGGCCGCCGACTGTATGGAAGCCCTGAAACAGGCCGCCGCCGACTGCGGGGTGGAGGAGAATCTGATTTTTCACGGTCCGGCGGATGATGTCCCCGCCCTGCTCGCCGCCGCCGATGTCCTCGTTTCCACCGCCGCCCACGAGGGCCTGAGCCTGGCCCATCTGGAGGCTCTGGCCATGGGCGTGCCTGTGGTGGCCCTGGAGGCCGGCGGCACCGGCGAGGTGGCCCGGGCGGCGGGGGCCGCCTTCACGATGCTTCCCCAATCCGCCGGGCCTGAGGCATTCGCCCGCGCCGTGCTGGCCGCCGCCGATGCCCGGATTTCCGGCCGGGAGGCTGTCCGCCGGTGTTTCTCGCTGGAGGTGATGACACAGCGTTACCGCCAGCTTTACCGGTGCGCGCTGACGGCTCCCCGGCAGCCCGGCAAAACCCTCTGGCTCATCACCAACAACTTCACCACCGGCGGCGCGCAGTCCAGTGCCCGGCGGCTGCTGACGGAGTGGCACCGGCGCGGAATTCCCGTGCGCGTGGCCGTGCTTCAGGAGGAGCCGGATGACGCCACCCCCGGTCGTCTGGCGCTGGAGAAAGCGGGCATTCCCGTGCTTGTGCTGCCCAGGATCGGCCCTCACGAAGCGGCGGAAACCCTGGAGCCGCTCTGGCCGGAGCTGGCGGACGATCCGCCGCAAGCCGTGCTTTTCTGGAACGCCGTCACCTCCTGCAAGCGCCTCATCGCCGACGGCCTGCCGCGCACGCCCATCTTTGACATCAGCCCCGGCGGCATGTTTTTTGAAGCGCTGCATCCGGCCTTCGACCGCCTCCGGCCTGACATTCCGGCGCTCACGCCCGCGGATTACGGCGCGCGGCTGTCCGGGGCGGTGGTGAAATACGCCCGTGAA
Organism: Verrucomicrobiota bacterium; assembly: GCA_040386695.1. Lineage (GTDB taxonomy): Bacteria > Verrucomicrobiota > Verrucomicrobiia > Verrucomicrobiales > V1-33 > CAIZWU01. The sequence goes on from JAZKFB010000034.1 coordinate 131,104, forward strand.
AAGTCTCAGGCGGAAACCGCGCTGGAAATCCCGGTCCACGTCATTCCCAACGGCGTGGAGCTGCCGGAAAATCCGGTTCCTTTCCGCGGAAATCCTCCCTGTTTCGTCTTCGGCACCGCCGCCCGGCTGCATCCGCGGAAACGGCTGGAGGATCTGCTGGAGGCCTTCCGCCTTGCCCTTCCCGGCCTTCCGCCCTGTGGACTTCAAATCGCCGGCGGCGTGGACGGGGAGGAGGAGGCTTATGCGGAGCATTTGAAACAATCCGCCCGGGATCTGCCCGTCCGCTGGCTGGGCGGCGTTTCGCCCATCACCGCCTTTCATGCCGGGCTGGATGTGTTTGTGATGATCTCCGAACCCGCCGGCTGCCCCAACGCCTCCCTTGAAGCTCTGGCGTCGGGCCTCCCCGTCGTCGCCACCGATTTCGGCGGCGCCTCCGAGCAGGTCATCTCCGGCCACACCGGTCTCCTGGTGCCCAACCGTGACCCCGCCGCCCTCGCCGCCGCTCTGATCCGCATCGCCACCGACCCCGCCCTCCGCCGCCACTGCGCGGGGAACGCCCGTTCCCACGTCGCGGAAAATTTCACCCTTTCCCTGATGGCCGGGCGTTATTCAGAGCTGGTCCGCGGATCAGTCGCCTCAGGCGGAGCCCATTGATTCAGGGGATTCCGCCAAAAGCAAAACCTCCGGCGCGGGCTTTGCACCGCATCCGGAGGCTTTGTGTGAGTGGGCGATGAGGAAAACCTTGACTACGGAATGGTGCGGAGCACGCGGTAGAAGAGGGCTTTGGCTCCGGGCGGGACGGCGGTGGTGTCCGTGAAATCCGTGTAGCCGGGCGCTCCCGCGATATTGCCGCCGACCTGCGGCCAGGTGATGAGATCCACCGAGCGCTGCACCTTGAAGGTCGCGCCCGCCTGAGTGCCGAAAGTGATCCGCGCCTGCCCAAGCTCGTTGCGGGAGATGGCCGTGATGCCGAAAACTCCGGCCGGAATTTCCGCGCCGATCTGGAAAGCGACCTCGCCGATCCCGACGCGGTCCCCGCCGGCGGCCACGCCCTCGGTGCCCCAGTTGTTCAGCGGCTTCAGCATCACATACTGCGCCGTGACTTTGCGGCCGAAGAGGAAACTGTTCCGGGGCGCGTACCCGAAAGCGGCGGTGAAGGTCGGATTGTAGGTGATCGAGGAGGGGCTGTAGGGACCCTCCGCCGCCGTGGCGAAGGTGAGGCTGAAATCCCGCATCCCGTTGGAATTTCCGGAGGAGTAACCCCAGACGCTGATTTCAGAAAGATCCACCTCCGCGCCCAGATCGAACATCAGCAGCGGCACCGTCTCCGGCGCGGGATCGAAGTAATTGGCCGTGCCGTTCGGGGCGTTGGTGACCCAGAGCGTGAGGGTGTCATTTCCATCGATCTGATCGTGAGGCTGCTGATCGTTGAAGCCCACGCCGATGCCGTTGATAAGCCCGGCGGCTTTGTAGAAGTCGGCTCCATCCGTCTCCGAGGCGACGGAGGTGACCGGATAAAATTTGTCCGGAATGGTCACGTATTCCCCGCTGATCTGAATGCTGACCGCCGGATTTCTGGTGTCATTGCTGGCAATGCGCAGAAAGGCCTCCTGCGCTCCGAGCGAAGTCGCCGCCGGATTGAACTCCAGGGTCACCAGCGCCTGACTGACAGCCGGGAGGCTGGCGGGAGCGGAGACGATGGTGAAAGCGGCCGCATTCGCTCCGTCCAGAGTGCGGGAACTGATGGTCACCGCTTCGGTGCCGTAGTTCTTCAGAACGAGGCTGAAGGTTTTCTTCTTGTCCGCCACGCCAAAATCCACGGCGTTGGGAAAGCTCAGGTTTTTCCCGGTGGAGGTGATGATTTTCTCAAAAGCAATCTCTCCGAACCCCACGCGGTCCCCGCCGGGGCCGGCTCCCGTGCCGAAATAGTTGTCGGTCGGAGTGATCCGCACATAGCGGGCATTGACCACCTGGGCGAGATCGAAGCTCTGCCGGTCTGTGGCTCCGAAAGCGGCGGTGAAGGCGGGGTTGTAAGTGATGGAGGTGCCCAGCCCGGCCTCGCCCTCCGCCGCGGTGGCGAACTGGAGATTGAAGTCGGAGGCCCCATTCGCGTTTCCGGAGGAATAGCCCCAGACGCTGATCTGCCCCAGCGGGACGTTCTGGCCAAGGTCAATCACCAGCGCGGGCGCGGGATCCGGCACCGGTTCGAAATAATCACCGGCCCCGCCGTTGGGGGCATTGGTCACCCAGAGCGCGGCCGTCGCTCCCTGCCCGTGCGGCTGCTCCGCGTTGAAACCGATGCCCGGTCCGCCGATCAGTCCGGCGGCTTTGAAGTGGTCCGTCGCGTCCGTGGCGGAGGTGGCTCCGGTGATGGGATAAAACGTGTCCGCCGCCTCCGCCGGAATATTGGCGGTGAGCGAGGTCTGGACCGAAGCCGCGCCAACCGTGTTGGTCGTCAGATGGAAATCGGCATTGGCCGCGCCTTCGGGCAGCCCGACGGGATTGAACTGAAGCCGGATCAAAGCCGTTGAGTAGGCGGGCACACTGGCCGGCAGCTCCAGCACGCTGTAGGCGGCCGGGGTGTCACCGGTGAAAGTGGGGGCCGTCAGCGTCAGGGGCTGCGGCCCGAGATTCCGCACCTGAAGGCTGAAGGTCCGCAGCACGCTGGCGGTGCCGACATCGTGGCTCACCGGCAGATCGACAAAGGAACCCGTCACGGCGGGCAGGATTTCAAACGCCACCTCGCTGAAACCCACACGGTCCCCGCCGGGCCCGAGACCGACGTTGTTGCTGAGCGGCGTCAGTTCGACATACCGCGCGGTGATGCTGCGCCCGAACAGAAAGCTCTGCCGGGGCGAAATCTGCGGCCCGACGCTGTAGGAGGGGTTGAACGTGATGCTGGTTCCCGCTCCCGATTCCCCCTCGGCGTCCGTGGCGAACCGCAGGCTGAAGTCCTTCATGCTGTTGCCCTCAATGCCGGTGGCATACCCCCAGACACTGATTTCCCCGAGGGGCACATTGGAACCGAGGTCAAAAACGAGCTTCGGCGCCGGGTCGGGCACCGGGATGAAGTAGTTTCCCGTTCCGCCATTCGGCGCATTGGTCACCCAAGTGGTGGTGCTCTGGCGATTAAAGGGGGACTCGGCCTCGAAGCCGATGCCCGGTCCTTCAATCAGACCGCCGACTTTATACAGATCGAAGTCCTCCGTCGCCGAGACGGCGGACTGGATGACATGAAACTCAGCGGCCAGCGCCGGTGGAATATGGAACAGCAGGACCGCCGCCGCCGAGAGGCGGGTGAGCCCGGTGAGGATTTTGGAGTGCATTTGGAGCATGAGGGTATGATTCCGCCTGAGCCGCAGGCGGAGGGATGGTGTTGGGAGAGGGAGAACGGATCCCGGAACGCGGAAGGCGGCCCGGGAAACTTCCGCAGTTTCAGCGGCGGCGGAAAGCCAGCAGGCCGGTCAGCCCCGCCATGACGGCGGCGGCGGGTTCGGGGATGGCGGCAAAGGCGATTTCACCCATTCCCACCCGGTCCCCGCCGGCGGCGGTTCCCTGAAAACCGGCCCAGTTGTCCGTGATGGTCATTTCCACATAACGCGCGGTGACGTTCTGGCTGAAGGAATTGCTGTCCCGCAGCGTGAGGTCGAACAGCGCCTCGAAGCCGGGATTGTAGGCGATGGAGGCGCCGAAACCCGCCGGGCCCTCGGCATCAGTGGCGAAGCGCAGACTGAAGTCCTTGACGCCGTTGGTGTTGCCGCTGGAGTAACCCCAGATGCTGATTTCCGACAGCAGGCGGTTCTGACCGAGATCAATGATCAGAACCGGAGCGGGGAAAGCGGTGTAATAATCCGCCACCGGATTGGGAGCGATGGTCACCCAGTTAAATCCCGCTCCGCCTGTCACGGGCGCTTTATGCGGTTCCGCAGCCTCAAATCCCACTCCCGCACCCTGATACAGATTGGAAAGCGCATAAGTGGTGTAAACCGTTGAATTGGCGGACGTGATGCCGACCGGACTGAAAAACACCGCCGCCCGGGCGGAAATGGCGGAAAGCAGGAAAATGATCAGATGCAGACGTTTCATAGTGTTTGGACGCTGACTCCAACGCAATGCAGGTTTCGTGCTAATCCATGATAAACAGCAAGTTGCGGTGAATTTCATCAAATCTTATCATTGTTTTTCATGCAGCGACTAGGAAAATCACTGATACAAAAACAACCGAATAAAGTGATTTGAAAGTATATAACCAAACAACTGGTAAGAGTCCCTCAACGACTGGGCAAAATCGAACCCGCGTCCAAACCGGCGCACGGTCCGGCACTTTCGGGAACCGCGCCGCGGGACCATCCATTTCCGCATTTTCCCCCGGCTACCGTGCGCAGCGGTAGAACGCTTTGCCGGAAACCGGAGGAGCGGCGTCCGTGAAAACAGCCGTGCCTGAGGCTCCCACGGTCACCGTGCCCGCCGGAGCCCAGGTTTGAAGATCAGTGGAGCGCTGCACCTTCCAGATGCTGCCCGGGGTTCCGGTCACGCTGAAACTTCCCACGCCCGTGCCGGGAGCCAGCACCGGCAGCGGAACAGGCTCCGCGTCGGCGCTTCCCGGCGAGCCATTCGGGGAAATGGACGCGCGCCAGCCGGCGGCGGTGTCCCAGACCGTCCAGAGAGCGGTGTCATCCACCGCCACCAGAGCCGTGCCCCCCCCGCTGCTGGAGGGACTCCACAGAGGATCGTAGGCGAAATCGAGCACCTCCTCACCCACGCCATCGAGAATCCGGAGGCGTTCACCCGAATTATCGAGACTCCCGGTAAAAACTCCGCCCACCGGCAGCCCGGCCCCGTAACGGGACGCGAAAGCCTCCTGATTTTTCACCAGCAGAATCCTCGCGCCCGGAGCCAGAGTGGCGCCGGCGGCGAAAGTGAAGGTGATGCCTTTGTCAAAAAAGACGCCGCCCAGGTCCAGCGTTTCCGTCCCGGTGTTCCGGAGTTCCAGATATTCGTAATCGCTGGCGGCATAAGCGCCCCCGGCAGGCGGATCATACATGATTTTCGTCACCCGCAGCGCCGACTGCGCCGCCGTGGGCGCGGCCGGGGTCGACAGGCCGGCCACGGTCAGACCGACGGGATTCTTCAAAGTCAGCGTTTCTCCCCGGGCCGACAGGGAACCCGACCAGCCGCCCTGCACAAAGAGCTTCTGCCCGCCGGTGGGGCCGGTGGTCCGGGCACGGAAGGCGGGCGCGGAATTCGCCAGATACATTTTACTGTTCGCCGGAATGACGGTGCCCGGACGGAACGTGTGATCGATGCCGCCGCTGACCGTCCAGCCGGACACATCCACGGCGTCGGCGTCCGGATTGACGATTTCGATGAATTCCTCTCCCTGTTTTCCACTGGCCGGATTGGTCTCCACCGCGCCGAAAGTGATCCCCGGAGCCGCCGCCTGCGCGGGAGGAATCAGGCGGTTGGCGACCGTGGCGGAAGTGGTGGCGTAGGTCGTGTAAAGCTGGGTGCGGCGGGTGTTCAGGAAGCTTTTGACGGCGGTCACGCTTTTCGCGGGACTGAACTGCGCCCCCCAGAAGTCGGCCCGTTTTTCAAAATACCGCTCCGCCAGAGGAACGGACGCCGGCTGGAGTTCCGAATCCATCAGCGACCGCAGCCGCCGCAGGTACATGGCCCGGGTGGCGGGATCGTTGAAAATAGCCTCCCACAGCAGATTCCACTGATTCGCGTTCTGCTTCAGATGCGCGAAATCCCCGAAAAACGGATGCGCCAGCCAGGTGCCGCCGTCGCCGGTCACGCCGAAGCAGCCGTCCTTGTCCCAGGGCAGCAGTTTCCACTCCTTGTCGCCGAGGGTGTCGCGGTAAATATAAAAGTTTTTCCGGACATCGTCGTAGTCATTGATCACCGCGCGCACGGCGAGGTAGTTGACCATGTTCGCGAGATCAAAGTTGTCGAACATGAAGACCGCCCGCTGCTCCCTCAAAGCGTCCGTGGTCCGTTTTTTCAACGCCGTGCAGACGAGCCCGAGGTCCGCGTTGTTCTCGGTTTCGCGCGTCTTTTTCTCCACGCCATCCGTGGAGTCGGTGAAAACCGGGTCCAGATTCGACTTCTGGTTCATCTTGTAGAGCGCCCCGTTCGGATCGAGCCCCCAGCGCTCCAGAAAACGGGTGTCCACCTGCTCGACGTAGTAGGTCATCAGGTTGGTGTAACTGGCGGTGGTGGGCACGGTCGGCGAACCGCCCATCCGCTGCAGCATCGGAAAAGCCGCGCAGCCGGGATGCCCGGTGGTGCGGTAAGCCTCAAAACCCATGGCCGGCCGGACAAGGGTGGTGTCCTGGCCTGAAATATTGATGTTCGCCTCCTCCACCCGGCCCACGGTGTCGTCGATGAAACAATGGTCCCCGGAGTTGAAGTCGAATTTTTTGGAATCCGTCGAAGTCGCCCCGCCCCGCCGCCGGATGGCGATATTGTCGTAATACTGATCCTTGAAAAACACCGAGCCCCGCGTCCCCGCGTCCGTGGCCGCCGCGCCGGTGTTTTTGGCGAACCAGTACCAGACCGGCATCGGCGTCGTGAAATTCGCCGGGTCTTTGGCCACTGTGCCCAGATATTCCGGGGAATTCAGCGGCTCCGGGAACAGAGGAAACCGCGAGGTTCCCGCCGCCGTGTCCCTGGCCGTGAAATACCAGCGGATCAGCCGCCCGGCGGCAAAGGTGTTGGTGGTGGTCGTGTCCACAGTCACCGTGCCGGGGATAATGCCGCTGAAAGTGCCGTCGCCCGCCACCGCGTCGCCCGCCAGGCCGTCGTCATGCAGAATCACATCCTTCAGCACATTGGTGGCGCTGTCGTACATCACGATCCAGCGCAGCCTGACCTCCGCGATATCGGCGAAGGTCCGCGCGACTTTCACCGTGACCATCACATTCTCCCCCTCCGCCGGCCGCGCGGGCGAGTGCGCGGGATGGCTGAAAACCGGACCCAGATCGCTGGCTCCCGTGCCGTTCACCGCGCCCGGCGTCGGCTGCTGAAAATAGCGGACGGCGGCGGTGTAAGCCCCGTCCGCCACGCTCAGGCCATAGGAAATGTCCGGCAGCTGCTGCGGGTAAACCGGCGCATACTCCGTGGCCACCGTGCCGTCCGGCTGCACCAGCGCCAGATATTCGCCGCCCGCGCCGAGTTTGAAATTGGTGTGCAGCTCCGCCGCCGGGTCCGCACGGTTTTTCTCGGAGGCGAAAACCACCAGGTATCCGCCGGGAGCCAGACTCACGGCGGGAAAGCGCCACTTGTTTTTGTTGTCCGCCTTGTCCGTCAGCGACCAGTCCAGAAGACTGACGGCGGCCGGGCCGGCATTGTGAATCTCCACCCAGTCGGAGAACTCCCCGTTCTGATCCTTTTTCCCGGACTCGTTCGAAGCCAGAAACTCCGTCAGCCGCACCTGCGCCTGAGTTTGAGTTTGGGCCCCATGCAGCGCCACCGCGCCAAGACCCATCAGAAAAAGCCGCGGCAAACCGCGCCGGCTGGCGGAAAAGGAAACCTGCATGAACGTGGAAAGAAGAGGCTGAACCGGACGGCTCCACCGGAGCGGGAAGGACAATGGCGGGGCGGCCCGCAAGCCTCCGGGGGTTTGCCGCGCCCCCTTTCAGCAAATGCGATGCCGGATGGCAAGCTGATCCCGCTCCGAGAAAAATATTTAACAACCCAAATTAAGTCCTTTTGATTTAAATAGAACTTTTTCCGGCGTAAACTCCGTATCATCCGCATTCAATCCGCCTTAACCTAAAGTCTGGAATGAAAAAAGCGGACAGAAGCCGAAAACCCTGATTTC